>DLKC01000054.1 GCA_002478885.1 Chitinophagaceae bacterium UBA7600
CTACCGTAGGTTTAGTTCAACACTACATTTGTGTTATGTCGGCGGACAGACAACACGCTTCAGCAGCGCCAATCTATGAGCTTTGGTTCGGTCCGGGCGTTAAACAGGAAGCTTCAGAATAAACCTTCAACTCTTTATCTTTAACCAGCATTTGCTCCCGGCTGACATTACGCTGAATGCCGCCACAACATCAATGCTTCGACGTTAGCCGCAAATTAATTTCATTACGATAAATTGACTTTTATGAGGCAGCCAAAACTTTACTTATTTGCATTGACAACTGTTTTCTCTTTTCAACTATGTGTTTATGGACAAACAACGCATCAGGTAAAGAGCCTTGTTGGAAGTACAGGTAATCAGTTAGAATTATTGGATTGGGGCGGTAAGGGAAGAGCTATTTTGTTCTTGACAGGACTGGGTAATTCTGCACATGTGTATGACGATTTCGCTCCAAGACTCACAGACAAGTTTCATGTTTATGGCCTGAGTAGGCGAGGGTTTGGTGCTTCTGAGCAAACAGCTGGCGGCTATGCGGTCGACACTTTAGCGAAAGACATCTTGGCTGTGACAGAAGCCTTACACCTAAAGCAAGTTATTTTGATCGGGCACTCTATTGCAGGTGATGAATTAACGGCATTTGCTACGCTGTATCCTGATAAAGTTGAGAAAGTCATTTATTTTGATGCAGCCTATGACCACACAAGCATAGGCAATCTTCCCCTTCTTGAGTTTCCGCCAACACAAAAAGATGACACCACTTCTCTTAGTCATTATAATGGTTACCTAAAGAGAATAAGAGGGTTCGTATTCCCTGAAGACGAGTTGAGGGTACAATCAATATTGTCGCCAGACGGGGCCCTTGTACAAGACAAAACACCAGGCTGGATTTATGCGGCCATATTACAAGGTGTGCGGGTGCCGAACTACAAAGCCGTCAAATGCCCTGCTATGGCCATTTACGGGCAGCGCAATACGGCCCAACAATGGTTTCCCTCATATCCTTATATGGATTCCGCAAATCAAAGAAAGGCGGTTACAGAGTTTATGCCTGCATGGGAAAAATATTATACGCAGGAGATTAGCAGGTTTACAAGCGAAATTCCCAATGGGATTGTAAAAGAAATATCCGGTGCTGATCATTACGTGTTCTTAACAAACTCCGTGGAAACAGAAAAACTCATACGGAATTTTCTTAAATAAGTTCAGTAGAGACAAATTGAAACTTTTCAATTTGCTAAGGTGCGGCTAACAGCAGCTTTCTAAAAGCAGGGCGGATGAATTTAACATCAACAATTTATCTTTATTGATCAGCAACAAGTAAGTGAGGCGACATAACATAAATGCCTGCCTTCACAAAGCTGTTAACCGTTAGCTGCAATTTAATTTTACGCACCTCAAATGAATAGAAAACATAAAAGAATCCATTCTAACAAGCCTCTTAGTTACAGACAACAACTTTTAAAAGAGTTTAAAGAAAAATATCCTTATTACAATTTTAAAAGCAATTTACTTGCTGGAATATTTATTATTGGAGTCTCTTTAACAGTTTGGGAAATTAATATTTACAGAGAGACATTTATTCCACTCTATACTACTCTATCAATATGGATTTTACCGAGTTTAATAACTACACCACTTTTCAAAAAGACTTTTAATATATACTGTTTTAACCCTTATTCACCTGGTCGCACAGGACTATTCTGGCATTATTTTTACAACATAGCTTCATTTGGCGGAATTTTGCTATTCCTGTTTATGTGGACAAATCAAAATTTCACTGATCATAAAAAGAATGTGCTAACTACAAGCATAACTAAATATGGACACTTAGCAAAGTCGAGCAGAAGTTGCGGAGATCCTTACGTTCATATTAATTATATGAACAATGAAAAAGAATTGGTTTTTCCTTGTGGGACAGAAATTGAAAAATATAACACCGTGTTTATTGAAGTGGAAAAAGGGTTTTTCGGCTTTGACATAATCACAAATAAGACCTTAATAAAAGGACAGTGGTAAATCTGCAGCTACCATCGCCTTTGCAAAAGTTGGGATGAAGAGTATGGCCAATCAGCTGTTGGAATTCTGGCCCGGCAGCAGTAATTTGGCTTCAGCTAATCGGGTCGTTTGTGGCCAAGCCAGGCGGTAGGAATGCTATTCCCAACCTGCATAAAGCCCTGCCCGTTGGCAGCCACTTTAATGAAGCGTATAGTTACCATATCAACAATCAGTTTGACATTACTTGTTATTGCGGTTCTTCTATTTTTCAAAGCAAATAAATTGGGCGACACAATTTTTGGGAGAACACAAATAAAGGACACAACTCTTCTCAGGACACAGATATTAAACACTATCAAGATTCCATTTGTAAAAACCGACACCTTAATTATTGAGACAACCTGGAAAATTTGTGGCAATTCTGCAGAGGACGAGTTGCCAATTACTTTTGACACAAAACTTGAAGACCATCCTTACGTTGATAATTTATCAAAAAACCTTGGTTTGACAGTTGTAACAATAACCGACTTCAACGAAGTAATGGACACAGTACTTAAATATAAATTTCATGGTGACTATCCAGAAAGCCTTTGGGACACTTGTCGTAGAAACAAAATTCATGCTTCAATACTGACTGAAAAATCAAGGCAAAATGGAAACATTTTAGTTCATGAACAATATTTATCTGCTGACACATTAAAATCGTATGATAAAGAATTTTATGTTGGCAACAATGGCAAATGGCAGTATAAAATGATTCACTCTTATGTGGACACATTGAAAAGTGGCAGGTAACATTGGGTCTGGCGTCATTGAGGCATGACACTGTAACATCATCTTCAGCGACATGCCATCTTCAGTCCGGGCTGGACGTTTTTGAATTTGGCTTTTGGTCGTTAACTTCAACATCAGTTTTTCAATCGGCTTCAGTTGCCGGGCAGACACAGCAACACTCCCGGCCCTGCGGCAAGCCTCGAACG
>DLKC01000087.1 GCA_002478885.1 Chitinophagaceae bacterium UBA7600
GCGTGGCAACAGGCGATGCCACGACGCACGACTGCTGGCGACCAAAAATTTCTTTATTGCTGAATGGTATTTTTTTGGGATTTCTTTTGTTGGGCCTGGTAATATTTACACACGGTTTTTAATCCACATTCGCCGCATTTGGGATTGCGTGCAATGCATGTGTAGCGGCCATGCAATATAAGCCAATGATGCGCCTTATGAATAAGCCCGGTTGGTATATACTGCACCAATTGCCTTTCTACGGCTAGCGGCGTTTTTGCGTTAATTGTAAGGCCAAGCCGGGCAGACACGCGAAACACATGTGTATCCACAGCCATGTTTGGCTGCGCATCGACCACGGAAGTGATAACATTAGCGGTCTTTCTTCCAACGCCTGGCAATTGAATTAGTTCATCAACTGTCATAGGTACTTTTCCCCCGAACTCATTTACAAGCTTTTGGGCCATGCCTATAAGATGTTTTGTCTTATTGTTCGGATAGGAAATGCTTTTGATGTAAGGAAATAATTCGTCGAAAGTTGCTTTTGACATATCGTTTACTTCCGGGTATTTTTCAAAAATCGCTGGGGTGGTTATATTAACCCGTTTATCGGTACACTGAGCTGAGAGAATTACAGCGACCAATAACTGGTAAGGGTTATCGTAAATTAGCTCTGTTTCTGCGACAGGGACATTTTGCTGGAAATAATTTATAACTGCTTCGTAACGTTCTTTTCGTGTCATATAGTAAAACTGACACGAATTTAGTTTTTTGGATGATTCGCGGAGGTGTTAGCGGGAGTTAATAACAGATTTGCTGGATGCGTATTTTAATATAGCCTCTACCGTTTGCCGGCGTGGCGAAAACAATTTCATTTTATTAAGGCGGTCATAAGACTCTTTCATAACCTGGTATTTTTCCTTTAATGCCCAATTAGCATCCAATTCACTGTTCATCTGCATTTTTTTAGGACCATCTAAGTCATTGTACAAGTAAAGAACCATATCCTCAAGTGTAGAATTAACCATAATAATGGTTTTAATAATTAATAAATAACCAAGACTTATCACCCAATTGAATTTTTTAAGGATATCGGTGTTCGTAGATTAAAACGGGAAGTAACTTTTTATATTGTGCGTATGATCACTTTTTTGAGCCAGGCGAGGGGGGCAATACGACAAACACATCTTCATTGTCTCTTTTCATGAGAAATTTTTCCCGGGCATACTTTTCTATGGCGGCAGCATTATTGCTGAGATCTGAAAGCTCTTTTCGCGTATTGCTTATTTCCTGCTGATAGTACGCTTTTTTTGTAGCGAGATCGCTCAATTCACTCTGTCGCTGCATTTGCTCGAACAGGTTATTGTGGTCGGTAAAAAGAATAATTACGGCGAAAATAACCGAGGCAACGAGGTATTTATTGGTGGCTGCGTAAATTATCCGGGAAGAGGTCGTCATAAAAAAATCGTTGGCTGTTGTTGTAAAACTACAAAACAACCAACGATTTTATCCGAAATTTTATTGCAGAGCATTATGCTCGGCGATAACGTCTATTTGCCGAATTTAAATTTGCCTTTTGGATAAATACCGGTATCACCTAGCATTTCCTCGATTCTTACTAGCTGATTGTATTTAGCCATACGGTCTGTACGACTTGCTGAACCCGTTTTAATTTGTCCGCAGTTGAGTGCCACGGCCAGGTCTGCGATAGTAGTATCTTCAGTTTCACCGCTTCTGTGGCTCATAATGGTGGTATAACCTGCATGCTGCGCCATTTGTACGGCATTGATCGTTTCGGTTACCGTTCCAATCTGGTTAACCTTGATAAGAATGCTGTTGGCTATTCCATTATCAATACCACGTTTCAAAATCTTGGTATTTGTTACAAAAAGGTCATCACCAACAAGCTGGCATTTGTTGCCAATGGCGTCGGTTAATTTTTTCCATCCGTCCCAATCTTCTTCGGCCATCCCATCTTCAATGGAAATGATCGGATATTTGTTTACCCATTCAGTCCAGTATGCAACCATTTCATCGCTGCTTATTTCCCGACCGCTACTCTTATAAAATCTGTATTTACCATCTTTAAACATTTCGCTGCTTGCCGCATCGAGTGCAATACCAATTTGCTCTCCTACTTTGTAACCGGCAGCTTCAATAGCCATCAACACAGTTTCAATGGCTTCTTCGTTGCTTTGGATATCCGGCGCAAAACCGCCCTCATCACCAACGTTGGTGCTATATCCCTTTTTCTTTAAAACGCTTTTCAACTGGTGGAAAATTTCCACGCCCCATCTCAATCCCTCGCTGAATGTTTCGGCACCAACCGGAACGATCATATATTCCTGGTAGTCAATTTTATTGTCGGCGTGTACACCTCCGTTAAGGATGTTCATAAGCGGCATTGGCAGTACCGTTGCATTAACACCTCCCAGGTAACGAAACAAGGGCAGTTTAGCTTCCTGTGCAGCGGCTTTAGCTGCAGCCATTGAAACCGCAAGCAATGCGTTAGCTCCTAACTTACCTTTATTATCAGTGCCGTCTAACTCTATTAATTTCGCATCCAGGCCGGCCTGCTCGTTTACGGGGTAGCCAATCAGCTGATCAGCAATCACGTCGTTTACATTGGCAACTGCATTTAATACCCCTTTACCAACATAGGTGCTTTTATCGCCGTCACGAAGCTCGACCGCTTCATGTATGCCGGTGCTTGCTCCACTTGGAACAGCGGCTCTTCCAAGAATTCCGTTTTCGGTTATTACGTCAACTTCAACTGTAGGGTTTCCACGGCTGTCAAGAATTTGCCTGGCGTGGATGTCAGCGATGTAGCTCATTGTAGATTTTTGTTTATTTGATTTTCAAATGCGGTTCTGCCGATGTAGACCATTATAATTCCAGTTTAGTATCAAACAGAAAATAAGCTCAACTTATTTCGGCTGCAAAGAAACAATGTTATTGCCTAAAAACTACGAAGAATCTTGAGTTTTCAAAATAGATTTCTTAACAACTGAACAGCGCCCTTCCTGCAAAAAACTAACTGACGACAGTTTATGTGATACCAGCTTTCAATTCGCTATGCGGCTTCGTTGCGTCGCAATCCGTTCATCGTTCGCCTGTAAATGGAGCTGTTTGATCTATGACAGATCAAAACACTGCTTAAGTCGATCCCGGGAGCACAGTGGGTGAAGTCATTGCAACGCAGGGACGATGCCACGAAGCCAAATGCTGTTAGAAAAAAAAGTGCCAGCTAAAAGCCGGCACTAACCATTAAATTTTATGATTGAAGGTTTAGAAATGATAGGTTGCGGCCAGGATAAACGACCCGGTCGATTTTGTTGGATCACCTGAGTGCTTTGTAAACAGTTCTTGTGTTGAATTATCAAGCCTGAATTCGGGGATAATGGTGAGATTATCAATCCTGAAATTGGCTGACAGTGTGGTTTCAAATACGCTGCCGTCGAAGCCCAATACGTCTTTTTTGTCGTTAAAATATTCACCCCTTAACGTTAGTCCAAATAAACTGGTTGGATCAACATTAAGATACAATGCAGATCCCCACCAGCTATTTGCTGAAGACCATTTTCCTTCAGTTTTTGCTGACCGTGACTGAACTGTTCCATTGTACCCAACGTTGAACTTATCAGAAACTGCATACGTTAAAACAACGTCGCCCTGGAAAAGCTTGGCAGAATCGTTATATTTTCCTCCCTGGAAATTGAAATATGCTTTTAACTTATCGTCTTTTGAGCCGGTTGCGAATTGGCCGATGATCATTTTAGGCATTCCAGTTGCACTTTTCAAATCAGTAGGATTAGCAACCCCCAGCATCAGAGCACTCTTTCCGCCTAGGCTGATATCGGCTTTTATTCCGGTGTGAGAGAATGGGCCATAGGAAAACATATAACCCATACTATAATTGCGGTTTAAATAGGCGTCGAGCAATTCATAACCGACGTGTGTGGCCCAACTTCCAAAAGTAAACTTCAGTGAGGAGGAGGGTGCATAAGTAAGATAGAGCTGCTTAATTGCTAACCGTGTGTTGGCATCGTTATAGGAAAACTCTTCTGCCCTGCGCCCAAAGCCAAGATCGGCTACCATTCCCACTTTACCGATGGAGTGCTCCGCTTTTAAGGAAACCATACCGAGTTCGAATGAATTGTGAGAATTAGTAAAACTGGTTAAATTGTTATAACCCTCTTTTGGATTTGCTAAATTATACCTGTAATAAACATCCGCTGAGCCGGATATTTTGGGCCAAATCGAAGTTGTTGAATCAGACTGCGCATTCGCTGAGATGAAAAATAATAATAAGACTGCAGGGTAATAAATTTTTTTGAGCATGAAACTTCAATTTTTAAGTTAAACAATAGAAAAAAATCTCAACATCCTAAGGTTTCATATTCGGTATAAACAGTTATTCACACTGTAAAGCCGCAGGGCAAGCAAGCCTAAGATTATCAAAAGCATGAAACTTATGCAAAGAATGATAATTCAAACAAATTGAACTTTATATATATAATTTTTAATAAATTTAATTTATTCAGCAAATATATTCATAAAAACAGTAAAATTTAGTAAATACCTAACATAAATATTTATTTAATATTATCGTATAACTACGTCTTAGATACATAATATAAAAAAAAGGGACCCTTGGTCCCTTTTTTTTATATTATATATATTTTTATTCAACTGAATGCTCCTGCATAGCTCCATTGTGAGTAACCAATAAAGTACCCTGAACGTACTTCTCATCATGCTGAGATGCATCCAAACCAAGATCCTCATCGGTTTCACTAACTCGCATTGGTAACACCAGGTTTATAAATTTAAAAATTCCATAAGAAACTATAAAGCTGTATCCAACAACGATTACAAGCGCCTTTAACTGTGTAAGAAAGAAATCAACATTTCCCAACCAAAGCCCATCATTTCCAGCACTATTAACAGATTTAGTGGCGAAAATACCAGTCAAAATCATACCAACCATTCCACCAATACCGTGGCAGGGAAATACATCAAGTGCGTCATCAAGTTTAGATTTGGACTTATAATACACTGCTACATTGGAAACAATTGCTGCAAAGAAGCCTATGAATATACTTTGCGGAATCGCAACGAATCCGGCAGCTGGAGTTATCGCCACAAGTCCCACAACAGCACCAATACAAAAACCTAATACAGATGGCTTTTTACCCTTCATCGCATCAAAAAACATCCAGGACAATCCGGCAGCGGCAGCGGCAGTGTTTGTTGTAGCAAAAGCTGACACCGAAAGGGCGTTTGCCGCAGCGGCAGAACCAGCGTTGAAACCAAACCAGCCAAACCACAGCAATCCTGTACCAATGAGCACATACGGAATATTTGCGGGCGGAATTTCTTTATTGTCAATATGAACTTTTCTCCTTTTCAATACCAAGGCTCCGGCCAAAGCAGCGCAACCTGCAGAAATGTGAACAACAGTACCACCCGCAAAATCAAGAACCCCCCATTTGAAAAGGAAGCCGTCGGGGTTCCATGTCCAATGCGCTATAGGCGCATAAACCAAAAGGCTGAATAATACAATGAATAAAACATAAGAGGTGAAACGAATTCGTTCAGCAACCGCACCTACAACAAGTCCAGGAGTTATTATCGCGAACATTAATTGAAATAGTGCAAATAGAGTTAGCGGAATGGTTGGCGCCAAACTCCAGGGTGCCCCAGATGCAACATCTTTAAAAAACAAATGTGTCATTGGATCACCAATAAAACCTCCAATACTTTTGCCAAAACAAAGGCTATATCCAACCACAATCCATAAAACACTTACAACTCCTGCAGCGACAACGCTTTTTATCATCGTAGAAAGCACATTTTTTCTATGAACCATGCCTCCATAAAAAAAGGCCAGACCGGGTGTCATAAGGAAAACCAATGCTGTTGCTACAATAAGCCATGCAATATCAGCGGCATTATAAGTTCCTCCATCGTTAAATGCGGGCAAAGAAGGCACAAAAATACCAGCTACCGCTATTACAAGCAATACGAGAAAAGGGATAATCTGCTTAGAAGTAATTTTACTCATAACCGTTGATTTTGAATAATAAAAAATTTTAATATAATTATGAGGACAAAAATATCAAAAAACAAATATACATTTTTATTTTTTTCTAACATTTAATTTAATTTAATATAAATATTTGAATAAAACCATACATCCTTTAAAGCCTTTCAACTGAAATTCCGGTTTCAGTCTCACAGAAATTCTGAAAAGTAAGAAGGGAGCAGTAGCTTCGCTTTAAAAAAACGACTTTGAAAAACAATTTCATCATCTTTCTACCGGCCGTTTGCTGGACCGTTATTTCGTATATACTATTAACAATTCCGGGGTCAGATTTACCGACCTCGCATTTTTTTGAAATAGTCTATTTTGACAAATGGGTACATATAGGTATGTTCAGTCTTTTAGTTGTATTGTGGTGTATTCCATTTTTTAAGCACCAAATGAAGCAAAAAAAGGCGTTCATAGCAGTCTTTCTACTAACAATAATGTATGGTATTACAATGGAATTTGTTCAGAAGTATTTTACTGCCGACAGAAGTTTCGATTTGACTGATATAGCTGCCGACATTATTGGAGCCATATGCGGCCTCGGGTTCGTGAGAATATTGAAAAGAAAAAAACTACTAAAAAATAAGCCTCTGTAGAAACAGAGGCCGAAACCAAAACTAACTGCTTATGAGAAAAATTGACTATTTACTTTAACTATTACAAACCAAATGCCAGATACACTTCATCGCCATTTAAACTAATCTAATCTCTTGTATTCTGATTTCGTTTGCCATACAAAGATCATGCATATATTAATAATAAAATGTTAAGTAAACCCATGATTATTGTTAATCAATATGCGTCGTATTATATTATAAGTTGACCAAATACCCTACAGTTATAGTTGCTGCGCCGGTATTGTTCTGCCCATTTGCCGGATCAACTTGAATATGGGTCAATCCATAATTGCCACCTCCCGTTAATATCAATCTGCCAGCGGTTCCAAGACTGTAGGCAAATCCTATACCCGCTTGTACACCAACATTAAAGCTCGTCAGATCTGACTTTATATCTGTATTTGCATCAAAGGAAACCGGCGCCGGCAACAACGGCATAGTCAACGTTTTGTCTAAATAGATATTGTCAGTTCCGGAAGTTACATTTTTGGCACTCAACAAATAACCCACGTATGGACCTCCATTTACAAATACTGAGAACTTTTGCGAGAATGGATACTCATATTTAAGCATCAAAGGCAATTCGAGATAATTCAGTTTTGCTTCACTACTATAGCTTGAATACAGATAAGCGGGTACAGGTACACCTTCAGGAAAGAAGGAAGCATATTCCGGCGATACAGGAATAGCCTGAACCCCATCTTTTTTGCCTCCCTGGGAGGAATAATTCAGCTCGGCCTGTACATACAGATTTTTATCCAATCTCAAATCAGTGACAACACCTATGTAGGGGCCTTGCCTTGAGGACCAGCCACTACTAAGAGGATTGTCACCCGAAGATTGCAAGTTGGGTATACTGATGCCCGCCTTTAAACCAAACCTGAAATCTGACTGTGCAAATGAAAAATTACAAACCAATAATAGAAGGATAAAGATTAGTTTACAAAGGTCTTTTTTCGTTATCATGTAGCATGTTTTCGCAAATGGCATCTTAGCAATCATTAATAATTCCAGCGTTGGACTAAGGTAAAAAAATTATTTCAATATTTTTATCACATGTGCTTTTGGCAAAAAGAAATGATCAAAGAAAACAATGTGCCTCTTGTATCCAGCCGTTATTAACCGGTAAATGATACCCTTAAACAGCCGCAGTGAGGCAAAAGCACAAGTGTGCGACGCAACAAAAGCTCTGGCCAGCGAACAGAGGCCAGGAACCAAAGTCTATTTTTTCATTTCTTCCAATTCTTTCTGCATTTTAAACATTTCATCGCGGAGTCTCGCAGCTTCAATAAAATCCAGATCCCGGGCCGATTTTTCCATTGATTTCTTGATCTTGCCAAGCGCCTTTTCCATTTGGGGAATTGTTCTATACTGAACCTGATCTTCGGCGGCAGTTGTCAGAATATCTGCGTCCGGCGCCAGGGCGTAGGGATTTTTCAGGTCATACCCCTTAATGTCAAGCACCGAGGTTTGCTTCATGATCTGTTCAACCGACTTTTTCACAGTCGTTGGTGTAATGTTATGTTCTATATTGTAAGCAATTTGCTTTTCTCTTCTGCGATTGGTTTCGTCAATTGTTTTCTGCATGCTCTCGGTCATTTTATCAGCATAAAAAATCACGAGCCCATCAACGTTTCTTGCAGCCCTTCCTGCCGTTTGCGTAAGCGATCGCTCATTCCTGAGAAAGCCCTCTTTGTCAGCGTCAAGTATTGCGACGAGAGAAACCTCGGGCAGGTCCAGCCCTTCTCTCAAAAGATTTACCCCTACCAACACATCAATTTCCCCAAGTCGTAGCTGTCGCAATATTTCCACACGTTCGAGCGTATCCACATCGCTGTGTATGTATTTTGATTTAATGTTTATCCGGTGCAGGTATTTGTCCATTTCCTCCGCCATTCTTTTGGTAAGTGTTGTTACCAATACCCTATCACCCTTAACAACGCGCTTGTCAATCTCATCAAGCAGATCGTCTATCTGGTTAACACTTGGCCTTATCTCTATTGGCGGGTCTAGCAGGCCTGTCGGCCTTACAACCTGCTCTACAACAACGCCACCTGTTTGCTCCAGCTCATAGTCGCCGGGAGTGGCACTTACAAATATGGTTTGACCCACCATGTTTTCAAATTCATGAAAATTAAGGGGGCGATTGTCCAGTGCACTTGGTAAACGAAAGCCATAGTCAACCAAAATCATTTTTCTGCTGCGGTCGCCACCATACATGCCGGCAACCTGTGGAATTGTTTGATGGCTTTCATCGATTACACATAAAAAGTCCTTCGGAAAATAGTCAAGCAGGCAGAATGGTCTTGTACCTGGACTACGCCGGTCAAAAAAGCGTGAGTAATTTTCTATACCATTGCAATAACCAAGCTCCCGCATCATTTCAAGATCGTACTCCACACGTTCTTTTAAACGCTGCGCCTCTATCAGTTTTCCGCTTTTCTTAAAATATTCTACCTGTAACATCATTTCATCCTGGATCTCGGCCATGATCGATTGCATCATGTCTTTAGGGGCAATGTATAAATTGGCGGGAAAAATTGCCGCATTTTCCAAAGTACCAATGCGTTTATTAGTCTGCACATCTATGCTTTCGATCTCCTCAATTTCGTCACCAAAAAAAGTGACGCGAAAACCGTAATCAACGTAAGGGAGGTTTATATCAACCGTATCACCCTTCACTCTGAATGTGCCCCGCTTGAATTCGATCTGCGTGCGTGAATAAAGACTATTAACCAGCGAATGCAGAAATCCCTGGCGCGATATCATTTGCCCCTTCTGGATACGCACAATACCATTTTCAAATTCGGTTGGGTTGCCAATACCATAAATGCAACTCACGCTTGCTACGACAATAATGTCTCTCCGGCCTGTCAACAGTTCACTGGTCGCCTGTAACCGAAGTTTATCGAGTTCCTCGTTTATGCTTAAGTCTTTTTCAATATACGTGTCGCTGACAGGCATGTAAGCCTCGGGCTGGTAGTAATCATAATAGCTAACAAAATAACCAACAGCGTTGTCGGGAAAAAACTGTTTAAACTCGCCGTACAATTGCGCAACCAGTGTTTTATTATGTGTTAGCACCAACGTTGGCCGCTGCGTATTGGCAATAACATTGGCTATCGTAAAAGTTTTACCACTACCGGTCACTCCAAGCAGAGTTTGGCATTTCTCCCCTGAAAAAACGCCCTCCGTCAGTTGTTCAATAGCTCCCGGTTGGTCTCCCGATGGGTTGTATGGTGTATATAGTTTAAAAGGCATAATTTATCGATGTATTGCAAGTTAACGAATAACAAAAAACGCAATGATGAATAAAAGAAGAGGGGTTGTCCGAGCATTTGTATTTCATGGCCTCGCCTGTTGCCACGCTCGTTTCTGGGTTCAGTTTTTATGGCATCAATCATATCTGTAAGCGCCGGCAGGGCGTCATGTTCACTCCTTTGCACGGCAAGTTGCGGGAATCAACTTGATAACCTTAAGCATTAAGCCTGCCGCAAAAATTCGTTGTTCTTTGCCCCGGCGGAAGTTAATGGCTTGCTGCAGTACAAGTGTGCGACGCAACGAAGATGAGTTGATTGATAAAAGCCTGGGGCTCAAAAAAATCACAAGTCGAGATTAAAGCCTTTCAGTTCCTTGAAGTGGCCATTCATTTGAATTCTTTCTTTTAGTGATTCTATGCCCCCGGCCAGTGGCAATAACTTTTTGAGATGACGTTTTAAGTATTCAAGGCGCTGATCTTCCCGCAGCAAGCCGAGTAACTCATATTCTTCTTCAAGGTTAAGGCCTGCGTGATGCGCCACATCGTAACTCAACAACTGTTCGTCGGGTTTTTTTAGATCTTTGGTAACCTTAAGCAGGCGATGCAACTCCCTTATATTGCTCAAAATATTATTCATCATGCCTGCCCGCAGCATTATTTCATTTTCCGGGTAATTCACGATTGCTCCGCTGTATAATTTATCGGGCACATCTTTTATAACTTCCAGCACCTTAAAAACATTAAGCCCTTCAACGGTGATATCCATTCGCCCGTCAGGGTAAACAGTAGCGATGTTCTTCACTCGTACAAGCGTGCCAAACTCACCAATGTTGTCGTTGATAACTGAAGGGATACCAAAATTTTTCTTTTGGGAATTACATTCATTGATCAATTGTTTGTAACGTTCCTCGAAAATATGCAGGTTAAGGTTTTCACCCGGGTAAACTACCAGTGCCAAAGGAAATATTGGAATGAAATTGATCATAAATAAATTTCGGGTTTGCAATATACCGCTTCAGCTTTTTATTACAACTTTAAAAAAAGTGAAAAAATTATTGCTGCATATTTTCACTTTATTTGTACTATAATTTCTCATATGAAGATTTCTGGTTTCACTATAATTAGAAATGCGGTGCTCAACGACTACCCGATCCTGGAAGCCATTGGTTCTATATTACCTGTTGTGGATGAGATGATCGTGCTTATCGGCAATTCAGATGATGAAACGGAGCAACTCATTCAAAGCATCAATGATCCGAAAATAAAGATCCACCATTCGGTTTGGGATGATTCGCTGCGCAAAGGAGGCCGTGTACTCGCGGTTGAAACAGACAAGGCGTTTCAACTGATAGATCCTTCAAGCGAATGGGCGTTTTATATACAGGCCGATGAAGCCGTGCATGAGAAATATCACCCTGCCATTCTCGAAGCCTGCAAAAAATACAAGGATGATGAAAGAGTGCAGGGCCTTGTTTTTAAATACTTGCATTTTTATGGAACCTATGATTATATAGGCGATAGCAGAAAATGGTACGACCACGAAGTGCGGATCATTAAAAACGACAAAACGATACATGCCTACAGAGATGCGCAAGGTTTTCGCGTTGGTAAGACTAAACTCAATGTAAAACCTGTTGATGCTTATGTGTATCACTACGGATGGGTAAAAAGCCCGGTCTCCATGATGCGGAAGAGAAAAAATGTAAGCCGGTTCTGGAGTGAAGACACCAAAGAATGGAGGGAATTCTTAGAGGAGGAAGATTTTTTCAACTACGATGATTTTGACTCGCTGCAAAAATTTGCCGGAACACATCCTTCTGTTATGAAGGAGCGCATTGAAAAAATGAACTGGAATGTTGAGCTTGACCTGTCTAAAAAAAGATTCGACTTCAAAGATGCTTTGCTTTATAGATTTGAAAAATTAACCGGCATAAGACCTTTCGACTTCAGGAACTATCGTATTATCTGAACTAAAAATAGAGGTTTTCAATAAGCATTAATGCCGCAGACAATCAATGGAGGAGATTAAAACAATCGCAAGGAATATTTCACTGATCGAAAATCGCATCGGTGAATACGATAGCATTTTACTCAATACTGGTACAGAAAAAAAAGCAGCGACGATAGTTGGTATAACCGGTGCGCCTGGTGCGGGAAAAAGTACAATCGTTGATGGGCTTATTGCAGAAATGGTTGCCGATAACAAAACCGTTGCGGTTTTATGTGTTGACCCTTCTTCTCCTTTTAATATGGGTGCATTACTCGGCGACCGCATTAGGATGAATCAATGGTATACAAACCCCAACGTTTATATAAGGTCCATGGCTTCGCGGAAGGAACTGGGCGGACTTAGCCCGATGATGATCGAGGTAACTGAATACATTAAATACTGCGGTTTCGATTATGTAATTGTGGAAACCGTTGGTGTTGGCCAGAATGAAGTAGAGATTGCCGGGCTGGCAGACATTACTGTATTGATACTGGTGCCCGAAGGCGGCGATGAAATACAAACCATGAAATCCGGCATCATGGAGATTGCTGATATTTTCGTGGTAAACAAAAGCGACAGGCCGGGTGCCGACCTTTTTTCGAGAAACCTGCATATGATGTTTCCACCAACCTGGCTAAAGAGTAAAGGCGAGGTTCCTATTATAAAAACCTCGGCCGAGCAAAAAACCGGGTTACATGATCTGTATAGCGCCATTGTGGAAGTGACCAGATCCATCAGTGTATCAGATAAAAAATACTGGCTATTGGCCGATAAAGTGTACCAGCTTATTCAGTCTGCACGAATGCACGACGTTCAAAAAGACGCTTTGTTCACTTCGCTTAAAGAATCTTTTACCAAAGACCCCAACTTCAATATTTTCCGTTTCGCGAAGACATTTACAGCCTGACATCTTTTCATAAAAAAATCATCACCACCTCAAGGATAACAGCGCGTGTCAGCAGGTTTTGATCTTTTGTACCGGCAATAAAAACAGCAACCAAAAAGTATGAAAGTATCCCTGGTTAGTACAACCCACAATTGGCAGGCTCATTGAACCTTCGTTGAAATAAAACGCATAAATTTTCTAATGCCAAATACCAACAAAAAAATAAGGCAATAATCACCGTTAAATTACCTGCACTATTGGCCGATAACCTGGAGCAACTGCGCATCTTCAATAGAGAGTGCACATTTAAAGTGGTTTTTGGGGCAGGCTTTATAGCCGTGCAATCCACAGGGTCTGCAACTGAGCTGCTCTTCGGTTTCAATAATAAAACTGTTGTCGCTGAGCGGGCCATATCCAAAAGCAGGAACTGTGCTGCAATAAACGGCTGCAACAGGTGCATTGACCGCGGAGGCGAAGTGCATTGGCGCGGAATCATTTACATAATTCATTTCGGCACCTTTCATCAACGCGGCTGACTCAAGGTAATTTAATTTGCCAGCCATATTAATAATAAAAGGATGAAGCGAGATTTTCTTTATCTCTTCGCAAATCGCCGCATCACCGGGCGCGCCCAGCAAATAGATATCATATTTTACAGGCAGATTATTGAGAAAGCTGATCCACTTTTCTTTTGGATATTGTTTCGTAAACCACACGGAAGAAGGCGCTACACACAGGTAAGGCTTTTGCTTAAGTGGCAGCATTTTTCCAAAGTCTTTCGGCGAAGGGTAAAGCTTTGGCTTTGCTGGCTGGTCATCTGTAAATGCAGCAACAAGAAAATGGTTCCTTTCGATCTCATGCAATGAATGCCCGTTTGCACTCATGTAATGTTTGATCTTGTGGGTAAACAAAAAACTCCAGGGGTTTTTATCAAAACCAATTGTTTCTTTGGCGTTGGAGAAAACGGTCACAAATCCCGTGGTTGCATAGCGCTGCACGTTAATCACTTTATCGTAACGTTCCGCTCTTATTTGTTTCAGCAATGCCAACAAGTTTTTATACTTACCAGCTTTCTTATTCCAAACGAGCACATTGTGTAGAAATGGATGACCACTAACCAATCCTTCATTTCCCTTGCGCACCATGTAATCGATGCATGCATCGGGATAGTATTCATGCAATTTTTCAAGGATGCCCGTTGCCAGCACCACATCACCAATAAAAGCTGTTTGTATAACAAGAAATTTTTGCATGAAGCAAACTGTAAAAAGCAAAGATGCTGTTTAGTGATAATATCTCATAATATAAAAAGCTATCTATGCAAAGCTTCAACAAAAAAAAGCGAAGAAAATCTTCGCTTTTTTTCCTGTCGTTATTAAGGTGTTTATTTTATGCCGTCGAATAAAAGCGGGAAAAACTGCCCTTCCATTTTATTTCCTTTCGGCACTGCAGGAACGCCTGCCAGCAGTTCATCATCAGTATCGCTTTTAACGCCGTCTTCAAACACATTGAGCACGAAAGCCCTTCGGGGGCGATCGCTTTTATTTTCGCTGCTGCCGTGCAATGTTAGCGAGTGATGAAAGATAGCCTCCCCTGCTTTTGTTTCTACGTACACAGGTCTGAATTCTTCCCGCTGTTGTGGGGTCAGGTAATCCATTATACCCATCATATTACCCGCGAGTTCAGGCTTGTCAAGTAAGCCCCAGCGTTGGCTTCCCGGAACATATTGCAGGCAGCCATTTTCAATAGTTGAATCATCGAGGCCGCACCAGCAGGTTAAATGAGCAATGGGTTTTGTCCTTGTCCAGTATGAGTAATCCTGGTGCCACGCAACCACGCCACCTTTTTTCGGGGGTTTGCAAAACAACTGGTCGTGCCAGAATCGCACAGGAACATTTCCAAGCAACTGACTTGCCGCCATTACAAAACGTGGATTCCACAATACATCGTGCAAGCCATCGGTAATGCGCCAGGCTCCAAGTGCATGAAATAATATGGTCGACGGGTCTGCCGATTCATTACTGTGAAACTCATAAAACAAATGATGCCCTGGATGTTTAACATCGGCCAATTCCGCAATCTCATTTCTAATTTGCTCAACCTGTTTTTCGTCAAGCATTTTCACATTGGGCAAGTAACCGTTCTCCTTAAAAAAACCAACTTGTTCATCGCTCAATTTATACTGCTGCCACTCAGCCGCAGAAGAAGGCCATTTAAAAAGATCAGACAACAATTGATGCGCCGTACTCAGGTCTTTATATGACATAAAATCGTTTTTTTAAAAATAACCATTTTTATTTTAAGCCTGCAAATTTGAATGTGTTGAGGCCAACGGTTTGCAAGACACCAATACAAGTTTTTGTTACCAACCACATTAATACTATTAGGCTTTGCTTGCGACGCTCCGTTCATCGCTAGGTTCAGTGGGCAGCATAAAAAAAGTGGTCCCGGAAAACCAGGACCACACTTCAACACCCCTTGTTCTAAACAAGTACTATTTATCAAGAATGATTTTAATGGATTGCTTCTCCGCGCCATTTATAACAAGCACGTTATAAACGCCTTTGTTATAAGTGCCCAGGTCAAGCTGCTTTGTATTCGCACCTTCAAATACATTGAACGATTGCGATTGCATCACTCTGCCTGTCATATCATACACTGCCACGGTAGCAGTTGAAGGTTTTTTAGCCCTTACCGAAACCGTTACCAATCCTCTTGTTGGGTTCGGAGAAACAGTAACCACAATAGCGTCTGTGGCAACCGTTTCATCCTCTTTTACTATAGTAGATTCTGTGCTGCTGGTAGTCGCTGCAGCAATGCCGGGCGTTCCACCGCAGATAATCTTCAGTTTTACAACAGAGGTACAACCTGCTTTGTCTTTTACCGTTACCGTGTAAGATCCTTTGCAGAGGCCAGTCCTTGCTTCGCCAACATAACCATCGTTCCAGGTGTACGTATAAGGTTTCTGGCCACCGCTTGCCGACAACTGTGCAGTGCCATCACATTTATTTGTTCCGGTTGTATTAGTCACAGTAGAAACAACTTTTATTTTCTTGGGCTGTGCAATAGTAAAAGATACATTTGCTGTACAGCCTGCATCATCAGTAACCACCACGCTATAGCTACCAGCTACCAGGTTTAACCTGTCTTCGGTGGTAACAGCATCATTCCACAGGTAGGTAACAGTCCCGTTGTTGCCGGTAGTCGCAATGTCAATTACACCGGTGTTGGCGCCGTAACAGCAGACATTGGTGGTTTTACCGCTGACAGCAAGGCTGCAGGTTGGTTGCTTTATTGTTACGTTGATGCCATTTGAACAACCATTTTTATCGGTTACAACCACTGAATAACTGCTTGCTTTTAATGCGGTGCGATCTTCATCTGTTGAGCCATCATTCCACAGGTATGTATACGGAGCAGTGCCGCCTGTCACAGTAATGTCGATCGAGCCGGTGCTAACATTCACCTTAGTTACATCCACATGCGTTTCAGTTACGTTAAGTGCATTTGGCTCGCTAATGGTGAAAGATTTGCTCACTTTGCATCCATTAGCAGTACCAGCATCTACAGTGTATTCTCCTGCAGCAAGTCCAGATCGGTCTTCGTCTGTTGAGCCATCGGCCCACAAATAATTCACTGCACCATCGTTACCTGAAACCGTTACATTGATAGAGCCGTTTTTAGCGCCGTTACAGGTAATATTTTCCAGGCTTCCGCTGATTTCAAGGTTACACTGTGGTTGGTAAATTGTTACGCCCAAACCTCTGCTGCAACCATTCTTATCAGTAACAGTTACAGAATAGTCGCCGGCTGTAAGACCAGTACGGTCTTCGCTAGTTGAGCCATCGTTCCACAGGAATTCATAAGCGCCTGTGCCACCAGTAACTGCAATATCAATAGAGCCGTTACTGCCATTAACCAACGCAACATTCACGTGAGTTTCCTTGATATCGATCACTGCTGGTTCATGAATGGTAAAACTGTTACTTGCAGTACAACCTACCGCATCTTTCACGGTTACTGAATAAGAGCCCGCAGTTAACCCGGAGCGGTCACCATCTGTAGAGCCATCGTTCCATAAGTAAGTAACATTACCCGAAGCGTTTGTAACGTCAATATCAATTGATCCATTATTATCGTCATGGCAGGTTATGTCTTTTGCTATACCTGCCACATCGATATTACAGTTAGGGCCGGATATTACAATTGTGCTGCCTGTAGTGCACTTATGCGCGTCTGTTACCGTTACACTATAACTGCCCGCAGTGAGTCCTGTGCGGTCTTCACTGGTGTTTCCATCATTCCACAAATAGGTATATGGCGCTGTTCCACCCTTTACTGTTATATCAATTGAGCCATTCGCGCCATTTACAACAGCCACGTCAATATGAGTTTCTTCTACGGTAAGCAGTACAGGATCTTTGATCTCGAAAGACTTGCTCGCTGAACAGCCCCCTTCATCCTTAACCGTTACGCTGTATGTTCCGGCTGCAAGAGCAGTGCGGTCCTTCTCTGTATTACCGTCACTCCACAAATAAGTGACAGCGCCATTTGCTCCTGAAACAGTAATTCCGATTGAGCCATTGTTTTCTCCATGGCACGTGATGTCTTTATAACTTCCGTTAACGCTGATATTACAAGTAGGTGTACAAGAGAAGTTACCGTTGTCGACTGTACCATTATCATAATTTTCATTAAATAGAGTAAGCGCATTATTGAGATCGGTAACTGTATAAGAACCGCTACAACCACCAATTACGTTGTTGGCAATCGTAATAACCTGGTTGACTGTTTTACCGGCAAACGTTCCGCTTTTAAAAATAAGATCGCCTGTGTTTAAGCTGTTACTGCTGAAAGCAGCATCATTAAGATCGAAGCCAACATTGAGTACAGCCGTTACTAACTGGCCTGCGAGTACATTGCTGTAGTTGCTTCCGGGATCAACCATACTACCTGAAGGTAAAACGGAAGCAGTAGTTCCACTGGGAAGAAAGGAGTTTACAGCTGCAGCGGAACTAAGTTTAAGGGTATTGCCACCGGAACAACCGATAGTAAGTCCATTTGGAAATGCGGTAGAAAAATGAGCATCACGGTAGACGCCTGAGTTACCACCATGCGCATCTGCTCCCCAGCCACCTTGTGTTTGGGTGCGAAAGCCGGTGCAGGAACTGATAACAGAAGTAAGATTTTGGGCATTTGCAAAAGCCGGGATTAACAGCATTATTATTGCAAAGCATTTAAGGGTAAACGAATAATTTTTCGTTTTTGGGTAAAAAGGGTACATAAGGGCGGTTTTTTATTGTTCGGATTAAAAAATATACACTATCATAAAGTGATATGCGCAGCCACACAGTTAGAGCATGCAACACAAAACTTGTTGATTCAATTTCTTACCTAAATTTATTCGGGAAACTAGTTTTCTAAAGGGTTTGTTGTTTCAGAATAAAGATGTTAGGGTCTGGTTTTTTACGAATCGGGCGTAAAAATAGAAAAAGATTTGATTTTCTAACAAATTTTTTTTCTTTCCTTTAATTTACCTCCGAACGCAACGCGGTTTTTCACTCGACAATGTGCTGATTAATCATCGGCTTGCTGCTTGCCGCAACATCGATAAAACCCTTACTGCGCGCTTATTTACAAGCGTTATGCAGTCAACTGGTGCGACGCAAGGGACGATGCATGGAGTACAAAAGCCGGCTTCAAAAAAATTTCTAATTATGCATCTGTGTTATTACCGCCTGCAGACTTCTCTTGATGCGTTTTTGTTTTGCACTCAGCGAAGAATCTGCGAGAGGCGTTTTTTCAAATACATCGGTTTTAAAATTATAGAACTGCCCGGTTTCGTATAATTTATACATACTGTCCTGCGCATACCTCGCATTCTTATCATTGCCCGTGCAATTTTGCGGATCAAAATGCGTGAACATGCTGCTTCTTATATTTCCCGTTAAGCCCACCAGCTGTGGGTAAAAACTGGTACCGTCGAGCGGACCATAGGCGGTTGGTACCGGCACATTGGCAATGCCTGCCAGCGTGGGAAGAAAATCGGTAAAATCGATAATGCTGCCATTGATGCTGCCGGCAGCAATGGTGCCTTGCCAGTTGCAGAAAAGCGGCACATGAATACCATACTCGATGGTTTTACCCTTCGCGCCCTGTATGGTTGTGGTTTTGTATTTTGAGGTTATTTCTTTTTGTGTTCCGTTGTCGCCGGTGTAAATAACGATGGTGTTATTCATCAATCCAAGCTTGAAAAGTTTCGTTATAATCAGGCCGATTTTCTTGTCCATATACTTAACCATCGATGGGTAGAATGTAGTATCACTGTGATAAGGATCGGCATCCCATGTGGCAAACTCAGGATCATCAGGTGTTGGGCAGTAAGGCTTATGGCCAAGGATCATGGAATAGCAGATAAAAAATGGTTTTGCCTTATTGCTGTCGATAAATTTACCTACGTAGTCGGTAAAGATATCGTCCGAATATTTGCCGTTGGTAAAGCTATCTGGTAAATAGCCACCTTCCTGGTAGATCTTCGGGTTTTTATAGCGCGAGCCCTCTGTTTCCTCCGGGCATACTTTAAAGGGAAGCCACACACTGTATTTGTCAAATCCAAATTTGCGGATAGAATTATCGCCGCCATCAAGTTGCCATTTACCGGCATAGCAGGTTGTATAACCTGCATCCTGCAACATGTTCCCAATTGTTCGTTGGGTGGTATCCATAATACCCCATATCCCATAATTTCTGAAATTATATTTTCCTGTAAACAGCATGAACCTCGACGGAGAGCATAAAGGCGCGGCACGTACCTGCGTAAAGCGTATACCTCCTTTCGCGATCTTATCAATATTCGGAGTGGAATAAGAACGGCCTCCGTCGGCAGTGGGGATCTCGTAGCCGATGTCGTCGCTAACAATCATTACAATATTGGGTTTATCGCTTATCAGGCTGCCAACTGCATCATGAACAGCGGCGCTATCCTTTGAAGTAAATTGTTTCTCACAACCGGAGAGTAACGCAACGATGATGATCGCCGTTGTAAGGCTTTTAAATTTTGTGTTCATAGCTATTTATTTTACAACAAAGGATATTCTGACGATTAAAATTAGTGCTAAATAATGGCAACAGCAGTCAACGCGGAATTCAATTTCAATAACACTGAGCTACTCGTCCCACCGTTATTTCCTGGTTCGCAGCCAGTCCCTATCAACTTTGGCAACAAAATTTTTGAAGTAAGTGTCGATATTATCATTGGGAATAAGCTGGCTGTTATTGTCAAAACGACAAAGCTTGGCAAAAGGGATCAATTTTCCACGCATTTCAGGAATACCATACTCATCGCCGTAAGCCACGAAAAATTGCAGCGAAGCCAATTCGTTCCATCTCGTGAAGTCAACGTCTCTTAACAACACCGGTAAAAAAGCAAAGCCCGGTTTTAGTTTTTCCAACTCCATAAAAGCGGCAAACTCATGTTGCTTAATAAAAGCAGAGCTGATAAAATCAGCGCTCACCAGCAGCACTGCAAAGTCGCTGTCTTTTATAGATTGCTGAATATTGGAAAACCAATCTGTGCCGATCTCTATGCTACGGTCTGTCCATAAATTCCAGGCTGACTGGCTGCGGAGGTTATCTGAAAAAATATCAAAGTAAACCTTGTCTTTATGCGCATAAGAGATGAAAACAGCTGGCGGCTCAATGACCTTTACATTTTTTTCATCGGCAAGGTTTTTCAGATTGTCGTTCGAGGTATCAGCTGGCTCGGTAGTAATGCCGGTAGACACAGGTGCATCTTCGGCAGCGGCTGCAATATTGATCGCTTTTTCAAATACCAGGTCTTTTCTTCTTTCCTTGCCTTCGATGGTTTTAATAACAGAGACTTTAAGAATAAGATCAAATACGCCGCTCAATAACGGAGTTACCCAAAACAACCATTCTGTATAACTTTCTGCATCCACTTCTTGTTCGGCGGAGCTAATTGTTTTAATGGTGAAATGTGGTGGCTCTGCAATGTCTATAAGTTCCACTTTCATTACACCCGATAAAACAATGTCTTCCATTTTAACTGCATCGGTGAATGTATCGCTGTCTTTGGCTGTCAGTTCATCTTTGGCAATACGTACCACGCACTTTTGTTGCTTATTCAGTTTCATGCTGTCGGGAATATCGTACAATATCTTTCCTTTGGCCGGAAGTGCGGCTTCAGCAGCCGCCGCTGGCTGTGGCTCCGGTGGTTCTGCTCCCGCCATTTCAGGCATTGCTGTTTGGGGCGGCTTCGCTTTTTGCGTGTGATGTTCCCGCGGTGATTCATCGTTGAAAGATGAAAAGGCCGGGTTGTTCTGCAGCAACGAATACAAATAATTGGGTATGTCTTTTCGCTGTGACGCTGATGCTTTAATATCGGCAGATAAACCAAATCTTACGGTTCCGAGTAAATCCGTTTGTAGCTGGTAAAGCTTTAATGCAGCATCTTCCTGTGTGAGCTTTTTATATACCCATTCCTTTTTCAGCTGTTCTACTGATTTTTGCAATCGCTCCAGCAAACCAACGGCAATCTTTTGTTCAATAAGTTTATCGATGGCTGCGAGCGTCTCTTCAATAGCGGCGGCGATATTCATTGACGCAGTGATTATTTAAAGATTGTACTAAGTTACTCAAAGCAAATGTTGGGTAGATAGAAAATGCTGAACAATGTACAGGAAGTACAAGTGAGTGACACAACGAAGCCGAAAAGCTTGATAAAGCCTGTAACATAATTCCAATAACCAGGAATGGTCAAATCAGTTATCCGCACTATCCCGCCCAACCCTCTCGGTCAAGACTCCTGTACTGAATGGCTTCGGCAAGATGCTCTGCTTTTATGTCTGCACTTCCTGAAAGATCCGCCACAGTACGGCTCACCTTCAAAATGCGGTCATATGCACGGGCACTCAGGTTCAGGCGTTCCATGGCGCGCTTGAGCAACGCCTCACCTGCCTGGTTGATTACGCATATTTCGCGTAACTGCTTGCTGCTCATTTGTGCATTGGCGTACATGCCGGGGTGATCTTTGTAACGTTCGGTTTGTATGTCACGCGCTTTGATAACACGTTCACGGATGCTGGCTGAATTTTCGCCTTTGCCTGTGCTGCTCAGTTCGCTGAACGCTACCGGCGTAACCTCCACATGCAGGTCGATGCGATCGAGCAACGGCCCCGAAATTTTATTAAGGTATTTCTGAACCGCTCCCGGCGGACAGGTGCATTCCTTATCAGGATGATTATAAAAACCGCAGGGGCATGGATTCATAGAAGCGATAAGCATAAAATTAGCCGGGAAATCGATCGCCACCTTTGCGCGGGAAATGGTAACACGCCTTTCCTCCATCGGCTGGCGCATTACCTCTAACACAGTTCTTTTAAATTCAGGTAACTCATCAAGAAACAACACGCCATTATGTGCCAGCGAAATTTCGCCAGGCTGCGGAATGCCGCCGCCACCAACCAGCGCCACATCGCTGATGGTATGATGTGGTGAACGGAATGGCCGCTTACTTACCAGCGAACTGTTCTCGGGCAGTTTGCCCGCAACGCTATGTATTTTTGTCGTTTCCAAAGCTTCAAACAAACTCAGCGGGGGGAGTATGGTAGGTAAACGCTTGGCCAGCATGGTTTTGCCTGCACCGGGCGGACCTATCAAAATAGCATTATGCCCTCCGGCAGCTGCAATTTCCATAGCACGCTTAATATTTTCCTGGCCCTTTACATCATTAAAGTCTATATCAAATTCGTATTGGTTGGTAAAGAATTCTTCACGGGTATTTACTTCAACGGGCTGCAGCTTATTC
This sequence comes from Chitinophagaceae bacterium UBA7600, assembly GCA_002478885.1. Lineage (GTDB taxonomy): Bacteria > Bacteroidota > Bacteroidia > Chitinophagales > Chitinophagaceae > DLKC01. The sequence goes on from DLKC01000087.1 coordinate 22,652, forward strand.
TCTTTACTAAAGAACGCCCTAACCTCATTCAGGTGCGTTACGCCAAACACTTCAAGGTTGTTGACCATGCCGGCTTCCCTTGCATTTTGCATGGGAACAATAAGCCCTTTAAAGCCTTCTTTTCGGGCCTGTATTGCAATAGGCAATGCGCCTTTGATTGGCTGCACAGAACCATCAAGGCTCAGCTCGCCCATCATTACATAGTCGTTTAAACGTTCGGGTTCATCAACCTGCCCGCTGGCGCCGAGCACGCCGATGGCAATAGGCAGATCAAAAGCGGAGCCGCTCTTTTTAATATCCGCCGGTGCAAGGTTCACCACAATCTTGGTGCGTGGCATGTAATACTCATTGGTTTTAATAGCGCTTTCAATGCGCTGCATGCTTTCTTTAACGGCATTATCCGGAAGGCCGACAATGTAGTATTTAAGATCGCCGGCGAGCACATTCACTTCAATGGTTATGCTTATCGCTTCTACTCCGTATACGGCGCTGCCAAAGGTTTTTACGAGCATAAGGTTAATTGTGTTGGTGATACCGGCTGCAGATTTAATATGGCATCGCCTGTTGCGTCGCAAGCACTTCATCGTTCCACACAACAGGCACCAACGGAAAATACAAAGCGAAAAGGAGAAAAGGAAATAGAATATTTATCTTTATTACATACCGTTATTAATACATTTACGCTAAATCATAACGCTACAAAAAGTGAAGACACTCATTTACACCACATGCTTTGTTATCGCATCTGCACTATTTACAAAACCAGTTCGGGCACAGAATTTTGACACAGTGCAGGTAAAAACAGTTAAAATAACTGATAAGATTTATATGCTGCAGGGAGAAGGTGGAAATGTTGGTGTGTTAACCGGTAACGACGGTATTGTACTAATCGATGATGAGTTTGCCCCATTATCAGAAAAAATAAAGAACGCATTGACAGCCATCAGCGATAAACCGGTTCGGTTTATCATTAACACGCATTACCATTTTGACCATACAGATGGCAACAAAATATTCGGAGAACAAGGTGCCATCATTGTTGCACAGGATAATGTAAGACGCAGGTTAACTACCGATCAGTTTCTTACGGCTTTCAATATGAAACAGGACGCATTGTCTTATAGTGCACTCCCTAAAATCACTTTCACTGATTCAGTAACCTTACATCTGAATGGTGAAACACTAAAGGTCATCCACCTGAAAAATGCCCATACCGACGGCGATGCTCTGATCTGGTTTGAAGAATCAAATGTGATGCATACAGGTGATGTATTTGTACGTTACGGGCTACCTGTAATAGACTCAGAACATGGCGGCAGCATTGATGGAATGATCACCGGCACAGAAAACATCATGAAGATAGCCGATGCCAACACCAAAATAATACCGGGGCATGGAGATCTTGCTTCAGAAAAAGATGTAGCCGATTTTAAAGCTATGCTTCAGATGATTCGCAACAAAATTGCAGGCGACATCAAAAAAGGGAAAACGTTCAAACAGATTACCGAGGAAAATCTCTTTACGCAATACAATGCAGTCTTTGACCGCTCTGCATTTATATTGATGGTTTATGATTCGCTCAAAAAATAAGCACAGATCCCAACGAAATTTTCACTTCACACAATTCTCTTTAGGTCTCCACAGGTTAAGGAATACCTGCGGATAAGCATGTTTCTGAAACTGCTTAGAGTCCCCAGCTCTCTCAACCCTTTTGCTTTGATAGAATAAATTTAACTCGAAATCAAACATACGAACGTTACATGGAAGGAACGCTGTAGAATTAATATGTAACGCTATACTTACAGAATTCCCTGCGGGTAAAGCTGTGAGAACTGAAAAAAGGAATATTAAGAGGAGATTAAAGCTGTTCGTTTTCCTTTCGGGTAACCGGGTTAAAATAATTATGAATACTCGTTTATAAATCATATTTTGTTTTTGAACAGGCAAGCTGCTTATAGCAGGAGCAATAGTAAAACTTGAAATCGCAAAATGCGACATCAAGATTATGCGAAAGCAGAAAGCTGTCGTACGCATTTTAAATAAATCAAGATGCTGGTAGTTAAAATTTTCATGTCCACAAAATCAATAAAGCAATGGCAAGAAAAGAATTGACGATACTGGTTGCCGAACAAAAGATATTAAACAGGATTTATGTTGTACGCGGACAAAAAGTAATGTTGGATGAGGACCTGGCCGGGATGTATGCCGTTGAAACAAGGCGTTTGAATGAGCAGGTAAAACGCAACACTAAAAGGTTTCCAAAAGATTTCATGTTTACGCTTACCAAAAAAGAGTACGAAAACTTGAAGTCGCAAAATGCGACATCAAATTGGGGTGGCAGAAGAAAGTTGCCCAATGCTTTTACAGAACAGGGAATCGCCATGTTGTCAAGTATATTAAACAGCGATGTTGCAATAGAAGTTAATATCAGGATTATAAGAGTGTTCACCAAACTTCGCGAGTATGCGCTAACGCACAAAGAAATACTGGTTCAACTAGCTAAGCTGGAAAAAGAAGTAAGAGGCAACAGCAAAGACATTGAAAATATTTTTACAGTGCTCAAAGAGTTAATAGAAACGCAACGAAAACCTGTACCAAGAAACAGGATAGGATTTAAACCCGGTTATTGAGATTAGATAAATGCACCGCAAAAGTGCTGCAAGAATTAAAATTGCTCTTGAAGACGAATTAAGTAACATTCAGGCAAAAATCGAAAGTTCTACACCAATATTTGGGGATATTAACCGGTAGTGGCTTTAAGGCACTTAACATTTAAAAGCCAAATAATGCTTTTGATCGTTCTTTCCTCAGATTATTCAATTTGACCTCTGTTTCAGAGAAATTAGTAAGACTAAATGCCATTAAAATCTCTTCCTAATGCACTATGAAAAATTGGTTCAATTTATCAAAATCTCCAGCCCTGTCTTTTTCAAAATGAGAATTCGTGATTTTAGGTTTCCACAGAGTCCCTTACAGGTGACTCTGTGGAATTTAATATGTAAAGCCTATACTCACAGAGTTCCCTTTGGGTAAAGCTGTGAGAATTTAAATCACTCATAAAATTTCCACAGATCAGATTTGACATTGTATTGCTTCGACATTAGTATATGGCCGGAGGGTATAAATTTGAATGGGGCAATTGTATCAGTGAAATCATAATAGTAAATACCTTTTTTAAAGCAACTGATTACTGTTGCGAGAAGGGTTTCTATAGAATCATAGGCAGTAATTAACACGTCGTAATCAACAGATACAATAGAATATTTATAAATCATTCTATATGTGCCTGAATCCTTATTGCAATCAATTAAAAACTTTTCACCTCCAGAGTCTTCGAATAATAAGTGCATATCTGTACGCCAATAATCATCATTTCCCACAAAATGCCTATATCTATCAATGGAACTTTCTAAAGTGCAAAATGCTCCTAGTGGAAACAGCCATGTTTCGTTTGGAATGGAAGACCTGGACAAATTTGTTCCGTTCCGCCATTCATAGAGTTGAATTATCTCATCAGGTAAATCCAAGCTAATGGAAAGCATTTCCTTAGCGATTTGCTGCTTTGAAATTCCCTCATTGAATAATCTTAAGAGGGGAGAACTGGAGATTTTTATTTGCTCGTATAATTCATCAAGTAAAGGTGAAATATTCACACTCGTTAGTGATTTGATTTGAAATTGCTATAAAGAAGTTTAAAAACAAGGTAATTTATAAAATTCTCCGTGACAAAACAATCACTGCTGTTATAAGAACTTAGCATTCTAAACATTTACTCTGATTGCAAACAACATTACGCTCCTATGAAAACAGAACGCACAAGTGAGTGACATACCGCACATGCGGTACTTCGCTTTGCTCAGCAACGACGAAGCTGTACAAGTGTGCGACGCAACCGGGAAGCCACAACGCACAAAAGCCGGCTACCAAAAAATCTTACTTCATCTCCTGCGCTAAAAAAGTTGCAGTGTGGCTTTCCTTTACTTTCAATAAGCCTTCGGGTGTGCCTTCGTAGAGAATGCGCCCGCCGCCATCGCCACCTTCGGGGCCAAGATCGATGATATGATCGGCGACTTTTATTACATCAAGATTATGTTCGATCACCAGCACACTGTTGCCGCGGTCAACGAGCTTGTTGAGCACATCGAGCAGGTGCTGTATGTCCTGGAAATGCAGGCCTGTCGTGGGTTCGTCGAGTATATAAAATGTTTTGCCGGTATCTTTCTTTGCCAGTTCCGTTGACAGCTTTACACGCTGGGCCTCCCCTCCACTAAGCGTTACAGCAGACTGCCCGAGCGTGATATAACCGAGCCCGACTTCGCTAAGTACCTTTATTTTGCGATAGAGATAATGCACGGGTTGAAAGAATTCGCAGGCTTCATCAACCGTCATATCAAGCACATCACTGATGGATTTGCCTTTATAACGTATCTCTAGTGTTTCGCGGTTATAACGTTTGCCATTGCATTTTTCGCAGTGCACATACACATCAGGAAGGAAATTCATTTCAATCACGCGCATGCCGCCGCCCTCACAAACATCGCAACGGCCGC
>DLKC01000083.1 GCA_002478885.1 Chitinophagaceae bacterium UBA7600
ATAAAAGAGGAATAAAGTAGAACAAAGTTACATGGCCAGCATTTTCAATGCTGTTATAAAACATTGAAAATCATTGCATTGAAGTTAAGTTAGATAAGATTAGATAAAGTTGAGGACTGAGGGTTTTGGTCCTGAATTTCCCGTCCGGTCCGCAGAAAGGCTCACAGTAAAATGTGAGCCTTTTTATTTTTATGCAGCCACATTTTTACGATAGCATTTCCAATCATTTATCAGGTTAATCTTCATCGACTAAATCCATCTTTACAACCGTAAGTGTACCTGTAAAATAGCATTCAATTATCAATAGAGACTAGACGCCTGTACCCGTAAGACACTGCTGGCATAAAAATGATTTTGAACTGATGGCGTTCAGCTGGCCTATTGTTCCTTTGCTATGGCGCGAAACACAAAATATCATATAGCGCAAAATACCTGCTGTTTATAAATTAAGCAGAAAATAATGCAGATCGCTTTGATTTGATTGAAAAACTAAGTTTTTTTAGCGCACCATGCCTGAAGTTATCGCAACCAGCTTTGTAAAAAGATGTTTCTTATTATTCACCATTGCTTTAACGGTACAGCATCTTTTTGGGCAGAAAGAAACCAGTGAATGGTTCCTCTATCCGGACAAACATTATACATTTTCCGGAACAGGGCCCGTTGATAAGTCGCCATCACCGGTATTTATAGAAGGAACTGGTGCCTCCATTTGCGACAGTGCTGGTAATTTATTGCTTTTTACGAGCACAACAGGCTCCTTCAATTCGAGGGTGTATGACCGAAAATATAACCTGCTACCGTATTTTAAAAGCATGGATATTTTCTTGCGCGCTGATAATCCAAACGTATTTTTCGTAAGAAGACCCGGATATCCGCAACAATACTATCTTTTCTATTCCAGTGTAACATCAGATGGGCTCGGCCATAATTCCTCCATGTTACAGTATTCACTGATTGATCTTTCTCTTAACAATGGCTACGGGGATGTTATCAGTGCTGATGTAAAAGTAGATAGCGCCATCTCTTACGGATTTACAATTTCCCGCAAGGATAGAAGCGAAGATTTCTGGCTTGTTACACATAAACCCGGAACAGACCATTTTAATACATGGCTTGTCGATCCTTCCGGCATCGCTTCGTCACCAGTTGAAAGTGTAGCAGGCCAAAATCCATTCAAAGAGCAATACAGGTTTGATGAAATGAAAACCTCACCCAACGGAAAAATAATTGCGGGTACGACACATTTTGTTGATTACGCCGACGCCTTCCTTGGTAGTTCCTGGTTTATCGAAGTTTTTGATTTTGATGAGCATTCCGGAAAAATTAGCAGCAGGGTTCGTTCGATTAATTATAAATATGTAAACGCTGCTTTTAGTCACCTTGAATTTTCGCCCGACAACAGGCTGGTTTATGCATATTATATCGGCCTTGCCCTTGGCTTGCAGCCTTGCGGTTATGGTGCCGGAGATCTTTATCAATACAATCTTTGCTATAAGGATTCAATCAGTTTTTCCAACTATGCACAAAGACTGGGTTCCAGTTTTTCCTTCTGTGATCTTGCCACCTGGGGGCAGGTTCAGATAGCAGCAGATAAAAAAATCTACTTCCCTTATCAACGAACGGGTACAATGTCCAGTATTCAATCTCCCAACAGAATCGGTTCTTCAGCAAACTATACCTTTTCCACTTCTTACATGCAAAACGGCAATGGAGGCAACCTTCCACTGTTTTATCATGCCTACACAGAAAAGGCAGTAAAAAATAACATTGTCTATTCGGGCTTTTGTTATCCAACGCCATTAACATTCGAAATAACCAATGACAGCATAGCAAATATCCAATGGAATTTTGGCGATCCTGCAAGCGGCGTAAATAACACTTCTACATCGATAAAGGCGCCGCATGCTTTTTCGGCACCGGGAAAATATTTGGTTGCAGCAACGTTATACGATCATAGCGGCAACCTGATTGAAAGCATCAGCGATTCCGTCGAAATCAAAGACAGCAAACGGCGGCTGCTTGAAGGATTGCCAAAAGATACCGCTATTTGCCGGGGTTCAGCAATACCCTTCCAGCAGTCTGTAATAAATGGCTTTTTCTATTGGACGGTGCGAAACACGCAGAGACTTTATGTAATTGGTTCTGCAAACAATATGCAACTGGGCGAATATGGTGAGGGGACTTATATTGTTGAAATGCACCAAAACGATTGTGATGGTTGCATTTTGACTGATTCTATTACTATACATTTTTTAGAAACACCGTATGTAAGTCTTGGTTATGACCGACAGATATGCACAGGAGACTCAACCTTGCTTTACACAGAAAACCCCGGATCAGTAAACGTATGGAGCACGGGTGATACCACCGAAAGTATTTGGGTAAAAAAAGCCGGAGATTACTCTATAAGATCCGAATACAACAATAATGGCTGTGTAATTAAAGACACCATACATGTTGGCCTAAAGCCCCCGGTAGTTTTCAATTTACCTGCTGATACAACTTTATGCAATAATGAAACACTGTTACTTGCTCCGGGTATTGCAGATGCAACTTACTGGTGGCAGAATAATACTGCCGCTGAGCAATACCTGGTAACAAAACCGGGGAAATATTGGGTGACAATAATGAATAATTATTTATGTAGTGCAAGCGATACTGTAAACGTTGTATATGTAAATGCTGCGGCCGTAAATCTTGGAAAAGATACAAGTCTTTGTACCGGAGATTCCCTGCGCTTACAGGTAACTGTTCCCGGATCAAATTATCAATGGAGCACCGGTTCAACCACTGACAATATAGTTGCAAAAAACAGTGACGACTATTGGGTACAGGTAAACAATGGCGTATGCGTTGTAAAAGACACGATCCATATCAATTTCAGGCAGCCTCCCATAGTGCATTTAGGAAATGACACGGCTCTTTGTGATAAAACGGAACTACTGTTAGATGCTACAGCAGCTAATAGTATCTACATTTGGCAAGATCATTCTGCAAACGATCATCTAAACGTTACGGGACCCGGACAATATTGGGTAAAGTTGAACCAGCAAGGTTGTGTTTCTTCCGATACAATCAATGTTTTCTATAAACAGTTGCCTTTAGTTTGGCTGGGAAATGATACAACGTTATGCGAAAATACTGCTATTCTATTAAGCGCTTATGGAGCTAACACCAGCTTCTACCAATGGCAGGATAACAGCGTAACTTCTACCCTTAGTGCAAATAAAGCTGGTATTTATACAGTAAAAGTGACAGGCGACAATGGTTGCATTAATGCAGATACTATTGAGATAAAATACAACGCGTTACCTGTTTTTTCACTGGGGAATGACACTTCTTTGTGTGAAGGTCAGAAGCTAACACTCCAGGTAACCCTCAACGCTGCACAATATCTTTGGCAGAATGGATCAGTAAGCAACAGTTTCCCGGTTGATGCAGCGGGATATTACTGGGTTGATGTTTCGCAACATGGCTGTAGTTTGAGAGACAGTATTCTTGTACTGTATAAGCCTACTCCGGGTTTTAACCTGGGGAATGATACAACCGTTTGCGAAGGCACAATAATCAGGCTTTCCGCGTTCAGCGCCGGTGCGAGTTACCGATGGCAGGACAATACTTCCACTGCACAATACAACGTTACCCAACCAGGCACTTATAGTACCGTTGTTTCACTAAATGGCTGCAGTACTACCGATGAGATTACAGTCAATTATCTGTATAAGCCCCGGTTTGATCTTGGCAGTGATACCACTTTGTGTACAGGCCAGCAGATCGTTCTGAAAGTGAATTCCGGTAATGTTTCCTACACATGGCAGGATGGTAGCACAAAGCCCGAATTTGAAGTCAGGCAACCGGGCAAATATTTTGTAAATGTTAGCAACAGCTGTGGTAACAGCTATGACGAAATTGATATCAGGCAAGGAAGCTGTCAACTTTTTATGCCCTCGGCTTTTACGCCAAACAACGATGGCATTAATGACGTGTTCCGTGTAAAATACCCGGCTTTTATTAAGAGTTTTCATATGGTTATTTATAACAGGTTTGGCGAAAGAGTCTTTGAAACAACTGATAAATTCGCTGGATGGAACGGGAGTTACAAAGGTTTCCCGCAGCAAGGTGGAGTTTATATCTGGATGATAAGCCTGACAGATAATGACGGCAATAAAGATAATCAGCAGGGAACTGTGATGCTTGTGAGATAAGCATAAAAACACCTGTTAAATGAGAAGGCAAGACAATCATTTGAACCAGGTGATTAAACAATAAGTGCTTTATTGGCTTACCATTTGAAAAGTTTTTTGCATAGGCCTTTTTATGCATACGGTATTGCACAATTACCAGTTCTTTGTTATCTCTTTTGCCAACAAGACCCACTCTTTTAATCTCCTGTCCCTGGCATAAATGGCATCATATTGGCTGCTGCGATTACTTAATTCACCGTGCAGCAAATGGAGGCGGGCCAAAAATTACAGGAACGCATTCACACCCGCACAAGCTAACCTGTAATTATATGCCGGAAGGTCCCTCGATCGTATTGCTGAAAGAAGCCGCTCAACAATTTGCCGGGCAAAAAATCATTGCCGTGAGCGGCGACAGCAAAATCGATCATAGTCTTCTACTAAATAAGAAAGTGCTAACATTTAACAGCTGGGGCAAGCATTTTTTGATATGCCTCAAAGACCTAACCATACGCATACACCTGCTTATGTTTGGAAGTTATCGCATCAACGAGCAAAAACCCGGGAAAACAATAAGGCTAAGCCTTCGTTTTAAGACCGGAGAAATAAATTTCTATACCTGTTCGATTGTTTATTTACCGGGTGATCCGGGTGACCATTACGACTGGAGCGCAGACGTAATGAGTGATGAATGGGATGCCGGAAGCGCACGTAAAAAATTAAAGAAACGGCCGGGTTTAATGGCTTGCGATGCGCTGCTGGAACAGGATATTTTTGCCGGCGTTGGCAATATCATTAAGAATGAAGTGTTGTACCGTATTCGTGTTCACCCTGAATCGCTGGTTAATAAACTGCCGGCGGCGAAACTCAAAGAAATGATCAGCGAATCCCGTATATACAGTTTTCAATTCCTGGAGTGGAAAAGAAACAACGAGCTGAAAAAACACTGGCTTGCCCACACAAAAAAATTGTGCCTGCGATGCAAGCTGCCCTTCATTAAAAAATACACCGGCGTTAAAAAACGAAGAAGTTTTATTTGTGAAAACTGCCAGGTGCTCTACACATAAACATGGTTAGTGCGTGATAAGCTGCTCTGTTCATAATCCAGATCATCATGCAGTGTGTATTCATGAAACGTTTCTCCGCGAGCAGACGTGCAACAAAAGCCACATGGCTGCCATGCTTCCCTAAATAAAGTAACGCTTTTGATATTTCTTCAGTGAGTGAAATAGACAATGGTTCGCCCTTTGAATTGTTCTTTCCTATTTTTGCCGTCATGCAACAAAAAAAACAGGCGCTTGAAAAAGCGCTCGCCGCTTTGGATATCGATGCACTCAATGCCATGCAAGAGGCATCGCTGCAGGCAAACGCACAACACGCCGATGTAATACTGGTTGCAGATACCGGCACCGGCAAAACGCTTGCCTTTTTGTTGCCCGTTCTGCAGTTATTCGATAGCACCAATAAAAAAACACAAGCCATGATTATTGTGCCGTCGAGAGAGCTGGCGTTGCAGGTGGAGCAGGTGTTTAAAAGAATGAGCACGGGTTTTAAAATAACCTGCTGCTATGGCGGCCATGCAAGGGAGACAGAAGAAAATAACCTCGTGCAACCGCCTGCGCTGATCGTTGGTACGCCCGGGCGAATTGCAGACCACATAAGGCGCGGCAATATTACCACCCCCCATATTGAAACATTGGTGCTGGATGAATTTGACAAATCGCTCGAAGCTGGTTTCGAAGAAGAAATGTCATTCATTATACAATCGCTGCCATCGGTAAAAAAACGCATACTTACTTCTGCCACCACTGCTGTGAGCATACCTGGTTTCGCAGGCATGTCACAGGCAGTCAAACTTGATTATTCAACCGGAGAGGTAAGCCAGGCATTGCTTATACAAACAGTGAGCAGCCCGGATAAAGACAAAATAGAAACGCTGTTCAGGTTGCTGTGCTATCTGGGCGGCCGGCCTGCTATCGTGTTCTGCAACCACCGCGAAGCGGTTGAACGCAGCAGCCAGCTCTTACGCGAAAGGGACCTTATAAATGTGTTCTATCATGGCGCAATGGAACAGCAGGAAAGAGACGCGGCGTTGTGCAAGTTCAGGAACGGCACATCCAATATACTGGTGACCACTGACCTTGCGGCACGTGGGCTCGACATACCCGGCATCCGTTACATTATTCACTACCACCTGCCCGCCACCGAGGACGTTTTTAAACACCGCAATGGAAGAACGGCAAGAATGGATGCCACAGGTACGGCTATTGTTATTTTATCTCCCGCAGAAAAAATGCCTGCCTATGTTACCAGTGCTGTTACTGAGATAAATCTCCCCGAAGAAACGCAATTACCAGCCAAACCAAAATGGTCAACCGTATTTATTGCGGCGGGCAAAAAAGACAAGGTAAATAAAGTAGATATTGTTGGCTTCCTGGGCAATAAAGGCCAACTGAAAAAAGAAGATATAGGGCTTATAGAAGTGAAAGACTTCTTTTCTTTTGTTGCCATCAGGAAAACAAAAATGCAGCACACACTCCAACTGATCAAATACGAAAAGATCAAAAACAAAAAGGTAAAAATTGATATCGCCCGTTGACGGGTGTTTATTATTTTTTGCTACCCGGCAGCAGCACTTTGTTCAGCTTTTGTTGCGTCGCACACTTGTGCGTTCTGTGCTTTACTGAGCAACTTAAATGGATGCCAGGGATTGCAGGTAACGGGCATTCGCGAATGCATCGCCTATGGTATTATTAAAATACACGTAAACATCTTTGCCGCCAGCTTTCCATTGTTTAACCGCATCAGCAATGCCTTCTAAAAAGTTTTCCGTATAACTGCCCCTGTAATCGCCGGCAGGGCCGTGCAGCCGCAGGTAAACGAAAGACGCTTCACCGAATGGCTTCATCAATCTTCCTTTTGGAATATCATGCAACACGGCCGATATACCATAAGAATGCAGCATCTCCATTGTTTCACTTACATACCAGCTATTGCTTCTGAATTCAACGGCCTTTCGCCATTCGTTCTGCGGATCCTCACTGTTCAATTGCTTCAAAATGTATTCCAGCTTATTGAAATAATCAAAGTTGATGCTCGCAGGAAACTGCAGGAGCAAACAACCTTTTTTATGACCGGTTCCCTGTGCAGCCTTCATAAAATTTTTTATTACCGGTAAAGCATCCGGCAGGTTCTTTTGATGCGTAACTTCTTTGCTAAGCTTCAGAGAAAACCTGAAATCGCCCGGCACTTCGCTGCTCCACCGCTCAAAAGTGGACGGTAAAGGCATTTTGTAAAAACTCCTGTTTATTTCTACTGTATTAAAAAGATGCGCGTAATAGCCAAGTCGGCTCTTTGTTTTAAAAGCTTTAGGGAAAGTTGTTTTATTACCTGGGACCACAACATTGCTGGTGCCGATCCTTATAACAGCATTGCTCTTTGCGTGCTTCATATTGTGTAATTAACTTACCGGTAAAACCTTATGCCGAACAGGGATCTGTTTACAAGTGTGCGTTGCAGGAAAAGACACATAGCAGCAGTACCCCCGGGTAAAAAATAGCTCCTTTTATAAATTAGACTGGGCGCTGTGCTTATAGTTGCCCGTCAAGCAAATCCCGAACTTCAATGTGTTCAAGGTTCCTGTCGGCAGGGCCTGTAAGTACTTCTCCATCCGCATCATACCTCGCGCCGTGGCAGGGACAATCCCATGACCGCTCCGCCGCATTCCAGGCAACGCTGCATTTTAAATGTGTACAGATAGGATTAATGGCATGCAGGTTTCCATTATCGTCTTTATACAACGCCATCTTTCTATCCTGGAACGTAACCACTTTTCCTTCGCCCCTCGCAAGCCCGGTAAAGGATTCGAGGTCTTCTGCAGCAAACCATTTCGCAATGAATTGCTTTACCACGTCTGCATTCTCTTTAATAAAATTGGAAAAGCCGGCAATAGGTTTTACCCGGTTGGGCGAGAATACTTTTTCATACTTGCTGCTGCCGTTGACGATAAGATCGGTGAGCAGCAGCGTGGCCACGTGACTGTAGGTTATGCCATTGCCGCCGAAACCCGTAGCGACATATACATTGGAGGTATCGCCCGGCAGTTTACCGATGTATGGAAGTCCGTCTGCCGGTTCAAAATACTGTGAAGACCATTGGTGTGTTATTTCTTTTACCTTAAAGAACTTTCGCACATGTGCCTCCAGTGCATGAAAACATCTTTCGGTATTTTCTTCGTGCCCTGTTTTATGATCTTCACCGCCGGCAATAAAATATTTTTCGCCATTGATCTCCTGTGTACGATAGTAGTGGTAGGGATCATACATATCGTAGATCAATCCGCCGGGATAATCATCTTCCAGTTTAACAGCCATAGCGTAGCTTCTGTAGGGTGCACACCGGAAATGCAGCACATTCACGCCTGTAGGTATATGTGTAGCATACACCAATGCCTTTCCATAAAAACTAACTTCGAGCGATGTACCGGCCTCGATAAGTTCCTTGCCGGTGACTAAATCCATCTGTGCCTGGTGGTTGATGACCCTGCATTGCTGAACGATAACACCGCCAAGCCTTTCAAATACCAGGGCCAGCGCGTATACATATTCAACGGGGCTAAACTTCGCTTGTGACGGAATTTCCATGGCTTTTATAAAAGGCAGCGGAACGGGAATGTTATTGCTGAACCCGGCTTGAACGTTTAGCTTTTGACAGGATTCCTGAATCCCGTCCAGCTCTTTTACCTGGTCTTCATCCTGTGCGATCAGGTATGCGGATGCTTCTTCAAAGCCACACCTTATATCGTAGTCAGCAATGTTTGTTTTAAATAATTCCATTGCTACTTTTACAGCCTGTGTTACCAGCAGCGCATTGTCTTCCCCAAAGTCTTTAATGATGCCTGGATAAGGCGTATCAAGCAAGGTATTGATGTGCGCAGTCGTTCCGCCTGTGGTTCCAAAACAAATGCTGTTTGCCTCCAGAACAATACAACGAAGGCCCTGCTTTTGCAATTGCAACCCAAGACTTATCCCGGTAATGCCTGCACCCGCTATGATTACATCGTAAATGCCTCCCTGCGTTGCAGTGGTCTTCAGCTCTTCAGCTGTGTGCTGCCATAAACTTTCTTTTGCCCCGTCTCTTGCTATCATAAGAACGATATTTTGTTATAGACTTATAATATTATACCATGTATCGCTTACGCTCCCATTGACGGTTTTCCCATACGGGTTGCGATTGTTACAGCAAGATTTTTCACAGCCGTGGAATTATTTCCTTTCACCTAATAAATATGCCATAGTTACCCACAGTAATGATGGTGCCTGCGTCTGCGTTTATTTTCCTTTCAAATAAAGAGCGAGATTACCACCGGCAGGTACACCCGGAGGGATGGCATAATATTCATAGATATGCAGTAGTGTGAACGAAGGAAGCGAAGACTGTTGTACCCGCACCGGGCGGTTATAACGATTATTGTTAAGCGCATAATCGCCTTTCTCCTTTATTTAATTACCGATTTAAAAAACATGCACCATGAAAACAAAAACAATGATCATCTCTATTGCATTATCGTGGTTTATGACGCTACTTATTTCCTGCGGGAACGATAGTGATAACCGGGCAGACAATGCCGATTCTGTACCGGCTGTTCATGAATCACCTAACGGTCCTGCACCAGACAATTCCGATGCAACAAATCCATCTTTAAAAGATTCTGTGTACACCGATTCCGCGCGCTGAATTCAAGAAGTGCTTATTCATTCATCGCGGCAACAACCGCGATGATTTTTATTGCCGTTCTTTTAACGCCTTGGTAAGCTGTTCCAGGATTTTCTGCACATAGTAATTCTTCGCGGCTGTGGGATCCGGCTGATCAGGTACAAGTTTCCCTGAGTAAACCGTTTGTTGTGCAAACGCAATAGCGAAATAAGCGAAGAGTGCACCACCCGACTCCGGTACAGGGCTCGCATAGCCGGTGATGCCAATACCCCAATCGCTTTTAAACATATGGATAACGCCTATTGCCATTTCTATAGCCACTTTTTCCGACACACAATTAACCTGCAGGGCATGAATCGGCCCGACGTTCAGCTGCTTGCTTTTTTGCCCGATATTGTAAACCGTAATGCCACCATGATAAAAAAGTGATGCATGCTCCATAGAACCAAATGCATGTTGCAATAGCCCGGAAGTTACACTTTCCGCAACAGCGATACTTTGATTATACGCCATCATCAGCGCACCTGTTTCTTTCAACTGCCTTTCGTTCCCTCTTTTCATGAATTGGCTGATTGGGATATACTATTATTTGTTGCCTCGTGAATCAACTTAAATGCAGCCTTTGCGCCTGCCCATTTTTTGGGCGTGAATATTTTGCCATCATGCCTGTTATAGTTGATGAAAAAATGCTCCAACTCCTGCACCAGGCTTTTATTAAGGTCGTCGATAGTTATCACGCCTGCATACCTGATTGTATTTGCTGCGATGGCTATGATGCGGTCATTGCGCACTTTGCGTTTCTTGCCTTCCTGCTGAAGAGCTTCTAAAACTCCTATTGGACGGCATGATAAAAGAATGCCCGGCAATAACTGGTGGTCCGCAATTACCAGTACATCAAGGGGATCACCGTCACCAGCTTTTGTATTGGGCACAAAGCCAAAATCAAAAGGGAAGCTTGATCCAAGCGGCAATATCTTTTTTACTTTAAACAGTTCCAGCTCACTGTCATAGGCATATTTATAGGGCGACCTCGCAGGAGTTTCAATGATCACGTTAATCGTTTTATCTTTTGTGTTGATCGGCGAAATAGCAAGTGTATTCATAGCTGTTGTTGCAATGCGTTGATGATGCACAAACTGTGCCCTGAGCCTGTTCTGCAACTATTGCGAACAACAGGAGATGCTCAATGCTGAATGCCTGTCCCCATTCTCCACATTGCGCAAAAAAATACACATTTTCCGGGCTGCAGAATTATGATTAAGGCTATCCACCAGTTGGCATGAATTTTAAGCCACATAAGAAAAACCATTTGTTTATGAAAAACACGAAGGCGGAAAAATCAACTACGGCGAAGTCTCCAAAGAAATCAGCGAAACCCCGGACATCAGCAGAAATGAGCCCGGTGCTACACGAGTTTTTTGTTGACGAACTGAAAGACATTTATTGGGCAGAAAAACATTTGACGAAAGCAATACCTAAAATGCAAAAAGCCGCAAGCTCACCAGAGTTGCAGCAGGCTTTTGCCGATCATTTGTCACAAACCCAGGAGCATGTCAGGAGGTTGGAACAGGTTTTTGAAATGCTTGAAGAAAAAGCAGTGGCAAAGAAATGTGATGCAATGGCAGGTATTGTTGAAGAAGGCCAGGGCGTGATTGAAGACACCGAGGAAGGTACGCCAACACGGGATGTTGCCCTGATACTCGCCGGTCAAAAAGTGGAACACTATGAGATCGCCACTTACGGTGGCTTGAGGCAACTGGCCGTTACAATGGGTCACGACGAAGTAGCAAGTGTGCTGGAACAAACACTGAACGAGGAAAAGGAAACCGATGCCTTGCTCACCAGCATTGCCGAGAATAACATAAATTATGAAGCAGCAGAAGAAGAGGCATAAGATCAAATTTCTATGCCTTAAAAGTCGGTTATAAGCAATTATAACTGGCTTTTTTATTTTTTATCAATCATGGACAATACACAACTAGTTGGCATTGCAGCAGCCATCATCACAGGCTTTTCGATGGTGCCGCAACTGCTGAAAATAATCAGGGAAAAGAAAGCCGCAACGGTTAGTACCGGCATGAGCATTGTCCTTATCTGCGGACTGGCATTATGGATATGGTATGGCATTCAGAAAGATGACATCCCGATCATTGCAACAAACAGCTTTTCTATCGTTACCAACCTGCTGCTGATTTACTTTGCCAGGAAGTATAAGAACAGCGCATAAGGTAACAGCCGGCATTAAGGCTTCAGCAAGGCTGTTCCGAGAAAACAATATGGACCTTACTAAATTTTATCAATCAGCATATAATTGGATCCTGCAGACAGGTCCACGCCTTCTTGCGGCATTGCTGTTTTTTATACTTGCACAGTGGGTGGTAAAAATGCTGAAGCGTTGGATGACCCAGGCGCTTTTCAAAAGAAATGTGCATAGTTCTTTAAAACCTTTTCTTATTAGTTTATCGGCGGCCATCTTGCAGATTTTGGTTATGCTGGCTGTATTGCAAATACTCAGGCTGGAACTAACCGTGTTCGCAGCTATCGTCGGCGGCATAAGCGTTGCAGCAGGGCTTGCACTCTCGGGCACCTTACAGAATTTTACCAGCGGCATTCTTATTTTATTATTAAAACCATACCGTGTTGACGATATCATTATTGCCCAGGGCCAGGAAGGCATTGTAAAATCCATACAAATTTTCCACACTTTGCTGCTGACCTACGACAACAAAACCGTTATTATACCTAACAGTAAATTATCGAACGACCTGATCGTTAACCTTAGCATGGAAGGAACCAGGAGACTAGACATTCAATTGCACTTTTCTTTTGACACTGCATTTGAGAAAATAAAGCAAAGCATGCTGTCGGCCATTAACGGCTTCGATGCGGTACTCCGTGATCCGGAACCAGTGATCGGCATTTCGGAGATCCAGGCAGATGGCTACCAGGTTGAATTAAATATCTGGCTCAATACAAAAGACTACTATCGTTCACGCAGCAACTTACAGGAACGATTAATGGAAGTCTTAAAACAGTCTGCAATACCCGCAGTGTCTTCTTAGGATTACTGCATGAATATTTACTATCCAGGTTTGGGTTTGGCGTAGTTTGTGCATCGTAGGAAAACATCGTCGGGAAAATTTTCAACAAGCTAACCATGAAAACTGTAGAGTTATTGTTTGGTTCCGGCAAAGAATTGACTGCTTTACAAATGTGCGACCGGGGCATTGTTATTTTTTTGATCGCCCTGTTGCTGATAAGAATATCGGGGCGCCGCTCATTTGGCCTGCACAATCCGCTTGACAGCATTATTACCATTTTACTGGGAGCCATATTAAGCCGCGCCGTTACAGGCTCATCGCCGTTTGTACCTGTTGTAGCCGCATGCCTTGTTATTGTGATAATTCACCGCTCCTTGTCATGGCTGCTTGTCCGTAGTCCGCGCCTTCGCAAAGTGACAGATGGTGAAGCTATAGTGTTGTACGACCAGGGCGTATTCCTTGAAGACAATATGCGCAGGGCGCTGATATCTAAAGACGATATCATGCAGGGCATACGAACGACTGCATTAACAGAAGATCTCAGCAGGATCAAAAGAGTGTACATGGAAACAAACGGTAAGGTAAGTATTGTAAAAAATGAATGATGTAAGGCTATGCGAGGTATGAACCGATCGTTTTGAGCAGGCTTGAAAGGTGAAAAGGTTTCGCAATGAATGCCTGCGCGTGATATTGTTCAATATTCCTGCCCATTTCAGCATTGGCAGAAAAAAGGATCAGGGGTATATGCTGTGTTGCTTCGGCTTCTTTAATGGTTTTACAGATATCGCGCCCATCGGCGCCCCCGAGGGATATATCAAGCAGTATAAGGTCCGGTTCAAATTGTGCCACACTGCTGTCGATATGCTGCCAGTTGGAAACAGTTTGCACCTTAAACCGGTGGATGGAAAGCATTGCTTCCATAAGTGTTAATATGTCTACGTCGTCATCTGCAATAAGGATTTTCTTCATTCCAAATTATTAAATCATTTTGGTCAACCAATCAATCGCGGCGCCTAAACATCCGGGGCGGCCTGCCTGATCATTAAAGGCAATGAAAAATAAAAGGCCGATCCCTTTTCCTGTGATTCAACCCATATTTTTCCGTTATGCCTGCTGATGATATCTTTTGCTATATACAATCCTAACCCAAACCCTGAAATATGTATGGATGTGTCACGGGTTCTGTAAAAACGTTCAAAGATATTTGCCTGTTCTTCCTGCGGGATGCCAATGCCAAAATCGGTCACTTTAATCACCAGTTCAGCACCGTTTGTACTGCTGTGAACAATTACTTTTTCTTCACCTGGCGAATATTTGATCGCATTAGATAAAAGATTTGTGAGTACCTGTTCAATCCGTTGCCTGTCTGCAACAATTATTTCACCGTTAAACTGATCCTGTCGTTCTATGAGGTGGGTTTTCGATATCATCTGGAAACCCGAGATCGTGTCATCAAGAAAATTCCTGATAGAAAATTCCTGTAAGTTGAGTTCAAGCTGCCCGCTCTGGATCTTTGATACGTCCAGCAAATCCTGTATAAGCTTTTCAAGCTTATTGATATTCTCCAACGCTTTGCGCGCGAATTGCTTGTTAGGTTGCTTGTCTTCTATAGACTCCAGTAACTCAACATAGCCTTTAATACTGGTGAGCGGTGTTTTAAGTTCATGGCTGGCTATCCCAATAAATTCATCTTTTCGTCTCTGGTTTTCCATTATCTGTTTCATTAGGTCTTCAAAAACATTACTCAGCATACTTATTTCATCTTTACCATTGTCGGCAATTGATTCTTTGTAATGCCCCGTGTTGCTTACTTCCTTCATGGTAGCAACCAGCGCCAGCAGCCTGTTTGAAATGTATCGCTGCACAACAAGGGCCACTATAAAAGAAAAAATGATGGCTACAAAAAACAAAGGAACGGCGAGTTCATATTTCGTTCGAATAATATCTCTAAGTTCCGATAAGTCAGATTCCAGAAAAACCGTACCAACAATAACGTTGTTGTCGAATATTTGTTGACTTACATACAGCTCTTTATCTGTAAATAAATATTTATTGACCTTTAGCCCGTCCGGTATGGTCAGGCCGTCGGCACCGGGCTTTGAATACAGGGCAAAAAGTTTCCCGGTCCTGTCCATAATAGCGGCATGCACAATCTCCGGGGCAACATTCTGCAACTCCGAAAGTATCTGCGTCGCAGCATCATTATCCTGGAATTGAATGGTGGAAATGCTGTTTGTGCCGATCACATGTGCCAGGCCCACCAGGCTGTTTGCCTTGCGCTGTTTATAAGATTCAACATCGGTGAAAATAAAGACCATCAAAAAAACGATCAATACCAGCACACTTGTAAAAACCAGCATCAGCACCAGCTTATCCCTGATCGATATATCATGTATTTTCACCACTAAACAAACGCTTCAAAAACCCATTAGTTAATAAGTGTTTACCGCCAGTTTCAGCAACTGCGAGCCAGCTTTTAATCCGGCTGCAGTCAGCGATTTTATGTTTGCCTCGAACTTTAGTTTATCGTTTACAATCACAAAATTCAAAGCAGTACCCTGCCGGGCAAAACCCTCTTCCTCACTTATCGTTAACACGCCCGTGCCAGCTTTACTCAAAATAGACTCCAGCGAAAAAGATACATGCTGCGGTATAAAAAGAATATCACAATAACCGATTTCATCCGGCTTGCCAAAACTCCGCACAATTATTTTCCGGTTATACACGGTATTCGTCCTGGCGATTTCATTCAGGGGCGATACAACAGAAGATGGGCCAATAATGGCAATCACAAAACTATCACCGCCACGGCTTTCATTCCAGGTGATGTATTTCGTGAAATTATAAATGAATGCAGCCTTAAGATCGGCTTCCCTTTCTTCGTTCTGCGCATAAACCATTTGTGCCGACAGAACCAACAGCATACAAACAATAATACTCTTCAGCATATGTAAGAAAGTGTTCAAAAAATACATAAGGAGATATGGTTGGCAAACTGCAGTACCATGCTCATCGTCCTTTGCGTCGCACTCTTGTACACTATAACTGGAAACAAAGCCGGGAATACTATCTGGTCTTCCCTTTACCGTCCCTGTTGTTTCATGGTTTGAAACTATTGCGGCTACCTGTTTCATTAAAGTCGAAATACACACTTATAAATTAATGGCAATTTTAAAAAGCCCTGTAATACCCGGCTGCTCCAATACGGTTGAATACAAAAAACCGTCAGCTGTTCTAAAGCCCGGGTCAAGCCATTGGGTATTAAACATATTCTGCACGCGAAAACTGGCCGTCACGCCGGCTTTGAACAACTCTTTTGTGCTCAGGCTGGCGTTGGTGAGAAAATACCCGGCAACAGGCCCGTAAGGGTCGGTTCGCGGCGACCGTCGCGGGCCCACCCAATTCCCGCTGACACTTAAGATGAACAGGTCCTCCAGGTGCACCGTAATCCCGGCGTTGCCCTTTACAGTAGCCATACCAGGTAATTGACCGGAATTGCCGGTTGCGAGATTTTTTCCCCAGGTATGCTGGTAAGTAAAATTTAAGAACGCAGCGATATTTTTTGCCACCACCATGTTCATACTAAACTCAGCGCCCGTAATCTTAAAAACGCCGGCATTTTTGTCGGGAATCAGCCCGGTAAGATTACCTAGTATAATTACATCTGAAAGTTCGTTGCGAAAACCATTTACCTGTAACTGCAGGTTTTTCGACGCAGCATAGATCGCATTGATTTCGTAGGTACGTATCTTTTCCTTTTTTATATGAAAGCTGCTGTCAGGTATCACCTGGTGGATTTCCAGGTTTGTGGGTGCACGGAATGCATTGCCAAACTGAAACTTGAAAGTAAGTTTCGGAGCAGGTTGATTTACGATGGCAATCCTTGGGCTTGCCGCATCGCCGAAGTAACTGTTGTGGTCGTAGCGCAAGCCGAGCGTGAAGTTTGTTTTACCAAGTAATGCACTGCTGTAGACATATTGAAGATGGCTGCCAAAATTCTCTCTTAAGTCATATTTTCTTGGTAAAAACGTGGAATAGAGATTCAGCAGCGTGTCTTTGCCATCCAGCAGGTAAATAGTGGTAAGATCGAGCGTTGACTGTCTTGCCCCGCTTTCCACGTTATCCTGGTAGTAATCAACCCCGGCAGAAATCGTATGTTTTTCGGAAGGAGCATAGCGGGCAGACAATTCCCCAAAAAGCCGGTTCGAGTAACTGGCGATCGGAACCCTTATTAACCTTGTGCCGGCAAGGGTGGCATATATGTAGGAGTCGTCGGCGGTGCCTGTTTCACGGTATACGACACGACCCAGTATATTCAATTTATCGCCGGGCTTGTATTCGTTTTGTATATACCAGGTGCGGAGATAAGAATTATCGAGCCCCGACTTTTCACCCCTGATATCTCTCTGGAGAACACCGAGTATACCAAGATTGCCATTCCCTTGCGAAGGAAGACCGAGATAAACAGTCGGGCTGTTTGAATAAGTGCCCCAACCCATGGGCGTTTGATAAACGCGGTACCCCAACGTGGTTTTGGATTTGGCCGCATAGTAACTTACCGCGCCATTGAAAGAAAACGCCTTGTCAACATACGAAGCGGTATAGTTTGGATCCCTGTTTGTAAATTTCGGTCCGTCCGTACTATACAGCGTTCCCGAAGCGGCAAATTCAAACTTGCCTTTCCGGGCGCCGAGATGTAGTTTTTGAAATATCGTATTGAAGCTGCCAAACCCTGTTTCAAAATGAAGCCCATCTATATTGCCGCCTTTTTTTGATATAATATTGATGATGCCGCCAAAAGCATTTGCCCCATACAATGCCGAAACAGGCCCCCAGATAATTTCTATCCTTTCCACACTGTGAAGGCTGTATGCCGGGCCGGCCATATCATTACTGCCGAGAATATTATTCTCCGCAATACCGTCGATCATCAATAATGCACGAAGGTTTTCGGCGCCATACATACCCCTGAAATAAATAAGGGTAGGTGCATAGCCATTTATATGTATCATGTCAATACCCGGAATATCGCGCAATGCATCTTCCAGTTGTTCATACCCCCTTTCAGAAATCTGCCGGGCAGTTATAACAGTAATGGTAGATGGAGCCTCAGATGGCGTTTGCAGGTAGCCGGAAGCGCTTACCACTTTTATGTTCATCAGTTCCTCAAGGGAAAGATTTACAAGCTGGCTTACACCCGGCAGCGAATCATGCTGGGCTTTTATACATAGAGGGCATAAGAAAAGGAACAGGGCAAGAACTGGAATTCTCATACACATAGGACGTCAGTTTGAAAAATATATGCCTAAGCGAAAGCTTTTGAAACTTTGTCGAAAAACATTAACATGGTGATTTTTTTCCCCACTGGGGCAGAAAATGATCACTGACCGGCCTGGATATTTTTCACGATCAATCTCAGGATCATTTCGTCCTGATTTTTAGAGCAATCTTTTTTTGAACATTTGCGCTTTTGCAGTGGTCTTTAAAAAACCGGCACCAAATATTTCGTCTGGCAACTGTGTTCAGATTGCTGGTCTATGCTGCTCACGGGAAATAGGTAGTCTAAAACGATGCCAACAGTGAACACGGTTAAAAACCCAAAGGAAATTGTCACACACCACGGTCACCGCAGCCCCAATAAGCTTTTGGTAACCCGGTTGCGCAAAAAACATGCTTATGGTTTACCGCTTACACTGTACTATTTTTGAATGCATGAAAACGGGCAGGCGTAAAGCCGGGCCTAATCCTGCCGGAAATTCAATAACGCCTCAATCATTATCTAGTATGAAAAAGAAGACATGGCTTGCGTTTCTTTTATTCAACCTGTTATTTGTAAGTGCTTATGCGAACATAAGGCTGCATAATATTTTTCAAAGCAATATGGTACTGCAAAGAGATATGCCATGCAATATCTGGGGCTGGGCAGACAAAGGTGAACAAGTAACAATAACGATAGATGGCGCAACTTATAAAACTGCTGCATCCAAAAACGGCAGCTGGATGATCGTGCTTCCAAAACATGCGGCAGGCGGCCCTTTTGACCTTGTAATAAAGGGCAACAACTTTGTGGAATTGAAAAATATCCTGTATGGCGACTTATGGCTTTGCGGGGGACAAAGCAATATACAATTTCATGTAAATGAACTCAGTCAAAAAGAGGCCGATGCGAAAAGAGACAACAACAGCAGCATCAGGATTTTTACCGCAGGGCTGGCTCTAGACTATATACCGCTTGATACGCTAAGCGGCGGGCAATGGCAGGTATGCGACAGCAACAGCATCCAGGCGTTTTCAGCAGTGGCATTTTTTTTCGGGCGATACTTGCAGGAAAATCTGCAGGTGCCCATTGGCCTTATCAGCGATAACCTGGGTGCCACTTCCGTTGAAACGTGGATGAGTGCAGGGGCGCTGCAACCCTTCCCGCAGTTTAAACCGTACTACGATGAATATCTTGCAGCGAAAAAGAGTTCGAAAGAAATCAATGCCGACTTTGAAAAAATAAAACCGCAATGGGAAAAGCAATATTATCATGCAAATGACCCGGGCATGCAATTGCATTGGTTCGATCCTGCAACCAATATCAGCGATTGGCAAGACATTGATGTTCCCGGTTACTGGAGCAACGACGACCTCAACAATTTTGATGGCTCCATATGGATGCGCCGCACATTTGATCTCCCGGCCGGGTATAAAGAAAAATCTTACCGTATAAGCCTCGGCCAGCTGGACGATTATGATATCACCTGGGTGAACGGTCATAAAGTGGGCGAAACTTTCGGCAATTACAACTGGCGTAATTATGATGTGCCCGATTCAATACTTAAACCAACAGGCAATGTAGTGGTGGCCCGCATATTTGATGCAGGCAATAAAGGCGGCATTTACAATATGTTCTGGGATCCAAGGCTCGCCGGCAAATGGAAATACAAAAAAGGGGTAAGCATTAATGCCGCCGATTTTAAGAGGCCCCCTGTCGTTAACAATTATATTTTCGGCACACCAGCGATGTTGTTCAATGGATGCATTGCGCCGCTGACAAATCTTTCCATCAAAGGAGTAATATGGTACCAGGGTGAAGCAAATGCCGGGCGTGCAGAAGAATACCGGTCGCTTTTTCCTGCATTTATTAAGGACTGGCGCAGGCAGTTTAAACAAGACAGTCTTCCTTTTCTTTTTGTGCAGCTCGCCAATTTTATGGCAGAACCCCAGCAACCCGGCAACAGTGAGTGGGCCGAACTGCGCGATGCGCAAGCCGCTGCATTAGACTTGCCAAACACAGGTATGGCTACAGCCATAGACATTGGTGAAGCAAATGATATTCATCCTAAAAACAAAAAAGACGTTGGCGAACGGCTTGCATTGGCTGCACTAAAGAATATTTACCATTATAACAGCGCTTATACAAGCCCGGTCTATGACAAGATGGACATAAAAAAAGACAGCATCATTATTTCTTTCAAAGAAGCACCGGAACTTGTTGTAAAGAACAAATATGGCTATGTATATGGCTTTGCCATTGCAGGTGGCGATCATGTTTTTCATTGGGCACATGCTTATGTAAACAACAACAAAGTAGTTGTTTACAGTCCTGATGTTCCTTCACCGGTTGCCGTAAGATATGCATGGGCCGATAATCCCGGTGCATTAAACCTTTACAGCAACAAAGGCTTACCCGTGGCGCCTTTCAGAACAGATGACCTGCCGCTGAGTACTGCAGGAAAAAAATTCGAATACGTTCCCTGATCTTTCTTATGAACCCGGCTGCACCGCTGCGATGCTGCATCGTTGCGTCGCACACTTGTACAGCAGATCCGGGCTTGGGCGAAGCAGGAAATACAATGCAGGCAAACGGCATGCTTTGACCCGGATTAGCTGAATAGTGTTTTGAACGCAGAAGTGTGCGACGCAACTGCAGTTGAAACAGGTTTAACTGCCGGGCTCAAAATAATGGCTTTCTTCTTATGGCTGTATTACAATGCTAACTGCTTCGCCAAGTGCCTCGCCCGATATAAATAACGTGTAAACGCCCGCCGCCGGCTTTGCACCCAACGACAGTTTATACAGGCTGCCGGGCTGTACGGGCATTGACCTGGTGACTACCACATCGCCGTTCATGCTGCTGAGCCGTGCATGCAGCTGCTTACCGTGATAATTGTCCACTTGAAAAAACAGGTCATTGCCGGTAACCGGGTTGGGAAAAACCTTTACAACCGGTCTCAGAAAATTAAACTTAACGAGTTGCGCTTCTGACAACGTAATATTGTTGTGGTCGATTTGCTTTAGCCTGTAATAATTATCGCCGTTAAGCGGCTTGCCATCGTAAGTATGGTAGTCCCTGCGTTGAAGCGAATGGCCTTTGCTGCTGGAGGAAGCAATGACTTCCCAATTGGTCTTGCCATCTTTGCTTCGTTCAATTTCGAAACGGCCATCGCCGTTTTCGGTTACGGTTCTCCATTCCAACAATACTTTTTCATTGGCAGCACTTGCAGCAAATGCCTCCGGCTGAAGCGTTGTGGGCGCATCTTTAAAAGGCGACAGACTTTTAAGATCGGCTTTTATAAAAGTAGGCCAGTAAACCGTTTTATCGTCGAGCATCTGTCCAATATCGCCGATGTTTGAATAGGAAAGTGTGTACACGCCGTTATTGGCAGTTTCTTCGTGTATAACGCCAAAATAAGTGAAGATATCGGCCTGCCCTTCTATCTGGCCTACTATAGTACGGCCGCCCCATGGCCCTGCCGGCGATTGGGCGAATTCAGCTTCCATTTTATCATTGGATGGGGTCATAAACACCGACACATAATGATTGGGGCCAAGCCTCGATACCGAATACAACTCCACATCCGCGATCTCTTTGCTGTTGTGGTAATCGTAACTCCAGCCCGTGTCCGTTAGAAATTGCCAGGGTGTTGTAACAGATAAGTGGCCCGTAGGAAACCGCGCAACAATTGCGTGGCTTTCGTATGGGTTTATTTCGTGTTTGCTATAAGCATAAGTGTAGCCATCATCAGCTTTTACCAGTGTACCATACTGAACTGAGTCAATAAACGGCATGTATTGTATGCTGCGCAGTGTAAGATCGGGAAGCGAAAAAACACCAATAGCTTCCCGGTTGCCGTAAGTCAGCGGGTCGTTGGCATTCTGCTGGCGTGTGTCGGGTAACAATATTTTAAGTGAATCATTTTCCACGGTAAGGTCACGGGGCCAGAAAAAGTCGTCATAACCCTGGGGATCAGGTGGAATCATAACAGCCTGCGGTGCGGCAACTGTTCCGCCGATCTTTGTTACAAGGTTACCATTGGGTTTTGCGGCGTCCTGCACGATCAATGTGTTGCGCAAAAGCTGGTGGGTTTCCATTGAATTGGTAGTGCTGTCGTTGTAGCCATACCAACCATCGGAGCAGGTCCATACGGTTCTGCCGTCGGGCAAAGGTTCTGAGTA
This sequence comes from Chitinophagaceae bacterium UBA7600, assembly GCA_002478885.1. Classification (GTDB taxonomy): domain Bacteria; phylum Bacteroidota; class Bacteroidia; order Chitinophagales; family Chitinophagaceae; genus DLKC01. The sequence continues at coordinate 22,379 of DLKC01000083.1, forward strand.
AACGCCGTCTGCAGAAAGCCAGGAATAGGCATTTTCCGCTCTTTTGTTTTGCCACATGTAATTCATAGAAACATCTATGGCAGCATTGTTTTCGTCGAGCAATTCCACGTTATCGATTACATACTGCGTTGCTTGCTGAAACAAAAATGCGATGCTGGCAGAAGAAGATTGTGCCTTAAATGCAAACTGAAATTCTTCCCAGCCCGTGTATAATTTATAATCATACAAAAGTGTTTTTGAGCCTTTCACAGCCAGTTGCAGTTTAGCAGCATTCTTTTTGGCTTTTGCCCAAAAGCGAACCATATAGGTTTTGCCTGCAGTTAATGCCGTAGCTTTATGCACCAACCTTATGTCTGTTGACTTACCGGTAGCAGCAACATTTACAAACAGAGCTTTGACGCCATCCCGGTGCAGCGTGTCGACAAAAGAATAGTTTGCAGCTGCAGCACCTGTGGCGCTGAAAGTCCAATCCTGCAAATCATTTTCAAAGCTTCCATTAGATATACTTTTTGGGTTGACATTGATCGTGGCCGACGTTTGAAGCGTAGGCAACGCAACGGGGTAATCGTTCCCCGGAACGCGGAAATAATAAACCGTACCGGGCGAAATATTCCCGGTAGGCTTTAAACAGTATTCAAATTCCGTACTGGTATTATTCGCCATTTGTAACGCCAGTGTAGTTGTGCGAACCAATACTTTGCCCGCAGCAAAAGGATTGGCGGAACCTGTGATTTGCCGCGTTGTGGCAGCCAGGTCGGGGATATACGAATTTGCATTTGCAAGTACAAAAGCATTGTTGCCTTGAAGTGAGGTAACATATCTCCATGGGCCATCAGGTGCAGACGCATATTGAAGATTGCTGTTAATTCCCTTCACATCGCCGGTTGTATTATTGAATTGAATGCGCAACCTGATTACACTGTCGACCGACCGCACAATAATAGGTTTGTTTTGTGCGGCCTTCCATGTCGCGGAAGATTCGCCGCCGTTGTCGTTTCGCCAGCGCCAGTTGTTTTGAGTCGTAAATGCAAAAGAGACCGATACGGTACAACACAGCAAGAGCAACAGCAGAATCTTTTTCATAATGAGTTATTGAATTATAAAAAGCGCGTCGATGTTTATGCATTACACAATAAACAAGGCTGCAAAATTACCGGTCTGGTTATTGTGTTTTTAATATAAAATTCAACATCGTGTAAACCGGGTTAAAACATTTGTTATGATACGCAAACTTAAATCAGGACAATACAGGTTGTATAGTGCAAAAAAAGACGCCAAAACCAACAAGCGTAAAAACCTTGGCACATTTGATTCACTTGAAGCAGCTAAAAAACACGAAAAGGAAATCCAATATTTCAAAAGGCACTAAGAATTGGCAACAGTTATGCAACAATTAAGATCAATAGACAGCACGAGTTTCAAAACAAGCCCGACATACAATCATAGGTTATTATCTTTACTCGTTTTCATTATTCTGACTTCCTACATCAGCGCTTGTGGCAATGCCAATCCAAACAAGGTGATTACAGATAGTGCCGGCAGTTCTTCGGGTGTGGACAGTATGCCGGTTGTTAAACCGCCTGTTACAGACAGCAACAGCGTTATTATTACAGCACCCGTTAATGACAGCAATGTAAAAGTTCCTGATACCAGTGGCCTTAAACGCTGATCACTCACAGCGTCAAAGTAATTTACTTTAACCTGTGCCCGATCCACCTGGCTGTTTCCTGCACCAGTACCGACATCACATCTTTTTTCCCGGCCTTAAAAGCATGATCGGCACCTTCAATCTTGATAAGTGTCGCATGCTTCAACGATGCGTGAACAGACTCGATCAAATCCCATGTTGCCAGTTCATCTTTTGTACCCTGCAGGAAAAGCATCGGCTGCTTTACCTTTTGCAAATGTTCCGCACGTTCGGTAGAAGGTTTACCGGCCGGGTGCAATGGAAAACCATAAAAAATAATGCCTTTTACCTGTGTGTTGTAATGCTCCGATAAATATTGTGAGCTCATTCTTCCGCCAAAAGACTTTCCGGCAACAAACAGCGGGAGCGACGGAAATAGTTCCTGTGTTGTTGAAATTGCCGCGGCGATGGTTTTATGTGCAACGGGAGGCCTGTCTGCCGGCCCTTTCTTCTTTTCCATAAAGGGAAAATTAAACCGCATGGTAGCAATTCCGCTTGCAGCGAGTGCATTCGCGAGTGACAGCATAAAGGAATGATTCATACCTGCTCCTGCGCCATGTGCCAGCGTTACAATACAGTTGCAATTATCGGGCATTATATATTCAGCCGATACATGTCCAATCTCAGGTGATACAGCGATCGTTAATGGTTGTGTATTCATGGAGCGCTGGTTTTTAGTGCGCTTAAAAATAATACATGCAGGCAGACCAGGCTTGCAAAATCGCATTTATTTTGATACCAGCTAAATAGTTTCATGGCGCCGGCTGTTGCGTCGCACCCTTCAACTGCAGCAACACACGGGATCATACATCACCGCTGTGATACAATTAAAAGCAATAACGGAAATTACTACGAACGTGAATCAGCCGCATATTGATGCCTGTGGAGCCCACAGCACAAGTGTGCGACGCAACAGGTGATGCCATACTGCGAATAAGCTGGGCCATGACATATGGATTTAGGAACGGCTAGCTTTTGGCAAAAACGGCGTTTATTTTTTTGAGCAGCTCTTTTGGTTTGATCGGCTTTTCGATAAAATCGTCGCATCCGTATTGTTCGTAATCAAGTTTCGAAGTAATTATTCCCGAGAATAGAATAATCCGGATGTTCTTTGTGCGGCTGTTGCTTTTAACCTGCAAACAAATATCCCTGCCGTCAAGATCTGTGAGGTTAATGTCGAGCAAAATAATATCGGGTTTAAATGTTTCGATCATCTTAAAGGCTGTCATATCCCGCGACAGGATGGCCGTTGGGTAGCCATTAAATTCAAGCAGTTCTTTAATAAGGTATAGCGTGTCTTCGTTGTCGTCTATAACTAAAATTCGGGGCATTTTTTATTTTTAAACTTTGTAAAAAGGAGTTTTTTTTAAGCACGATTTTTATAGCAGACAAAACCTGGAAAATTTGCTTTGTATATAATAAACATATCGTATGCCAATATGGTTGACAAACGGGCTTACCATAAAATGTAAGCAGTTTTTAAAGTCGTTCGAAGGAGAACAATGCCGCATCCCTATTCTTTTTTCCTTTCACATGATCCAGTAAAATCTCAGCTGCTACCTGGCTGAACGTGATACCGTTGCCGCCAAAACCGAGTGCGAAAAAACTGTTGGGTAATTTTTTATAAGGTCCGATAAAAGGAAGGCCATCGGTGGTGCTGCCAAAGACGCCGGTCCAGCTAAACTCAGGTTTAAAAGCAATGCCCGGAAACAGCCCGCTGAAATCTTTCACCAATAACCTTGTCTTTTTACCAATTAGCGCATCCCGCTTTGTGGGGTTGAAAAAAGCCTCATCCCTCCCGCCGCAAATGATGCGGTTATCAATGGTGGTGCGCATATACAAATAGGGGTTAGCAGTGTTCCAGAGAAGGGCGTCATCTTTCCAGAACGGCTTTTGTTGCGACATGTTTTCGCTGATCACTGCATAGGTCGAATGCAAGGCAACAATTTTCTTGTCGATATATTTTACCGTTTCATACCCGGAAGCGTAAACCAACTTCAGGGCTTTGATTTTACATCCGTTTGCGACGGTTAATTCCACTGACTTCTGTTTGTGCCTGGCGTGTGTTACTTCCGTCCGGTCAAAAACCAGCAAGCCTTTTTTTATGCTGTATTGTAAAAGCTCATGCGTGTACATGTATGCATTCAATTGCGACCCGTGATGAGACAATATGCCTGCGGGAGCCGTGAAGCCATAGTCAAGTTTCAGCTGGGAAGGGCTAAGAAAGTCAACATTAAAACCTTGCTGTTTTCGTATGTTATATTCTTCTTTTAGAAAGCCTTCGTCTTTTTTATGAGCCGCGAAATAAAGGCTATGTTTAGGTTGATAGTCCGTGCATTTAATGGTACCAGCTATAGCCCCGAGTTTTTCAATAGCCTGCCTGCAGAGATGATAAGCCCGCGCAGCTTTTTTGATACCTGTTTTTTCTTTCAACCTGCACAGGGGCACATCAATTTCATATTGCAGGAGTGCAGTGCTTGCACAAGTACTGCCAAGCCCAATTGTCCTGGCATCGAGCACGATACAACTTATGCCTGCACTGGTTAGATAATAGGCCGCGAGGGCTCCGGAGATTCCACCGCCGATTATTGCCACATCCGTAGTTAGCGAACGGTCGAGTGGGTAATAGTTAAAAGGCAGGCCACTTTTTATAAGCCAGAAAGGAAGACCTGAATGCAAATCCATTTACACGTTTTTACAGGTTAGCGGAATGTTGCCGCGCATTGAGATGCAGCACAAGTGTGCGACGCAAGGAACGGCGAAGAATGGACCGGTGCCGGCACTCAAAAAATCACCGACTCTGTTGAGTAGAAAAATAGCCAGGTGATTGCCACGACGTTCAGACGCAACGCAAAGGGTTACTGCTTTAGCTCCTCGTACTGCCTTATCTTATTGTAAAGTGTTTTGCGGTCAATATTAAGCACTTCAGCGGCCCGTGACTTATTATTGTTTACTTCTTTCAACACACGCATAATGGTATCATATTCCGCGATGACAGCCGCGTTTTTTAGATCAGCCTGTTTAAAATGATCATCGTGATTCAATGCTACCGGTCCCGTATGCCTGGGTTGGGCATTGGCAATTTCGGCGGGCAGGGACTTTAAGGAAATATTGCTTCCGGGTGTTAACAGTGTAGCCCTTCTTATTACATTCCGGAACTCCCGTAAGTTACCGGGCCAGGCGTAATTGATAAAGGCATCCAATACGTCGTCGTCGAAGCCCTTGATATCTTTACCGAGTTCGGCATTTGTTTTTTGCAGGAAAAAATCGGCAAATAACGGGATATCATTTTTCCGTTCGCGCAACGGCGGAAGATTGATCATAAATTCATTCAGGCGGTGATACAAATCTTCCCTGAATTTTCCTTTTTGAAATGCATCCTGCAGGTTTTCGTTGGAAGCAACGATAATGCGCACATCAATATCTGTTTCCTTTGTGCCGCCAACCCGTTTAAATTTCTTTTCCTGCAATACCCGCAACAGTGACGCTTGTATTTCATAAGAAAGGTTGGCCACTTCGTCGAGGAACAAGGTGCCGCCATTTGCGAGTTCGAAATGGCCGGTCTTATCAGCAAGTGCGCCTGTAAAAGAACCTTTTACATGGCCGAAAAGTTCGCTGCCTGCCAACTCACGTGAGAGTGTGCCGCAATCCATTGCAATAAACGGTTTAGATCCGCGGTCGCTTCTTTCGTGAATCGTTTTGGCAATAACCTCTTTGCCTGTACCACTTTCCCCAAAAAGAATAACACTATAGTTAGTGGGAGCAACAATATCTACCTGGCGGTAAAGTTCTTTTGCAATAGGCGATTCTCCCGACAGGTAATCGATAGATGTTTTTAAAGTATCAATCCGTGAATATTCTTTTGCCCGCTGGCTCTGTTCCGTTTGTGGAACGGGTAGGGCTTCACCTGAATCCTGCGAGGCTTTGTTCAATACATTTAGTACCTCGTCGGGGATGAGTGGTTTACTTATATAATCAAAGGCGCCCATTTTCATCACATCCACAGCAGTCTTAATGTCAGAATAACCGGTCATTATAAGGACAACTGTTTCAGGATATTGTGCTTTGATTTCTTTCAGCACTTCTTTTCCGTCCATATCGCCCAGGCGATAATCACAGAATACCACATCAAACTTTTCTTCTTTAAGCTTTGTCAATCCTTTGTGTCCTGAATGAGCAGATTGGATGATATACCCCTTTTTTGTGAGAAATTTTGTAAGCAGAAGACACATGTCGGGATCATCATCGATAATCAGTATTTTATCAAACATAGATGTTAGCGTTTATGCTATAAAGATAGTTATGCCCATTAAAAAAACGCGCCTTATTTTACAAGTTTCATAAATCAACCGCATGCACACATACGGCCCTCAGCAACATTCACTTAAGAGCATCCTAAGTTTTCTGCCGTTGCTGTCCACAACCGAAAAAGGCTTGCAGTAATTAAACCTGCAAACCTGTTTTCGCTTTTTATTGCTAAATTAAAACGCGCTATCTCCAGTGGCCTTTCTTCCAATACCAGCCATGTTTGGATTGTTCCCACCGACCAGGCGCCCACGTCCGGTTGTTACGGGGAACAACCCAGGTTCCGGGCCTTTGCACATACCTCCCGCCGCTATAATACCAATCACCTTCAACCCATATATAATTTGGCCCAGGCTGGGCAGGCCGGGCAACAACAACCGTTTCCGGTCTTGTCGCTACAGTTGCTTTGCAACTCCACATAGCATTGCATGTACAAATCATTAGTACGGCATACAGGAAAATACGTTTCATACTTTTTTATTTACTGTTGAATTTTTCTGCAGCACAGCAGCAACCATGTTAAGAAAATTCTTTGCCAAAAACCACCGGGGCGCCGTTTACCATAAATCAGCAATACAGGGCGAGGGAATAGCATACAGAAAACACAAAGTGTGGAAAAATGTAGAAAAATAGCAACAGCAAATGCAAAAAAGTAGTCTACTTAACCTATAAAAAGATGTATGAATTTTGTGCGGTAACAAATGCCCGACAGGAAAGATTGATTGAACATTCGCAAAAATGGCATACATGGAATTTCCAAAAGCACTTATAATAGACGATGAAGAAGATACCTGTTTGTTGCTGGGCAGCATTTTAAAACAGAAAAGTATTCGAACAACTGTTGCCCACTCGATAGCTGATGCGAAATATGCGCTCACCACCGAAGTGCCGGATATAGTTTTCCTCGACAATCGTTTAAAGGATGGATTGGGACTTGACTTCATTCCTGCCATATTGCATGACCATCCAAAATTGAAGATAGTGTTAATGACGGCCTATGACACACCTGGAGATCGCGATAAAGCTATGCAGAACGGCGCTGTCGGTTTTATTGGTAAGCCGTTTACCAGAACAATAATTGCCGATGCTTTACGGCGTGTTTTTTAGAACGACTCCCTCTAAACCGTACAACTTCGTCTACAACGCCTCTGTTATGAAGCATATATTTCCACATCACTGAAATATTTTCCTTGTATAATAGCGGAAGTAATTCTGGCAGCATTTTTTCATGCAGGTGAGTATTCATTCATTTTTAAAAATCAATACCATGGGCGGCTTACTTTATATCATAGCGATTATATTGGTTATCGCGTGGGCACTTGGCTTTTTCGTATATGGTGCGACCGGACTTATACATGCTTTGCTTGTACTTGCCATAATAGCGTTGTTACTGCAGGTGATAAGAAGAGGGGCATAAAGAATCCCGGCTAACGGCTATTGCAGCAACGTTTGCTAACCAGCAAAATTGAGTGTAATGATAAAGGAAGTTCCATGGTCGGGTTGACTTCTGACATTAAGAGAACCCTTATGGTTAAGTACGATGTTTTGTGTGTTTGTAAGGCCCAGCCCTGTACCGTTGGCTTTACTGGTAAAGTAAGGTTCAAAGAGTTTTGAGAGTGTTTCTTCATTCATTCCGTAGCCATTATCAGTAATTGTAACGATGCATTTATCGTTTTTAGCTTCTGTTTGAATTTCCAGGATGCCTGCTTTACTTTCCATTGCCTCGACTGCATTTAGAATGATATTAAGGAATGCAATTTTGATGGTCACCTTATCAACAGAAACATGGCATATTTCCGTTGCGTATTTTCTTACCACTTTAATGTTTTGCAGATCGATGCGATCGGCAGCCATTATCAGTGCCTCATCGAGTAGCTCATTGATGGACGCTGGTTGAAAATTGAGATCGGTCAGACCTGTTGAGTTTAGCAGTTGGGTAATCAGCTGGTTAATGCGATCTGCATTGCGGTTGATAATATCCAGCATAAGGGTGGTTTCTTCGGTGTTCTGCTCATTATCTTTAAGGTGCTCCGTGGCCAGATTAATATTATTCAGCGGATTTTTTACTTCGTGTGCCATGGTGCGGGCTATACGACCTGTGGCCGCAAATTTTTCGATATTCCTTAATTGGAATAGTTCCGAATTTTTTTTATTTAATTCCCGTATCCTTTCTTCCAGCTGCAGGCGATAGGCGAGCGCTTTGCTGTCTGAAACTTTCTTCGCCGTGTTCTCCCGGTTATAGGTGACCACTGAATAGCCCACCAGAATAAAAGCTACAATTAGAGAAATAGTTGTTACTATTTGTATAGAATTATATTGTGCATCCAGCTGCCTTTTGTGCTCGGCAAGTACAGCAACCTCTGTTACTTGCATAATACTGAGTGCAGTACGGATACGATCCATTGCGGCTTTGCCCTGGTGCGATAAGATTTTAATTGAATCGGTTATATAGCCTGCTCTCTTGTAGATGCGCATGGCAGCATCCATAACCTGGAATTTTTCTGTAGCAAAAAATTGCAGCGTATCTAGTTGCCCTTGCAGCGGCTTGTTTTCGTTGATATATCCTTTCAACGAGTCGTATTGTTCAGCATATGATTTTTTTCCCTTGTAGAAAGGTTCCAGGAAAGCGGTATCATTGGTTACAAGAAATCCCCTGAAGCCTGTTTCTGCATCCTGCAAGGCAGCAAATACCGCGGTCATCTTTTTGATAACGTTATTTGAATGCATCACCAGCTCTGTCATTTGTTTATTTCTGCCAGAGATAAAATACAACAATCCGTAAGAAAAAAGCAACAGCAGGAAAGCTGCTCCATAACCCATTCTTATTGTTCGCTCAATATTAATCTTCATGGGCAAGGTATTTTAACATCTTTGGGGGCATTACCGGTTGATAGCAACGATAAAAAACGGGTTCCAATCCAGGTTGTGCTCTTTCGGGGAGGCATAATTGCTGTTTTAAAAGACGTGTTATTCATGGTCATGGTGAGCAAATGCTATTAAATATACAACTAATCCGGGTCGGCACGACTATTTTGTCGGCTACAGTGAAGTAAAGTCTTTTACGGTTCCAAATATCCGGTATGTACGAAATAATTATGCCATTTACATAACATTATCAGCAAATAACTTTTTGTGTGCTTCGATCACCGCAGACCGGGCTGAAAGGTTGCCGCAGGAGGCAAAACAGTGGGTACATCAAAAAACAAAAACGGGTACTGCTGCACCCGTTTTGCCGGAGTATTGATCAATCGTTACCCCAGGTGTTTTGTTTTGTTTGATTGAAAAAATATGCTGCGTGCTGCCATTTTATTGATGCAGGCAGGACAAGTCGTACAAGTGTGCGACGCAACAAAGCCTGGTTGGGTTTTGCTGACGGGTCCACCAATTTCTGAACATATTACCCGGATGCATTTAGTCGACGATGAATTTTTCTTTCACAGTGGCTAATGTACCCCGGCTGTTTTGAATATGAAGCACATAGATGCCCTTGTCGAGCCTGTTGTTAAACACCCAGCGGTTATTGCCTTTTACAGCTGTTCTTTGCCCGGTAGCGAGAACGCGGCCGGAAATATTTTCGATAGATATATGATAGGTTTCATTTGCCAGCGCGACGAAATCTACCGTGAAGGAACCATGATTCGGATTGGGATATAATTTAAGATGAATGTTTTCTGCTGTGGTAACTGGAGTAGCAATCTTTTCGACATCAGATGAGTCAACAAGGTGATAAATAATTCCTTCAACATTATCGGCAACATACAACTCACCGTCTGTTGCTTCTCCGAAAGTTGCAAATGCAGATTCCGTTGATTGCAGCAAAAACAGGTTGAGCCACGTTTGATTGCTTCTTACCACCGTGCTGAATTTGCCCGTGCAATAATCACAATAAAAATATTTGCCCTGCATTTTTGAAAAGCGGCTGCCCCGGTAAACATAACCGCCGGTAATGGACGCACAGTTTACGTTTGAATGTGCATACTCAACTATTGGAAAGGTGTACGGTAGCCCATTGTAATCGCAGCCGTTTACCTTATAGTTATGATTTCCTTCATAGCAGCTCCAGCCAAAATTTTTGCCTCCTTTGCTGTTGGCTGCAACCAGGTTTATTTCTTCCCACTTATCCTGGCCAACATCGGGCAACCAAAGTGCGCCGGTTTCTTTATCAAAGCTGAAACGCCAGGGATTGCGCAAACCTGTTGCCCATATTTCGTCTTTAAACTGGGGTACGTTTACAAAAGGATTATCAGAAGGCACTGAATACCTTTTAGTATTGTCATCACTTGGTTTGTTCACATCGATGCGAAACATTTTGCCCAGCAATATTCTTGGATTTTGGGCATTGTTAAGCGGATCACCGGCGCTGCCACCATCACCAAAGGTTCCATATAAATATCCGTCGGGTCCAAACTTGAGACAACCCGCCTTATGGTTTACATATTCAGGACCTTTAGGTTGCTGTACGGTCAGCAACATGTATTGGCTGTGACTCATAGCCTTGTTAGGATTGTTGGGATTTACGGTAAACCGTGATACATGGCTATTGCTGTCGTGCCCGATATAATTGACGTATATGTAAGGCGAATCGGGATAAGAAGGGTGAAATGCGATGCCAAGCAGACCTCTCTCGTCGTATTGGTTAGGGTAAACAGTAAATACTTTATCGGTGATGTCGAGAAATGGTTCCGGCAACTTACTCCCGGAGGAATCAAGTATCCAGATTTTACCCAATCGTTCCGCTACAAAAAGGCGGCTGTCGCCACAATTGGCAATATCCATCGGCGCATCAAAACCGTCTGCAAAAAGGGCTAACCGCAGTTGTGGAAGGTTGTTTTGTTGCGCTTTTGCTGAAGAAAACAGCAGCAGGCATAAGGCAAGAATGGTAGTGTTTTTCATTGTGTTTATCATTTATAGTTAAGAAATACGTGAGCCTGTAAGCATGGGAGAATTGACAGCATGGCCGTTGCACAAACATTCTCAAAAAAGAGTATAAACCGGCATAGTAATAATTGCGGCTGCGAATACTATCGCCGTAACAACAATAAACCAGTTTCCTTTAAAACAGCAGCGGTTGCAGTAAGCCAAATGTATTTGTGATTATATATTCGCTGGCAGTTTCCTGGTGTTTGGCAGCGGTTTATTCCAGGAAAACGATCCGGCAAATTAATAATTCAAAACAAGTGCCATGCATCGTAACCAGTAAACTTAAGGCGTTATGGAATCGCTATTTAAGCCAATACAGCAGGCTTGTTTAGGTTATGGGATCAGGGAGTTATCGCGTTTAGAGAATCATTTAAAGAAAGAATATAAGTAGTCATTTTTTTAGCTGCTGCAAAAGAGAGATTAGGATGCTGAGGCATTTCCTTAAGTCCCCATAAGCCTTTTGAGCCGTGTATGACAGCATGCGCAAGGTTTTCCACTACACCTTCATCAAACGGGTACCTGTTCGCTATTTGTTTAAACGATGGGCCGGTATTCTTTTGATCTACCGCATGGCAGGTAAGACAATCATTTGAAGTGATGAGTTGTGCACCCTCCCTGTACGCGGAATCGACCATTTGCCCGGCGCCGTTAATAAGACTATCAGTAGCCGATACGTGGTTCGCTTTTTTCGATTGCGTTTGACACGCAATCATAATTATTGATACGCCAAGGATAAAAACACATTTTTTATGTTGATACATTGTTATAGTTATTGCTGTGACCAAATGTTTGCACAAAAAACAAAAGGGTTCCCCGATGTTCGGAACCCTTTAATATTATTCTCTTAGGCTTTGCCGGGTAACCGGCCCGGGATTTTGACGGCTACCTGATGCTCAAATTATTCCACGAACTTCTGTTATAAAATATACAAAACTATGCCACGGGTAAATAGCTCCTTACCGGTTGGCCGCAGGCAAAGGTTAGCCCGTAAAATACCCACTGTGTAACAAACGCCACAATAACCACTGCAGGAATAGTTATCACAGGTTGCGTCCAGGCTTAAACTGGTCTCGCAAGGATATACACCGGCAAGAAAGCTTATCCTCGGCAACGGTAATATCATGACCATACCCATCGGATCGTTTACCAGCCGGTAAAAGCTGGCATGATGTTAAATCAGTTTTACTAAAAAAAATGAAATCCATCTGGACGGGAGCCATTGGCTTTGGACTGGTAAATATTCCGATAAAAATGTACAGTGCAGTACAGGCCGACGAACTAGACCTTGATATGCTCGATAAGAAAGACCATGCAAACATTAAATTCAAAAGAGTGAACGAACATACCGGCAAAGAGGTGGCATGGGATAATATTGTAAAGGGTTACAAAGTAGACGAGCGTTATGTTGTGCTAACAGACGAAGATTTTGAAAAAGCCAGCCCTGAAAAAAGCAAAATCATCGAGATTGAGGCGTTTGTAGATGAATCAGCAATTGATAGCATTTATTACGAAACCCCTTATTATCTCGAGCCACAGAAATCGAGTGCGAAAGCTTACAGCCTGCTCAGAGATGCATTGAAAAAAACCGGCAAAGCAGGACTCGGCCTTTTTGTAATGCGCACAAAAGAAAGCCTTTGCATCATAAAACCGCTGGACGAAGTGCTGGTAGTTAACCGTATCCGCTTTTTAGATGAGATAAGATCGTTTGATGACCTGAACCTGCCGGCAGCTTCTGCCAAGCCAGCCGAGATAAAAATGGCCATAGAATTAATCAATCAATTGACTACTGACTTCGATATTTCAAAATACAAGAACACATATACCGAAGCGTTACTGAAACTGATCAAGGCAAAAGCCAGGGGTAAAAAAGTTGCGGCTCCACATTTGAAAGTAGTGCACTCAGCATCCAGGGATTTGATGTCCCAACTAAAAGCCAGCCTGAATACCAAAAGCCGGAAGGCATCATAAAAACTGATCGATGTGAAAACCACAAAAAAAACAAAATCAAAAGAGGAAGATGCCACGAATGATACAACAGTCGTGGTTAATAAGCATAAGGTCGTGTTAAGCAATAGGGAAAAATTGTATTGGCCCGAAGACAACATCACAAAGGGCGATATGCTGGACTATTACGATGCCGTCGCTGATTATATTTTGCCATACCTGGAGAACAGGCCACTCTCACTCAAGAGAAATCCAAACGGCATGCTCGACGAGGGGTTCTATCAAAAAGATGCCGGCGACCAGGCACCCGAATGGATAAACAAAATCAACATTCATGCTGAGTCGACCGATAAGACCATTCATTACATTATGTGCAACAACAAAGCGGCCCTTCTCTATGTCGCTAACCTTGGCTGCATTGAAATGAATCCGTGGAATTCCACATCGAAAAAGATCAGTCACCCCTCGTACATGGTTATCGATATTGACCCGTCGCCGGAAAACAGCTTTGATGAAGTTATCGAAACAGCATTAACGGTGAAATCTATACTTGATAAAGCCGGCGCAACCTGCTATTGCAAAACTTCGGGCGCTACCGGCTTGCATGTTTATGTGCCACTTGCACAGAAATACAATTACGACCAGGCAAAAGATTTTGGCCATATCGTTGCCGCTTTAACCGTGGAGCAGCTCAGCGAGATAACCACGATAGAAAGAAGTCTTAGCAAAAGGGATAACAGGATCTATGTCGACTTTCTGCAGAACCGGACAGGGCAAACACTTGCCTGTGCATACAGCGTTCGGCCAAAACCCGGCGCAACCGTTTCCGCGCCATTGGAATGGAGCGAGGTAAAAAAAGGGCTCAGCCCTTCTAAGTTCACAATAAAAAACATGCTCAAACGCATACAGCAAAAGGGCGACTTATTTACAGGTGTTTTGGGAAAAGGTATCGACCTGGAAAAGTGCCTGCAAAAACTGGAACAATAAATGCGCTACCTGTATAGCAAAATCAAAATTTATGTGGGAAGAAATAACAACAATATCCGAGATCGATACCATAAAGCCCGGTACAAGACTGTCAAAGGAAAATCCGCAATTCAACAATGCAGATATTTATAAGGTTACACAAATAAACAGCGACCATGTCGTATTGATCCCTGCGCATAGCGAAGAAATCGTGGATAATTTCGTATTAAAACCAGATACGCTTTTCGAAAAGGGCTGGTGGATGCTAAAGGATGAAGAGTAAAACAACTAACCAATTCTGGTTATGATTTTGAGCCGGGCAGTATATTTTTATGGCAGCCTTGTTGCGTCGCACACTTGTACTGCAGTATACAAAGCAGCAAACAATATCACCGGGAGTTTAAAAGCTTTGCGGTGCTGATTTACTTCCTGTACGCACAAGTGTGCGACGCAACGATTGCCCCATATTGTTAACAAAGCCACATACAAAAAATATTTCCTCCGCTAGTCGTCCTCATCATCTTCACCAATGCCAGCCACCGTGCGGTCTTCATCGGTCTTTGGATTGATAATATTTTCTTTAGCGGGGTGGCCTGGAAAACCGGGAAAATCCTGGTCTATATGTTCATCATTACTCTTTTTAACATCGCCCTTATCCTGTATAGGGTCAGTGTTCTTCTTATCTTTGTCATCATTGCTCATTATAATAATTTATGTTTGAAATATTTTTTTGTGCCTACAATTCAAACAGCAATTGCTCATCCCTGTCGCTAACTTTTATGAGACGTATAAAATTATCGTAACCTTCTTCGTTATCGTGGTTGCTGTAAACGCCGTAAGCATCTATGCTGTAGCCCTTAAGGCCGTCATTCGCTTCAATGATATAAAGAATGGAAGAGTCAGATGGATCAGACTCGCCTTCAAATCGATAGGTTTTGATAATGGTGAGGTCCTCAGGCGCATAAGTTTTTCCGCGGCCTGCATTGAATGTCCCATCTTCCCATCTAAATTCGTTATCCATTTTGCGCATTCTTAGGGCCTCCATTACCTGGAGCAACGTTGCCATTTCGCCTTGCTTTTTTTCCATAAAATATTTTTCATTACAAAGGCAAAAGCTGTACCGTGTAAAACGCGTGTTTCAGCAAGTGTTTAAAAAGCATTTTCATGCATAATAAAATCGTATGAGCGAATGCATAATAACAGTTGGGTAATTATCGCACATGTATTAAACAAGATTGTAGATATAATGCAACAATGGTGACAACATCACACGCCTACATAAGCGTGACAAAGACATTTGCATCCGGCATCATTATTGGGTTTAATATTATGTTATTTGATGAAAACAAGTACAGGTTCTATAAAATTGAATCTACTTATTGTAAGATCATTAACAGAAGGCCTTGGTAAATCCAGGGCCTTGTTTTTTAACCATGCAGCCCTTGCCCAGCATAAGGTTTGAGGTAAAGAAGCTGCTCAAATTAACGAAATGAAACCAGGCTCATCCATTATGAACGGGGCATTAAGAAAGACTGCGGTCTTTCTCGCGCTCATTGCCGTGCTGCTGACAGGCGCCTTGCTCTATTTCAAAAAAAATAAATTAAGTGATTTCAATCCATTGGTAAGAGAGAAGTTGCAATCACTCGTATCAACAGCTTCAGGCGGGCTCTACCGATTGACATTTGACACCCTTATTGCAGATGTGGTAAATTCTACAGTGCTTATGAATAATGTGCAGCTTATCCCAGATACAATTTTCGCTGCAAGGCTCGATAGTATTGGCAGAAGACCCGCAGATATTTTTACCATTTCGCTCAAACAACTTAAAGTAGAAGGTATTAATATCGACGATTTTCTGTCGAACAAAAAAATAGATCTCGACGTGCTTTACCTGCAAGATCCTTCACTACGCATTGATCACAAAAAAACACAGGGCGTGGTTCCCAAAGAAGACACAGCAAGTGTGCAGACAGTTTACCAACTGATTGCTGCCCAAATGAACCGGGTAGCTGTAAAGAAAATATTCATTCAGCACATGAACGTAGACCACCACAGTTTTACGAAAGATGGCAACAAAAGTGCATCGCATTTTAACGACGTAAACATACAATTTGATGATGTGCTGATCGACTCTGTTACCCAATATGACAGTACCCGGTTTCTTTATGCAAAGAATGCAAATATTTTCATGAGTAAACTGCAATTCCCAACAGCTGACAGCCTGTACCTGGTAGATCTCGATACTGCTTCAATAGATGCAGCGCGGAGGCAACTCACTGTGGCAAGCCTGACCCTACGGCCCAAAGACAGCAAAGAAGCTTTCGAAAAAAAATTAGCTTTTGTAAAGGAGCGGTATAATGTAACGCTGGATCAAATCGCATTCAATGATATCGACTGGTGGAGCCTTGTCTCGGATGAATCTTTTGAAGCACACGATGCTGTAATCGGCAAGGCAAAAATTGATGTATATACAGATCGCAGATTACCACCTTACCCCAAATCGAAGGTAGGCCGATACCCATCCCAGGTTGTGATGAAATCGCCATTGCTGCTTAACATACCGAAAATAACCATAGCCGATTGCAGCGTAATTTACACTGAAGTAAATGCAAAAACAGGCAGCCAGGGAAAGATCACCTTTGATAATTGCCAGGGCACCATAACCAATGTTACCAATGACAGTAATACAATTCAGGTAAATCCGTATTTAAAAATAACGGCGAAAGGAAAGTTGATGAATACCGGTGACATACAAGCCGGCTTCAGTTTCGATATGCGCAAATACGAAAAGGGTGTTTTTACTGTTGATATGAGCCTTGGCCAAATGGATGCAACCATCCTCAACAGCGTTACGCAGCCACTTGGACTATTTAAAATTGAAAGTACACAAATACAATCGCTGTCAGCCCATATTGATGGAACAGACTACAATGGGAAAGGAAAAATAAAATTCATTTACAGCGGCATGAAGATCGAAATCCTGAAAGACGAAGGGGACGGCACACAAAAAAAGAAAGGGTTTCTTTCTTTTATTGCAAATGCTTTCATTATTAAAGATGCCAATGAGTCTGCGACAAAAACCGCCACCTATACCAGGGACATACATAAATCGTTCTTCAGCGTAATATGGAAAACGATACTCATTGGCATATTAAAAACCATTGGCTATGAAGAAGGCGCGGATAATGTAAAATAACCTGCTCGTCACCTGGACTTTGGTTTAGCTTTTTTTGCCTGGCCGGCACTTTTCCTGGGAACCTTGGCTCCTTCCTTTCTTGCCTCAGATAAACCAATGGCTACTGCCTGTTTGGGATTGGTGACCTTCTTCCCGCTTCTGCCGCTTTTCAGCGTTCCTTCTTTCATTTCTTCCATCGATTCCTTCACCTTCTCCTGCGATTTTTTTGAATACCTGGCCATGTTAAAAATTTTAAATGAATAAAGTCTTTGAGTACCAAAATACTTGCCATAACAGCACTGAGCATTTCCGCATTTCAGGCATATAGATTGTTTCCTCTTTCTAAACCTAAAAATTATGGGAACCACAAAAAATCTCTATAAAGAAGAAGCCGTAGCCAAAATGAAAGAACTTGTTTCATCAGCAGGTATTTGCATGTTTGCAACCGCTCTGAAAGAACGGCCATTATCTGCAAGGCCAATGAGCACGGAAGAAGTCGATGAAGAAGGCAACCTATGGTTCCTGAGCAGGGACTCTAGCAGGAAGAATGCACAGATAAGCAAAGACAATGAAGTACAACTTTTTTACTCCAACAAAGACAAGGCTGAATTCCTGTCGGTGTATGGAAAAGCTTCTATTATAAAAGATAAGGATAAGGCGAAGCAGCTTTGGACCCCCATCGCAAAAAACTGGTTTGAGCAAGGTGTTGATGATCCTGAACTGACTATCCTGAAAGTAACGCCTCATGAAGTGTATTATTGGGATACACAACACGGCAGAATGATTGCGATGCTAAAAATGCTGCAGGGTGCATTTTCAGGCAAGGGAGCTGACGATGGCGTAATGGGTAAAATAAGCCTGTAGCCTGCAGGCAGCTGATTGCCGCATTGTTATTATGCAGGTGAACGGATTGCGACGCAAGGTACGATGCTATGAAACAGTACAGCCGGTATCATTTATTGAAAAGGGGCTAGAAGGGATAGCCGATGGCGAGATTGAAAACAAGATTTTCTTTTCGCCAGTCGCTGCTCCCAAAATTAATTTCATCAAACACCCATCTTGATCCGGACGGCAGGTATGGTTTGCGCACGGGAAAAGCTGCATCGAGTCTCAACACGATAATATTGAAATCGAGTCGTAGCCCCGCACCCACGCCGACCGCGACCTCTGATAGAAAAGCATTGGAAAACTTTGCCCCCGGGCGTAGAGAATCTTCCCTTACCGTCCACGTATTTCCCGCATCAATAAACAACGCACCACGCACGACGGAAAATAATTTAGCACGATACTCCGTATTGGCTTCAATTTTTATATCGCCAGGTTGCTCGGGCAAATAACCAACGACTTTTGGATTGCCGCCGTAATAACTGCCAGGCCCGAGTGATCGCGAACTGAAGGCACGGATATCACTTGTGCCGCCTGCAAAAAATTCTTTTACAAAAGGCATGGTATTGCTGTTTCCATACGCGTAGCCGATACCGCCGATAGCCCGGCTTGCCAGCATATTATATTTCCCAAAACGCAGGTAATGCCGAAACTCAACCTGTGTTCTTATAAATTGCGAAATAGGTGTATTGAAGAGACTGATCGTTTTTCCTTTGTTTATATTGGCACCTCCGATCAGCCCGATCAGATTACCGGATAGTTCCAGGCTGCCATTAAAATAAAAATTGTTTTTCCTGTAATTCGGTTCATTCTGCGAATTGTAATTAAAATTATAGCTGGAACCGATAATAAACTGCCGCTCGATGCTTCGTGCAAGGGCGAGGTTGGTATCGAGCTGCCGCTGAAAGGAGTCAGTGATGTTGGACGGCCTCACATAGGCAATGGCGATAACATTTAACTGGTGCTCCTTCTTAACGTTTTCCTTCCAGACATAACCGGTATTTAAATGAGAAGAGGTGAGGGTGTACTGATCGGTTCTGTTATAAAATTCAAACCCCGGATTGAACACTGTCTTGGGAACAAAGCCGCTATTGGTTTCAAACCTGAACGGCGAAAGAATTCGCGGCACATAAAGGTTAACATCGGTGCCAAGCCTGTTGGTATAAACCCTCGACGACGAATTGAGTATTTGCCTTTCCATACCGCCATAAACGCTTACGGTAAGCAGTTCTGCACCTTTTAACAGGTTCCTGTTTTTCCACGTAACCGAAAGCTCGCCACCGTTTGAGCTATTTGATTTGGTAATAGCCGATGCTTCAAAACGAATGGATTTTTTGTCTGTTGGCGTCAGGTAATAAAATGCGTTGAGGTAATTTCCCTTCACGGTATCAACATCTTCAAACCGCACTTTTACGAATTTATAAACCCCCAGCGTAATAAGTCTGTTGAGCGAAAGATCATGATCCTTTCTTTTATAAAGATCGCCGGGTTTGAAGATTAACGCACGGCTGAAAATTTTTGGCTGAAATTTCTGCTCAGGGTCAACGATGGTATAGCCACTATATTTTATTGCATTGTTCGTGGTTAGATTGGTGTCAGATTGGATATCGTAATCCGCATACACTACCACATCATTGATGCGATACTGTTCTTTTGCTTTAGACGCGGTTTCCGCTTTTATACGCACATCAATATTCACCTGCTGATTACCAACAGTTGAATCCACCTTCATAAACAGGTAATCGGGACTAAAATAATAATATCCGTGTTGTTTCAGGTTCTTATCAATCCGGTCTCTTTCATTTTTTATAACATCGAGATCATAGGGCCTTCCCTTTTTTAGAAAGCTCCATTTTTTTATTTTTTGTATTTGTTTAGCAAGGGCGCCCGAATCGTTCGGAAAACTAACGGCAGCAATCGTATATTGCTTGCCAATCTCGGCAGTATACACCGATTTGATCTTTTTATTTTTCGATATGGTATCTAAAGTAACAGTATCGTGAAAATAACCCCTGTTCTCCAGCCTGTTTTGAAATACGGCCCTGTTTTTCTCAGCGGCCTTTTGCGAATACAAAACAGGCGCCTCCCCCACTTTATATTTTAGCCAATGCCGCAACCCTTTCTTTTCCGGCGTGCCCGCAAAATTGTACACCCAGAGTTTAACCGGCATCCCTAACACTTTCGAATTGGGTTTAGGCCTCGCAAGGCTTTCCAATTCTGTTTTTATCTCTTTTTTTTGCTTCTTCGATATGTTCGCCGTTGAATGAATATTAACTTCAGCCCCTGTGTATAGACGCTGGTTGTCCTTAAGGTTTTTAGTGCTGCTGCATGATGCGGCGAACACGACTGCCAGTATAACGTAACATAATTTCAGCTTATCCATTTTATCATTGCTTGGTGTTTTTCAAATAGCACGTGCCACACTTTTTTGCCCGCGTGAAAGGTCTTTTGTACCCGGCGCCCGCATCCCGGGTCATCGTCCCTTGCGTCGCACACTTCAACAGCAGTGCTTACATCAGCCAGGATCATTGACTATTTTTTTATGGTCGCTTTCTTTTCGGCAAGCTTTTTCTTTTTTACCTTTTTTCCTTCAAACAATTCTTTAAACTCGTTGTAGTCAAGCGTAAAAATGAAACTCAATCCTGTTTCCACTACCTCTCCTTCTATTACGCCTTCGTATTCGTTTTTCCGGTAGGCACGCAGTTTATAGCGGCCATCTTTACTCACTTTGTAATCCACCGCTACATCACCCGCAATGGTCGATGCGCTTCGGTTAGTGTTGGAGGGTCCTTCAAGTTCGAAGTTGCTCCCGACGTATACCGATAAGCGGTCGTTCAATAATCTTTTTGAAACACCAACCGTAAAATCCGTACGATAGGCATCAGTGCCTGAAGCGTAATCCTGTTCAGAATTAAGATCGAAAGTGAGATCGACACCTTTTATAAGCGAACCTGCAAGCTGGTTTAACTGATCGGTTAATATCCTGCTTGCGCTTTGTCTTGCGATATCTTCAGCTCCACCGCCACCCGACGCACTTACAAATGGATTTTCCGCAACAAAACGGTTCAGTAAAAGCAAAGCAAAAACCTGCTTATTCAATTCTGATTCATCAGCTCTAACCTGCTGCAGTTTGCTATCCACATCCGGCCATCGTGACAACTCATCTTCTGGCAGATTAATATCGAATGTGATAATCGGCTTAAGCAATTCACCCTTCATATGAAGGACAACCTGGAACGGGAGCTTTTGCTTAAAAGTGTTGATCTCTGTCGTTGAACGCCCGGCGAGCTGAGATTGCACAAGGTCGATCGGCGCAGCCTTGGCAAGGTATACCGCGCTGATGTCGATATTGGCTTGCTTCGGATCTCCCGTCCACGTTATTACGCTGCCTTGCTGTATTTCGAATTTTCTTTTAAGCACTGTTAAAGAAACCTGGTAAGAACCCTGGCGCAATTCATAATTGCCGGTAAGACTTACCTTACCGCTCTTATCAATGCCACCGGTAAGGTCGGCCTGCCCTTTTACGGTTAGCGCATCCCCGTTTCTTTCATCAATAACAAGAGTAAAAGCTGCTGCAGTATCGGTTTCAATTGTTGCTGCCACATCAATTCCTTTCAATTCGACCCTGTTACTGAGCGTATCAATAAAGCTTTTCACCGTTAAGCTGTCAGCCGGTTGATCCTTATCTTCAAAAACGACCACGCCTTTGCGGTCCTGTACTTCCGGATTCTCCGATGGAAGCACAAGCGTGAAATTGGTTTCCTTATTAACATGGATGTCGGCATTCACTTTTGGAGATTCCATGCTGCCTTCCATTTTGATATTGCTGGTTACATTCAGCTTTCCGTAGAAAGGCTTGTTGGTGCCTTGCGGTGCGTTAACAAGCACAAAATCCTCCGCGTCGAGGGTAAGCGCAAACCGGTAGTTTTTAAAATCCTCGGTTAAGACGTCGCCGTTAATAACAGCTTTGTTCGAAGCAGAATCAAGCAACGTAAAATTGTCAAAATGAATTCCCGACCCGTTGACGATAATTTTTTCGTTTGATAGTTTAAACGCTTCACCTGAAATTGTTGGTACAACAGACGCATCCGCAAAAGTCAATTCGCCATTTACCGAAGGTTTGGCCGTGGTTCCTGCGATACTTATATCGCCTTTTAAAAAGCCCTTTATACTATCAACCTGGCCTGCAGCAAAAGGCTTTACCATGGCAAGGTTTAGCTGCTGCATCGCAAGTTTCAGATCAATCCGGCCTTCACCTGTATAATACATCCCATCCAGCTTTACATCGTTGTTGTTTCCCTGCAACGAAACATGTGCTGCAAAAGCATTAGCCTGTTCGTTGTTTACTTTTACGGCAAGATCACCGAGCGAATCCTTATTGTAGGTAATATTATTTACCTGCAGGTCGGAAGTAAAGACCGGCGCTGTTGCTATATTTTTTACAACAAAATTTCCGTTGATATTACCATCCAGGTTTAGCGCTGTCTGGTTGGCTATTTTGGTAATTGTTCCAATCTTGAAATCTTTGAAGTCTGCCCTTACAGGCGCATTAACCTCATTCGGTGTGCTATTGATACTGAGCGACTGCTCATTGCTGCTGAGTTTAAAATGGTAAACCAAAAGGCCTGAAGAGTCGTACTGTATATAATTGTCAGCAGTCATACTCCACGGCTCATAATTCAAAATCAATGAATCAGGTCTCATTGTAAATCTTACACCTGCAGGTACCTGCCTGAGCAGACCGCCAAAACTGTATTGAGATTGTTTTTTCGAATCCTTTATATCGAGAAAGAAGTTGGCCTGGTTATTTGCGAGTATACCCCGAAGTGCTGTCTGGTGAAGATTAAAACTGTTGCTTCGGGCATTTTGCAATTCTAGGCCAAAGAGGAAGCCACGGCTGGCGCTGTTGGCGAAAATGTTTATACTATCAGCCTGGAGATCGTTGTAAACAACTTTCCTGCTTCGTAAAGAAGCATCCAGTCTTGCGGTAGAACTATTGTATTGTCCATCCAAAACAATGGTATCGCTACCGTTTAGTGCAGGCACAAACTGGAGCAGCGTACTGTTTGGCTCGGCAACGGCATGAAACTGAAAATGCTGTTCCGCAATATCCCCGACTGTGTCCGCAGAAGCCAAATGATAATATTGGCTGATCGTTTTTTCTATCGAAGGCACAAGTTTGGTCAACTGGTATTTTCCTGTGAGGTCTGCACGAAGAGCACCTGCCACGTACAAATGCAGGCTGTCGGCTAATGCATCGGCCGATGATATTACCACAATTGAATCTGCATGCATACTTCTGCCGGCCGCAGTGAACCGTATGTCGTTCACAAAAATTTTCCCATTCAAAGAATCAGGGTCGGCAACGGGAATAGTTGCATCTATTCGTGCGTGAAAAGCCACCGTGTCTGCTACCAGGTTAAGCGCGTGAAGGTTAATTGTATCAAGCTGCATTTTCACCTGCAGTGCCGGGTATTTATTACGCAGATTTGCTGATGCATCGAGGTCGAAGCGGATATTATTGTCATTCATCCCGCCATCCAGTTTCAATAGCCCCTCGTCCAGGTTACCTGCAAGTGTGAGATCTTGATAATTATAGTTCTTAATGACAGCAGAAAGTACCTGAACATTGAAGTCGCCGTCACCATGTCTTACATCCAGCCCATTGCCATTAGCGTCGATATGCATGCTAACCTTTCCAAATAAACTATCCTGGCCAAGCACATAGCCTGCGTTAAAGTTTTTCAGGTTAGCTTTTAACCGGTAAGCCTCTTGTGCATTTAATGATGCAATCGCATCAATATTACCACTGGAAGTTTTTAAATGGAGTTGGGTATTAAAATCTTTCATGCTTCCGTTAAAAAAACCAGTAACGGAAAATGTCTCCGGTAACCTGGTTCGGGCAGGAAGCACTCTTGAGGGAATGAATCGATATATATCTTTTTTGGTGCCGGCAAGGGAGGTAATATTGATATGGTAGACAGCCCGGGCGGCATCGGGCAGGCCACGTATTGTTCCGGCAAGGTTGACATAAGTGCTCCCCAACCCACTTAACTCAAAGGCTGGGATTGAAAGGTTTTTCAACTGGCCTTTAATACTACTGTTCAACCTGAGTACAGCCTGCTCATATCCCTTTAAATTCGGGGCAAGCATCGGGGCAAAAATCAAAACATCTTTAATCGCAATACTGCAATGGTCAAGGTTTGCTTCGACATATACATCGCCCGGTTGTTTAGTTAAGGAAGCAAGGGAAGTATACCTCACCAATATGTTGTTCTTAAGCAGTGTTTCATCTGTTTGCAATAAAATGTTTTCCAGGTATGCGGCGGTGTCGGTATATAAAAATGTTGCCTGGAATTTTTTCAGGTGTGCGCCACGTTGCTCTCTGAACGACAGGTCATTGATATTACCCTTGTATGTTGAAGGCTTTAATACAAGCCCGTTTGCCACGAGGTTAAAACTATCGATGAATAAGTGGCTGTAGTCGATGCCGCTTTTTGCAACAGCTATATTATTGTCGTCGTATGCCAGCTGGTTATTGCGCAATTTCAAATTAGCTATCTCAAATTGCCATGGGCTGGCTGGCGCTTCTTTACCAGGGCTTACACTGTCTGCCCCAGCTCTGACTGATTTACCCAGGGTAATTTTTGATTGACAGTTGTTTAAAACAAAATCCTTTAACGCAACATGGGTATTTTGCAAATCAATTTGGGAAGGGTGGGTATTCAATTCGCCAATATTAACTGCCGCGAACATTGACCCCACATCATCAGTATAATTGACCCGTACTTGCTTTAATAATACACTGCCTATTTTTATCGCTGGATTTACGACGCCCGTTGTTGCAGGCTGAGCAACGTTGACGATCGGCAGCCGACCGGTCGCCGGGTAAAGATGCACCTCCGAAACCAGGTCTTGTATAACGATATCTTTAATGTCGAATATTTGTTGATCGGGATCAAAACGCTTTACCTCCGTTTCAAAATTGCCAAGCTTCAAAGATGCGGCGTTACCGGCAGCATCATCACGATACACAGCGTTGATATTTTTCAAAACAACTTTACCAATATTAAACTTCATCCTGGCCGAGCTGTCTTGCGGGCTTGGTTGCGATGGCGGCTCAGTTGCAAATGCCTTTACGATATAATCATAATTGAAGACCGTATCAGTATTCAATCTATGGACGTTTAAACTGATCCCATTTAACGAAAGGTATTGCACGTTCACCTCATTGCTCAATAATTTAAATAAGGCAATATCAACTCTAAGCTCCTTTCCATAAAGCAGCGTATCTTTTTGCTGATCTTCAAAAAAAACGTTTTCAAGTACAATGCGCTTGGGAAAAGCGATGGAAAGTTTTTCAATTTCAACTTTGGTCTTTATTTTATTTTCGAGGTAAACAACAATCTTTTCACGTGCATAATCCTGCACCGCCGGAATTTGGATAAGTATGTATACCAGCAGAAGTAAAAGAATAATACATCCGAGTATCCATGCAAGTATTTTTAGAAACTTCCTGGCTATTTTTTTCAACACTTATTTTTCTTAGTATTTGCAAATGATATACCAGAGCAACCCGCTTAAAGCATCGATTAACATTGTCAATAGCTGCCGGTAGCAGAAAGCATCTTACAGGATTTTCTTAATGAGACGGTGCGATGGATTCTCTGTAAGGCTGCTGCGCAATGACATAAAAGTTAACGTGTGCGACGCAACAGGCGATGCCATGAAATAGCACAGCTGGGTACAACCATTAACAGCCTGCGCGGTTTATTTTCTCTTTTTAAACAACAGCGTCAACCCATATAGCCCGGCATAAATTCCGAGCTTGCGGATAACCCCGGGCTTTTTTTCTGAGGCAGCTTCTTTACGTGGAAGGAAAAAACCAATGGCGTTTTTTATAAGCCCCACTGAGGTTATCGCCTTGTTCCGGAGAAAAAGAAAATTAGTAACGGAACTACCGAGCTTCCTCAATGTTTCTTTTGGCAACTGCGTGAATTTCTCTTCCAGTCGCAATCGGCTCTCCGTTGCGCGAAATCTTACCAACTGTATTTCCTTGTGGAGATCTTCAAGGTTATTAATATAAGAGTAGTCTTTATGATTCATGACGGGTGTTTTCTTTCTTTGCCTCAAAAAAGATGTTTATAACAGTATTAACGATAAATTGATCAACCAGTTTCTTACGGAAAACGATCATAAGCGTCAGCAGCAGGATATAGAATGCTGCGATAATACCAAAGCCGAGATAGGTACTGCCTGTAAGGTCTGTGAAATAATAACCCCCAAGGATACTTAAAAAGAAAAGTATAAAAAAGCAGAACAGGATGACTAACAGGCCCGCCGCAACAACGGCAACCAGCTTTGATATTTTTTCTACTGCCTGCAATTTCAAAAGCAATAAATTATTTTGAATGAACTCATCAATATCTTTCCTGGCTTCTTTGAAAAAATTCTCTGGTGCTTTCATAAGATTTGTTATGTTTTGTTACGGTAATCAACGAGCAAACACTTTGCCACGCTCGGCGATCACTATTTTAAAAATGCAGACACCATAACTGTGGCAGGATTTTAGAAACAGCTATGGCATTAAACATTAAAATATAATTTATGGAATGGCAAAGCTTTTTAAAAGGTATGCTTGCAGGAGCAGTCGTCGGAATATTATTTGCGCCGGATAGTGGCAAGGCTACAAGAAAAAAAATAGCCCGCAAAACCAGCGACCTGAAAGATTCACTGGAAGAGACATACGACCAGTTCGTTGATGAAATATCGCAACAGGTAGGCAAAGTTGCTGACAAGGCAAAAGATCTTATCGACAAAGGAAGGAGTTCAGTTGAGGACATTACTGATGCGGCTTCGTCTTAAAATGACCCGGGCTTTGTGTTATTGTAAAACAGCAACTGTTGCTGTTGCTGTAAAATGCCCGGCAGTTACCGTCAGGAAAATAATTGTCTTGATGCTTAACTGCCGGGCTTTAATGTCGACGAGTGTTGCTGCGGTAACACCGACACTTTTTTTTCTTCCGGTTGTTCTATATAAACAGCATATGCAGAAGGCTCGATCCTGTTACCCATGGCCTCGCTGTATACTTGTGTAAATTCTGCGCCAATGTAGAGGATCGCGGATGCATAATATACCCAAAGTAAAATGATGACGATTGAGCCTGCCGCGCCGTAAGCAGAGCCAGGTGCCACTTTTTCAAGATAAAACCCTATCAAAAACTGCCCGGCTATAAAAAAAATCGCTGTAAATAATGCACCAGCTCTTACATTTTTCCACCTGATTTTTGCATCGGGTAACACTTTAAAAATAATTCCAAAAACAAAAGCCGTTGTCACCAGCGAAATGATGAAATTAATTACCGCAACCAGCAGCACAGTGATATGAGAGAAATAACCAGCGAGGCGCTCGCTGAGTACCTGTATCGCACCATTCACGATCAGTGAGACAATAAGAACAAATCCCAGCGATACGATCAGCGACATCGAGAGCAGGCGATTCTTGAGGAAGTTCAACCACCCGCGTTTAGGTTTCGCCTTCACCCGCCATATGATATTCACAGAATCCTGTATTTCTGCAAACAGGCTTGTCGCACCGATGATAAGCGCAACGATGCTTGTGATAAGTGCGAAATTTGTTTTGCCCGAGAACTGGATATTCCTGATAATTTCCTGCAGCTGCTTAGCCGCACCTGCTCCCAACAGTCCATTCAATTGCGAAAATATTTTGCCTTCTACTGCGTCCTGGCCAAAAAAAACACTGGCTAGCGACATCACCAGCAAAAGCATAGGCCCCATTGCAAAGATGGTGGTGTAGGAAAGAGACGCACTCAATTTCATTCCCTTGTCAGCAAAGAATCCACTAAATGTTGCTTTAATTATCTTCAACGCCTTTTTGGCCTTCGATTCGGCACCTTTTTTTTCACGATTCATTCTTGCTCCTTTTTTATCTTCCTCAATTATTTTTTGTTACATCTGGCGGCACATCTTTGCACAGGACAAACAAACAGTGGCGCATTCCCTGCAATGATCGGTATCGTGTTTCGCACACTCGTTTGCACATGCCTCGCATATATCAGCACATAGCCGGCAGGCAAACACCATTTTGTTGCTGCCAAGACTCATTAACTGGGCAGCGGCAATACAAATTGCAGCGCACTCCAGGTCGAGCTGTACACACTTCGTCATCATCGGCAGGTTATCTTCTTGTAAGCAGGAAGCAGCGCAATGGTTGCAGACTGCAACGCATTGTAAACAAGCATCAATACATGCTTTATAATCGTTGTAATTCATAAAAATATTTTATTGTTAAAAATGTTGTGTAGGGATCATTGCTCTCATAGTAGATCCGATTGTAGATTTTTCTCTACAGGCATAAACCGTTAGATTTTAGCTATTAAACCATATTTCAAGGTCACTGACGGAGATAGGTTTTTCGATTATGCGAAAAGTTGCCGCGGACGTTTTGGGGACACGATAGGCGCTGACAAGATTTAGCTGGCACTCGGGGTAATTTTGCAGAATAAACTCGGTCTGTCCCCAACCATTGCCATCAGGTAAACTATTGTCCAAAAAAATATAATCAGGGTTAAAGTCCAGAAGAGCCTTCATCCCATCTGCTATATTATAAGCCACACAAACCTCGCACTTCTTCTTTTCAAAGAATAATTTAAGAAGCAATCCAAAATCTTCTTCATCATCAATAATCAAGACTTTTTTCGGATCCATATCAATAAGCAAGAAAGAATTGTACCAATCGAGCAACCTGGAATTTCCCTGTCAAATATGTTCCCGCAAGGCCAGCCGCCATAGAAACTGCACTTCAAAAAAAATTTCATACTTCTTGGTTAAGTTCTTGCATACTAAACCCGGTATATATTCTGTAACCAAATATTTATTGTATGACGAACAATATCGTAACAGCAGTGCAGGAGCAACTTGGCCTTGATGCATTTGACAAAATCGATCCTAACCAGGAAAGTCAGCGTTTTAGCAGCGAACACGATTCAAAACATTTTGTACAGGCTGCGGTTACCGCAGTTTTAGCGGGGTTATACAAACATGCCGGAACAAAGGATGCAACGGAGGAATTGTTCTCACTAAAAAATCCTCAACAGGTTTTACGGCGCATTTTTGATACCAATGAAGAACACATTATTGAATCGGTAAGCAATTATGGGAACAAGCCTTATGATCAAACGAGGTTGTTTATGGAACGAATTGCAGAGGAAGCCTTAAACGTAACAACGGAAGCCACTGCGCCCGACGCTACCCCGGAAAAACGCATGCTGTATATTGCAGGGCAGCGTCACAACATACTGGTATATCTTCCGCCCGATTTGCAGCTGGGCACACTCATCAATGATAATGCACTTGACGACAGGACAAATAAAATGGAAGGGCCTGTGTCTAACCTCATGCATTTCTTTGAACAACTGTTTTCAGAAAAAGAAAAATAATAAACCTGCGGTCATGCAGCTTTTAAAATCTTAAGGAGTACAATTTCCTCATTGGTTAACCCGGGGACATTGTGCTCCTTTAAAGGTTTATTCAGTTCTTCCAAATATTTTGCGAGTTGCTTTTCTTCGTAGAGTTTTATAATGCCGGGATGCACGTAATATTTTTTGCAAACAGTTCTCGTATTACCTAACCTGGCGCTCACCACGTCCAGTGCACTCACAATATTTTTTTTATACTCAGCTTCAGTCAATGCTTCGCCGATAGCACGAAAAGCCTGCAGCGCATGCAGGGAGCCTGCCCAGGTGCGAAAATCCTTGGCACTAAAATCCATACCAGTCGCGGCTTTGATGTAATTGTTGACCATCGCTGAATCGATGGATTTTCTGTTGCCGGCGCTATCGTAATACTGAAACAATTCTCTGCCGGGAATATCGCGGCATTCTTTTACAATTCGGGCAAGCCGTTTATTTTTTAAACTGATCTTGTGCTCCACTCCCTTTTTTCCTTTAAAACAAAACATTAGCTCATCGCCTTTTATGGAAGCATGCTGATCTTTCATGGTAGTTAAACCGTAGGAGCCATATATCTTTTCATAATCGTAATTTCCGACGCGTATATAAGTTCGCTCCATTAAACTGATAACTGTTGCCAGCACTTTTTCCTGCGTGAGTTCCTTCACTGCAATATCTGCTTCAACCTTTGCACGCAGTTTGGGCAATGCATTGCCAAATTCATATAAGTGATGAAACTTGGTCTCGTTCCTGAGCATATTCCACAACGCATGATAACGGTATTGCTTGCGGTTACGCATGTCAAAACCGGTGGCCTGGATATGCCCGTTCTCCATTGCACAAATCCACACGTTTGTCCACGATGGCGGAATCGCAAGTTTCCTTATCCGCTCAATTTCTTTTTGCACTTTTAAAGGCTTGTTATCAAAAACGTAAACAAAATTTTTGCCCCGTTTTATTCTTGCGATGCCCGCATGTTTATCATTTACATAAACAAGATTCACAAGAGAAGCTGCTTTTTCATAATTCTTATTGACCTTGAGAAACTGTTTGTGCGATATGGCCGGTAAATCTTCATTCATACTTTTCTCCAATAAAAAATAATGCCTGTTATTGTTTTAAAATTGATGTGCCACGCGTCCTGCTTTTCATTACGGCTTCACTGCGCGATAGTACCGGCTAATCCGTCATCGCACACTTAAACTGTTATAACTTTATTCGCCGGGAAAGGCCCGCCAACATCGGGTGCAGCAAAGCTGCTGAATAAAGCCCCGCAAGTACAAGAGTGCGACGCAAGCAGTACCGAGCAATGCGTTGCAGCCGGGTACAAAAGCAACCAAATAATTATTTGTTAAGCGCAGCGCTGAGATCGCTTTTCCTGGTTGAAGAAATTTTAGCCGTATTAAAATAGACGGTCACATAGTGTTCTGCCTGGTCATCGTTTAACGTAAGAAATTTTTCGCTGATGCTAATGCCATCAGCTTCAATCTTTATTGCTTCGCTCGTATTTACGCTGCGAACAAAGTTGATGTGGTACATGCTGCCGCCAAAGCGGTAATGAACTTTAAAAGACGACCATTCTTCGGGCACACACGGTACAAAACCAAGCTTGTTCCCATTCTTCTGAAGACCGATAAACGACTCGGTGATCAATTGATAAAACCAGCCTGCAGAACCGGTGTACCAGGTCCATCCGCCACGGCCCGTGTGCGGTGCAAAACCATATACATCGGCAGCGACAACATAAGGTTCCGTTTTATAGCGCGCAATGGATGCTTCGTCTTTGCCGTGGTTAACAGGGTTAAGCATTTGCAGGAGTTCCCACGTGCGCCTTGTGTCGCCCATTTTCGCAAACGCCATCACCGTCCAGATAGCGGCATGCGTGTATTGCCCGCCGTTTTCCCTGACACCGGGAACATAGCCTTTTATATAACCGGGTTCAATATTGGAGTGATTAAACGGAGGATCGAGTAACTGGATCAACTGATCGCTTTTTCTTACCAGGAATTTATAAACCGAATCCATTGCAACCTGTGAACGTGTTTGTTCACCTGCACCTGATAACACTGACCAGCTTTGCGCAATCGAATCTATTTTGCACTCTTCATTTTTTGAAGAGCCGAGTGCTGTGCCATCGTCAAAAAAGGCGCGAAGGTACCAGTTACCATCCCACGCACTGCTGCTGATATTCTTTTCAAGATCAACAGCACGGTGCTCACAAAGGCCTGCAAATGCTTCATCGTATTGCAGCCTTGCGATACCGGTAAATTTTTGAAGCACATCGTACAGGAAAAAGGCAAGCCATACGCTTTCGCCTTTGCCATCTTTGCCTACCATATTCATACCATCGTTCCAGTCTCCTGAGCCTATGAGTGGCAGGCCATGCTCCCCAAAACGACAACCAAAATCGATGGCCCGTTTGCAATGTTCGTACAGGTTTGCCTTTTCAGCGGCAATGTTCGGAAGATCGTAATAAGATTCTTCGTTAGGGTTAACTAACCTGCCTTCGAGAAAGGAAACGGATTCAGCCAGGATGGAATGATCACCTGTAATCAGCACGTATTTGGCCGTAACAAATGGCAGCCATAAAAAGTCGTCGGAACAATGTGTTCTTACGCCGCGGCCGAGCGGAGGATGCCACCAATGTTGCACATCACCCTCTTTAAACTGCCGCGATGCAGAACGTATTATCTGTGCGCGGGCCAGCCCGGCATCGGTATAAAGGACAGCCAAAACATCCTGCAATTGATCCCTGAAACCATAAGCGCCACCTGACTGATAAAAGCCACTGCGCGCCCAGAGGCGACAGGCAATGGTTTGATAAAGCAACCAGCCATTACTAACCAGGTTCAGCGCCTTGTCCGGTGTTTCCAACTGGATGGCCGAAAGCGTCTTTCGCCATAACCGGTGCACACTTTCGAGTGCATTCATAGCGGCCTCGGCCCCTTTAAATTGAGTGATTAATTTTATTGCCTCGCCTTTGTCAACAGCAGCGCCCATTCGAAAAACGATTTGTTTTTTCTCATCGTGGTAAAGTGTAAATGACACCTGCATGGCAGCGCAGCTATCAAGACCGGCTCCATATTTTCCCGACAGCCAAGCCTGTTTCATCGCTGCCGGATTTTTGAGCGAATTGTTCCTCCCGATAAACTCGGCGCGATCTGCAGTGAAGGTTTTATTTGCTTCATCGGTGTCAAAAAAAGCGACCCTGTGTTCAAACTCAAAATTGTAAGGGTTGCAGGCGATCAAAGCACCGGTGTTGTTGTCATGGTCAGTTACCACATGCATGGCCGATTTCGATCGAAGATCACCAAGCACCCATTCGCTATACCCGGTAAGGGAGATTTTACGCTCCCGGCCGGAAGTATTATGAATATTGATGATCACAAATTTTATGGGCTGCTCCGTATCGGTAAAGATCAACGCATCAGACACGATACCGGTTTCGCTGTGCTCAAACACGCTGTAACCAAATCCATGTTTCGTAACATAGGCTGTGTTACCCTGTACAGGGAAAGGCATGGGTGACCAGCAATAGCCGGTTTTTTCGTCGCGCAGGTAAAAAGCCTCCCCTCCAGAATCGGTGACAGGGTCATTGTCCCAGGGGGTTAACCTGAATTCGTGAGCATTCTCAAACCAGGTATATGCCGAGCCCCTTTCTGAAATCACCGTTCCAAAATTTTTATTGGCGATTATGTTAGCCCACGGCGCCGGGGTAGACCGGCCGTCTGTAACAATAACATATTCGTGACCTTGGTTTGAAAATCCCCCGAGGCTATTATTAAACGTAAGCTCCGGGTGTATAAACGCTGGTTCGTTAAATGGGACAACAGGCAAAGGAGTAAGATTATTAATGGAGCTCCTGGTACTGGCTTTTTTATTTAGTTGGTTTAACAAACTGCCTTGCTTGTCAGATATAATCACTCTTGCTACTGTTTGCAATAAAATGCGGTCTTCTGCTGATATCTGATCTGCTGGCCGCACGAAAATGCCACCACGTGAATCAGCCGAATTAAAAGTCGACCCTGCAACGATCAGGCTCTGTATCTGGTCTTGCATTACCTGCCTGTAGCCGCTCTGATCCTCATTCCAGATAAAAAGATCTACAGCAAGGCCTTTCAACTGCCAGTAAGCCCGGGCCTGAATCAGCTGTTTGACAAGATTCATGCTTTCAGAGGCTGTAATTTGCAACAACACGATCGGAAGGTCGCCTGAAATAGAGTAACTCCATAATGCAGATTGTCCGCGATGGTTCTTCAGGAGTATTTCCGGCTGTGCACGCAATTGCTTGTTTGCATAAATGACCGAACCCGCAAGTTTTCCATATAATTGCGCGTCAGCCTCCGAAGCATTGATCTGCCGCAACACAACCTGGCTATGTGTCCACGATAATTCAAACGCACGGTCTCTTAAATGGCGGTCCTGGTATTTGTCAATAAGACTCTGGCAGGAATCTCTTGACCCGGCAATGCCAAGCATCATGTCCAGCATGATGGTTTCATCTTCTTCAAGTGTAATGTTATACCGCACAGATACGATCGGGTCAAGTACAGACCCCCCGGTATTGGTAAGCGGTTTTTTACTGTTCATCACCACCGGCTGCTGTATGGAATTACCCCGGCCAATAAAAACATTCCTGTCGGTCTCATAAGAAACTTCGATCGGCTTTCTATTGTTCAGCTTCATCAGGTGAAACATCCATGGCTGTTGTTCTTCTTTCGAACGGGGCCTCCGTGTGCAAAGGATCGCATGCTGGTCCTGCAGAATTTCAGTTTCAATAAAAAGATTGCTGAACGCAGGATGTGCTGCATCGGCTAAAGGGTGGGCCAGCACCACCTCGGCATAACTGGTAACATCTATCGCTCTTTTACCGCCAGCTTTGTTGGTAATCATTATTCGCCTGATCTCAATATCATCTTCAGGGGAGACGATAATTTCAGTATGTGTTTCAATGTCATTGTCCAGGCGACGAAACTCGGCCCTGCCCTGTGAAAAAACGGCTTCGTATTTTTTTGCTTCCGTTAATGTTGGCTGCTGGGCAGTTGACCACGTAACATTGGTTTTAAGGTCGCGGATAAAACAAAATACACCCCAGTTATCACAGGTAGCATCTTCACGCCATCTCGTTACCGAAAGATCTTTCCATTTGCTGTATCCCCCGCCGGCATTGGTAACCATTACATGATAATTCCCGTTGGAAAGAAGCTGCAATTCAGGTGTAATTGTATCAGGTCTGTCAATCACCCTCATTTTCGAAACGGTCGGCGAAGTCGTTATCTCTGCAACATTGGCCGAGCCGGAGTAAAAAGTACCGGCCTTTGGAATTTGTTCCTGCAGCAACAATAACGTTGCCTGGAACCTAAGCTCTGCCTCAAATCTTTTTTGCATAGGTTGGTTAAGAAGCAAATAGGCAAGCGAAAGAAAGCTCATGCCTAAATGATGCGCCATATATGTTTGAATAAGTATTTGGCGCTGCCCTCTCGGCAAACGGGAGGCAGTAAAATCAACCGATTCAAAAAAGCCATATTTGCCCTCATAGCCATCTTCACTTAGCCTTTCAAGATTATTGCAGGAAGCATCGGGATCTATCATTAACGCAAGTGCCGAGGCGTAAGGCGCTACAACAAGATCATCCATCAAACCGCGCTTGAACCCAAGTCCCGGAACGCCAAAAGCACGATATTGATAATTCAGATTAGCATCGACTACATTATAACAGGATTCTGAAATCCCCCATGGCACGTTGAACTGCCTGCCGTAATCAATTTGCCTTTTTACTACGCCTTTTCCTGTCTGATCCAGCAATGTGTTATCATAAGATGGCATAACAAGATCGGGCATCAGGTATTCAAACATGGAGCCGCTCCAGGAAAGCAACACCGGCGTGCCTGCGGCGTTTGTAAGTCGTCTCCCCAATGCAAACCAGTTCTCCTGCGGAACTTTGCCTTGTGCAATGGCAACAAAAGAAGCAAGCCTCGCCTCGGAAGCAAGAAGATCATAAAAACTTCCGTCGCGCCGGTGGTCTTCAACATTATAACCAATAGCAATGAGGTGCTGTGATTCATCATACAAAAAATTGTATTCCATGTTGGAAAATGTTTCGCACAGTGCCACCAGTTCATACAATGTCTGCAATTTCTTCTTTGCTTCGGCACTCGCCGCTGCCATCCTTTCCTGCAGTTGCATTAACCATTCATCCGTTTTAATATCGTGCCCGTAACCGGGAGTTATCGCATCGAAATCTAGTGCTAGCTGTCCGGCAACAGTGGCAAGGTCGCGCAGTTGTCTGAACAATTCCGTTTTGCTGACACTTTCCGGGATAACGGTCATGTCTGCCCAAGGAGCCAACAATTTCAACGCTTCAATAGCCGCCTCTATCTGCTGATCCATCCTTTCCAGCCACCAACACAATTCCTTGTTGCTTGTACAATCGATATTATCCTTTATGGCAAGGAACTGGTTATACAATGAAGTAATGTGGCCGTATATTTCTATTGGATCGTCAGGACCTTTTTCGGCGGCTGCTTCCAATACCGTCTTTAAGGAAGAGAACAGTTCTTTTTCGTTTGGCTTTAGCAACTCATCAATGATAATGGCGACATCGAACAAACCCGACATTATTTTTTTGTACGTAAATTTTTCAGTCGATAGGGTGGCCAGGCCTTGTTTAAGCGTAAGCAGGTGGCCCGCAAGATTGCCGCTGTCTACGGATGATATATATTTTGGCAGCAATGGCTGAAGGGTAACCGTGTCGTACCAGTTATAAAAATGGCCGGCATACCTTTCCATTCTTTGCATGGATCGCATGCTGTTTAATGTTCGATCGATCAGTTGTGATGCGGTGATATATCCGAAATCGTATGCGGCCAGGTTGGCCAGCAGGCAAAGACCGATATTCGTGGGTGATGTGCGATGCGCAAGAATGGTAATCGGGTGCAGTTGAAAATTATCAGGTGGCAACCAGTTGTCTTCGGGACCTAAAAAATTTTCAAAAAATCCCCAGGTTTTCCTGGATATTTTTCGCAAAAAATAAATTTGCCGGTGATTTAGTTTAGTCTTGCCGGAATCCAGTGGCCGGCTTAGCCACCATACAATTGCCGGTGATAATATCCATACGAGCAAAAAAAGCAGCGCAATAAACAAAACAAATGGACTGTATAGCACCAGGTAAGTAAGAACACTAAGGGAAACAACAGGCACAATCCACATCGAAACATAAACCGAAAACAGGTTTTTATATTCACTGCTCTGATCAAAGCCATAAGGATTCCATTCCAGGAGTTTTCTTTTTGTTATCAGCATACGCCAGCCCGTTCTAAGGATGGCGTCCAGGCTTATGAACGCCTCATACGGCAAGCAAACCAGTGTAAACACAGCCTGCAAAATATTCCGGTAGATCGCTTCGGCAGAATTTTTAAAATGATGTCTTAAACGGGTATCATCAGGTTTTCTGATAAGATCCCAACCGGAAGCAATCAGCGAGGGAAATAGTACAATTGCAGTAACACATATAGTCCAGAACCACGGTGCACCCAGGCCGGTCCAACCACTCACCAGCAACACTAGAAGGACTATAGGTACAAGGCTGCGCCGCAGGTTATCAAATATTTTCCAGCGCGACAATGCAGATACAGGATTTCGGCTTAACCGCCGTTCAAAATCAGGCACAAATGGTAAAAACCAATTGGCTATCTGCCAGTCACCACGGATCCACCGGTGGCGCCTGTTCATATCAACCCGGTAGCGCGAGGGGTATTCCTCATAAAGCTGCACATCACTTGCAAACGCACATCGCGTATACGCACCTTCGAGCAGGTCATGGCTTAATATTTTATTTTCTGGAAACCTGTTACCCAATATCTTTTCAAACACATCCACAGCATAAATCCCCTTTCCTATAAATGATCCCTCGCCAAACAAATCCTGGTACACATTGGAGGTAATACGCGTATATGGATCTATGCCCGAGTCATTCTCGTGCATACGGGTATAACGAGATCGCTCCGCGCCATGCAGACTAATCGCTATGCGCGGCTGAATAATGCCATAGCCATCGACAATCCTTTGTTGCTTTTCGTTATAGAGGGCCTGATTGAGCGGGTGTGCCATTATCCCGACAAGTTTCCACGCTGAATCACGCGGCAGCTGCGTATCCGCATCCAGGGTAATAACATATTTTACATTGGAATATACCCTTTCTTCCCCCACAATTAACGAAAATCCCTGTTTAACATTTTTTTTTATCAGCCTGTTCAGTTCTGCAAGTTTGCCCCGCTTGCGCTCCCATCCCATCCACACACCCTCTTTTATATTCCATACCCTGGGCCGTTGAAAAAGAAAAAACAAATCATTGAATTTCCTGCCGTATTTAGTATTCAGGTCAACAATTCCTTTTAGTGCGAGATTGACCAGATCCTCGTCGTCTGGTGCTGTTGCCGTTTTAGAATCCCTGTAATCGGTGAGCAGGGCAAAAAAAAGTCTTGGATCACTGTTGGCAAGATAGCGCACTTCAAGGTCATCGATCAGTTGCTCGACCTGCCTGGCATTTACAAGCATGGCCGGCACTACCACCATTGTTTGACAGTCATTAGGTATACCCGTAGAATAGTCCATCCTTGGCAGTTGTAGGGGCGCTACAAGAATAGTGGTAATCCAGTTAATGATGGCAATAGCAAACTGGCTTGAAGCTATGAGCAGCATCAACAGCAAAAACGGCACCCAGCCAGGTTGCAGGCCATCATTGCTCGCTTTCGCATACAAGAGAAAAGTAAGCGTCAGCGTTAACAAAAAGCTGCCGGCAACATAAAAAGCCGCCCTGTACCTGCGCAGGAATTTCTTCACAGTTTGCTGTTTCGCCGATGGATTTATCACCCGTTTTTCTGTTTCAACACATCCTTTTCCTATGAGGTAATAGCCCACATGCGCTTTTCGCAAATCACCCGGGTCTTTTAAAGCGCTTTGCTTTGCCAGATCAATAGCGATGGTTGCTACCTGGCTTTCTGAAAAAGCAGATTGCTTCGCGATTTTTTCGACAACGTGGCGGTAACTATCCCTTGTGTAAAAGTCCATCTTACTATAGGTACCATGCGGGTCTCCGCGCAACGTTTGTTCAACAACACTCATCGTTTCTACGAATTCCCGCCAGTCCATTTTCGCCAGGAAGCGCAGACTGTTAATGCTGTTACTCATCGAAACCTGGTTGGCAGCCTGCTGTTGGTTCTCGAAAAGCATCATTAAGCTAATGTTTGAACCTTTCTCAGCAAGGTGCTGATCCAGCCATGACAGCGCCAATGAAATTTCGGACCCCTTCCATTGAAGGCGTTGGGCAAGCGGTGAAACAAATGCACTAACCATAGGCGGATTGGAACGCGCCATATCTGCGATGATCAGCACAATGTCTTTTGGGTCGTTCTCGGCAACCTGGAGCATTTTATCGGCCCAATAATTTGCAAGTTTTTCGTCAATACGGTCGATGGCAATTCTCGCCGCCACCCGCCGCAGGTTTTCAAGTAATGCCAGGCGAAGCATAATGGGTATCGCCCAAAGCTCCCCGATAGTGAGCGCATTATTTTTTTGATAGGCGTCAATATAATTGCTGAGGCTGCCAATATCAACATGTCCGTCGCTGTGTGAAATTATTTCGAGGGCAATATCATACACACGCGGAAGTCCTGCAGAAGCGCCGTCTGTAAGCCTTGGCAACCCCTTGCTATATCCTTTGGGTAAATATCGCTTGCCGGTATTGATCTGCTCTTCAACCAGATAAAAGTTATCAAGCAGCCATTCTCCGGCCGGGCTTATTCTTTGCTTTTCTTTTACTGCATCCTGCAACAGTTCCGAAACCCTAATCAACACCTCCTCGTTTTCTGACAACCTTTTTAATAATTGCTCCGGGGCCTTGTCGTAATCAAGCCGGTGAACAGAAGCCAGCGATTCAGCGTGTTGACGCATCTGTTCTTTCGTATATAATTCAGAACGTAGCGGAGGAGTTTCATCTGCCTCTTTCCGCGAAAAAGATTCCTTCTGAAAATAAACCCTGAGATGGTAAAATAAATCATCAAATGTATTGGCCTTCATATGGCAGCTTTTTATGCTTCAATAACTTTAGGCTGGCAGATATATTAAAACAGCCGGCCGCTGTTTGCAGGTCGTAACACCAAGACAGATATTATGCCAGACGAAATGCGCCTTATATAGTGACAGCCGCTATTTTATGTTATGGAGGCATGCGATAGAACCTGCGTAATCAATGTTGAACAGTTGAAAATCAAAATAATTTTGATGCCGAGGAAAAATTCCGTTTACTTTGTAAAACACTCAACAAAATTTATTCTTTACCCCACTTTGAAATTTTCTGCAGTTGTTGAGTTGATTGATAC
Organism: Chitinophagaceae bacterium UBA7600; assembly: GCA_002478885.1. Classification (GTDB taxonomy): domain Bacteria; phylum Bacteroidota; class Bacteroidia; order Chitinophagales; family Chitinophagaceae; genus DLKC01. The sequence continues at coordinate 62,110 of DLKC01000083.1, forward strand.
ATCTTTTTAATAATCCTTTTTTTAACGTGCAGTTATTGATGTTAATGCCAGCCTTATTGCGCGCTGGATTAAGAGGCAACTTGTTTTCAAAAACTTATAAAAACCTTTATGACCGTAAAAATTTTATGCAACAACAAAAAAATATCCGGAAAAGTAGTTTACAATTTTCAGGCCGCTTCTGATATCATCCTGGTAGAACTGGATGGAGACGGGGTTGGGGAAATCGGGAAAGATATTCTCCTTTATTGGGATGAATACATAGAAAAGTGGTGCTGTGAACAAACTATTGAAGAAAAATTTCCCGGTGTATTAGCGCAGTTAATGGAAAACCTGGCAACAGTTTTTAAGGACCGCTTGCTCTATTTATCGAAAAACACCGCGCCGGCCGCTAACAACCGGTAACACCATTCCGCTCCCTCAGAAAACACTTCTCTTTTTTCAGCCCTAAACGTTTTTATTGCTTTACTAAAGCACGTGCGCGACACAATCTTTCAATGCTATGCAAAAGATGAATCACAGGATTGGCTAATCATTTAACCATCCAGGCAAGAGTTATACGGAACCAACGGATCAACTAAATGAAAATATGAATTTTTTATGCATCATGCTGTATAACAACAATACTTCAGCGTTCTGTCCATGGCATTCAAATGATTTTACAAAACAAGGTTTAAACAGCTGGTATTGAATTAAAGAACAGGAGTGCGACGCAACAGTTGATGCCATAAGCAACAATGACCGGCTTACAAATTTTCAAATGGCACGAAAAAACTTCAATTGCAACTCCGGCGCCCGCTCGCCTTACTTACCTGTGCCGTTTTAATTTCAAAAGCATATAAACAAAATGGCACACTCTTAGCCTATAGTCCTGTAAAAAGATTTGAGTGTGGCAGAAATGAACAGAACGGCTTCCCATCCGTATACCGTAGTGAAAAACAAAACATCATCGCGCATTAAATGTATCGACGAAACGCATGCAGATTTCTTATTTACCAAAGCTGTCCAGCGACTGCTCGATGTAAACAACTGGCAGCATTACAGCGGTAAAATGAGTTGCCGGTTTCATCTAACCGATAATGCAGGAATACACATCAACCAGTTTGCAGAAGAAGGAAACATTATAAGAATTGACATACCAGGCATCCACGCCAAACCAGGCAAAGGATACGAATGGGTAACGATTGACAGGATCGCCTATCATGAAAGAGAAGCCGGCGAAATGCTGTTTCTGCTAAAAGTGAAACCTCCCCGAAAGCCCTCAAAGAACTGGGGTAAAACAACACTGTTCTTTAATACACATGCCAGCTCAACCTTTGTAATCACCCGGCTGAACCTGGAAATTACCTGCAGTGTAATAAGAAAAAATGAAAAATCTGAAAAGCCGCCAATAGGTTTCTTTCAAAAGATCCGTGCATTTTTCAAAACATTAATCACGCGGCTGCTGCTCTCCAAATTGCAATGGAAACTTTTGACGAGAGGCGTGTTGTGTTACTCAAATAAGGAAAAAGACCTGGTAAAATAGTAGCTACCAAACTGCATTTACTAACTCTTCAATTTATTACGAATTTACAATACTGCCTCCATTGGGGTGCAGCACCTGGCCCGTAACAAAAACCGAATCTTCACAAGCAAGAAAAACATAGCAGGGCGCTATTTCAAAGGGCTGTGCAGGCCTCTTATACATCGTGTCTTTTCCAAATTTTGCAACTTCGGCTGCGGAAAAAGACGAAGGTATCAATGGCGTCCAGACAGGACCTGGAGCAACCGCGTTAACCCTTATTTCTCTGTCCCTGAGCAGTTGGGATAAACTTCTCGTGAACGACACAATCGCACCTTTTGTGGACGAATAATCAATCAGTTCCGGTTTGCCCTTATAAGCAGTGACAGAGGCGGTATTAATAATACAACTGCCGCTTTGCATATGGGGTAAAGCATGTTTAACAATATAAAACTGCGAGAATATGTTAATCCGGAAAGTTTGCTCTAACTGATCTTCTGAAATATCCTCCACAGTTTTTTGCGGGTACTGTACTGCCGCATTGTTTACCAGTATATCAATGCGGCTAAATTTCGCCACCACTTTTTCGATAATAGCCGCACAGTTGCTTTCCTTGGAAATATCTTCCGCGATAAGCAAAGCCTTTCTGCCGTACGTTTTTACAATGGCTGCAGTCTCCTTCGCGTCATCATGTTCATTAAGATAAACAATGATCACCTCGGCGCCTTCTTTAGCAAAACTGGTGGCTACTGCCCTTCCTATGCCGCTGTCGCCGCCGGTAATCAGGGCTACTTTCCCTTTTAACTTTCCGCAGCCCTTTTTATGATTATCATATATAGGAGCGGGATTCATCCCGGCTTCCTTTCCGGGTTGTGTATGTTGATGCTGAGAAGGAAGTGTTTGCTCACTTTTCATTTACGCAAAGTTTAAATGCGGTTATCCAAATCAACATCCGGGAGCACCCGGAAACGTTGCCTTCATTCCTCTTCGGTCGTAGTTATTTCGGTTTTAATGCCATTGTCTTTTCTGATGCTGCGGGTGGTTCTGCGACTGCCGGAGGGTATCATAAAAAGCAACAACACCACGCCGATTATTACTGCTATCACCCAGTTTCTTTCTATCCACGTTCCGGCGTTTTTAGGGTCGATACCCGCTACATCCTGTGCCTTTGCATCTAAGAACAAGCAAAGACATATTGCCTGGAAAGCAATGGCTTTCATCGTGTACTGTCTACAATCTTTCATAAAATATTTTTTTAAATTTTTACCTGTTATCGTTTTCGCTGGGAACATTTTTACATGCCTCAGCAATAAAAAAACTCTTTTGCAGGGTATTGTACTATATATGTTCTAAATACTACCTAATTATCCGTCGCTCACCTCTTAGTACACTCAAGTCCGGTTTTCCGGCTGCTAAGGCCACAGCACTGCTTTTACCGTATTGTGCAGGCGAAGCATGTTGCTTGCCATCGTCGGATACCACATTTTTTAAAAGAGATTTATTGCTTGCTTTACTGGTGCTTACCGGTTGCAAATCTTGCTTGGCAGTCTTGTTATTTTTTTTCATAAAGTAGGTTTAGCATATTCAAATCAATACTATTATTCAATAATTACTGTGCCACGAAAACGGCAATCCGTAAAATGCACATACAGCTTCGGTAGCCGGCTGCATTTTTCATGGCAGCTTTACTTGCGTCGCACACATGTGCAGTAAGGCATTGATCAACTGCCGTGGTCAGTTTTTGTTAAGGCTTATCGCTGAAAGATGTTATACTGTACAAGTGTGCGACGCAACCTAAGCCGGGTAAGGATTTGCTGCCCGGTTCATAAAAATATACCGCGTTATGCTTCCCGTATGAGATCGATACGGTTACCTGTTGTTAATAATTTCAACTAAATCAATTTTCGCTTTTCGCTGCTTATAGAGGCACACATTTTTTAAGAAACCAACTGAGCAAAAAAATAGTCGCTTATGTGTGTTGAGCAATTAATTCCCCATAAAGAATGCATGGATATATCACTGAAAAACAGGCATAATTTTTTGCGTTCCTTAAACTGAAGCGCTTCAACGATATGCTTAATATTTAAAAACTTTTTTATGACACAAAGAAATTCAGGCCGCAGAGGCTTTGCATCGATGGATGCTGACGAACAACGCAGGACAGCACGTGCAGGGGGTGAAGCCTCCGGCGGGCAGCGAAGGAGAAACAGGTCAGAAGAATTCGGTGATGACTATGAAGAGGGCAACAGGCGCGGTTCTTCAAATGAAGACGACTATGAAGATGATGATTACGACATGCGCCAGTCCGCAAACGATGATGTTTATGAAGATGACGACGAAGAAGAGGATGATGACTACGATTACAACGACAGGCGTCGTTCATCCAACGACGACGACTATGATGAAGAGGAGGATGACGACCAATACGATGACGACGACGAAGACGAGGAAGAAGAGGACGATCAATACGATCGTCGCAGAAGTTCATCATCGGGTCGTGGAAGAAACGGCAACAGTTCATCAGGCCGTGGCAGCTCCGGTAGAGACGGGGGCGGTAATGGAAGGGGCTTTGCTTCAATGGACAGCGAAGAGGTAAGACGTATCGCTTCAAAAGGCGGTCGTGCTTCCCATGGCGGGGGCTCATCATCAGGTGGGCGTGGTGGCGATTCCGGAAGAGGCAACAATGGCTCATCCGGTAGAAATTCATCCGGTGGCAGAAGTACTTCATCCAATGGAAGGGGAAATTCGTCCAATGGCAGAAGCAGCTCCGGTAATGGAAGAACTTCATCTGGCGGTAACGGATCATCTGGCAGAAGTTCATCTGGCAGGGGATCATCCGGAGGCAACAGCTCATCCGGAAGAAGCTCATCTGGTGGTAATAACTCATCTGGCAGAGGTGGTTCAGGTGGCGGAAGAGGTTTCGCTTCAATGAGCCGCGATGAGGTACGGCGCATCGCTGCTAAAGGCGGCCGTGCTTCACACGGGGGCGGAGACTCTTCATCAGGTGGACGTGGCAGATCAGGTGGGTCATCACAGGGATCATCACGCAGGGGTAGAGCAGGTTTTGGTGGACGTAGCCGCAGCAATGCAGGCAGGTCGTCAGGCCGCTAAGCTTCTTAAAATAAGAATAAAATAGAGCTGTTCTGCGGCTCTATTTTACTTTAAAAAAAATTCAGTTTCACTTAAAGAAAAAATTATGAAAAAAGAAACAGCCGAAGAAAATAAAACAAACACAGCTGCCAATAATACAGCGGCTAATCAAGGCAATAAATCACAGGAAGAAAATACAGGTACAAGCGCAGCAGAGGCCAGCGCGGGTAAGGTTTCAGAGGCAGCTAACGGTTTGGCTCAAAATAAAAAGGAAGGCATGCAAAATGGAAATGGCCAGTCATACCTCGAGAAGTTTTTTATGGATATGCTTAAAGATATCTATTGGGCTGAAAAATCGCTTGTTACCGCTATACCCAAAATGAAAGATGCGGCTACAACCGAAGAATTAAAAGATGCATTTGAAGATCATCTTTATCAAACGCAAAAACATGTTTCGCGCCTTGAAAAAGTATTTCAGTTAAGGGGACAAAAGCCCGAAGGCAAAAAATGCGAGGCAATGGAAGGCTTAACAAAAGAAGCCGAGAGCATTATCAAAGAGACGGAAGAAATGTCTATGACCAGGGATGCTGCGCTCATTATCGCTGCCCAAAAAGTGGAGCACTATGAAATTGCTTCCTATGGCGGCATGGTGCAATTGGCCATTACCATGGGTTGGCAACAGATCGCAGACATACTCGATAAAACACTCGAGGAAGAAGAAGATACAGATCAGCTGCTCACCGACATTGCCGAGGAGTTTATCAATATTGAAGCAGAAGGCGAAGGTAAAAGCCAGGTTGAAGAAGATGTATATGAAAATGCCTAGCAGAATACATAAAGGGGTTGCTGTTACAGGCGCCTCTTTATCATTACTTTTTCATTCTCACAAAAAAAAATTACTATGATCAAATTAAGTAGCTCCACAATTAACAGGCCACGCGGTGAGCGGTTTATCGATGCACCGTATGTCTTGTCAGATATTGATGCTATCATCAACCAACTGCAGCAGGAGCCTGCATGGAAAAGAAATGACCGCAATGCGATCACTATTTTTAAAACCAGGGGCACTACAACAGTTATCGCCGCACTGCATGCCGGCAGCATTATCAACGATAATGCAACCGACGGCATTATAAGCATCCAGGTGTTAAAAGGGTCAGTGCTGGTTAAAACCAACGTTAAAGACGATCTGATCACCGTAAACAGCGGTAACATCTTTTTTATGCACCGGGAGTTCAGCCACAACATATGGGCTGTTGAAGAAAGCTTTTTGCTAATGGTAATGGAGGAAGCATAACCTGCTGTAGGTTTGGGCGCTTGGCATCCTTTTACTTGCCGGCATGTATCTCCTGCTGCTGCCGGTGTGATAGCAGGTGATTTACTCGTAAGGACACGCGCGGATAGCACAAGCTACAAATGATACAAAGCCACTTTAATTAACGATCACCAGGTAAACCCCACAACAACATGCCAGGCTTAGACGTAGATTATCCCGACCTGAAGGAAAAAACAAAATTAATTCGCAAATGCTGTCTGACCTCCACAACAGCAGCGGAGTCAGGTCATCCCACTTCCTGTCTCTCTGCCACAGACATCGCAGCGGTACTGTTCGACAAATACTTTACGTATGATATTCACAATCCGTTAAATCTCTTTAACGACAGGTTCGTGTTATCGAAAGGGCATGCAGCGCCGTTGCTGTATACGCTCTTCGCAATGGCCGGGGCGTATCCACTGGAAGAGCTGCAAACGCTTCGCAAATATGGCAGCCGATTCGAAGGCCATCCCGTACCAAAATTTGTATATGCGGAAGCTGCAACAGGCTCGCTGGGCCAGGGTATCTCAGTGGCGGCGGGTCTTGCATTAATCGCAAAACGCGAAAACTTACCTGCAAAATCTTTTGTACTTACCGGCGATGGCGAACTGGCAGAAGGCCAGGTATGGGAAGCCGCAAATTTTGCAGGCTATCACAGGCTCGATAATCTCATTGTAATACTCGACATTAACCGCCTGGCGCAAAGTGGCGAAACAATGTTCGGCAGCGACGCCGGGGCTTATGCTAAGCGTTTTGAAGCCTTCGGTTTTGAAACAGCAATAATTAACGGACACAACTTTTCCGAAATAGACAACGCCTTTGAAATGGCCGTAACCAATACCGGCGGCAAACCTTTTGCCATCGTGGCAAAGACCATTAAAGGCAAAGGCATTTCCTTCCTGGAAGACAAAGCCGGTTGGCATGGTAAGGCACTTACACAACAGGAGCTGCAACAGGCATTGCAGGAGTTAGGTAGCGTGGATGATACGCTTCGGTTCACCCTAAAAAAACCTTTACAGTTGCAGGTACCCCCGCATCCCGATATGGACAGGTCTGTTATAACGCATTTCAAACCCACTGAAACATATGCAACAAGAACCGTCTTTGGCGAAATACTCGCACAATGCGGACAGAAGAACAAAGAGATCTATGTATTGGATGCAGATGTAAAAAATTCAACCTTTACAGAAGTCTTTCAAAAGCGCCTGCCGGAGCGTTTCGTGGAATGTTTTATTGCTGAACAGGATATGGTATCCGTAGCCGCCGGTTTATCACGTGCGGGCAAAACACCCGTGGTAGCAACATTTGGTGCTTTTCTTATACGCGCTGCGGATCAGATAAGAATGGCCCGGGTGTCGGAGTCAAATATAAAATTTATCGGGTCGCATGTGGGTGTTTCCATTGGTGAAGATGGACCATCTCAAATGGCACTGGAAGACATTGCTATGTTTGGCGCAATACCCGACACAATTATATTACAACCGGCCGATGCTGTTTCTACGGCTATGCTCGTTCCACTCATGCTAAGCCATACCGGGTTTGTGTATATGCGTACCCTTAGACCAAAAACCGCTTTGTTGTACGACGGAAACAAAACATTCCAGCTCGGTGGGTCGGCCATTTTAAAACAGTCTGATGAAGATGAATTAACTATTGCCGCGAGTGGTATTACAGTTTTTGAAGCGCTGAAAGCCGCTGAAGAACTGGCTGAATCAGGAATACATGTGCGGGTGGTTGATTGTTACTCAATCTGCCCGGTAGATTCCATTACCCTGGCAAGATGTATGAATGAAACAAAAAAATCATTGATGATTGTTGTGGAAGATCACTATGCGCACGGGGGCCTTGGTGACTTTATCCTCGAGGCCCTTGCAGGCAGCGGATTTGATATCATTAAGATGGCGGTAACACATGTCTCGCAATCAGGTACCGGTGAACAATTATTAAGAGACGCGCAAATTGACGCCACTGCTATTATAGAAAAAATAAAGGAACTGCTTTAACACAGTTCCTTATTTATACTAAGCCGTCTTCCTCTCTCTGCTTCTCGCCGGCTGTTCAAAATCTTGTTTATTTTTTACCTGTGATCGCCATTGCGGAATCCAGATGTTTTTGCAAAGTAGGGAGCGTTTCTACCGCAAAATTTCTTACGTCCATATCTTTGAGATCTGCCGCTTTCTGAAAAGATTTAATGTCTTTCTTGTGATCGGAAAGCATCATGTTCATGTACGCTTTATCGAAATCCATTCCCGTCTTCTTATTAAGATCGTCGATATCTTTTTGTGCGTCGTTTCCAATCGTCCCGGGCAGTGTGATATTTTTTGCCTGTGCAAGGCTTTTAAGCTTATCGTTTGCAGCGGAATGATCCTGTACCATCATCGCACCAAAATCTTTCACACGCTGACTTCCCGCTTTTTGCTGCGCTATTTTTCCCAACTCAACTTCCATCATACCACCATTGGCGGCTTCCACTGCAAAGTCTGCTACATCCTTATCTACAGGCATGGTAGCCATCGTATCTGCCGAGGGAGCTAGCACACCGGAGGTGTCTTTCTTATCATTCATATCATTCGCACTATCCACACTGTCATCCCTGTCAGCATTGCTATTACAAGCCATCGCCAATACCAGCATTCCCGACAAGAATAGTTTTTCATTTAAGATTTTCATAATTGTAAAATTGGTTTTGAAAAATATTTACAGTCTCACCTGTTCAAATTACAAGCCAGTCAAAGAAACTCCGGCAAGTAAATGTTTGTAAACCGTATAAATTCACAGCGCTCCGGAAAGGAGCGCCGCAAGCGCCCATGAAATGCTTGATTTATGGGCAAGTAATTACACATTGAGAGAATTATTTCCACAAGCATCTTGTTGAAATGTTTTGCCGCTATAAAAAACGGGACGATGAACGGAGCGTCGCAACCACAAAAGATAAGTGAAACAGCTGTAGGGCATACCCAGGCATTGCAAACAATATTGGCAGGCATATAAGTAGCAGGCATATGCCTCTCTTATACACCGCTAGACAAAACCTGCCGCGAACTGCATGCCCGCCAACGCTGGATGCCCCACATTTTTATATTGTATAAGTACTTTTATTTTTTTGCTCATATTGATAAGCGAGCGGTACACTTCCAAAAGCTGATCGCGGTAAGCCGGTAAATAAGTTTCATGCTGTTCAATTGACCGCAACTCATTCACAACGCCGAGCCCATGAAGAAAACTGGCCTGGTCTGAAAAACCCAGGCAGCGAAGGCCTGCTTTAAGGCCCGAGTGATACAGCGCAGAAAAGTTTACATGCGTTGTAATATCCTGCTCGCCTATGTGCACATAAGGGTATGTGCCCACGGCATGCTTGTGATAACAAATAATCGTGCCCGCACTTCTCTTTAAACTGTAGAGTTCGTCCGCAGCAAAACCATAATCCATCGTAAGTACAAAACCGGTGTTTAGCAACCCGGAAATATCGTTCATCCATTCGATGGCGCGCATATTTATTTCAGTGCAGTAACCCTTAGGCAACAGCACCTGCTGTTCAGTAAAGTAAGCCTTAAGTTGGTCCTGTGCAGGCCACAACAGTTCTACAAATCCATGACCATTGTAATCGACAAACACCTCCATCAATTCATCCTCCATCACCACTTTGTGAACCGGGAAATTATCTATCAATTCGTTTGATAAAATGCAACCATTGAATGCAGGAATACCTGCTGCATTGCTGCAGCATTTTACTTTTTCGCCATGCAGCGGTTGTTGCCATGCGTTTGGCGAGCCATTTCTTTCCATAATTAAATAAGTCAGCTTTTCGTACAGCGGGCTCGTTTGCTGCAGGTGATCAAGAATGCCCCGACACAAAGCGCCATTGCCTGCCCCGTATTCCAATACGGTGAAATCTGTTTCGCCAAGCCGGCACCACATCTCCTCAAGTTGCCTCGCGATCATTGTAGCGAAAAGTCCGCTCAGCAGCGGGCTCGTATAGTAGTCACCATTTTTGCCAATGCGTTGTTTTCCCGAAGTATAATAACCTAACCCCGGGTAATAGAGCGCCATCTCCATAAAATCGTGGAACGATATCGGGCCTTGGGTGCGGATTCTGTTAATAATGATTGCTTCAAGTGACATACAGCACAACAGTTCTTATTGCAAGCGGTACAAAAATTGAATAATGACTTCTCGTTAGTCTCACTCATATTTCAAAACAATAATCATGTCAAAAAAGAATAACCCGCAAAAACACAATCGCTTCGAAAAACTGGCTGCAGCCGTTACAAGAGCATCGGGAAGTACCCCGGCAATATGCACCGCATTCGGGCTCGTCCTCGTCTGGGCTTGTCTCGGACCACTTTTTAACTACTCAGAAAACTGGCAGCTGGTGATAAACACAGGCACTACCATTATTACTTTCCTGATGGTGTTCCTGATACAGAAATCGCAGAACAAAGAGTCGATGGCTGTTCAGTTAAAATTGAATGAGCTGGTTGCCGCACACGAATTCGCAAGCAATCGCCTCGTTGATGTGGAGAATTTAACCGAAGAGGAGCTGAAAGTAATACAAAGCTATTATTGCAGCTTGCGCGACAAAACCAAACAGGATGAATCATTACAGGTATCTCATTCCATAGAAGAGGCGCAGAGCAGGCACGAATTCAAAAAAGCAGCAAGAGGTGATGTAATGACCCGGTTCAAAACCAACGCTGTAAAAAAAGAGCCGAAGCTGGAGAAATAGAATAAGCAACAGTCTTTAACGGCAGATGTTTATGTTCCCGGCTTTTGAAATACGATTAAGCTTCATTGCCCGATAGTGCCGGCATATCCGGCATCGCACACTTTAACGTTTGCCCAATACTGAACAGGACGTACAGGAGTGCGACGCAACAAAGGCTGAATACTTTTACCGTTGCCTGGCTTAAAAAATATTTACCCGGAATACACATTACCTGGACTGGTTAAATAGCTGCAGCTTGCTGTAAAGATCTTCGAGCAACAAAGGCACATCAACATGAGTGTACACCCTTATATTTCTTCCCTTGTGATTGACTTCGTAAATGCCCTGGCTATTGATAATGGGCGATGGGCGCAACGCATAAAAACTGGATGACGGATCAGGTTCAAAAGAAGATTGCAAAGCGGTGAGTAATACCAATGGACTATCGCCAACGATATATACCTCCCCCACGCTGAAATGATATTTGATCGACAACTGCATAATGCGCTCAATATTCGCTGTGAGATATTCACCGATTTTGCCTTGCGTTTTTACTTTGGTAAGCAGCGAGGAATAAGGCATAATAACCTGGCGATAAACATTTCGGGGAACCTGCCATATTGGAATGGTTGACTTATTAAAAATAACCTGCCCCGCCGTAAGATCAATTGCCAGGTTATATTCAAGCGTTGTATAGCCCGGAGGTGGCGTTGCCAGTTCGGGATACTCAGGTCCGCCAATCCAGATAAGCGTTAAGCGGCTGGCGATCTTCGGCTCAAGAAGATAAGCACTCGCTATATCTGTGAGACCAGCGCCACAAACAACATACAAAGGAAGCTTTGTATCATCTCTCATCGCCTCTTTAACTATGGCATTCGCAGCATCAGACCTTTGTGCAGTGCTGTCGTTTTCCAACGCAATATTTGAACCCTGGTATACCGGGTAGACATTACCCAGGTTCATGATCTTCAGTACCTCTTCAATTTTTTGCTTCGCATGCGCGGCGCTTTCTTTGGAGGGGTCCCAGCCATCGCCTGCTCTTAAATGCGAACCAATAATGCCCCGGATCTCCACCGAAGGCGATAACAGGTGTTGCACAAGTTCGAAGAGCCCATCAGGATCGCCACCGAAATCGTTGTCGATAATCACACGCATTCTTGGCTGAACAAGACTATCGGGAAAAAGCTTTGCAGTTTTTTGCTGCGAGAAGGAGTTAAGGCACGTGCCTGCCACCAAAAGCGCTATGAACAGTAGTTGCTTCCGCATAAATTTATTTTTATTTTACAGTGATAATTATTCGCTGGTATCTTGTAAAGGAGGGTGAACCATCATCAGACGCTTCCAAAACAATATGAATGGTTTGCCCTGGCAATGCATCTTTAGGAATGGTAACTTTTGCCTGTGCGCTGCCCGCATTGGCTATAGTAACCGCGTTGGCATAAGTTCCGGCAAAAAACTGCCACCATTTAATAGTCACTTTATTCTTATCAGGATCGGTAACATTTCCATTTAGTCTTATTGTTTCTCCTGCTGAGGCCAGCATATTCAACGGACCTTCAATGCCAACAACAGGTGGATGGTTTGCATTTCCATATACAGGTGTTACAGACCATTTAAGCCTGGCTGCAAAATCGTTTTGCGCAGCCGGGAAAAAACCTGGATAAGTACTCGCTTTTTTATTCAGGGAACCAAGCGCCGAGACCATAGCTTGCTGCGAAGTATCGCCGGCGGGAAAGGCATAGGGATCTACCACCTGTTTACTTACCTGTCTCCCGCCCCAGCCGCCGTAGGCGCCTGCTTCGTAAGCCCGCAGCCCGTTGGCAGGCATATTCATAAAAGTAAAATCATCGCCTTCGCCAAGCCACGATCCCTTCGCCTGCACAGGCATCCACACAACATATCCCATACTTCTTAACTGCTCATTTGTGTAACCGGAAAAACCGAAATAATCCATGATGTCACCTTTAAGCATTTGTTTACCATCGCCCCAGACACGGTACAAAGCGCCCAGAGGCCCGCGGCTGGAAATATTTTCCTGCATCCACGACGAAGTCAGCAATACAGAATCTTCTGGCTTGGCATGCAGCTGCGCACCATAGCTGTAGTTAGGCCCATCCTGGAATTGCCTGTACTCAACATCAGGCCAGTTGGGCTTTATATATTTTGCATAAGTTTCATCCTGGTCTCCGGAAGGCAGCAATACTACTTTATTCGAAATCTTTTTCTTTATCGCTTCCCACTGCGTCGTAAACTCATACTGTTCCTGTATCGATTTCAGCGCCCTTGCGATCGTGCTTTGTCCACCCCATGCCGTGATGAATAATTGTCCGGGTTTGTCGTCGAGCATCAAAGATTTGATCAGGTCAGAGCCGGCGGAATTTTTTGAAATATCCCCGTCAAATTCAACATTGCCAAAACGGATCTTTGACTTAAGAAAATCGGGGGTTGGATAAGTCGGGTCATGAAGCTTTAAGTTGGGATAGACTTTTGCATAAGCTTCAACGGCGTCGTCAATAAAACGCTCATCCTTAGCCCACCGCCACGATGTGCAGGGACAGGTATCTAACCCGAAACGATTATATTCCCGCCCCGGAACAAACCATTTAGTGCCTTTCCCGTCACCCTTCCAATGAAAACCACTGCTTGCATAGATTAGTCCTTCAACCTGTACATCACTGCTGAAGAGTAAAAAGCGGATCAACGAATTATTGTCGTCAAGTTCAGGATCAGCAGTAATCACAATTCGGGGCTTCCTTTCATTGCCGGGTGGTTGGGCCCTCACAATATGACTAACAAAAACCGTTAACATTAAAACCGCCACAAAGGGCAGCCCTGTCCTTAAACGTTGTGCATATAAATTCATAGATATTTTTTTCTGGGTGTTGATATTGCTTGTTGTAAGAATCCTGAAGACAAAGTGATTACTCTTTATTGATCAGGTTGACTTATCCGGCTTCGGGAATCTATTTAAAACACAAAGGCGCAAATTCACTTAAATACAATCTCCATGAATTCCAGTCGTGGGTTCCCTCATTTTCCCGGTAAGTATATTTCAAACCGACTTCATCATAAAGTGCTCTTAGTTTTACAACTGTTCCATACAGGAAATCGCTTTTGCCAATTCCTATCCAGTACACTTTCGGGCTTGCAGCGATTAATGCTTTTAATTGCGCAACATGCTGATCTTTGTTATAATCCGGGTTGGGATTATTACCAAAAGACGAAAACAGGCCCATGCTCATCACGCCGATGTATTTGAACATGGCCGGGTTTGCGTTTGTAATATTTTGCGTTTGAAATCCACCCATCGAAAATCCAGTGATAGCGCGGTGATCGGCATCATTGATAGTGCGGTAATGACTTTCAATATAGGGCATTACATCTTTTACCAGGCTTTCCTCAAATTTTCCCGATGCCATGGAGCCAATGCCGCCCGGTATCTTGTTTTGCATTTCAGCCGGCCGATCTAACGGCGCCGCCGGAGTGTTTGGATTCCCGTTGGTGATCACAACGATCATCGGGACCGCTTTACCCGAGGCAATTAAATTATCAATCATATAATTTGCACGCCCCCGGCTTAACCACCCTTCTTCATCGCCACCACCGCCATGCAGTAAGTACAACACGGGGTATTGCTTATTGCTTTTATCATAGCCCGGCGGCGTATAGATAAACATACGGCGTTGCGCTCCGCTGATAGTTGGCGAGTTATACCAGGCAGCTTTGATGTCGCCATGTGGCACGGGCTTCACATCAATCACATCGGCCATGGCACCCGGCACTATTAACCTGTTTTGTATCCATGCACCATCTCTTGTAACCATGTTGTTCGTTGGGTCAAGAATGGGTATACCATCAAGTATAATGTCGTATTCATACATATCCGAAACCAGGGGGCCGACTTTCACCTCGAATACCGAATCTCTTTTTTCCATTGCCATCATCTTACCGGTTGCCCAGGTACCGGAAACCTGTGCAGTGTTGGCATTTGGTGCTTTTACCCGAAAAATGACCGAGTTATCCGGCAAAACTTCAGGGGAAATAATATTACTTGGCTGCCGCTGTGCATTACCTGGCTGTGGCACAATAAATATCAGCAGCATACCGCAGACGAAAGCATTGTTGCTGAATAAGGCCATTATTTTTTTCATATGACGCAATTGTATTTTTTAATTTGTTTGTTTATCATCCTCTTAGCATGTCCTCTACGTTGCTGCGCAGCACACTTAAACATGGTTCATAACAGCTTGCTTCCAACCCTCGTACCATTGCGCTGTTTTATCGTTACCCGATGGATAGGTTATCCTGTTATCAGTATGCAATTGTTGCAAATGCTGAAGACTCCGGTAAATTTTCTGCTGCAGGCCTGCGAGATAAGCCGCGCCTAACGCGGAAACATCCGCCATCCCGATATTAACAACAGGTTTACTCAAAAGGTCTGCGAGTAATTGAACAATAAAATTGTTTGAACTGATTCCGCCATCGATCATCAGTTGCTGCAACGGAATTTTTGTATCTGCTTCCATTGCGATGATCACATCTTTTACCTGGTAAGGAATGCTTTCCAGCGCCGCTCTGACGAGATGATTTTTATTCGCGCTGAAAGTTAAGCCTGATATTGACGCCTTTCTGTTCATGTCCCAATGCGGGGCACCGAGACCGCTGAATGCGGGTACCAGGTAAACGCCGTTATTATCGGCAACACTTGTGGCCATCACTTCTGTATGCTTACTATCTGTAAATAATCCCCATTCGGTTTTCAGCCATTCGATTGTTGCCCCGCAGGTAACAATAACACCCTCCAATGCATACTGTACTTCTTCTTCTGTGCTCCAGCAAATAGTTGTTACCATGCCATTGTTGGAGTATTTCAGGTCATTACCAATATTCATCAAAATAGAACAACCTGTTCCGAGTGTTGCCTTAGCCGTTCCTTTTTGATAACAACCTTCGCCGAAAGCTGCCGCATGAGAATCGCCGATCATAGCGGAAACAGGTATTGCATTTTTTAACAAGCCATCAAAATCAGATTCGCCAAACGGGTAAGAAGACGGGTGGCATCCAGGCAGGTTAAGTTTTGATAACCCAAACTCGTTCAATAACGCTTTATCCCATGAAAGCGACGATAGGTTAAAGAACAACGTTCTTGAAGCATTCGTGTAATCGGTTGAATAATTTTTTCCCTTGGTTAATTGATATAAAAGCCAGGTATCTACTGTTCCGAAATAGGCATTGCCCTGGGTAATGGCCCGCTTAACTGTGTCATCGTTTTCGTAAAGCCACAGCAGTTTTGTGGCCGAGAAATAGGGGTCAATAATTAACCCCGTCTTCTCTTTGATGGTTTGTTGAAGGCCCTGGCTTTTCAATCTTTCACAAATTTCAATTGATCGCTTGCATTGCCACACAACGGCATTGTACAAAGGAACACCTTCTTCGTTCCAGAGAACAAATGTTTCCCTCTGGTTGGAGATGCCGCATGAAACAATATCGTTTGTACTGTACCCGTTGTTTGTAAATACAGCAAGACATTCCCGTACAGATGATAAAACGTTTTGGAAAATTTCCCCGGCATCTTGCTCCACAAATCCGTTATTCAGGTAGCTTGTTTTCAGAGGCACACTACCTTTTGCGCACACTTTTCCCAACTCATCCACAATGAGTGTTTTTGTTCCGCTGGTGCCCTGGTCTATGGCTAGGATAAATTTCATGAATAATGACCGATCATTTTATAATGGATAAAATACATTCCTGCGGCATTTACAATTCTTCCGGCTGAATTTGTAAAGAGTATCTATTTTGTGCGATAGCGGAAAGCCTGAAACCGTTACTGTAAATGCTTTATGCTGCCCATCGCGACAAAAGAGGAAAGGATTGCGACGCAAGAACCGATGCCATGAAAAACAAATGCTGGTACCAGCCATACATTTACTCATCACAAAACATTCCTGGCACCCGCTTTAATCATTTTTACTGTTCGCTTTATCAATGATCACGGCGATCAGTATCACGAACCCCTTCACCACCTGCTGCCAGAAGGGAGACACGTTCAGCAGCACCAAACCATTGTTCAGCACTCCAATAATGATGGCGCCTAGTACCGTGCCCAACACCGTTCCCCGTCCACCCGATAATGATGTGCCTCCAATGACAACCGCTGCGATAGAATCAAGCTCATAGCCGGTTCCTGCATTGGGTTGCGCCGCATCGAGCCTTGAGGTAACAAGTATGCCGCCAACCGCGGCAAGCACACCTGCAATGCTGTAAACAATGACTTTTATTTTTTTAATATTGATGCCGGAAAGCGTTGCTGCATTTTCATTGCCACCAATGGCATAGATGTAACGGCCAAGCCTTGTTTTATTGGTGATGATAACCGCGACAAACACCACAAATCCGGAGATCCAGACGGGTAAAGGAATGCCAATAATCCAGCCTGTTCCTAAATAAGCGAAACTTTCGTTGAGTCCGGTAATAGGAAACCCTTTTGTCCACAACATGGTTAGTCCCCTTGCAATCGTTAGCATGGCAAGTGTAGCAACAAACGGAGGCACTTTAAACCGGGTAATTGCCCATCCGTTAAACCAACCCAGCAATGAACCTGCAAGCAGGCCCGCTAAAACGGCACCCATAATGGTAAAACCGATATACAGGTTTTGAGAAGGCAAGGCAATGCCATTCTTTAGCAGCCCCGCGGTAATGGCGCCACACAAGGCAAGCACCGACCCAACAGAAAGATCAATGCCTGCAGTAAGCACAACCAGCGTCATGCCAACGGAAATACAGATGTTTACAGATATCTGCCGCATTACATTCCATGCGTTGGTGGCCGTGAGAAATTTATCTGATAGCAGGCTGATGACAACACAGAGCAGGAACAATGCGATAAGCGATTGAAACTTCGCAAGGGACTGCCGGTAATTTTTATGATTGATAATTGCTTCCATTGATCAGGTCGTTTTTGGGATTGCCGCTTTAAGTATATTATCTTCTGTTGCATCGGCTGCCGCGAATGTCGCAGTGATGTTGCCTTCCGTTATTACGAGTATCCTGTTGCACAAGGCCAGTATCTCCGGCAATTCTGAAGAGGCGATGATAATACTGAGGCCCGCTTCAGCGAGCTGTAAAATAAGTTTGTATAGCTCGTTCTTTGCATGGATGTCTATACCACGCGTGGGCTCGTCAAGCAACAGGATGGCAGGTTTTGTTGCAAGCCATTTGGCCAGCACGATCTTTTGCTGGTTACCGCCGCTGAGGTTTTTTGCAAGCTGCTGCTGGGAAGAAGACTTGATGCCAAGACTATTGATATATTTTTTTGCAAGCTGTGATTCCTTATCACTGTCAAGCAAACCCATGCGTTGTATTTGCTGTAAAGTGGTGAGGGAAATATTTGTTTTTACATCAAGCCCTAGCACAAGCCCGTCTTTTTTTCTGTCTTCCGGAACCAGCGCCAGGCCGGCGTTTATAGCATCGGCAGGACATTTGACATCGGTTGGTTTTCCATTGATCTGAATAGTGCCCGATGAACGTTTTGTATGAAGGCCGAATATTGTCTCGAACAATTCTGTGCGGCCGGCGCCCATTAAACCGAAGATGCCAAGGATCTCTCCTTTGCCTAGCGTAAAAGAAATATGTTTAAGTAATAGTTCATTTTTTCTTTCCGCATGTTTAAGGGAAAGATTATCGACCGACAACACCGCGTCGGCACCGGCTGCTGCATTGGTTCGCCTGGCAATTTTTATTTCCCTGCCTACCATCTTTTGAATAATGCTGTCATGCGTCATTCCTTTCATATCTCCGCTTTCAATCGTCTTGCCATCACGCAGCACAACATACCTGTCGGCGATTGTAAAAAGTTCATCCAGCTTATGAGATATATAAACGATGGCTTTGCCCTCGCTCCGCAGCTGTGCGATAATATCAAACAAAACAGCCACCTCGCTTTCACTTATCGCGGAGGTTGGCTCATCCATAATGATCACCTCGGCATCGCACAGCAAGGCCTTGGCAATTTCAACAACCTGCTGCTGCCCCACTTTTAATGTGGCGATCTTTGTATCGGGATCTACGGAAAGCTTAAGCTTGCTCAGCAGTTGCAGTGTTTTATCGCGCATCAGTTTTTTATCAAGGATTCCCCATGCGGTGCTGAGTTCGCGCCCCAGGAAAATATTCTCCGTAACAGATAAATAGGGGACCAGGTTTAGCTCCTGGTGAATAATAGCAATGCCCGCAGCCTGCGCCTGCCTGGTGTTTTGAAAACGCACAGGCTGACCTTTGAAAATAATACGACCGTCGTATGCGCTGTAAACACCCGACAGTATCTTCATTAGCGTAGACTTACCGGCACCGTTCTCACCAATAATCGCATTCACCTTTCCCGCATGCAACTCCATACAAATATTGTCAAGCGCTGTAACGCCGGAGAATTTCTTTGTAATATTTTCTGCTACTAGCATGCTGATGATGATGAGTGACAAATATTCAATAACAAGCGATATAAACTATGTAGTTTTTTGATCACTGCCTTGCCGCGCTATTCAACTTCGTTGCGACTATCCCGGGAGGAACGATTCGGGATCGAACACTTCAACCGCAACAATGCTGCTGAGCGGGGAACCGATGGCACAAGAGTGCGACGCAAGTAAAGCCCAATGCACGCATTGTTGCCCGGCTCCTGGAAAATCAACGCGGCACAATCTTTACATCAATCGGAACAATTTCAATGTGCGAAAGGTCGGGATGCGCTTTATTCATTTCGATCGCACCGGTAAACGTTATGGCATCTCCCTTTTTGATAACCGGCTTAAACTGCGGCAATACTTTCTCACGGATTATCCTGTTCAGTTCGGCCGACACGTTATTAAAATCCATCGTATTCTTAAACTCGTTGATATTGATTAAACCCGTGGCATCACGAACCGCATTGCCAAAAATAAATTCGGTGGCAATCGTTCTTACAAAGGTTGTTGTATCGTCCCGCAGGGTAACGACCATATCATCATCATTCACCACTGCGACAATTCCTTTTCCACTCACCAGGAAATACCGGAGATTGCCAATGCCCAACGCATGCGAGTAATTGTCAAAGGCTCTGTTGGCATCCGCTGAAAGCATAGAGCTAAGCTGCGAAAGATCGACTGCTTTGTTAAGATTTGGAATAAGTTCATTGTTCCAGAAATCCTGCGCATATTGGGCTGCATTAAATTCCTTTGCGGTTGCCGCGGCCTTTACTTCATCCAGCTTTTTAAAATAAATGGAATTGTAGGCAACCACAACAATTACCACGAGGGCGATGATATATTTTACAGCCTTCATTTATTGCCCTCCTTTTTACCATAGCCTGTATAGTCATCAACATTTTGCTGCGTCACCAACTCTACAGCCACGGGCATCTTCTGCGGAAAGTCTTTTTTGCCTTTGAAATATTCATCGGCATATTCGGCAGCCGTTTCCGCCATCACTTTTGGAAACTGCATACCGGTTGCGACGATCTTTTTTTCCTTAATTGCATTCACCACGTCCTCCGAACCATCAAAGCCAAATACTTTTACATCATTTGCTTTACCTGCTGCAACCAGCGCCTGGTAAGCGCCGGAAGCCATCGCATCATTGCCGCAAAAAACTGCATTGATATCTGGATGGGCCTGCAAAATAGATTCGAGCACGTCCATGGCCTTGTTCCTGTCAAAATCGGCGCTTTGCTGTGCAACCATTTTTAACCCTGGATACACATCCACCACGCTATGAAAACCTTTGGAACGGTTCCAGGTATTGTTGTCGCCAACAAGCCCGAGTATCTCCACGTAGTTTCCTTTTTTGTTCATTGCCTCAACAAAATATTTTCCAAGCGCTACGCAGCCCGAATAGTTATCCGACAATATCTGTGATGTGGCGGCCTCAGTTGAATTGACTTCCCGGTCCATACAAAAAACAGGAACACCTGCAGCCTTAGCTTTCAGCACATTTGTTACGGAACCATCGGCATCGGTAGGATTAAAAAGAATGGCATTATAGCCTGAAGCAATAGCGTTCTCGAAGTTGTCTGCCTCAAGCGCGGTATTGTTTTGCGAGTCAAATATCTTGGTTTCGTACCCCAGCAATTGGGCCTTGGCAGCCGCTGTTTGCGCAAGCACAACAAACCACGGATTATTAAGCGTGGAAACAATCACCGCCACTTTTTTCTTACCATCGTTAGCAGCGTCGCTTTGGCAACTGCTGCTAAAAACCAGGCAAATCAATGCCGTCGCAGCAAAAACATTTTTTATAGCAGCCAATCGTTTCATAAAAGAGATCGTTAGAGTTATAGTTCGCCTGTTATTTTTCTCATCAGTTCAAGGGCTGTGTCCGCAAGACCCTTTTCCGAAATACCATAATGATGGAATATTTCATTTTGTGAGCCGGTAACCGTATACTCATCAGGTATACCAGTAATTTTAAAGGGTTTCATGATGCCGTTTTGCAACAGAAAAGAAGCGCAGGCCTCACCCAGTCCGCCATAGACGCTGTGCTCTTCAACAGTTATAATCGTCCTGCATTTTTTCGCGGCTAATGCAAGCAAGTCATAGTCCAGTGGCTTGATTGTATGCATACTGATCACTGCTGCATGAATATTATTTTCCGCCTCCAGTTTTCTTGCTGCCTGCAATGCCGGGTATACAGTTTCTCCCGTCGCAATAAAAGCAACATCATCGCCATCGCGAATGATCCTACCCTTCCCGAACCGGAACGACTGGTCGCTTTCCTGCGGGAGGTCGGGCATTTGCTTCTTTCCAAAACGCAGGTACACCGGCTTACCTGCTGCTGCTGCCAGCTTAATCGCTGCTGCTGTTTCGTAGTTATCAGCGGGCGCTACAATTGTTATATTATTAATAGCGCGGAGCACGGCAAAATCATGCAGGCTATGGTGTGTTGAACCCAGTGCACCATAACTTACCCCTGCACTGATACCAATGAGCTTTACGGGATTGTCAGAATAGGCAACATCATTCTTAATCTGCTCCAATGCTCTCGCTGTAAGAAAACAGGCCGGCGAAACGGCAAATGCTTTCTTGCCCGCCGATGCAAGTCCCGCAGCCACACCAACAAGATTTTGTTCTGCGATGCCAATCTCCACCAGTTGTTTTGGGAAGCGCTGGCCAAATGGCACCAGTTTACCTGAACCGCGTGAATCACTGGTCACCACAACAATATTGCGGTCAACGGCCGCAAGTTCCTGCAGCGTTGAAGAAAACACTTCAAGATTTGCTTTACCGCTGATTGTTTTATTTTCTGCTACTGCTTCCACTCTGTAAGGTTTCTGCTTGTTATTAAATCGTTACACTATCCAACTCTTCCAGCGCCTGTTGGTATTGCTGTTCGTTGGGTACGCCATGATGCCATTTCACATGATGCTCCATATAACTTACACCCTTGCCTTTTACAGTATGTGCAATAATAAACGAAGGCTTGCCAGCTTCAAATGGCAGTGCGTCAAAAGTGGATATCAATGCTTCGATATCATGACCATCAACATGCTTTACTGACCAGCCAAAGCTCTCCAGTTTTGCGTCGATAGGTTCGGTATTGCAAACCTCTGCCGTGGTTCCGGAAATCTGTAGCTTATTATAATCAAGAATGGCGCAGAGGTTATCCAGCTTATAATGCGATCCTGTTAAAAACGCTTCCCAGTTTGAGCCTTCCGGTAATTCACCATCACCCAACAGGGTAAATACGCGAAAATCTCTGTCATCCATTTTTGCTGCAAGTGCATTACCCACCGCCATCGGCAAACCATGGCCAAGTGCGCCGGTGTTCTGTTCCACCCCATTTACTTTTTTGGTGGGGTGGCCTATATAATTTGATTGGTACCTGCACAGCGTTTCCAGGTCCTGCTCAGGAAAGAAACCCTTATCTGAAAGCACCACGTACAAAGCCTCCACCGTATGCCCTTTACTTTGTATATAGCGGTCACGGTCGGGTGAAGAAAAGTTTGCAGGACTTACGTTTAAAACATGATTGTATAATACATTCAGTATATCGATGCAGGAAAGGCTTCCACCTGTATGGCCGGCATTTGCACCCACGATATACTGCAGTATTTTTTTCCTGTAGTTAACCGATCTGTTCTTTAGTTCTTTCGCTGTCATCTCAAATAAAGTGTTGATATTTTTCTGAACCCGGCTGATGTATCGCTTTTCAACTTCCGTTGCGCCTATCCCGGGAGGAACGATTTGGGATCGCACACTTGTACGTGCTGAACTGTATTTGGCAGACTTATCGTCCCATTTATAAGTTTACCGCGTATTTGTTCAGTTATTTGTTGCAGTACAAGTGTGCGACGCAACAGGAGCTAAATTATTTTACAACAGTTGGGTATACATTACTTGTTCATTACGCATGTTCATATACTTCCCAACCAAGATAATTTTCCATGGCCTCTTTTAATATACCGGCCGTGTTGCTGGCATTCATTACCACGTGATGCTCAAAACCATTGCGGCACACGTATTTCATAAGGCCCTGCAGGTTGTTGATCTGCGCAACCGCCCTGTTACCAAAAGTGTTCAACGCATCATCGGTTAACGCGCCTTCGCCAACATAAGCCTTAATAATGCTCTTGTTATCATCGGTGCTGATACGGCCGAAAGTTAATGGCATAGCGGGTGTGCGGCCATCAAGTGCGCCATAGGTATTTTCTGTTCCGACTGATGTACCAAGAATCGGCGCGGTACTTATCTGAATATCCGGCAAAAATGATTTAGCCCAGTTACCGCAATGAAAAAGCACACATTTGGTATCATCATCTGCATAGTTATTGTTCCAGTCTACCAATGCGCTGGGCGATCCGCTTGCCAGTTGCATGGCATACATGCTTAGCGTTCCGGTAACATCCACCTCGCATGCACTGGGCAACATGTTCTCACTCATCATACTCATACTGGTGCATACATTGCAGCCATAGTTTTTCTGCAACGATGTCCAGCATTGAATAGCGGTTGCATCCAAAGCATTCTCCTGCATAAAATCTGCAAGCACCACATCAAGCTTTGCGATCTGTATCAACCGGTCGTTGGGTGTTTTGCCAGTCGATGCATAAGCGTGAATCTTTTCGAGCTTCTCTTTCACGGCTTTATCATCGGCAGTAAGTTTATTGGCATTGCCAAGAATTTCAGAAAGGTCAACAGTCGTTACCGAAATGCCGTTGCGCTGTAATATTTTCTCGCTGTAACGGACCGTGTTGAATGCACCAGGCCTGGCTCCCACTGCACCAATGCGCACTTTACGCATGCCTTTTACTACACGGCAGACTGCAATAAAGTTTTTCATGTCGGCAATAAACGATGCATCAGACGGACTAACAACGTGCTTTGTGGTAAGCGAATATTTAATGCCAAACTGGTAGAGGTTATTACATACAGAAATCTTTCCGCACCAGGCATCTCTCCTGTTAACGACATCCATTTTACCCGGCTCATCGGGATAAGCTTGTATCAGCACCGGCACATTGAGGCCTGACCATTTAATGGTTTCTGCTACTCCCTTCTCATCGCCGAAATTGGGAAGCACCACGAGAATGCCATCTATCGCATCGGCATGCTGTTTAAACAATGCAGCGCATTTTTGCGCCTCGGCAAATGTTTCCACGCCCCCAAGCTTCGTGTCCGCATCGCTTAATAATACCGGCGTTATGTTTAGCTTTTTAAACAGTTCCAGTATTTCTGTCCTGGCGGCTGCAACTAATTTATCAGGAAAGAAATCACGGTTGCCAATGATCACTCCAATAGTCGAAGAGGTATAATTTGTTGTTTGCATATTTATCAGCTTGCGATGATCAGTTCAATTTCATTGTCACTAAATACCTGCTTGTGCTTTTCCTCGATACCGGCATCGGTTATAATGTAGTCGATTAGTGATAAGGCACCGAGACTGGCAAGGGAGGCCTTACCCATTTTGGTGGAGTCGGCAACGAGATAAGTTGTTTCGGCAGCATCTATCATCGCCTTCTTAACAACAAGGTCGCTGATGCTTGGATAAGTAAGCCCCGCTTTTAGTGAAATGCCGGCTGTAGCAAGGAATAACTTCTGCACATGAAGCCCTTTAAAAAAATCTGCAGCTTTCTGCCCGGTAAGTGATAAGGTAGGCGGCTTAAATTCTCCACCGGTAACAATTACCTCGATACCCGGTTCCGCTCCCAGCATTAAAGCAATATTCAGCGCATTGGTGATGATGGTAAGGCTCTTCATGCCTTTAAGCTTCTTGGCTATTTCTGTTGTGGTAGAGCCGGAATCAAGGATAATCGTGTCGCCGCTTTCAATAAAGCTCACACACTTCGCGGCAATAAGTTCCTTTTTGTCGAGATGCTCCTGGTGCGCCAGCGAAAAAGTCTGCACCTGGTCTTTGATATTTTTCAGGTATGCACCACCATGCTCCCTCACGATCAACCCGTCTTTATCCAGTTTCTCCAGGTCCTGCCTGATGGTTACTTCTGTTACCTTGAACAACTTTGCAAGGTCAAGCACTTTGGCAGACCCATCTTCCTGCAAAAGCTCCAGGATCTTATCGCGGCGGTGGCTGGCAAGCATGTTTATTTTCTTTTGCTGCACAAGAATACGAAAATATTCGAAAAAATAAATAAATAAAAGAAAATAATTAAAAGAGATTAACGCTCATCCGAAAGTCATCGAAAGTCTCAGGAACACTTCCCCGAAAAATAGCCAACCTTCAAAATTGGGCATCGGTAAACCAACAATGGTCGGTCTGCCCTGCCGGCGAATAAAAATGGCAACCCGCTTTGCCGTGGAAAAATAGTCGCGGGTGTTCGGTTCAAATTTCTTTGTTTTGCAATGTCGTGTCTTTCAGCATCAAGTGTAATATGCCTGCTGCATAACAGCACTTTTGAAATGGTCTTTTAATGAAAATAATAATTGCAGGTGGCGGCATAGGCGGTTTAACCGCAGCATTGCTTTTACACAAATCCGGGATTGAGGTGAAAGTATTTGAGTCGGTAAAAACACTCAGGCCGCTTGGCGTTGGCATAAATCTTTTACCACACGCTGTGTCTGTGCTGAACGAGTTGGGTTTAATCCCCGCTCTGTCTGAAATAGCAGTCTCTTCGAAAGCGCTTGTTTACTACAATAAATTCGGGCAGAAATATTGGGAAGAACCAAGAGGCGTATATGCAGGTTATGCAGTACCCCAATTCTCCATTCACCGCGGCAGGTTTCAGCAGCTACTGTTCGAACAGGCCAAAGCCATTATCGGCGAAGAAAATATTTTCACCAACCATCACTTGCAATCCTTCAGTGAAACCACAGGCAAAGTAGTTGCGCGTTTTGTAGACCATGCCACGGGTGAGTTGGTACACGAAGAAACTGCCGACGCACTAATCGGTGCCGATGGCATCCACTCTGCCGTCAGGAAGCATTTTTATCCATCAGAAGGCGAACCGAAATTCAAAGGCATCACCTTATGGCGTGCGGTATCAGAAGCGCCGCCAGGCCTGCTCAATAGCTCAATGGTCATGATCGGTAACACGCAGCAAAAGTTTGTCGCCTACCCGATCAGGGAAGAGGAAAACTCCTGCACCATTAACTGGATCGCCGAAATAAAAAATGAAAACAATACCACTCCGCCAAAAAGGGACTGGAACAAAAAAGTAGAAAAAGAAGTTTTCTTCCCCGCATTTGCTTCATGGAAATTCGACTGGCTCGATGTGCCGGCCCTCATCGGCGCTGCCACAGAAGTATTTGAGTTCCCGATGATTGACCGGGACCCATTGCCACGTTGGACCTTCGGCCGCACTACACTGCTGGGCGACGCAGCGCACCCCATGTACCCCATCGGCTCTAACGGCGCATCGCAGGCCTTACTGGATGCAAAAGCCCTGGCCTCAGTCATGTCAACTGCAACAGACGCAAAAGAAGCCTTGCGCGCATATGAAAGACAAAGACTGGAAGCTACCTCGAGAATCGTTTTGCTCAACAGGGAAAACGGGCCCGATAAGATCATGGAGATGATGGAAGACAGGGCGCCCGATGGGTTTAAAAATATCGACGACGTTATATCGCACAAAGAACTGGAAGCGATCGCCAATCACTACAAAAAGGTGGCGGGGTTTGACAAAGCATCATTAACCGATTCGCAATAAAATGGAGCAACCACAACTTCAGTTCGTCTGTGAACTCACCGTACAGGTCGGCACGCCTCAATTGGTGGGCGATACAGGCGATGGCACCCGAAGGATAATCCCACTTCTTGGAGGCACTTTTACCGGTCCTGGTTTGCAAGGTGTGATCTTACCCGGCGGGGCTGATTGGCAATTATTAAAAAAGGACGGCATCGCCGATATCGATGCCCGCTATAGTTTGCTGACAAACGATGGTACCCTCATCTACATTTCCAACAAAGGCATACGTGTTGCCCCGGAAGAGGTGCTCACGAAATTGGCCAACGGCGAAGAAGTCAACCCCGGCACCTACTATTTCAAAACCATCCCCACCTTCGAGACTGCCAAAGGCAAATACGATTGGCTCATGCGTTCGTTGTTTATTGCAAACGGCATCCGCAATCCGGCTAACGTGGTTATTCAGGTCTGGAAAGTCTGCTAAACAACACGTCCATAACTGCTCACCGTTCTATGTGCAGCAATTTAAAAAAAGCTGTTTCCGTTATCTCTCTTACCTGCCCGGGAGCAAGGCCATCAAGTGCCAGGTCTTCAATGGAAACACGGATCAGCCGCTTGCAACGGTGGCGCACCGCCGCAACCATTTTTCTTACCTGGTGATACTTGCCTTCCGTTAAAGAAAGTAGCAACCAGGTAACAGGAATATAATCGGGCAAGGCAGTCGCTTGGGGATAAACCTGCAGCGGGTCATCAACAATATGCACATCACATTCACCGGTAACATATTCCACTCCCCCGCTGATGCGAATGCTTACACCGGTTCTCAATCGCTGAAGGGTTTCTTCACTCACTATGTTAGCCACCTGTACCAGGTAAACCCTTTTGTGCGGCACCTTGCTCTCAAACAAAAGCTTCGTGACTTTCTTATTCGTGGTAAGTATCAGCAAACCTTCTGAGTTATTGTCGAGCCGGCCAATAGCATGGGTGCCCTCAGGAAAATCAAAATCAAGATCGCCCAGCAGGCCAACCTTATCCGGGCTCACAAATTGCGATACCATATCGGGTGGCTTATTCACTATAAAATACCGGTGACCTGTTACAGGCATCATTAAAAATATTTGTGCCGGCCTATGCAATAAACAGACGGCAGGTATGTATAATTTTTATCCCATCACACTACTACTATCAGCTTCGGTTGTGTCACTCACTGCAGCGTTCCGTTCTTTACTCAGCAAAGTTGAATCGTATCAATTAAACCCGGGTATTCCTCCACACACCTGCCGATGCACGTTTCCTGTGTACAAGTGTGCGACGCAACAGGAGATCAGGTTGGTACTGGCGCCGGGCTCAAAAACAATGTTCCTGTCCAACCAACGAACAACAATCAATAACAACTGCAATCAAGGAAAACACAGTTGTTATCTTTTTTTCGTCTTAATGGCACCAACGATCATAAACACTGCGATGACCGCATTGATGATACCAAACCAGTTACCAAAACGGTCATAAAGCGTGTCTCTATGTTGCAACGAAACGGTGCCCGTTAAAGTGATCGCATTACCGGCAGCGCTGCTGGCTTCAGCATTCACCCTGCCACAATAATCATTTATGGTTAACCTTCCCTGCCTGGCCGTTCTTACCTGGGAGAAACCGCTTTCTACGCTTCGCAGTATTGCCATGCGTGCATGCAACCAGTCATCTTTTTCAAAATCCCATGCAGGTACAAACAGGCAGCCTGCTTGTTGCTCCCCGTAACTTTTTATATAGGCTGGAAAATCAAGGTCCTTGCAAATCGCAACACCAAGTGCTGTTTCATTAAAACGGAATAAGCCGGGCTGGCTTCCCGGCCTAAACTGGCTTTCCAGGCCGGTTACCAGGTGCACTTTATTATAATCGGTGATCAGCCTGCCATCAGCATCGATCACCATGGCCGAGTTTCTTTCAGGATTGTTTTTAAAATTGGTATACCCGGTAATGATGACAACATGGTTTTCCTTTGCCGTGCGGGATAATATATTTGTGATAACGCTGTCTGTTTCCCTGCTGATATTCATCGCCCTTTCAGGAAGCACGACAATTTGTGATCCCTGCTTTGCGAGTTTTGTAATCTCCCCGGCATAATTTGCTGCAAGCAGTTGCTCCTTTTGTGCATCGGGGTTGTTCGTAATATTATGCAGCCGCTCATCGAGGGAAACCAGTCCGACTTTTATCGTATTTGCTGCTTCGTTGTTACTTATTCTTATGGCACCAAACAGGAATACGGCTGCAATTACCGCAACAGAAATGACCGATATATATTTCAGCGTATGCCCATGACTTCGGTGATACCAGCCAACTGCAATAGCTGACGGAATAAAAGTGATCACAAAGCTAATTCCTAAAATACCTGTTACCGATGCAACCTGTACCAGGAGTAACATATCGGCCTGCGAATAAGCAATACTTCCTGCCGATCCGTCTGCTGAAAATTGTAACAGCAGCCATTCAAAGCCTGTCCATAAAACCGGGAACGTGAAGATGGTCCACCAGTGGTTGATACGGGTAACAATTCGTCTTACAACAAGCAGCAGCAGGGCAAAGACCAATGCTGGGAGGATGGTAAATACAATCGCCGGCACCAATGTAGCTACAGATACCAGGTAACCAAACCAGCTTAACCTTCCAGCCAGGTAAGCAAGGAACGAAATAAGAAAAGCCCTCCTGGCTGTTCCCCTGAACGAAAGGAGCATAACAGGTACTGGAGCTATCCAGAACAAATACCAGTAGGTGCCTGTTAAGCCGTATGATACATACCAGCATAAACCGGAAAACAAGATCGCTGCTACCGGTAATAATTTTTCTGGGAAAGATTTGTTTGCTTCCTGCATCGGGCTCACCTGGAAAAAATAAAAAAGGTTATTAAATATAGGTGGGGAAGATAAGATTTACTGTAACAGCACCGAACGAATTTATGTGCAGTGGTTAATCGCAAAAACAGCAGGAAAAATTGTTTGATTGATTTTTGTCATAAAGATGTAAAAATCCGCAGTAGTTTGGAATATTATTAAAACTCATTCGTCTCATCATTACGTATGGATTAAATAACCAATAGAAGGAGACCTGGTTTATGAAAAGAATGTACACATTACTGTTAATGGCCATCCCGGCATTATTATCCACTGCCCTGGCCCAGGACAAAGCATTGCAATACGCCTTTCAGCCACAGGAGAAGATCAGCTACAATGTCTATTACAGCCTTGCAGGTATTTACTTTAACGCGGGCTCGGCCACTTTTAGCACCAGTGGCGAGAAATGGCAGAATGAAGAGGTGTTTCATGTGGTGGCCGACGGATCTACCAATCCGAAATATGACTGGATCTTTAAAGTGAGGGACCGCTATGAAAGCTGGTTCAATACAGCAGACCTGCAACCGGTGAAGTTTGTACGCCACATCAATGAAGGAGATTACCAGAAACACGAAGAAGTAACTTTTAACCAGTCAACAAATACAGCCATTACAAAAACCGGTGTGTATAAAGTGCCGGAGAAAGTGCAGGATGTCATCAGTATTATGTACTATGCCCGCAACATCAATTATGATGCGTACAAAAAAGATGACAAAATACCCTTCAGCATGTTCCTCGACGATAAGGTGTATAACATGTACATCCACTACATCGGTAAGGAAACCATAAAAACCAGGTATGGTAAATTCAACGCAATCAAGTTAAAGCCATTGTTGTTAAAGGGAAACATCTTTGATGGCGGAGAAAAGATGACAATATGGGTAACCGACGATGCCAACCATATACCCGTGCGCATCGAAAGCCCGATCTCTGTTGGCAGCGTAAAGGTTGACTTAATGCACTACGAGAACCTGAAATATCCCATAGCAAAATTGTAGAAGGAAAACGTCAACTTTAAAACTTTCCCTGCAATGCTTCCATTGCCGCAGCAAGATAAACAAGCGGGGCATTCCAGTTAATGGCAATCTCGTTGGAGGCATAAGCGCAATCGCTGTCAGTATAAGCAGTTTCAGGCTCTGTGAATGCATACACACAACCATCCTGCCTGCCCGGATTAGGTCCACCTGCAAGCAGGCCGGGTATCGGTTCCTCAATACCATCAGCAATAGAAAGCCGGTGATGTGGGTACATCGTGCTTTTTGTTCCAAAGCCTGTTACAAAACAATAACCGGTCGCATTGCGCCCGAGTATATAATCAAGGTTACTGTACGCATTGCTGAGATATTTTTTATCAGCGGTAATCAGCCAGGCGTTGATAAGCAAAATGCTTTGATTCGCAGCAACCGCATTGCTTCCCCAGATAAAGTCTTTTTGCGATTGGCCAATGACCGTTTCGAACGCGTTTTCATCAATGTGTGCAAGATAACCATCGGCAAACGCAACCACACTGGCTTTCATTGTATCAATGGCTGCTGTATGTTGTAGCAATTGTTTTTGATGGCGTATCAAAGTATAATAACCCAGCAGCTGCACATGGCTCCACGAAGGCAGGCTCATATGGTCATTCAATCTTTCAGCAACAGTTTGATAATACTGTTCATCGCCTGTGCTGGTATACAATTCCGAAGCAGCCCAAAACCATTCGTCTTCAAAATGACTATCGCCATAGGCGCCGGTGCTGATCTTTGGTACAAACTTTTTATTCAGCTCCTCCTGCGCATAAACAACCGCGGGGTGCTGTAGCGCCCACTGCCATGCATAAACGGAGGCTTTAAGACAACTGTCGCCAAGACCCGGGTATTGCTTTGGAAACATTTTTAAAACCCTTGCCGCCTGTGCCGTTACAGCAGCAAAATCAAGCGTGGCTGCAGTGCTTTTCGCCACTACGTAACGCACTTCCTTTGCCTTGTCCGGCATGATCATTTTATCAAAAGCGGCATTGGTACATTTATGGTACACACCACCGTCGTCAGCATCCTGCATGGTTAGCATCCAGCGGAGATTGTAAACGATCTCATTCAGCAGGTCAGGCACTTTATCATTGCTTTCAGGAATATTTACAGTCAGCTTTTCAAAGTACGGGGCAAAATCTTCATAGGCAGAGAGTAACGTGCCCATGGTTATGCCACTGTTCACGATGTACTTGTTATAATCGCCGGCATCATACCACCCGCCCGGACTTGATAGAATGGTACCCGCAGGCTTTTTAGCTGTCGCCGCAGAAGAGTGGATCATCACGGTACTGTCAGGGTGCCCCTCAGCCCTCGCCCACTTTCCCGCATACTGCGCATCGATAGGCATTGACATCCGCTGAAAATAAAACGCCTTTAAAGAAGCAGCAGCCACATCATGATAAATATTGTTATCGATCTTAAACGGGTAAGATTCACCCACACCGGGAACAGCCAACACATAGCTGCCCTTCTTTTGCCATGCACTGAAATCAGCGATGCGGGTAACCAGCGAAGAGTTGTTGGATTGCTTTTGTTCACCAGGCTTACCGCTGAAAACCGTGTCTTTATGATCAACGCTGATGACATAAAAATCAACAGTATCAACAACTCCCGTAACAACAGCTATCTTTTCAGAAGAAGGATAAAACCCCACCTGGTTCATCATAATCCGTTGCTGCGCGCTGGCAACAACCGCAATAAAAAACAATCCAAAAAAGCAAACATTTTTCATTGGTAATCCTATGATTTTAATTGATCATCTTCTTTGTCACGCCCGCTCTTTGTCACGCCCGCTCTTTGTCATGCCCGTCCTTGTCATGCCGAGGCACGAGGCATCTCTTCTCCCTTGTCATGCCGAGGAACGAGGCATCTCTCTTCTTCTTTGTCATGCCGAGGTACGAGGCATCTTTCCCTTGTCATGCCGAGGAACGAGGCATCTCTTCTTCTTTGTCATGCCGAGCCTTCTTTGTCATGCCGAGGCACGAGGCATCTTTTCCTTGTCATGCCGGGGAACGAGGCATCTCTCTTCTTCCTTGTCATGCCGGGGAACGAGGCATCTCTCTTCTCCCTTGTCATGCCGAGGTACGAGGCATCTCTTCTTCTTTGTCATGCCGAGGAACGAGGCATCCTTTTGTCATGCCGAGGCACGAGGCATCTCTTCTCCCTTGTCATGCCGAGCCTTCTTTGTCATGCCGAGGCACGAGGCATCTCTTCTTCCTTGTCATGCCGGGGTACGAGGCATCTCCCTTGTCATCCCGGTGCAGCGTCCCTCACAAAATATCCTTCCGATGGATCATCTCATCCGGTGGCCACTTCCCAAATATCTCCACATTCAAAAATTCAAGGCCAGGATTAAACGTCTTTATCAGATCAAGCTTCTTATCTCTTCTCCAGCCTTTTATTTCCTTCTCTCTTGCAATAGCGACATCGACATACTGGTATGATTCATAATACAACAAAAAATGAGCATTGTACTTCCCGGCAAAGCTTCTCTTATCTATCCTGTCAAGGTAGTGCTCGATAATTCTTTGCTGCAAATTGTTTGTAACGCCGGTATACAATACCGACATGGACCAATTCGTAACGATATAAATATAATATTGCCGGCTATCCCATCTCATGCTGCATATCGGGCTGGGTTAAAGATGCCTCGTGCCCCCGGCATAACAAGCTATGATTATATTTTCATCTAATCAACACACATCATCTGCAGCAACAGTTGGAAAGCCAGCCGCTCAAAGCTTCACTGTACAAGAGTGCGACGCAAGAGGCGATGCCACAAGCACCAAAGCCCGCTCCAAAAAATTACTGTGCATTGATCTCAATACTTGCTGCCGGCAATCCTGCTGAGGTCGCCGTTAATTTAATGGTGCCGGTCTTTCCGTTTGACTGTACAACCGCAAGTGCCAAACCATTAAAGGCTTTGCGCTCCGGTGACTGGAATGAGGTAAGGTCCGTTTGGCAGCCATTGTCTGTGGCGGCGATAAAAGCATTCCCCACAATGCTGAATTTAATAAGGTTGGCAGCATCGGGCACCACGTTGCCATCTTTATCATACACCGTGAGCGTAACAAAAGAAAGGTCTTTGCCATCGGCATGAATATTTTTCCTGTCTGCACTCAACACAATCTTCGCAGGGGCACCGGCTGTTTTTACTTCTTTGGTCAGTACCACTTTACCGTCTTTCCTGGACACTGCTTTTAAGGTGCCGGGCTCATACACTACCCGCCACATTACATGAAGGTCGTCACCGGTTTTCTTTTTTACACCAAGTGATTTTCCATTGAGGAAAAGCTCCACTTCATCGGCATGGTTATAATAGGCCCAGACGTCAATGGTTTGCCCTGCTTTCCAGTTCCAGTGCGGGAAGAGGTGCAATACATCTTTATCCGTAAAAAGGCCCTGGTAGAGATAGTAGGCATCTTTTGGAAAACCTGCAAGGTCAACAATGCCGAAATACGAACTGCGGGCAGGGAATGGATAAGGTGTTGGTTCGCCGATATAATCAAAGCCTGTCCAGATATACATGCCGCTGACATAAGGATACTTAAGGAACTCTTTCAACGTTTCTTCATGCGTTGAACCCCAGGGTACAGAGCAGTTGTCATAAGACGAACAGGTAAGATCGTCATTGGCGTTTTCAATTGGTTTATCCCAGCGTGATGGCCAGCGGCGGATACTGTCGGAAGGCATATCATAATGCCCCCTGGTGGCAATGGCAGAAACGGTTTCTGTGCCTACAAATTTCTGCCCCGGGAAACTGGTTGGAAACTTCTTAAATTCTTTATGGTTATAGTTATAGCCTACCAGGTCCATCGCGCCTGATTTATAGATTTCATTATTGGCGAACGGGCTGTTAAAGGCAGAGGTGATCGGCCTCGTCGTGTCCAGTTCGTGAATGATGGCGGCAAGTTCCCTGCCTATACTGCGGCCGGAAGTATCCTTACCGCCCTGCCCCCATTGCTCCGGTATTTCATTGCCGATACTCCAGATAAAAACAGAAGGATGGTTGCGGTCTCTCAACACCTGGTCCTGCAGGTCTTTTACATGCCAGTCATCCCAGTACAAGTGATAGTCGAACGGGTTCTTTGCTTTTTTCCACATATCATAGGCCTCATCCATTACAATAAAGCCCATCTTATCACAGAGGTCCAACAGCTCGGGTGGTGGTGGGTTATGGGAAGTGCGGATACCATTGATGCCCATACTCCACAGTATCTCCAGCTTTCTTTGTATGGCCCTTGTGTTGACCGCTGTACCGAGACAACCAAGATCATGGTGCTCACACACACCGAGTATTTTAAGCGGCTGGCCATTCAGGCTGAAGCCACTGTCTTTATCAAATTTAAAATAACGGATGCCGAAGCTTGTGGTATACTCATCCACCACTTTACCGTTGACGCTTACCTGTGTCAACAGCTTGTAGAGATAAGGGTCATTCACCGACCATAGATGCGGGTGTGCGACAGGTATGAGAATGTCTTCGTTTGCAACAGCATCGGGCGCTATATCAATCACCTTCGACGCGGTACCGGATGCGGATACCACAGCAGACGATGCATCTATGATCTTATTGACCACACTCACCCGGTTGCCTTTTGACGCAAGGTTTTTGATGGACACACTCACCTTAACACCGGCCATTTTATTATCCACCTGTGGGGTGCTGACATAAGTGCCCCAATGATCAATAAAAACATCATTGGTAGTGACCAGCCAGACATTCCTGTAAATACCCGAACCACTGTACCAGCGTGAATTCGGCTGTTTGCTGTTATCTACTTTAACAGCGATAATATTTTGTTCGTTGCCAAACTTCAGGTAAGGCGTAAGATCATACCGGAAAGAAATATAGCCGTTGGGCCGCACACCGAGTGAATGCCCGTTGATGAATACTTCACTGTTCATATACACGGCGTCAAAATCAATAAACACATGTTTATTTTTTGATTCAGCGGGAACGGTAAAGGATTTGCGGTACCAGCCAAGGCCTCCACGCAAAGAACCGCCGCTGTTGCCTGTAGGACTTGCAGAATCAAAAGGCAGTTCAATACTCCAGTCATGCGGCAGGGTAAGGTTGCGCCAGGAAGCATCATTAAATCCTGCTGCGGCTGCGCCATCCGCTGCACCTAAAAAGAATTTCCAGCCTTTGTCAAAGTCTTCAATGCGCCGGGTAGTTTGTGCATGCAACGGCATAAAAGCAAACAACAATAGAACAGGCTGCAGGAGGAGATATACTTTTTTCATTTGGCTTGTGTATTACAGGTGAGGAAAGATAAAACGCCCAAAAACTTTACAAATGTAAAATATACATTTATTCCGAAACAGGACTCTCGTCATATTATTCCCAAGGGTGTTTTCCGCTCTTTGTGTGCTTTGTGTTTCAACTCTTCGTGTTCTTTGCGGTTAAAAAGATAACTGATGAATTGTTCAATCCGCATTACGATCTTCCATCCTGCTAATCCTATAATCCTGTAATTCCTGGTTCAGACAATTGTCAGCGTGCTCATCATTGTCGGAATCAGGATGAAAAAGATGAAAGGATTTACAGGATTGAAATGCATTACCTAATCCTGCTAATCCTTTAAATCCTGGTTCAGACACTTACGGGCTTGTTGTATTTGGGATTGAACACTTTCTTATATTGTAAAATGGAAGCGCCAAAATTAATAAGCAACCCAACTGGCAGATCGTAAGCAACTACATAATTCTTCGCTTGCGCAAGATGCACATCTTTTCGTCTCCGCAGTGTCTCCTTAAGGTCATTGTGCAAGGGACAGGGACGCTGCGGTTACTCATTCTTTTTGTTTCTTCTCTTTGTATGCTATGTGGTCAAAGGAATGTTTGGGTAATGTTTGCATGCTCATACTTTCTTTTGTCTTGATACAAAAGAAAGTAAGCAAAGAAAAAATCAAGGACCACATGATCGCTCCGCGCATTGGTCCGGGCCAACGCCACACCTCACGGTATATATTAAGTTCGGGGAAACGGATTTTGTGTTTCCTTCCTTTGTGCTCTTTGCGTTTCTTCGCTTTGTGTGCTTTGCGGTTAAGATGATATTCTAGTAACCTTTAAGTTTTGTCACTTTCTTTGTCTTGAAACAAAGAAAGGCAACCGGAAGGAACAAAGAAAATTCAAGGACCACATGAACCCTGAACGCCACACCCCCCGTTATGATTCATGGTTAAGTAAACCGGGAAAGTTTCTGAAACCTAAACTGCAGGCCATGTGGCCTGAGTAGCTTCTGGCTCCTGAGCCGATCAGGTCTTGCAAAGAATCTCAACGATGTACAACGATGATCTGTTGCTGAAGCTACAGTAGCACAAAAGCTTAATCAGGGCGAAAGCAAGAAACGGGCTGTACATCGTTTCTTGCTTGACTTTTTGCTCCACTTTTGTGTCAAGACAAAAGTGGAAAAGAACAAGATAAACAACCGCAATGTCACTGGCCTGTGCGATCCCGAATCGTTCCTCTCGGGATAAGCGCAACAGGAGCTTCATAGTTAAGCTACAGCCGGGCCAAAAAACTACTTCATTTTTACCATCACTGCTTCGCCTTTGTAAACAACAGTTGCATCTGCCTGCAAAACAGGATCCAATGCCTTTGCTTTGTCTTTGGCAATAAACACTACCCTGAACGTCCGCTTTGCCAGCATACCGCTGAAACTGCCTTCCCGCTTGCCGATCGTCAGCGTTTTATCCTGTTCACTGTAATTGATATTTATATTGCTGTAAGCGCCTTTCTCGTAGTTGTAGTTGATGCCCTCATCCTCATATAAGGAGAAGCTGGCATCCTTACCGGTATAAACAAACAGGGTGATGGGGTCGGCGGGCTTCTCTGCTGTGTACTGCAGATCCGGGCCGACGGGGATAACAGATCCTTCCTTCACATAAACCGGCATCCGCTCGTAAGGAGCGGCAGCATTTATCCTGCGGCCACCTTCTTCAAACTTTCCGGTATAAAGATCGTACCAGCCCTGGCCTGCAGGCAGGTATACTGACCTGTCCGTGGCATGAAAGGTATACACCGGGTTAATCAGCAGCGAAGGGCCAAACAGGTACTGGTCGCTGATGCTTCTTACCGCGGTATCAGCAGCAAAATCCATCACCAGTCCACGCATGATGGTATAATCCTTATGATAAGCCGCGCCGGCTACAGCATAGATATAAGGCATCAGCCGGTACCGCAACTGGTCGTAATAGAGCATGCTTTTGTAGGCAGGGTGCTCAGGAGGCGCTGTATTGTATATCTCCCGGAAAGGAAACTGCCCGTGCGACCGGAATAAAGGGCAAAAAGCACCAAACTGGTACCAACGGGTAGTTTGTTCGCGCCACTCTTCCAGGTCTTTATCATTTGGTTTTTCATAGCGGTGTTCAACCGCAAAGCCACCGATGTCCATCGTCCAGTAGGGAATGCCACTCATGGAGAAATTGAGCCCCGCCGTTATCTGTGCTTTCATATCCGTCCATCTTGCCCCGATATCACCACTCCATGTTGCCGCGGCATAGCGCTGTGATCCTGCAAAGGCTGAGCGGGTTAAGATAAATACACGGTCATTGGGATTGGCGGCGCGCTGCCCTTCATAGATGCCTTTGGCATTCTCCATGGGGTAAGCGTTCAGGTTCTCCGCTGCGATGCCGGTATAGAGGGGTGACATCTGTTGCTTTCTTTTCTGGTAAGACACATTGGATAAGATATCCGGCTCACTGGCATCCATCCACCACGCATCAACCCCTTTTTTGTAGAGCCTGCTGTTGAGCAGCTCCCAGAAAGCCTTTTGTGCGGCAGGGTTAAAAGCGTCATAGAAAGTGGAGATATAGCCCTGCCCTATCCAGTCGCGCTGGCGGTCTGCAATATTCCTGGTATAAAGCCAGCCGCTGTCGTTGAATTGCTTGTAGGTGGGGATGCCTTCATAAAACTTCGGCCATACAGAGATCATGAAATGCGTGTTGTATTTTTTGTGCAGCACACTGATCATGCTGTCGGGGTTGGGGAACCGTGATGCATCAAATTCCTGGCTGCCCCATGCATCCTGTTTCCAGTAGCTCCAGTCCTGCA
Organism: Chitinophagaceae bacterium UBA7600; assembly: GCA_002478885.1. Classification (GTDB taxonomy): domain Bacteria; phylum Bacteroidota; class Bacteroidia; order Chitinophagales; family Chitinophagaceae; genus DLKC01. Next base: position 100,773 of record DLKC01000083.1, read on the forward strand.
CAATATTGTCAAGCGGTATCCTGCGCTTGCGGAATTCCTCTACGGTGCTCAGGATCTCGTCCTGTGTTTTATAGCGCTCCCTGCTCTGCCAGAAACCCAGCGTCCATTTGGGCAGCAGGGTGGCTTTACCGGTGAGGCTGCGGTAGCCTGCAATCACCTGGTCCATATTGTTGCCATAGATAAAATAGTAGTCAAGCTGCTGCCCGGCCTCTGCCTCAAATCCATAGCTGTCCTGGTCTTTTGCTGGGACCGGGCTCAGCCATTTGGCGGAGATATAAGACTCACCGCCATCGGGGATCCACTCAATCTTAATGGCATATTTGCGGCCTTTCTCCATCTGCGGGTTTATCTGTGCCACACCGGGGTTCCATGCCTGACGCCAGCGGTCGGCCACCAGCTTGCCATCAAGCCAGATCTTCAGGTAACCCGCATAGGTAAACCTGAACTTATGTACACCGGTAAAGGGTGATTCAACAGACCCTTCCCAGCGGAGCATTCCATTGCCGATATTAAATGCAGCAGGCAGTTGTTTGCTGTCGCCAAGGAATTCGTAGTTGATGGCGGACTCCGCCTTTGTAAAGTCAACTTTTGCCGGGTTGTTCTTATCGTTACAGTAGGATGCGGTCAACCAGCCCTCCTCGTTGTTTTGGGAGTAGAGTTTCAGCGATGATATCGGCTGGTAAGGCCTTGTATCGCCAAACCATGATACGGCATATTGATCCCACAGCAGCCCATAGTTTTTGGCAGAGACCAGGAAGGGTACCGCCACCTCGGTATTGTTCTGGAAAAGAAAGACCTGCTGGCCTTTGTAATCATACACATCATCCTGGTGCTGGCCAAGGCCATAGTAAGCGTCATCGGCAGTGGTTTCATATACCTGTTTGATGGTATAAGATGCCTTGCCTTCAAAAACGGCGGGCTCAAAGCTCCGGCCATTGTTTTGCCTTTCGGCAAGAATGGGTTTACCTGCTTTATCAGTAAAGGAAACGGCACCGTTGTCTTTTCTTACAGTGGCAACGACAAGGCTGGTGGACAGCCTGATATTGCCGCCCTCCTCTGCTACCGTCCATGCAGGTATGGTGCTGTGATCGTAAGAGGCAATAAGGCTTTTGATTTCCTCCGGGTTATCAGATGGGGAGGCGGTGACCCTGATGATATTGTCAGCAATCACAGCCAGCCGCACCTGTTTGGTATTACCGGCAATCGCAGCATCGGTGTAAACGATGATGCCATCTTTTGTTTTGGTATAGGTGCCGGCGGCAGCACTGCAAAAGATCGTGCAGAGCAACAAGGCATTCAGGAGATAAACAGTTCTTATGGTCATGAAGCAAGTGTACGAAAAAAATGGTTTGTGCGGTTGTGTCGCTATTCGGCATTGTCTGAACCAGCATGAAAGGATGAGAGGATTAAAGGATTGCCATTGTCAGAATCAGGATGCAAAAGATGAGAGGATTCACAGGATTGCCATTGTCAGAATCAGGATGAAGAGGATGAAAGGATTTACCCGATCGCGAAACGTAAGCCCATCCTGAAAGTCTGTAAATCCTGATTCAGACAATTCTCCGCGTTCTTTGCGTTTCTCGGCGCTGGCCTTTGTGTTCTTTGCGTTTCTTGTCTCTGTGCCCTTTGCGGTTAAAAATCCTGCCAATCCTAAAATCCCGTAAATCCTGATTCAGACAATTCTCCATCCTGCTAATCCTATAATCCTGTAAATCCTGATTCAGACAATCAACCATCCTACCCATCCTGAAATCCTGTAAATCCTGATTCAGACAATTCTTTGTGTTCTTTGCGTTTCTTGTCTCTGTGCTCTTTGCGGTTAAAAATCCTGCCCATCCTAAAATCGGGTAAATCCTGATTCAGACAATTCTTTGCGTTCTTTGCGTTTCTTGTCTCTGTGCCCTTTGCGGTTAAAAATCCTGTCAATCCTAAAATCGGGTAAATCCTGATTCAGACAATCTTCCTTCCTGCTAATCCTAAAATCCCGTAAATCCTGATTCAGACAATCTTCCATCCTGCTAATCCTATAAATCCTGATTCAGACAATTCTTCGCGCTCTTTGCGTTTCTTGTCTCTGTGCTCTTTGCGGTTAAAAATCCTGCTAATCCTAAAATTCCGTAAATCCTGATTCAGACAATCAACCATCCTGCCCATCCTAAAATCCTATAAATCCTGATTCAGACAATCTTTGCGTTCTTTGCGTTTCTTGTCTCTGTGCTCTTTGTGGTTAAAAAATATTAACTGATGAATTGTTCAATTTCTTTTATAATCAACCATCCTGCTCATCCTAAAATCCTCTAAATCCTGATTCAGTCAATTCTTCGCGCTCTTTACGGTTAAAGATGATGACTCCGCTGAAACGGGAAATTTACTACCCGTTTATTTGCTTACCCGCCCAATTCCAAATTGATCACCTGCTTTTACGGCTTTATTATTGTCAAAATCTATCTCCAGCATTTTCTCACTTTCCACATTATTAAAAAACTCATCCTGCAATGTGGCAATGATCTTGCGTGTTTTTACATCGATCACTTCACCACTTGATGGGTACATATATTTTCCGTCCATACTAAACGTGATCCATCCCGGCATATTCCGCACAGGAATAGTGGTTAACTGCTGGTAAGGCGGCGAGGCATTGAATACATGCACCCGCATATTATACCCATCGGCTAACCACAATTCTTTTTCATCGGGCGTAAGACCAATACCATGACTTGGGTTACCATGTCTTCTTACAGGTCCGGGTTCCCATCCCTCCACTTCGATATGTGCCAGTTTCTTTCCTGTTGTAAGGTCTCCTACTTCAAAACCAAGCAGGCTGTCAACCGTTACATACGCCAGGGTTTCCTTGCCATTGATGGTAAACGGGCGAACAAAGTTTGTAAAGGGTCCAACTTTATTAATAAGCGTATTTGTTTTTGTATCGGAAATATACAACCACGGCGATGCAATGTCGTCGAGGTAAACACGATCACCCGAAGCCCCGTAAATAGTGTTGTGCGCCCTTTTATAAACGTCGATCTTTTTAATGATAGCGCCGGTAGCACAGTCCACCACGTTCCAGAATTTATTTTCGAGGGAAGGCAGGTACATCGTTTTACCATCGGGTGAAACAGCCATACGGTCACAACCCCCTTCAAAGAATTTTTCCCATACCAGTGTATCCGTAGTAAGGTCTATGCGCTGCAGCGATTCAAGCGTACTGATATAAATACTGTTGAGCGGAATACTTACTGCAATGCCTTTTACATTCGAAGGCGTTTTATCCGGGTGAAAACCCCTGGTCTCAATGCGCTTAACAAAGTGGTGATCGTTATCCATATCAAACACAAGGATGCCATGACCGCCATAACCCAGGTAATCACGAATGCCGGGCACTGCTACATACAAATAATGTTGTACGGTGGCAGAGTCTGCCGTCGGCTCACGTGCTGATGTGAGCATGATCATGAACCCTAAAACCTGTATGATAAAAATGCTTTTCTGTCTCATAACCTGCCATCATTTTTTGTTGTAGGCTACTTTGAAGTTAAGTGATCGTGCAAAAGAGGGGGCAAAGTGTAATGATTTTTTTTGTAGTGGGCTTTAGTATTGCTATTGGGAACATAGAGTTATGAGGCTTTATTGCGCCGGTCCCGAGAGGAACGATTCGGGATCGCACACTTGTACGGTTGAATGTTTGTGCAGCTTATAAAAAACCAACAACTACGGCACAACTTGTCCCGATTGTTTCGGGAAGTACCCATGCGCTGCAAGACTTGCCTGCATACTTGCGCCATTTGGGGGCCTTTGCGTTCTTTGTGTTTCTTGTCTCTGTGCCCTTTGCGGTTAAAAATCCTGCTAATCCTAAAATCTTGTAAATCCAGATTCAGACAATCTTCGGGTGCTTTGTGGTTGAATGAATGCCTGCGGAAATGGCTGTACTAAAAAAGGTCACTGATGGGTGACCTTGAGGTGGATTGGAAAATTATTGTTTTACAGCCTGCCTGTTAACTTCCCACTATAATACTGCCTGTATAAAAACTGTTGGAGGCTTCATTGCCGTCCATATCGGTGAAGGCGATCCATGTTTCGACCGTCTGCTGGTGATAGGCTGAGAGGTCCACCGTTTCTGTTCCGGCATCACGGGTGGTATTGCCTGAGGTATAAACCGTAACGTCGAGTGCACTGCAATAGATGACCAGCACGGTTTTGTCTGTGGCGAGTGCCTTGCCCATGCCGGAGTTGTCTGTCCAGGTAAAGACGAGATTGTCATCCGTACCTTTTGCAACTGCGGGGTTGGCCCCGTTGGGCAGGCTGCCACGGCTGACCAATACCTTTTGGTAATCGACCTCAAAATCGGGCGAGTTGCCGGTGACTGCATTCTGGATGTTGTAGGCAAATGCGGCGTTGAATGCCGTCATACCATTTGCGTAGGCCTTGTAGGTAAGCTCCAGCAGTGCCGTCATTGTTTGTGTGAAGCGCATGATGAGTGCAAACTTCAACTGCTGCTCGATCTGTTTTACCGTTGATGTTTTTGATTTCTTGTTTGGAAGGCTTTTCATGTACGTGATGCCTTTCCATGTGCTGCCTACTACGGGGCCTACGTTTCCTGAAAAGCCCCCGAGGATTCCTTTGTTGATAATGCCCATTGTTTTTGTTTTTTGGGTTTAAAAATGATGCTGGCCGGTGCGGGTTGTTTTTTTGAATGCCGCCGGTCAACGTTGTAAAAATAGGGTGCCAGGATGCGGAAAAAATCAATACCAGTGCGGGTTGCGCCTTGTTGCGCCCGATGACTTTTTATGGCTTTGAGATAGTAAAAACGGTTTTGAATTGCGTTGTTTTGTACAAAGCTGCAGGGTTATAAAAACTGGTTGTTGCGCTGCAAGTATGACAGGTGGGCGAAAAAATTAAGGTAGCTATCAAACTATAACCAGACTATAACCTGACTATAACAAGGTCGTTTGTTTTTCTGTGCTGTTTTGCGGGGTATAATTCCTGACGGTGTGGCAGAGAAGGAGATTTTTTAATGTTCTTACTTTCTTTTGTCTTGATACAAAAGAAAGTAAGCAAAGAAAAAATCAAGGACCACATGAACGCTCCGCGCATTGGTCCGGGCCAACGCCACACCTCTCGGTTATATTTATGTTTAAGTAAGACAGCATTGCGGCGCTTGCCTTTGTGTTCTTTGTGTTTCTTCTCTTTGTGTGCTCTGCGGTTAAAAGAATGGGGAGGCGTTGGTATAACAGCATGCAGGAACTGCTGCGCGGGAAAAGGAAAAAAATTGTTGGGTAGCACTTTGGGGGTGGGTATGTATGCCTGGGGGTTTTGTTATTTTGTACGCTCCATGTTTTTGCGCAACAACTGGAGTATGCCGGGAAGATAGTACAATATTTTATTGCCGATCTTGGAATACTGGATTATTTTTTTTGTGCGCCAGGTTTGGAGGGTGCGGCTGCTGATAGGCAATGATTGTAAAATCTCCTGTTTGTCTATCCAGTCTGCAAGGGCCGGATTTTTTTCGGGGAATTTTTTCATGTGTATTGAATTTTAGGGGTTAATCTACAAACAAGATAGAAAACGGGTTTTGCATTTGCAATAGCCTGCCTGTGTGATTTTTCACATTTGCCGCCGTGATTTTTCACGGACATTAACAGCTTAAACCTTCTTAACTTGTTGGCAGTGTCCGCATTTGTTTGGATAGTACGAGATCATCCATAAAAATATTTACACCAGATTAATAGAAATACAAAGCAACATAACCAGAAAATACTGTAAATAGTCACATAAAATTTGATAACAAGTTCCTTTTTGTTATTTTGTTCTCCATGCCCAAATCAATAAAACAAACAACAGAAGAGCCCCTCGAAAAAAAACTCTGGAAAACAGCAGACAAACTCCGCAAGAACATGGATGCTGCCGAATACAAACACATTGTATTAGGCTTGATATTCCTCAAATATATTTCAGATGCTTTTGAAGAATTATATGAAAAATTAGTTGCACAAAAAGCAGAAGGTGCAGACCCCGAAGACAAGAATGAATACATAGCCGAAAAAGTATTTTATGTGCCACCATCTGCACGCTGGAAATGGATACAGGGCAGAGCATCATTACCAACTATTGGAGCAGATGTAGACGCAGCAATGGATGCCATTGAAAAAGACAACACTTCGCTGCGCGGTGTTTTACCCAAAGTATTTGCACAGGAAAAATTAGACAAAGCAAGTCTTGGCGGACTTATCAATCTTATCGGCACTGCAACACTCGGCACCAAAGAAGCACAAAGCAAAGATGTGCTCGGCAAAGTGTATGAATATTTCCTTGGTGAGTTTGCATTGGCAGAAGGTAAAAAAGGCGGACAGTTCTATACACCTGCCAGCGTAGTAAAATTGTTGGTATCAATGCTTGAACCTTATGAAGGTCGTGTATTCGATCCCTGTTGTGGCAGTGGTGGCATGTTTGTGCAAAGCGAAAAGTTTATCAAAGCACACCAGGATCATTACAAAAAGAATAACGGGAAAAAATTATCTCTCAATCCTACAGATCATATTTCTATTTACGGGCAGGAAAGTAACCAAACCACATGGCGTTTGTGTAAAATGAATCTTGCCATTCGTGGTATTGACAGCAGCAATGTAAAATGGAACAATGAAGGCAGTTTTTTAAACGATGCGCATAAAGATCTTAAAGCAGATTTTATTATTGCCAATCCTCCTTTTAACGACAGTGACTGGAGTGGTGAACTCTTACGCGATGATGCAAGATGGAATATCCTCGGCGAAAAAATAGTGCCGCCTGCAGGCAATGCCAACTATGCATGGATCATGCATTTCCTTTATCATATGGCACCAACTGGCAAAGCAGGTTTTGTGTTAAGTAAAGGTTCTTTAACCTCGCAAACCAATAACGAAGGCGAGATAAGAAAAGCATTGATTGAACGCGACCTGGTGGATTGCATTGTAAACCTGCCCACCAAACTTTTTCTCAATACACAAATACCCGCCTGTCTCTGGTTCTTATCAAGAAATAAAACCAACAGTGGTTTCCGCGAAAGAAAAGGCGAAATATTATTTATTGATGCACGCAATCTTGGCTTCCTTGTAAACAGGCGCAACCGCGACCTTAGTGATGATGATATTGATCTTGTTGCAAATACTTACCACAACTTTAGAAACAAAGGCGGTGATTATAAAGATGTACAGGGCTTTTGCAAACGCACAACCATAGATGAAGTGCGCAAACTCAATTATGTATTAACACCGGGGCGTTATGTAGGCTTACCCGATGATGAAGATGATTTCAATTTTGCAGAACGTTTTACCGCATTAAAAACAGAACTGGAAAAACAGATAGCAGAAGAAGATGCATTGAATAAACGCATACAGCAAAACCTTGCAAAAATTAAACTGGTTGATAATACAGAGGATAATGTTGTACCCAACAGTTGAACAACTATGATGCTTCTGTTGCGTCGCACACTTGTGCTTTATATAATATATCAACAAATAACTTAAAATAAAAAACATGCTTACAACACAACTAAAATCAATTCAAAAATACCTTCTTAGCTTGGAAAGTAATAACAAGAGCCTGAACAGAGATCAAAAAAAACTTTTACATGAACTCAATTTTTTAGACAAAAGCTCAATCGTAGAAATTGCATTAAGTGATTATTCCTATAGTGAAATGAAAACTGAATCATTTGCAGTAGCAAGCAGTGCTTGCCCTAATTGCGGAAAAAAATATTGATTATGGAAAAAGGCGCATATATAGTTAGTTCGAATCCTAATGTGAAAGGTGATATAATTTTTTCAATAAAACCAGATGCAACAGATGTTTCCGAATTACAACAGAAATTACACATAGAAGTTGAAAAGGCATTAACAGTAATAAGAAAATTGTTTGAAGACAACCCACTAGAATTTGATAATTATTTCAATCAGCTGCTCACATTGGCGCAAGCAGGTCTCGTTCCTGAAAATGCTCAGCCATCCATTTCTTTAAATGCATTGCAACAACTAAAAAACGATATCATTGAAAAGAAATCGGGGGAAGTTAAAAATTCATACTTTAAGTTATTGGGTCTTCAAGCAATTAAGCTTGGAAAATTTCCAATGGCAGTTGCTCTTATTTTAAAGTTGCTTAATTATTATTTACCAAACTTCGACGCGATTAAAAATCTCGGCATTTTTGCAAATTTTCTTTTTTTCTTTTGTGCTTGTCTGTTGGGTGTATGGTTATCGTTTGGTGCTAGGAAGACAGTGTTAAGTTTTGAAGAGTTGACAACGATTGAGGAAGATAGGTTGGAGCCGTTAATGCGATTGATATTCATTGGCGCAATTGCGATGGTATTTTCAATATTTTTTTATAAAGAGGCAATATTTGTAAAAGTAGGTACTGTTTCATCTAAGGACATTAGTAGTGACTCGTACGTTGCAATGATCTTCGGTGTTTCTCTTGGGCTTAGTGAACAAATACTTGGTAAAAAAATTACAAAAAAAGCAGCTTCATTATTTGATAATATTTAAAACTAAAACATGCTTCCACAAAAATTACAACGATTGAAAAGAGATTTAGAGAGCGAACTTTATCTTGATGCTGACGACAAAAAAGCTCTACAAATTTTGAAAGTTTTAGACTCTGATCCTAAATTTCAGCAAATTTTAAATAGTAGTGATTTTTTAACTAAGTCTTTCTCTGTAGCACCCAGAATATGCCCTCAATGCGGTAAACCAATATAAATATATGAACGGATGGAAAGAACATAAATGGGGTGAAATCGCAACTCTGGAATATGGGAAAGGATTAGCCAATTATCAAAATGACAATGGTAAGTACCCGGTTTTTGGAACTATCGGGAAAATTGGAACTTCTGATATTTTTTTAAACTCTAATCCGGGAATAATTATAGGAAGAAAGGGTGCATACAGAGGCGTTCATTATTCAACAACTCCCTTTTATGTTATTGATACAGCTTTTTATTTGAAACCAAAAATAAATGATCTTGATATTAAGTATGCCTACTATCAGTTATTAACTAAAGACATTAATAGTATGGATAGTGGTTCTGCAATTCCTAGTACTAGTAGAGAAGACTTTTATGATTTGAATATTTATTTACCTCCCTTCAAAGAACAAAAATTAATTGCAGAAACGCTCACAGGCTTAGATGATAAAATAGATTTACTTCAACGCCAAAACAAAACTTTAGAGCAATTAGCTGAAACACTTTTTAGGCAATGGTTT
>DLKC01000066.1 GCA_002478885.1 Chitinophagaceae bacterium UBA7600
ATGTGAACAGAATCATTGGGAATGTGCAGTTAGATTATAAATTACATTTCCTGCCAGATCTTCACGTATTGGTAAACCTGGGCGTTGATAATATCAGTGGCTCCGGAGATGACAACACGGATTCAACATCGGCCACCAATTATTTAACCAAAGGCCGGTTCGTTCATTACGAGCAAAAGAAAAAGAACACGCTTGCCGATGTATCATTGTTTTATACAAAAGAGTTAAAAAGCCTGAATACAAAATTTGATGTTTTGGTTGGGCATAGCTATCAGGATTTTGTAACAGAGGTTTCCAACTTTGCGGCTTATGGCCAGGATGGAACAAAAATACCGGGTTCTGATCCAACCTATGCTACAGATAAGCCAGAGTACAGACTTGAATCTTATCTCGGCAGGATGAATATTACTGTAGCAAACAAATACTTACTTACTGCTTCAATCAGGAGAGATGCCAGCTCTAAATTTTCTAAAGACAACAGGGTTGGTTATTTCCCGGCATTTGCAGGCGCGTGGAAGTTGCGTGATGAATTCTTCAAAGGAAGTAAAGTGGTTACTGATCTTAAACTTCGTTTAGGCTGGGGTGAAACAGGTCAGCAGGATGGCATTGGCTATTATTCTTATCTGCCTGTTTACACAAGAAGTAATGCAACCGCCCAATACCAGTTTGGGGATGCATATTATTCTTTCCTCCGCCCTTCGGGTTATGATCCTAATATCAAGTGGGAATCAACCCAAACATCAAATATTGGATTAGATTACGGTTTTGTGAATAACAGGATCAGTGGTTCCGTAGACTTTTTCAAAAAGAAAACAAAGGATCTTTTGAGCACTGTTCCAGTTGCTCCGGGTGCCAATTTTGTAAACCTGTTGACGACCAACGTTGGTAATATGGAAGTTAAGGGTGTTGAACTTACGGTGAACACTGTTCCGGTTAAAAATGCAAACCTCACCTGGGAGTTTGGTTTTAACTATACCTACAGCAAGCAGGAGATCACCAATCTGCTTAAACAGCAAGATCCTAATTTCAAAGGAATTGAAGTGAGCGGTATTTCTGGTGGTACAGGTAATAACATCGGTAAATTTTACGTGGGTTATGCTCCTTATACGTATAACGTTTACAAGCAGGTGTATGATCCTTCAACCGGAAAAGCCATCGAAGGATTGTATGAAGACATTAACCGTGATGGTAAGATCAATGACGATGACCGTTATTTCTATAAGAAACCTGCCCCGGATGTTTTATTGGGAATCAACACACAAGTGATTTATAAGAATCTTTCTATTGGTCTTGCGATGCATGGTTCCTTCGGCAACTATGTTTACAATAACTATTTTGCAAACAGTGGTGTGTTGCGTTCGATCAAGAACCCGATCAACTTCATCGGTAACGCTTCAACCAATTACCTCGAAACATCGTTTAACAACAACCAATATTTATCTGATTACTATATTGAGAATGCCTCTTTCCTAAGGCTTGACAACATCAATATCGGGTACAATTTTGGGAAAGTATTGCATAATGCAGCTTCTCTAAGAGGTAACCTAAGTGTTCAGAACGTTTTTGTGATTACAAATTACAAAGGGCTGGATCCTGAAATCGCCGCCGATTCAGGTGTAGATAACAATATCTATCCACGTCCGAGAATAATTTCTCTGGGTTTCAATCTTGATTTTTAATCATAAAACTATTGTAGTATGAAAAGTAGTATAAGAAATATAATCATAGCAAGCGTTGCAGCAGTTACTGCAACATCCTGCGCAAAAAAATTGGATCTGTATCCACAGAACGATCTTACACCGGCTACGGTTTATTCTACGCCGGAAGGATATAAATCAGTATTGGCAAAGGTATACGGTGGCCTGGCCACAACCGGTAACGCTGGTCCTGCCGGTGCATCTGATATCCAGGGGCTGGATGAAGGCTCTCAATCGCCATTTATTCGCGGTTTTTTCAATTGTGAAGAGCTGCCTACAGATGAAGCCGTTGTAGCCTGGAATGACCAAACCATTAAAGATTTCCATAATCTCAGATGGAGCAGTTCCGATCCGTTCCTGCTTGGTATGTATGCAAGGCCTATCTATAATATTTCAGTAGCGAATGAATACCTGAGAGAATCTACAGACGAGAAGGTTGCAGGCCGTAATATAACGGGTGCGGATGCCGATGCCATCAAAAGCTCAAGAGCGGAAGTTCGTTTTTTAAGAGCATTCAATTATTGGGTAATGATGGATCTCTTTGGTAAATCAACCTTTATTACAGAAGAAAATGCGGTTGGTACAGACCTTCCAAAGGAAATAGGAAGAGCAGATCTTTTTAAGTATATAGAAGATGAACTGCTGGCTATTGACGGTGACCTGGCTCCTGCAAAAACAATTGAATATGGCCGTGTAGACCAGGCTGCAGCATGGGCGTTGTTAGCGCGCATGTACCTGAACGCAGAAGTGTATACAGGAACACCAAGATGGGCAGATGCACTTACTTATGCAAAGAAAGTGATCGATGCCGGTTACGCGTTGCAACCAAGTTATCCAATGTTATTCATGGCCGACAATGAAAAGCAAAAAGACGAATTCATTTTTGCTGTTAACTGCGATGGATTAAATACACAGTCTTATGGTAACACTACATTTTTTGTGCATGCTCCTGCAGGTGATGACCATGACGTTTATGGTGTAGGTGGCGGATGGTATGGTTATAGAACAACTTCAGCTTTTGTAAATTTGTTTGAAGACAATACAGGCGCCACAGACCAGCGTGCATTGTTCTCCAACCAAACCAATGCAGCTATCAACGATATCAGCGATTTTAACCAGGGCGTGCATGTGCGAAAATATGTAAACGTTCGTTCAGACGGTGGCGCCACAAAAGACGTAACCCGCAACTTCTCTGATGTTGACTATCCTGTATTCAGGCTTTCTGAAATGTATCTTATTTATGCTGAATGCAACCTGAGAGGTGGTGGCGGCGATGCTGCAACTGCGCTAAGTTATCTTAATAAAATACGTACAAGAGCTTACGGCAATACAGGATCGGGCACAATATCTGAATTCGATTTGCAAACCGTTCTTGATGAAAGAGGAAGGGAACTATATTGGGAAGGGCATCGTCGTACAGACCTTATCCGTTATGGCCTCCTTACCTCAAGTACTTATTTGTGGCCATGGAAGGGTGGTGTTGGCTCAGGAACAGGTGTAGATTCGAAATACAATATTTTCCCTATTCCGGCAACAAACCTTACTTCTAATACGAACCTCACACAAAACGATGGCTATTAATCGTTAACAGAAAAATTATCTCGATATGAAAAATATATCAAAAACATTATTCCTTTTGGCTACGCTTGCCATATCTCTTTGGTCTTGCGAGAAGGATGAAGTGAAAGATTTCTTCAAGGGCGGCACTGCGCCGCAATTGTCTTCGTCTGTTACAGGAGATTTAAATCTTAACTATGCCGATGCAGCCAACGAAGCACTTACCTTAAGCTGGACGAATCCTAATTACCAGTTTACCACTGGAATAAGTTCACAGGATGTGTCTTACGTAATTGAAATCGACACTGCAGGCTCTAATTTCACCAACCCAAACAGGCAAAGTGTTGCAGTGAGCAAAGAACTTAGCAAATCGTTTACCGTAACCCAAATGAACGACTATATGCTGAACCAGCTGCAATTGAAGGTTGGTGTTTCTCATACGCTCGAAATGAGGGTAACGGCAACTCTAGGCACTAATGGCGCTGTTCCACTTTATTCAAATGTGCTCAGCTTTACCGCCACACCTTATGCTATTCCTCCAAAGGTAACGCCGCCAACAAACGGCACACTCTGGATGGTTGGTGATGCTGCACCTTCAGGATGGTCTAATCCGTTGCCTGCTCCTTACGATGTAAACCAGGCATTCACTAAGGTGTCTGAAACCGTTTATGAGCTGGTTGTAACACTACCCGGAAATGGTGGTTATAAACTGATACAGGAACAAGGCGTTTGGGGATCTCAATATCATATGCTTGCCGGCGGTACATGGGAAGGTGGCGATTTTGAGAAGAGAGACTCCGATCCCCAGTTCCCCGGACCTCCATCTTCCGGAAGCTATAAAATTACCGTGGACTTCCAGAGAGGAAAATTTACTGTAACCAAACAATAATTAACGATCAGTCGGCTGATATTTTTCACTGGCTGACCCATATAAAAAAAGTTTTATGAAATACATGTCAAAATTAATGCTGTCTGCAGCCGTTGTGGTTACGCTCTTTGCAGCTTGCGATAAGGTCGGCGACCTGCCGGTTTACCAGGGTGGGATAGCTACCGTGCTTGCAAGCTCGGTTAATGCTATTGCCCCGGCTCCAGCCGATTCGCTTTCCGATGTGGTTGTATTCTCCTGGTCTGATCCCAAATACGCAACTGATAAAGAAACGGTGAAATATATTGTTCAGATAGATGAAGCTGGCAATAACTTTGCTGCTTCTTCTTCAAAAACAGTTTCCGGCGATCAGCAGGTTTCCTTTACCGGTAAAGAAATCAATGCCATTTTGTTAGGCAAAGGATATGCGTTTGGCGAGTCTCACGATATGGAGGTGCGTGTTGTTTCTTCTTATGCAAACAATAACGATCAATTGCTCTCCAATGTGCTTACAATACCGATGACAGCGTACAAAATTCCTCCGAAGATCGCGCTGCCTGCATCAGGAAAATTATACCTAGTCGGTGATGCTTCTGAAGGTGGTTGGTCGAACCCTGTACCGGTTCCTTCGCAGGAGTTTGTGCAAACCGACGAAACAACATTTGCAGGTGTCTTTAATCTCGCAGCAAATAAAGAGTACCTTGTTTTACCTGTGAATGGTAGTTGGGATCACAAATATTCAGTAGCAAATAAAACATTGCCAAACCTTTCTGCAGGTGGTGATTTCGGTTACGACCTTTCTGATAATTTCCCCGGCCCTGCAACAGCTGGCCAATACCTGATAAAGCTCGACTTCCAGTTGGGTAAATTTACGCTTACACCTTATACAGGCAGTTTGCCAACTAACCTTTTCCTTGTCGGCGATGCCACACAGGGCGGCTGGTCAAACCCTGTTCCGGTTCCGTCACAGCAGTTTACGAGAATTAATTCTTCTGTATTCGAAATAACCACCCAGTTAAATGGTGGTAAGGAATACCTGATGTTGCCCGTAAACGGAAGCTGGGACCACAAATATTCAGTGGCCGACAAAACGCTGACCGGTCTTTCAGCCGGTGGCGAATTTGGTTACGATAAGCCAGACAATTTCCCTGGCCCGTCAGCCAGCGGCAATTATAAGATACAGGCGAATTTTGCAACCAATCAATTCACCGTAACAGCGCAGTAAAGTATTATTAATGCTTTTGATAGCAAAATGCCGTCTTGAATAAAGGCGGCATTTTTATTTTATGATACCGGCTTTGTGCCACTGGCATCGACTGTTGCGTCGCACCCTTCAGCGTTCTCCTCATTTCCGGACAGGGCGGAAGCAAAAAAAAAGCTGCAGCAACCATAAGTTGCTGCAGCTTTAACAGGTATAAAATATTTGCTGCATTGAATTGTTGCCGTACAAGAGTGCGACGCAACCAAGCCCGGTTTAACAGTTAGTGCCCGGCCAATGAATTACATAATGTCCATAGCCAGCGCGAAATAAGTAACCACACCAGGTAATGCCAGCCAGAAAAACTGTCTTAAAAAAATCATCAGCACTATAAGTATAACTAACCAAAGAAAGAATAACATCCAGTATTTTGCGGTTGACCTGTTGGCTTCCATATGCGTTTTTTAGTTTGTGCAAAAATAATACTCAGATGAATATTGCCGAAGTTTTTATTTATCGAAAAAGAGCATCTTTATTCCTACAATAATAAGTACGCCGGCGAAAACTTTTTTAAGATCAGCCTGTGAAATGCTTAATGCCAGCTTGCTGCCAAGCCAGCCCCCGATGGTAAATGCCAAAGCCATGATGAGTACAATCTTAATATCGACCTGCCCTTTTTGATAGTAATTCCACACCGCGAGAATGCCAACGGGTAAAAGCAGCAGGCCCAATGAGGTGCCCTGTGCCTGTTGCTGCGTAAAACCCAATAGCAGCACCAGGGCGGGCACAATTATAATACCGCCACCAACGCCCACCAGGCCACTGATAATGCCCGCTAAAAGGCCAATAACGAGCAACAACATTATGGTTTGCGCACTCATCAGGATTTTTTGAAGTTGTCTTTGTATGACTGTATCGCTTCCTCAACGATTTTAAGGGCAGTGGCTTTATCGCCGTAATCTTCTACCTGCACGCTTTTGTTTTCAAGGGTTTTGTATTCCTCGAAAAAGTGGCGTAGCTCATCAAAGAAATGTTTGGGCAATTCTTCTATATTATTGATATAGTTGATCGACTTATCATGCGCTGCCACTGCAATAATTTTATCGTCGGCATCGCCACCATCGATCATTTGCATTACGCCGATCACCTTTGCTTCCACAATGCAAAGCGGTTGAATGATCTGCCCGGACAGCACAAGTATGTCCAGCGGGTCTTTGTCATCGCCGTAAGTTTGAGGAATAAACCCGTAGTTGGAAGGATAATGAAACGATGAATAAATAACGCGGTCTAATTTTAATAGCCCTGTTGGCTTATCGATTTCGTATTTGGTTCTGGAACCCTGTGGTATTTCAATTACTGCATTTACAACTCTCGGTGCCTGGTCTCCAAAATGTACGCCGTGCCATGGATGTAATACTGTCATCATAAGTTTAGATGTTGTTTTGTTATTGTTGCTGTTGTTGAACCTTTGAGAAGGTTCGCGGGGCAAAGTTAATGCTGCTTTCCCGGCTGGTAGTAAATAACAGTTAATTTTTCGGTTGTCATCAAAGCGCCTTTGCCGGTTCTTTCAAAAATATCGTTTATTACAGGGATAAAGGAATTAATTTTTGCTGCTTCGTCCACCATTTCAACGATTACCGGCAGGTTTTCCGAGATGTCTATCAGCCTTGCTGAATGTATAACTGCGCTCGCCCCGTAACCTAGCATGCCTCTTAACACGGTTGCCCCTGCAAGCCCACATTCTCTTGCTTTTGTTACGATAACCTCGTAAACGGGCTTATGTTCAAGCCGGTCAGATTCCCCGACGAATATGCGCAACAGTAATGCTTCGCCGTTTTGCATGGTTTATGGTTTAAAGATATTTTACGCTGATAACCCCAAGAAAAACTGCTGCAATTCCCAACAGCACGCTTCCGGCAATGTACAACCCGAAATAAAGATAGTCGCCTGTACGAAGCAGGTTCATGTTTTCGTAGGCAAAGGTGGAGAAGGTTGTAAAGCCGCCACAAAAGCCCGTTGTTAATGCCATCCTCCACTCCGGCGTCAGAAGGTTACCTTTCTCACTTAACGCATAAAACAAACCGATGAGCAGGCAGCCAATAAGGTTTACTGTAAATGTGCCAAAAGGAAATGCCAATGCATAGAACCTGGCAAACCAGTTTTGCATGCCATACCTCGCTACACCACCCAGGCCGCTACCTGCGAAAACGATCAATAAAGTTTTGAGTGAGCTGTTCATAAATTATTGCTGACAGTTGTTGCCTAAAGATTGCCGTCGAACGTGTATTTAAAATCTACCAGCCAAACACCGTTTCGCAGGATCACTTTTACCTTTCTACCCGTTTTGTCAAATGAATTCTGATAGTTGATGATATGCGTAGAGTCGTTTAACGTAGCATCTTCATTGATGATGATCGATGCATCATGGTACTGCTGTTGTTCAGCTTTGCTCTTGTCGTTGAAATTCCGCTTCTGGGTAAGCAGCAGATCATTGTTCTTATCGTCATTGATCATATAAAAGGCTGCTTTGTCAAAGTCACCCTTTAAACAACCGTCAATAAATTCACGGCCTGCATCAAAAGCATTTTCCGCTTTTGGATAGTTCACTTTGTCGTTGCAGTTGCATAACAAAACAGCAGCCAGTAATATGCTTAGATATTTCATATCGTTTTTTTCTTGAGCCGGTTTCAAAATTAGCACTCATCCGGTAATAAATGTTCTGCAATTATGCTATAGCTTGTCGCGGCTGCCAAATAAAAGAGGCGGTAATTCACCGCCTCTTTTTATTATTGATTGAATACTAGTCCCTGTGATAGGAGGGCGCTCCCTCTTTCTCTCTTTCCTTGTCGTAAGCTTTAATAATAGCTTTTACCAGTTTATGGCGCACAACATCTTCTTCATCCAGTTCAATGTGCGAAATACCATCAATGTTCTGCAGAATGCGGATGGCCTTTTCCAAACCGCTCCGTTGGTTCTTTGGTAAATCAATCTGTGTGGGATCACCTGTGATAATGGCTTTCGCATTTGCACCGATACGCGTCAAAAACATTTTTAGCTGCAGGTCATTTGCATTTTGCGCCTCATCAAGTATGATGAATGCGTTGTCCAATGTTCGTCCGCGCATATAAGCCAGTGGCGCAATTTCAATGGTGCGTGTGCTCATATAATAGCCAAGCTTATCGGCGGGGATCATGTCGTCCAGCGCATCGTACAACGGGCGCAGGTATGGATCAATCTTTTCTTTAAGGTCACCCGGTAAAAACCCAAGATTTTCACCTGCCTCAACAGCAGGCCTGGTGAGAATGATTTTCTTTACAATTTTATTTTTCAATGCACGTACAGCAAGCGCAACTGCTGTATACGTTTTACCGGTACCGGCTGGCCCAACAGCAAATACGATATCATTTTTATCGCTTGCAGTAACCATCCGTTTCTGGTTAATGGTTCGGGCACGCACTGTTTTTCCATTCGGCCCCAACACAAGAATGTCATTAGGATTTCTTTCTTTAAAGTTATCAATAGTTTCTGCATCGTCTCCCCCGAGTATTTGCTCGAAATAATTATCACTCATGTCTCCATTGCGCTCCATGTACTGGATAATGAGATCA
Source organism: Chitinophagaceae bacterium UBA7600 (assembly GCA_002478885.1). GTDB lineage: Bacteria > Bacteroidota > Bacteroidia > Chitinophagales > Chitinophagaceae > DLKC01. The sequence continues at coordinate 8,926 of DLKC01000066.1, forward strand.
ATTTTTTCACGGGCTGTTTCAATTTGTTCAGGGGAACCACTCAATTTTACCTGCGTACCTCTTGAAAGGATTTTCAATAAGGGAAATTTCTTTTTCAGCAGGTCAAGCTTTCTGTTATTCACGCCAAAAAATTCAATCGGATTAACAGATTCGAGGTTGATGATTGTTTCAGTCAAAGGTTTTCCAATTTTAGTGATTAATTATTTTTCGGTCTCTCTAACTTAAGGGCTCTCTCAAATTTAATTTATTAAAATTGAAACACAACGCTTAATGTTATTCACAGATTGTGGATATAAAGTTCCATTTTTAACGCAACAATTTTATCTAAAGAAATGGTAAAGGTTTTGTTTACCGGCTGTATTACTAAAGGCATCTTTGCTTGCGACGCTATGTTCATCTTTTGTAAATATGGCATCCAAAAAAAGCTTCAATGCGGTCAAATATCTTGTTCAGCATCTTGCTGCAGTTGAAGTGTGCGACGCAACGATGCCAAATAGCATTGCTGAAGCTTGGCTCATAAAGAGCGATACGATTTTGTGTTCCTCCCGTATTATAAGTTGCTGCATATGGAAACAACAAAGGGCTGCTACTGCCTGTACAACCCTTTGTTATGTTTGTTAATTTTCTAAAGTGCCTGCAAATTACCGGTGAGGATTTTGCCATCGACTATTGCCGTTACTTTATAAATGCCGGGAGATACTTTCGTTCCATTTTTGTTAAGCATGTTCCAGGAAATATTATACGCGCCTGCAGCTTTACTTTCATTTACGAGTGTTTTTACTGTAAGCCCGTTAATGTCATAAATAGTAATATTCACTTTTGCCTGTGACGAAATCTTGTACGCTATGTGCGTATAGTCTTTCGCAGGGTTGGGAGAAATTTTAAGCGCATTATTATCTGCGTTCTTTTTTGTGTCTGTCGGCTTAGTTCCTGGCTTAGGCGCAAATGATTTTCCGCAAGGTCCCTGGGCATACCATGTACCTGTGAAGAGAACGGAGCCAAAACAGTAACTGGTCCAGTTGCCATTGCCGCTATATGATATGCTGCCATTTTTTACTACCATAGCAGCACCTGTATAAACAAATGAATCGTTGTAAAAATTACAACCGTCAGGATTGGGGTTGATTACGTGCATTTCCATTTGCCCGCTGGAGATGCCCTTTGTAAGATCCAACCACAGCGTGACCCTGCTGCCACCATAAGCATCTGAGTTTCCCACTCCATAATATGTATCAACGCCCGTCATTTGCAGGTCTGCAAACTTGTAGGTATAATAGCCATCCTGGAAACAGACTTTTAAATTTGATGTCATTGGTTGTGCGAAAGTCTTGACAGAAAGGAAAGTGAAGCATAGCAATACAATAAATGCTAAAGTTTTCTTTTTCATAAAAAAGCATTGACTGGTGAAAAAATAGGTGGCAGTATTTAAATCTAAGACAATTAGTTGTATTACCAGCTAACAGCAGCGTTTATTTTGGCAACAGCTTATCATTACATTTGATAAACTGAATTTATTTTTAGCTCAAGTGATGTTTATTTTGCAGCATGATCACATCTATCAAAGATTTTAGCCATGTATTTTTTATCGGTGTTGCCGGCACAGGCATGAGCGCTCTTGCGCAATGGCTGGCCGGCGAAGGCTATAGTGTCAGCGGCAGCGACCGGTATTTTAAACCCGGTGAATACAACGACACAAAGGCGAAGCTGGAAGAGGCGGGTATACAATGTTTTCTACAGGATGGGTCTGGTATAACTGCACAAACAGCGCTTGTGGTGGTTTCAACTGCCATAGAAGATACTGTGCCCGAAGTGCAGAAGGCAAAAAGCTTAAATATTCCCATCCTTCGACGTTCGCAGTTGCTGGCATTGATTGGTGAGCGCAAAAAAACAATCGCTGTTGGCGGCACGTCGGGCAAGAGCACTACAACGGCCATGTTGTTCCAGGTACTGGAGTATGCCGGATTGCAGCCCGGCATTATCAGTGGCGCCGGTTTAATAAGCATTATTAAGGAAGGTAAAATCGGCAATGCGAAGACCGGGAAGGGCGAGTGGCTGGTGATTGAAGCCGATGAAAGTGATGGGTCCATTGTGCAATACAAACCTGAAATAGGCGTATTACTGAATGTTGATAAAGACCACAAGGAGATTGAGGAACTGATGGATGTTTTCCGAACGTTTAAAGCCAATACAACCAACCAGTTTGTTGTTAATCAATCGCACCCGCTTGCAAACAAGCTCTCCCAAAACATCGCTCACGATTTTTCGGTTGATGCGCATTCGGGCGCGGGGTTTATTGCTACCTCTTTTGAACAACACGGTCTTACTATTTCTTTTCGTGTGAATGGTGTTCCTTTTGAGTTGCAACAAGTCGGTAAGCACAATATGGAAAACGCACTGGCTGCCGCAACCATTGCAGCTCTTGCGGGGGTGCCCCTGGAAGTCAGTGCGGCTGCTTTAAAAAGTTATGAAGGCATTTACCGCCGCCACCAGGTATTGGGTGAAAAGGATGGTGTGTTGTTAATCGACGATTATGCGCACAACCCTGCAAAATGTGCAGCTTCCATCCAGGCATGCCAATACATAGCCCCGAAGGTGATTGCATGGTTTCAACCGCATGGATATGCGCCTACCAGGTTTTTGCGCAACGATTTTGTGCAGGAGATAGCGGCAGTATTAAGGCCAGGCGATGAAATATGGATGAGCGAGATATTTTATGCCGGAGGTACTGCGGTAAAAGATATTTCCGCACTGGATCTTATAAACGATTTAAAGGCGCTGGGGAAAAATGCTTTCTTTACAGCGCAACGAAACGATTTTCTTTCGGTGGCAAGGCCTCATTTTACACCCGGTTGCGTGTTGTTACTGATGGGTGCAAGAGACCCGTCATTGGAAGATTTTGCCAGGCAAGTGTGGCAGGAACTATAGCGAACGTTGCTGCGATGCAGATACAGGCATCCCGCTTCCCGCCTTGACCCCGGCAAATTGAGGAAGAATACAAACAATTATCCAAAGATTAATACTGCTTTGTGCGCTTTTACTACGGCTTATCTACCGGGTATCCACCGGGTAAGGGGCGGGAGAAGTCGAACGGGAACCTGAATGGTGAATGGTGAATAGGCCGGAGTAGGGTGGGAGGCGTTAAACGTGAGACGAGAAACGGGAAGTGTCAAACGGAGACGGGACACATGAGACGGAACTCGTCAATGGTGATTGGGTCAATGGTGAATAGACATGGCTGTTTTGTGGCAATTGTAATGTAAGCTACAGCTGCCCAGCCTGTGGCAAAAGTACAAGTGTGCGACGCAACGGCAGCATCATGCAAGCACCAAAGCCGGGCCTCAAATAATTCCAAAGAATATTTATATTCACCTGCCCAATTATTGCTGCCATCTTCAAAATTATTTTCAACAAAAATGTATGTCGAACACAGATCAGTTTTTACAAGCCGTACAAAGTGGTTACAGTTTTAAAGGAGAACATGTGAAAATCGGGTGTGCCATGCTCGATGGCCAGGTGCTGAGCGGTGCCGATGTTTTTATTCCGCTGAAAACGTTGAACCGTCATGGCCTTATTGCAGGCGCGACCGGGACGGGTAAAACAAAAACATTGCAGGTGATCAGCGAGATACTGAGCGATGCCAGTGTGCCCGTTATTATGATGGACATTAAGGGCGACCTCAGCGGTATTGCCGCAGCCGGCACTGCAAACGATAGAACCAATGACCGCTGCAAGCTGCTGAATATTACCTACACGCCGGCAGCATACCCGGTGGAACTGATGACGCTAAGCAATGAAAAGGGTGTAAGGCTAAGGGCAACGGTTACCGAATTTGGCCCGATACTTTTAAGCAAGATCCTCGGCCTGAACGATACACAGGGTGGCGTAGTGTCCATGATCTTTAAATACTGCGACGACAACAAGCTGCCGCTGCTCGACCTGAAAGACTTTATTAAAGTACTGCAGTTTGTAAGCAACGAAGGCAAGGCCGAGCTGGCCAAACTGTATGGCAATATTTCTTCGACTTCTACCGGAACCATTCTTCGCAAAGTGGTGGAACTGCAGCAACAGGGCGCTGACATTTTTTTTGGTGAGCCGAGCTTTGAGGTTGATGACCTGATGCGTATTAGCGATGATGGCAGGGGCATGATCAATATTCTGCGTGTTACCGACATGCAGAGTAAACCAAAGCTGTTCTCGACGTTTATGCTGCAACTGCTCGCCGAATTATACGCGACCTGTCCCGAAGAAGGTGATATGGATAAACCAAAACTGGTGATGTTTATCGACGAAGCCCACCTGTTATTTGATGAAGCAACAGATGCATTGCTGAAGCAAATAGAAACTGTGATCAAACTCATTCGCAGTAAGGGTGTGGGCATCTTCTTTTGTACACAAAACCCGCAGGATGTGCCTGCCTCTATTTTAAGCCAGCTTGGCTTAAAAGTGCAGCATGCATTGCGGGCATTTACAGCGGCCGACAGAAAAACGATCAAACAGGCGGCGGAGAATTTTCCGGAGACTGAATACTATAAAACGGAAGACCTGCTCACACAAATGGGTATTGGGGAGGCATTCGTTACGCTGCTGAATGAAAAAGGAATTCCGACACCGTTGGTACATACTATGCTTTGCCCGCCACGCAGCAGGATGGATATTTTATCAGACATGGAAATTGATTCGCTTGTTGGTAAAAGCAAACTGGCCAATAAATACAACCGCACAATCGATAGTGAGAGCGCTTACGAAATACTCAACGAAAAGCTGGAAGACGCTGCCCAAAAAGCACAGGATGAGAAAGAACAGCAGGAGCAGGCCAAAGAAGACCAGAAAGCAAAGAAGAACGCTCCGAAAGAAAAAAGCTTTTTTGATGATCCTGCGGTTAAGCAGATAGAGCGTACTGCGGCATCTGTTATTACCCGTAGTTTGCTGGGAGCATTGGGGTTAGGTGGCAAAAGCAGCAGCAGGAAAAAATCGAGCTGGTTCTGATTCGTGTGCCCTGCGCTACATTTGCAATTGCTAAATCACACTAATGACAAAACGTATTCTCTGTATTATACCTGCCTGCCTGTTCCTGCAAATAAGTTTTGCGCAGCAACCTGCGGCAAAGCAAAAAAAACAACTGCCTATCGGCGTTTTTGACAGCGGCACCGGGGGACTCACCGTTTTGCAGGCCATGCTCACGCTCGATGCATTTAATAACGAAACGGGTTTGCCGGGTCCGGATGGCAAGCCTGATTTTGACAAAGAGTATTATCAATACCTGGCAGACCAGGCCAATATGCCTTACGGCAACTACGCCGCAGAGAATAAAACAGCGTTGCTTAAAGAACATGTTTTAAAGAACATGCAGTTCTTTATGCAGCCAGATTATGCATTGCAACAAAAAGATAGCTGGTTGCAAAAAAGTAAACCGGAAGTGAAGATGATCGTTATCGCCTGTAACACGGCTACGGCATATGCCCTGGGCGATATCAAAAATTATGTAGCGCAGCAACAAAAAAATATCCCTGTAATCGGTGTAATCGATGCAGGTACAAAAGCAGCATTGGAATACCAGCAGGCGCATGCCAAGGGAACAATCGGTGTGTTTGCCACGGCAGGAACCGTTGCAAGTGAAGGTTACCCGCGCACCATTAAAGCAATGGCTGCCAAACTGAATATGCCGGAGCCCTCTGTTGTAAGCCAGGGTGGCGTTGGATTGGCGGAAAGCATTGACCGTGACTGGAGTTATTTCAGCGACACGCTTACCCGGGTACGCAGCGAATACAAAGGCCCGTCTGTAAAAAATACCTCCCTGCATATTGAACCATCGTTGGGGGCGGCTTATCATTTTAATACAGAAGGCAACAAACTGTTGTGCGAATTTGATGGAAGCGGCAATTGTCTTGATATGCAATTGAACGACCCAGCGAATTATGCGCGCTATCATCTCGTAACGCTCTGCGAAAAAATGCTGCTGCAGCATTATACGCAACCCATGAACACGCTTATTCTTGGTTGCACGCATTACCCTTATTTAAAAGATACGATCGCTGAAGTGTTGAATGAGTTATACAATTTTCAGAGCGATGGTACGTTTCGTTACCGTGCGGTGCTGGCCGAACATGTGGAGTTGATCGATCCGGCTTTGGAAACAGCGAAACAGGCTTACGTCACCATGCGAAGCGATAACCTGCAGGAAGACAAGCCGGGCAAAAAGGAGAACATGTTTTTTATCAGTGTGCCCAACACGTCGTTGCCTGGCGTACAACTGCAAACCGATGGCTGGTTCACTTATGCCTACAAATATGGCCGCACAGAGGGCGCCAACAAGGACTATGTAAAATATGTTCCCTTCGATACAAAAAATATTTCGGCGGCGACCTATGCACGTTTTAAAATGGTACTGCCCGATGTGTATAAAAAGCTGCAGCTTGAAGTAAAAGGAATCAATTGATTTGGTCCCCGGCCCTGGTAACATCAATTAAGCTCTTGTTGCGTCGCACTCTTGTACTGTTTGTTCGCAATGCATCAATCAAATGATCTTATGAAGTACGCTTTAAACCTATTGTTGTCCATCCTGTTGCTCAGCCTTATGCATGCCGATGCACAAAAGCATGACACAAAAAAAATGGTTCCGCCGTTTGATATTGAACTCACCAATTCAAAACATTTTAAGGCGAACGAGCTGAAAAAAGAGATCCCTGTCATCATCATTTATTTTGATCCAACCTGCGAGCACTGCCATGCATTCACCGGTGAAATGCTTAAACATTATAAAGAATTTGGCAACACCCAGATTGTCATGATCTCTTACACACCGGTTGCACAGGTTGTGAAATTTGAGGCCGATTTCAGCCTCATGAATTATCCAACGATCAAGGTCGGCACCGAAGGCGAAAGCTTTGTCGTGCAGCGTTTCTACGGCGTTCAAAAATTTCCCTTCATTGCCTTATACGATAAGACCGGCCTTATCACCGCTTATCACCGAACGCCAACCACGGTGGATGTAGTGCTGAAGGAGTTAAAGAAACAATCAATGTAACTTAATGCTGGTGCTGTTGAACAGCGCGCTGCAGTAAAGAATGCTTTCGCATGCAGGCTGAGGAAAGCTCCTGGCTTCCTGCGCCATGGCGCTGCTTAACCCGGAAGGCTGACCAATGTCAGTGCCTGCTAACGGTTAATGCTGCTAAACTTCATGTTTCAACCCTGATGTGTATCATAAATTTTTGTTTGCTGCTGCGGGTAGCTTTGTTACTCCTAAAATCATTAAACCTAAAACGATCAACAAATGGAGCAGCCAAAATCAGTTCACTATTATGAGGAATTATCAGAATGGGAACAAACATGTAGCCTTTACGACCACGAATTCAATGAACTGGATACTAAATTGTCCAGGATGATACAAGAGAATTCAGCACCGCATTTTGTAGAAAGCGCAAAATATTACATGCAGCAACTAGAGGCTGTACTGTCAGACGTTAAAAAAAATATAACCGAAATGTACGACCAGGAAGACCATTTGAAAGCAGACCATGCATACCTGGTTGATAGCGCCATTCCAAAGAGTATTGAAAATAAGCAGGAAGAATTCAGGCAAAGCATGAAAGTTGTGGAGAAAAGGTTTATTGATCTGAAATACGGCTGCTACAGTTTTATAGCCCGCCACGAGTAAGCCATTTGCCGTGCGCGGCTGCAATGCTTTTTCAGCAATTTATTTGATTGCCCGTCTTTTGCGGGCTTTTTCTTTTTTAGAGCTGGTTTATTATCGCCCATATTTACCCGACATTTGTTTGGAAAGGCCGGTCTGCTACTCATGCCGGCGATAAGGGTGAAGATAAAACTCATGCCATGCAGCAAATTACAGGCAATCTTTTCCAGTTGGCACTTGGTGCAGTCAACGTGTTCGTCATTGAAGATGATGGATTAACGCTCGTAGACACCGGTTATGAAAACAGTACAGACAAGATATTTTCCGCATTGCAAAAAGCCGGTAAAGATCCGGCAGCTATAAAACGCGTTATTCTTACGCATTGTCATCCCGACCATTCAGGCAGTGTCGCCGAAATAAACAGGCGGCTTGGCGTTCCGGTTTATGCCCATGTCAACGATGTTACATTGCTGGAAAGCGGTATCGGAGGGCGGGAGCCGAAAGTACTTTCACCCGGGCTCATGAATTGGATAATTTTCCAGTTGTTCATCAAAAGAGGTAGTGCTGCGATTCAGGCAGTAAAGATCGATGAACAATTGCACGATAACGACATCATTCCCGTAGCAGGCGGCATACAGGTTATTCATACACCCGGCCATTGCGCCGGCCATATAGCGTTGTTATTAAAAAGCGAAGGCCTGCTCATCTCGGGAGACCTCTGCGCAAACGTGATGGGGCTCGATTTGAGTACCGTTTACGAAGACCGTGCAACAGGTATCGACAGTATTTTGAAAGCGGCCGCGTTTGATTTCGACAGGGCTGTTTTCGGTCATGGGAAACTGCTTGGCCGGGCCGCCAATAAAAAAATGCATGCGCATTTCCTGCCGTTTTCAAAAAGGCATCAATAGTGGAACACCTTCAGTGCTGAAGCGATTGTGCTGTAAATAAAGAGAGCAATAGGTATTGCCCTCTTTATGCAGGTCCAACTTTGCAATGGTTAATGATGGGAAAGGCTATCACGACCGTGGTCATGTATACTGTCTGCTCCATGGTAATGAAGGCTGTCGCCATTATGCCGGAAGCTGCTATCCCACCCGTGCCAGTGTGTGCTGTCTCCGCGGTCTCCGCCATGCCCAAGGCAGCCTTCCAGTTCTCTGCCGAGTTTTTGTTCCAGTACTTTTACGAAATTTCCCGATACGTCAAATGCCAAACCAACAGGCTGACCTTTGTATTGAATGATTACAATATAACCGGAAGCATTGCCTGCACTATCCGTAACAGCATAAGCCTGCTGTGCAATGTAGCCGGTATAAGCCGAAAGCAGGTAATCCGTTATAACCGCTGGCAGGCTGCTGAAACTGATTGAATCCCTGGAAGAGGAGCGCGAACAGCCATTGATCACGTAAATGGAATCCATTGCAGAAGAGGACGCCGCACTGCTACCTACCGCGATCGCTTGTAACTGGGAAATGACAGCCGACAGAGAGTTTTGATCAGGCACTGCAACCGTATTTTTTTGGCATGATTCCATTGTGCAGGTGAACAACGTAAGTAGTAGTAAAACCGCCAAAAGTTGAGTTCTCATAATTCGATTGATTTAAAGTGAATAAATAAATGTTGATAAAAAAGTAGAATTGCTTAATAATGCGGTTTGATTTAAAACATGCCTGTTTGCGTTTGAGTTGTATAATGCCCGGATGTAATTTTTATTGCAATGTCATGTAGCCGACAGCCGGTTTTGCGGTGAAACATGCAAAACTTGCGGTGAAACAGGCTGCGGGCAGCCGCAGAACTGAAATTGACTATTTGACGAGCGGCAACGATTAGCAGTTATACATGTGTAATTTCAGTAAGGATTTTTTCCGCTCAGATTTTTACCTGTCAATTAAAGTTATTATGAAACTGTTTATCGTATCAGCAGCAATGATCGTCCTTGTTACTGCTTCGGCATTTTCAATCGCCCCTGCGGGAGAAGAAACACAGCACAGTTATTTGGGCACGGATAGTCTCGAAGCTGAAAGATTGAAATATATGAATGCCGTACTGGAGTCAATAAAAGGAATGGAGCAACTACCAGCTGACTCAGTGTTCAAAAATCTGAAGGTTATAAAAGGGGCAAGCAGCATTTCTGCTGAGCATCTTTTATGGATGATGAATTGGGGATGGAGTGCGGAGCTTGGTGTAAGCTGTAATCATTGTCACGTAATCGGAAAATGGGAGTCTGATTCCATTCAAAAGAAGGATATCGCAAGAGGCATGTGGTTAATGCGGGTGAAGATCAACAATGAAATTCTGCCGGGTATAACAGGCAGGAATTATGATCAGCAGCCTGCTGTAACATGTATTACCTGTCACCGGGGTAAAGCGGTTCCGGATGCAGGATAACCTTCCCGAATCTGTTTAATACTTCTGCTTATAAACAATAGCCAACCCGGGAATACCCTACATTTGTTTTTTGTATGTTACTATAACAGTTGTATTACATGAAGCATTTCAGGCAATATGCTTTTTTCTTTTTGCTGGTTGCTTCGCCGTTACTGCTCTTGCACGCGGGCTGCGTAAAGGAATATAGTTTCGAAGGCAACCAGGCTGATTCCATCCCCACGCTTGATACTATTCCCCGCGACACGACAGACACTACCAGTGCTGCACAACCCTCCATTCTTCCGCCATGCGATCTTTGTCACCAGGCAGACGCGCTTATAACGGGTCAATGGGGTTTTACTAACGGTAACACCTATGCATGCGGCTCATTTACAGATGCGGGTTTTATCGGAGGCAATTCAAAGGCCGATTTTACTTTTTTCGGTCCTTCTTCCTGCTCGATCGACACCGGTATAGTCGTAACAGTTTACCTGCCCGTTCCTTTAGACCGCGATCGTTCCGGTGTTATCAGCAACCACGCCGCTTTTTATTACTACGACCACATTGGCATCAATGATATATTTATGAGCCGGGGCGGCGCACCATTCACCGTTATTGTTGATCATTTTGATTATGCTACCGGAATTGTTACAGGGTCGTTCAGTGGCACCGTTTTCACGGCGAATGGGGACACCGCCCATATTACTGCAGGCAGGTATAAGGCAAAACTGCATTAGTGCTTATACATTATAGCGGCATATCTATTTTTGATCCCGGCTGTTAAACTTCTGTTTGGCTTCGTTGCGTCGCACTCTTGTGCAACAGAATATAGGTCCAAGACCAGGATGCGAAAGTGGACTACAATCTTTTCTTTTTGCTGACTTTCGGACTATTTGCCCAAGTGTGCGACGCAACGGAAGATGCTACAACTGCAAATGCCGGCTACCAAAAAAAGATCATAAAAAAATGTAGATTTACTTTTCAACCGACTGAAAGCAAAAAATAAATGAGTATTTCTTCATCAGTTAACAATAACAACGGGCATCGCCGCTGGGTAAAACTCACTCACTGGATTGGTACAGTTAGCTTTCTTGTGCTCCTGGTAACAGGGATAGAGATACTGATGGTGCATCCCCGGCTTTACTGGGGCGATGTTGGCAATGATCTTACCAAACCGTTGTTTGAATTGCCGATCAGCCGAAACTATCAGCATGGTGGCTGGGATAAAAGCATGCCTTTTTTTGATTACGCGGGCTCACCGGTTAGTGCCGGCCGCACATATGATATCTTCAACCAAAATGGGTGGGGCCGCAGTCTTCACTTTTTGTCGGCATGGATCCTCGTAATAACCGGTGTGATCTATTTATTGATCGCGGCATTCAGCGGGCACATGCGCCGCAACCTCTGGCCGCGGTTTAGAGAGTTGTCGCCGAAATTATTTTACGAAGATGTCGTTCATCATCTGCGATTGAAGGTTGCATTTGTAAAAGGTCCGCAATATGGCCTGTTACAGAAGATAAGCTATGTTGTGGTAATATTCCTGTTGCTGCCGGTGATTGTTTTAACCGGGCTAACAATGTCGCCTGCTGTTACTGCTGCATGCCCATGGCTGCTGACGATATTTTTCGGTGCACAATCAGCACGCACTATTCATTTTTTTGCAGCGGTATTATTGCTTTTATTTCTGCTGGTGCATGTAGTAATGATAGCGAGGTCGGGTTTTAAACAACACATGCGTGCAATGACATTCGAAAAATAATTATCCACCTGCTGACCGAAACAATCATGCACAGATGAAAAAGAAAAATCTTGTAACAAGACGCACAGCCATTATAACCGGGGTATCATCATTGGGTGCACTGCTGTTGAACGGATGTTCCAAAACGTCGCCACCCACCTATGGTAATATTTTACGCATGGGCGATGTATTTACCTATAATGCACAGCGGGCATTATTGCCCGGCCAATCCCTTGTCAAAGAATATAATCATGGCGATATATCGTCTTTTCCTGCCACAGGCACTACCAATCCTGGTGACTCAGCATCACCGTATTTCAGCCAGGATTACGCGGGCTTTCAAAATAACGCATTTGCTAACTGGAGGCTAAAGATTGAGGGTAGTGTGTCGAAACCGGGTTATTATTCGCTTGCCGATTTGCACAGGTTTCCATCAAAGACGCAGATTACACGTCATACATGCGAGGAAGGCTGGACGGCGATTGCTGAATGGACAGGTGTGCAATTGAGCCGTGTTTTGCAGGCTGCGGGTATAAAACAAAGTGCTCGTTTTGTAAACTTCTACGCATTTGATGAATATATGGAAAGTGTAGACATGCTCGACGCCTTTCACCCGCAAACCATTCTTGCGTATGGCATGAATGGCCGTAATCTACCGCTTCAGCATGGTGCGCCTTTGAGAGTGCGCATCGAAAAACAGATCGGGTATAAAAGTGTAAAATATTTACAGCGAATTGTGGTAACAGATGAATTCGTTGACAATGGCTACGGCAAAGGGTTTGGCGGCTGGTCTTGGTATAATGGCATATAAGTGTGCAAAAGCCAGTGAACCTGATCTTTATTTTCGCTGCACAACCGGGTATGCGGGCTTTCACCGGCTTATTACCGGGAATTGGGAGATCCGCAGGTTGCTACATCCGTATGGTATCAATGTAATCTCCTCCGCATCTTTTGATGTCTCTAATCCGTTCGTAATGCTGTATGGTATGGGTCCCGACATATCGTTGTATATCTTCCAGGAAGGAATGCGTCTGGCCTTTGTTTTTAATTCAACCGGCGCGCTTTCCGGGTTCCATGGATAATTGTCCAACTGCTGTTTTGTGTTCACTGTAAAAGCCTTCCCAAACTCATTGTCGCCGGTTTCAGGCAGGCCATAGTTCCAGGGAGTGGTAGGATAAACTTCGGAGTAGCTGTTACCATACGCCACCGGGTCTTTGTCATTTTTTATTTCTTTCCATTCTTCCCCGATTTTTAAAGCATATACCAAAGGCCCGCGTTCAACGGAAACAGCATTTTCATACCATTTGTTGCTGAAAATATCCATGGGTAATTGAAGAGTTATTAAATCGCCGTCCTTCCATTGCCTGTTAATCTTAATGATTGTATCCCCCGATACTGCCTTATAATCTTCGCCGTTGATCTTTATGATTGCTTGCTTGCACCACGATGGTATCCGCAGATGAAATGGAAAAGCAACGGCCGCAGGTTGTGCCGTTGTAAATTTAAATTGTATCGTTTCATCAAACGGGTAATTCGTTTGTTCCTCAAAGGAGATTTCAGTGCCGTTTCCAACATATGCTTTTACTTCACTAGGGGCATATACAATGGCTGCGAGTCCTTTATCAGGTGTAGCATACCAAAGATTTTGGGTGAATTTTGGCCAACCCTGGTGCATGTTTGAAGTGCAGCACGGATACCCCGTTAACAGCCCGTAGCAAACATCTGTACCGCCATGATTCTGATCAAAATTGCGTATATGCCTCGTGATCATCACCTGGTTAGCCTGCTGAAAATATTGCCTGGCTGAGAAGTCGTCGGTCACCTGTGCCGGCAATGCATTAAAAGCTATCCTTTCCAATTGATCTGCATAAGACACATCGCCAGTTACTGCGATCATATTCTCCAGACTGAACATCATCTCCACAGCAGAACAGAGTTCTGAACCTTGCGTAGGATCATTGCCATGGAGAGCTTCATCTCCGCCATATAAACCGTGCGCCATACCATCGTACTGCTTTATATCGGCAAATGCTTTTTTTACCGCATCCAGGTATTGCTGTTCCGGGTGTTGCTGAAAATAAATGATGGGTTCTTTAATACCCTGCGCAAGGTTTACGCAATGAATACTTCCTTTTTGCGCTAGCATGCCTGTATGCAAAAAAGCATCTGTATAGTCAAAGGTTTGTTGGTGAATCAACTCAGCAAGATCAAGTAAAAATTTGTCGCCTGTAATATTGTAAAGCCAATAAACGATCATGAGATTATCGCCCCCGCGGTAGCGCGCCCAAAAGGTCCAGTGATCTAAAGGGTTTTTGGGTAGTTCCTTCAACTGGTAACGGAAATAATTGGTCATTAAAGTGAGCACTCTTTTATCTGCCGTGGCCGAATAGTATTGCTGCAACACTTTCAGTATAACCATTTTTGGCCACCAGTCTCGGCTATTATTTCTTTGAAGCCCGGGCTCGTAACTATAATCTTTTGACGGGCCAAAATATCCGTCAGGTTGCTGACTGTTTATTGCCCATTCGATCCATGGCTTTGTTTTCGCGATCAGTTCCTGGTCATTTAAAATATACGCCAGCGGGAGCAGGCCATCTATCCAGTATGGGCCTCTTTCCCATTGATCACCGTCACCGCCCAGCCAACCATTACGTTCATTCATCACAAGCGGGTATAATTTGTCGAGCTTCCCGGTTGCCCCGTCTTTCTGGCGAATCAACATTTCCTTTAGCCAGCCCGCTGGTTTTATGTTTCCAAGCGGCAGCTGGTAATAGGCATTCATACGAAGCGGAGCCTTATTTACCGCGTACACCTTAAATGAAGGCTTTTCTTTAGGGTTTTCCTGTGCTTTAAGCCCGCTGTGAAACAACGCAGGAAGTAACGGTAGAAGCATGAAAATTTTCATAAGGCAATTTAGTGCATTACATCGTTTGCCCTCATGCAAACCAATGCTAAAATATGCCTGCCACTTTTGCTTAAGTTTGTGCATAAAATTGTTCCAGATGGTTTCAAGGAAAATAATTTTCATCTTGCTGCTTGTTGCCTTTTCGGCTTACTCGAAAGGGCAAACATTGGAAAAGATTATTGCAAACTATATCAACTACTCCGGCGGCGAAAAGCAATGGGGTAAAATCAAGACCATCATTAGTTCCGGAACTTACAATTACGGTGGCCTGGAGTTTCCGTTTGAAGCATATGCAAAAGCACCGAACCGGTATAAATATATCGTTGGTACCGGTGACCGGTCCTTTATTCAGTCATTCAACGGGGCAAGTGGATGGAAGATTGATGGCTTCAAAGGCGAGACTGCAAAAACCATGCTGAGCGGAAATGATGCACGTGCCATGGCTAATGAAGCAGATGTGGACCTGGAAAGCCCTTTTATCAACTATCAACAAAAAGATTACGAGGCGGTTTTAGAGGGGAGAAAACCGGTGAATAACATGGACTGCTACCAGGTAAAGCTGATCCGCAGTACCGACACTGCAATTTATTTCTTTAATGTGAATGATTTTTCATTGGTAAAAAAGCAAGCCATATCAAAGAATGCTGAATTAGACAGAAGCTTGCTCGATACTTATTATAGCGACTATCAAATGGTGGAAGGAATAAAACAGCCTTTTAAAATGATCAGTAAAATCGGCGATCAAACTATATTAACGATCACTGTTCAGAAAATACAGTTAAATACCGCTATTGATGACAGCATTTTCAAACCATAAACATCCCTACTGCGTTTTCTTCCACGCGATCCTGCAGCCGATTGCTTTGGTAACAGTTACCGCAGGTTGGCCCTTGTTTAGCAAAGCATTCACTGCATCTTCCACATATTTTGTTTTCGCGCTGTTGCTGTTTTCCGCATCGTTATCTATGGCACCTGTGTACGCTACTATATTTCCCTTCGCCGTTTTGCTGGTGACGAAAACATGAGGGGTATTTTTTGCGCCATAGGCAGCTGTTACCAATTGGCCTTCATCGAATAAATAAGGGAAAGTAAATTTATTGGAAGCTGCATGTTTTTTCATTTCATCAAAATTGTCCCCGGGCGAAGCAACCTGGTCATTCGGGTTGATTGCAATTACGGGAAAGCCCAACGGTGCATATTTATCATTCAAATCAATAACACGCTGTTCATAGCGCTTTGAATAAGGGCAGGTATTGCAGGTAAACACAACGATAAAACCTTTTGCTTCGGGGTAGTCAGCAAATGATACGACCTTTTCGTTCACGTTCTTCAAATGAATATCCGGCGCGGCCGTGCCCGGTGTAATCGTTGTTACCTGCGCCTGCGTCGTAAGTGAAATCACGATAAAACAAAGTGCGATACATTTTTTCATAAGTCCGCTTTAAAATTGTTGTATGCTGTCACCAGCTCCTCGTAGCTGAAATCTCTTTCAAAAAGCACATGCTTTCGCTTGCATAAAAATAATGTTGTGGGTATTGCACCAGACCAGGTTGAGTCAATGCGGTTGATATATTCCTGTGGGTCCTTTTCATCAAGCAGCAACACATCGCTTTGCAGGTTGTTTTTTTTAAGAAATGGCAATAAGGCTGTTTTTACTTCGGAACTGAAATCAAGGCTTATCAAAAGTACTTTCGCTTTATCCGTTTTAATTGTCTGTCCAAATTGTTCAAACGATGGCAGTTCCTTTACGCAGGGGCCACACCAGGTAGCCCAGAAATTGATGATATAGGTTGTATCGCCACCCTTATCGATCCTGTTTTTCAACTGGTCGACGTTTATAGAAGTGATATGCTGGCTTAAAGCAAAAAAAGGAAATGCCGCAATAAACCATATCAACGCATACTTTTTCATTGGATCATAAATGTAATTATTAAGTCACTAATCCTCACACCCGTTTTACAAAAAGCCTGTTAACACTATGAGGCCGGCTGCATATCATTTTCCGTCTTCGTTGCGTCGCACACTTATACTGCAGCATACAAGTCGGAAATATTATAGACTTAAAGTACGCAAGCATTTTATCAGTGCGCAAATGGCGTCGGCCTTTTCCGTCTTTGCTGACCTCCCAGTTTATTGCACAGGAGTGCGACGCAACAGCCGATGCCACAGGCACAAAAGCCGGCTCCAAAAAAATATAAGCACTGATACAACGCTGACCAGCTAGTAGTGCTTCATTTTCTTTTCGAGCATATTGGCAATGATCGAGTAGCCTTTGTCGGAAGGATGTAATCCATCGTAGGTCATATTGATTGCACCGGCGGGATAAGGATATTCGTCTGTGCCGGGGTTAAACGGAATGTCGATAAAATCCGGATAAGCGTAGTTCTTGTAAACACCGGTTTGCGGGTCTTTTAAACGCTTGAAGTTGACAAGATTTTTGTATTCCATTCCGCTGTTGTGAAAAAGGTCGACCACATCAAAATGTTCATAGTTGCCGATGGAGTCGATGGCATTGGCGAATTGTTCCAGCATCTGTCCATTCTTTGCTTTATAAGATCCCCATGCATTATTTTTCATGCCGTTGATGTAAACAAAATCTACACGCTTCATTGGCGTGATCAGCAGGATTTTTGCAGCAGGATTCAGGCTGCGCAACTTATTCGTAATAATGCGAAAAGAGCCATAAACAGTATTGTTGCCGGTATTGTTTTTGTAATCTGAAAGTGTGCCAAGCGGCCGCCCTGCCCACCAGTCATTCGTTCCAAGGAAGATAGAATAAACATCGGCTTTTGTAATGCCGAGTTTGTCGACCTGGTCGGCAATGCCACCCGATGTCCAGCCGTTGTGCCCCTGGTTCGTGTAATGTATATTGGGCATTTTTTCGGTAACGAGTGTCATATAACCTTTCGTAATGCGGTTGCCCGTTTCGTCGGTGTGATCATTCAGGTAAGTAATGGAATCGCCAATGGCCGTCCATGTAATTTCTTTCTTTGAAAAAGAGGTGCTTATGATAACAACCACCGCGGCAAACAACAATCGTTTCATGTGATCGATTTTTGTGTAATAGTAAAATTATTCGGGGAAAACAGGGAGAAGAATTTTTGGATCCTGCTGTTCAACAAGTATCCAACATCGTTGCGTCGCACTCCTGTACTGCATCGCTATGGGCAACAGGCGCAGAGATTAAGATCGGTTATGCCAATACAGGTGCAGGTATAACTACTTTTTATTTTCAGCATCAATACGCATACCTGTTGTATGGTTAAAGTGATACTTTGCGCCAGTATCGCTAACTTAGAGAACAGCTAACACTTTTATTGGAACAAACCAACCGCTGATTTAATATTCGTTTCAACAGGCAAAACACCAACCGCAACAAGGATCTACAGATAAGTGCATGCTGCTATCATGTCTCTTCACTGCAAACACCATACATCTTGTACACGGGTTCAAAGATTGTTTAACCACAAAAAATCATCACCATGAGAAAGCCATTACTCTTTATTGCAACTGCGTTCATTGCCAATGCGGTTATCGCTCAAAGCTGGTTGCTCACCGGCAACAGCGGAACAAATGTTTCCACAAATTTTATCGGAACCACCGATTCAAAGCCCCTCACATTCAGAGTAAACAACCTACAGGCCGGCTATATAGATTTTGCATCGGGTAAAGCCAATACCATGTTTGGTTACCAGGCACTGCGCAGTAATACCGGTAACAACAACCTGGCGCTCGGCTACAAGGCTTCCTACTCGAATACAACGGGAAAAAATAATATGGCTGCCGGCGCTTATGCACTCTACTTTAATACCACCGGTTACAGCAATATTGCTATTGGTATTGGTGCTCTTTACAGGAATACAACCGTCCCTAACCTTGTGGCGGTTGGGGATTCGGTGTTATACAATAACGCATCCGGTGGCGGAAATACCGGTATTGGCTCCAAGGTACTCTATACCAATACTTCGGGAAACTCCAATACGGCAGGCGGCTTTTATGCGCTGCATAATAACAGCACTGGTAGTTTCAATTCAGCATGGGGCGTAAGCGCACTTACGGCCAATACATCGGGTAGTTATAACAGTGCCCTTGGTTTGGCCGCATTGGGGCAAAATACCACCGGCAATTACAATACGGCATCGGGTTATCAATCCTTATACTTTAATTCAACAGGTACACAAAATACCGCCATGGGTTACCAGGCATTATATTTTAACAAGGCAAACCTGAATACTGCAGTCGGTTACCAGGCAATGTATACCAATTCAACCGGCAGTTTCAATACCACAATGGGTACCTTTTCGATGTATAATACCACAACAGGATACAGCAGTGCAGCTTTCGGGTATTCTGCTCTATATGGGAATACCACAGGCTACTATAATGCTGCCATGGGTCCGCTGGCATTATTCAGCAACAGCACCGGTTATGAAAATACGGCAAGCGGGTACCGTGCCCTTTATAGCAATACAACAGGGGCAACTAATACCGCTTCCGGGTGGGAAGCGCTATATAACAATATAAACGGCTATGGCAATACTGCGACAGGTACAAGCGCTTTGGCAAGTATCACCACCGGCTCGTTCAATACTTCCATCGGCAATATCGCATTGGCCGGTTTATTTGTTGGTAGTTATAATACAGCAATAGGAAATGCATCCGGGCCTTTTATTATTACGGAAATGTACAATTCAACGGCCGTAGGTGATGAAGCAGAGCCGTCGGTTGACAACCAGGTCCGTATCGGCAACGGCAGTGTAAGCAGTATTGGCGGTGCAGTAGGCTGGACAAATTATTCAGATGAAAGAATAAAGACCGATATAAGAGAAAACGTGCCTGGCTTGTCTTTTATCAACCTGCTTAAACCTGTCACCTATCACTTCAAACTTGCAAAAGAAAATGAACTGATGGGAAAGAGGAAAGACACTGTAAACTGGAGAAGCAAGTATGATATTGAGAAAATGAATTTCACAGGTTTACTTGCACAGGAAGTACAGAAAGCGGCGAAGCAGATCAATTACAATTTCAGCGGTGTTGATACAGCAGGAAAAGTCTGGGGTCTCCGGTATGCTGAATTTGTTATGCCTCTGATAAAGTCAGTACAGGAACTTAGCAAAATGAATGATCAGAAAGACGCTGAGATCGCGCAACAAGGCGCACAGATTAACGATCTTCAAAAACAGATCAATGATTTAAAAGCATTGTTGTTGCCGGGGAAGACAGACATAACAACAGCTGACCCGTTGCTGACAAATAGCGCCGTGGCATCCCTTGCGCAAAATGTTCCTAACCCGTTTGCAAGCAGCACATCAATCAACTATAATTTGCCGAAGCAGTTTTCTTCAGCCAGGATAATGATAACAGACAAAGCCGGTAACACCGTCAAGCAGTTTAGTATTTCAGGAGCAGGAAAAGGAAATATAACTGTTGATGCTGCGATGCTTTCTTCCGGCACTTATCAATATTCGTTATACGTGGATGGAAAGCTGCTTGCCTCAAAGCAAATGTTGCTGGGAAAATAATTTGCATGCTGCAGTTGGATTATTAGCGCTTTTAATGCGGGGAGCACAGGCGTACAAGTATGCGATACTGAATAGACCGGCACTATAACGCAAGAAAAGTTGAACAGGAGCAATGCCGCCGGGTAAAAAAATTTACTGCTTCGTGCTAGGCCTTATTGTTTCGAAGAAATGTTTCCACAAATGCATCATCGATCAGGTTTGGATAATTTTTACATACACGGTTGATCTCTTCGGACTGGCCTTCGGAAAGTTGTTCACCTGGATCAAGACACCATGTTCCTTCGAGCAATCCTTGCCTGCGCAACACTTCATGTATGCCGGGAATGCAACCATGGAATTGATGTTTAACATCGAAGATAGCAGCATTCATATCGGTGATGGCGATGCCTTCTGATAGCAAGCCGGCCGCACCTGCATAATCATTCGCAACACATTGTTTGATCTGCCCGAGCAGTGTTGTTGCTTTTTTGGTCCATACCGCCCAATGACCAAGCAGGCCGCCAACGAATCTTTTTTCAGCGATGCTGTTGCCTTCAGGAATGTGATAGGGGGTCAAAAGGTCCGCAACAATATTATCATCATTGCCGGTATATAAGGCGACCCCGTTGCGCCTTTCACTGTTGCAGACAGCTCTGACTACGTCAAGCGTTTGATAGCGGTTAAAGGCTGCAACTTTTATGGCATATACATTTGGGATCTCAACAAAACGGCGCCAGAAGTCGTAGCTGAGCAAGCGCCCGCCCGCCGCGGGCTGAAGATAGAAACCAAACAAGGGCATGATTTCAGCAACTGCATACGCACGCTCAATAAGTTCGGCTTCCGTGTATTGCTGCAAACCACCATTGCTCAGCAGCCCGAGATGATAGCCATGCTTTACCGCGAGCGATGCTTCATTGATCGCTTGTTCAACAGGCCCGCAGATGCCTGCCACTTTTATAAACGGGCTTTGTAATTCTGCCCGTTCAATTTCATCGGCTGCTATTTTCAATACTGGCTCAAACAGGTTTATACCCGGCTTTCTTATGGCGAATTGTGTTGTATGTACGCCAACAGCAATGCCGCCAGCCCCGCTGGCTATATAATATTTTGTAAGCAGCCGCTGTCTTGCTTCATCAAGTTTCAGATCTTTCGTTAATGCCAATGGATGCGCCGGTATTACCACACCCTCCTGCAATACGTTGTTGACAGCTGCATCCAGTGATTTGTATGTTGCCATGATTAATACTTGCCTTTTCGTTCGTTGTAATGGGTGGGCTTATCGATTGTTTTACCGCCCTCGTTATACCACTGCAATATTACTTTCATCATCTGTTCCAGTGATGTCTTTGGATAACCAAAAAGCCGGAAGCATTCGGATGCATCTGACAACAACGAAGTTGGCTGTTCTTCCTTGACGAATAATGGAGCTCTGCCAAGCATGCGGCCAAATGTTTCAGCAATCCACCTTGTTGACAAAGTGCCGGGGCCGGTAACATTTAATATTTTACCTGGCACCGCGCAATGATGCAAACAGCGCAAAGCAATTTCGTTTGCATCACCCTGCCAGATCACATTTACACCTCCCATGGAAAGATCGATGGGGCGTTGTTCTTTAACCGATCGCGCAATCTCCAGTAAAATGCCATAGCTCACATCATTTGCATAGTTAAGCCGGTATATTAAAATGGGGGTATTATTCTTTGCAGAGAAATACTGAAACATACGTTCGCGGCCAAGACAGGATTGCGCATATTCCCCGATAGGCTCAGGCACTGTATCCTCTGTTGCGCCGGCGCCATTGGCATCAGTAAGCGGGTAAACATTGCCTGTGGAGAAAACAACGATGTTGGCATGTTTAAATTTCTCAGCAACGCGGCCCGGTAAATAGGTGTTCATGGCCCAGGTGTAACTTTCATTGCCTGTTGTGCCAAACTTCATCCCTGCCAGGTACAGTACATTTTCAACTTCGGGCAGAGCCTGCAATTCAACTTCGTTCAGCAGGTCTGCTTTAATGGTTTCGATCCCTTGCTGTTCTAACAACTGTTGCAGACCGGGTTCATTAAAACGGGCAACACCTATTACTCTTTTCTTTATCCCTGCTTCGCTGATGGCCTGCCTGGCTGCCCTAGCCAAAGCCGGGCCCATTTTACCACCCACACCCGCAATGAGAATATCTCCTTTTAGTTTTTCGATAGCAGCAACCAACTCCCCGGATGGCTGCAGTAACCTGTTATATAGTTCCGTTGTTGATGACATACTCCTTGTTTAGTTGGTTATAAAGACTTACCCGTTGTTATCAGCCAAACTCCGGCCCGACGATAAGATAGTATTGACCCGTATTGCCAAAAGCAATATGGTCGTTTTTATACATGCGGACAAATGTGCGTTGTTGCTCAAATCCCATGGATAGTAAGAAATTTATGGTAGCTGTTTTATCGCACAATACATCAGCAACAACAGGCTTATCGACCAGGTCCTGTAATGCTCGGCCGATGAGTGCGCCGGCATCAGCGGCACTTTCAGCCATTACCGGCCCGATGTGTTGATACCTGCTACCGTTTCGCCCAAGCGCAAATCCGGTGATCATGCCATCACGTTTTGTCATCCATGCTTTATAAGAGTGCTGTGTGAACAACGCGTGCAACATTATGCTCCTGTCAACGCCAAACACAAATTTATCCAGCGCAATAATACCCGGCATATCTTCCGGTTGAACAGGGAATACTTGTTCGCCTGCTTCTGGCGGTAAATTTTTTACAGCGGTATTTACCATCCTTGTCACCTGGTATTCTTCTTTAAATCCAAACCCTGTATAAACCTTTTGCCCGGCAGCAGTCGCATCGAGTTTGATTGCTTTGAAACTGTCCAGTTTCTCCAGCACATTTTCCAGCAGCAATTTGCTGATGCCTTTGCCCCGGTATGTTTTTTCAACGAGCACCATCGCGAGCCACGCAAGCTCATTTGCATAATTTATGGCCGTTGTTGTTCCAATGATTTTGTTGCCTGTTGTTGCAAGCATACAAACGTTTTGAGCATGCGATGTAAAGAGCTTCCAGTCATCTTGCGTTTGGTTCCACCCTTCCGCTTCAGATAAACGCATGGCAGCCGGTATATCCGCTTCCCGTATACTTCTTAAGGTGATAGTTGAGGTATTCATGCAACCAGTTTAATTCAGCCGCGTTAATGCGCTTCATTATAGTCGATATCTTTTTTAAATGTTTCTTCCAGGAAGGAAAGTGCCAGTATTGCCAGTGCGTAGGTGATAAAAGCAACGATCAGGGCGCCATAGATCGAACCTGCGTAGCTTTTGGTTACGCCATATAATAACGACAACGGTATCACTGTGGCTCTCACAAAATTGGGTATGCTGGTGGCAACGGTAGCTCTCAGGTTCGAGCCGAATAATTCGGCCGCCACGGTAATAAAAAGCGTCCAATACCCGCTGCAAAAACCAAGGCATGCGCATATCACATAAAACATGGTAATGGTTTGCAAACCCGCAAGCAGGTAAACGGCTACGAAAGAGGCCGACAATAGAATGAAAAGTAACATGGCCTTCTTCCTGCTTTGCCATACCTGGCTTATATAACCACTTACAAAATTGCCGGCCACCTGCCCGGCAAATGCAAACATTACCGCTTTGCCGGCATCAATGGGGGCCGCAATGCCAAGCGCTTTTCCAAACTCAGGTGAGAAGGTGATGAGAATGCCTACCACAAACCAAATGGGCATACCGATAACAATGCCATTGATGTATTTCAGCATCCGTGTTTTGTTGCTCAACAACATGCGCAGGTCGCCACGTTTCACTTTATTTTCTTTCAATTGCGTGTAGATCCCCGATTCAAAAACGCGGATCCTTAAAACCATCAGCAATAAGCCCAAACCGCCGCCAATAAAATAAGAAATGCGCCATTCAAAAAAGAAGGAAACCAGGTAAGCAAGCAACGCGCCCATTACACCCATCGTGGCAACCAGTGTTGCACCATAACCGCGGATTTTGTTGGGAAGAATTTCTGTAACAAGTGTAATACCTGCACCCAACTCACCGGCAAGCCCAAAGCCTGCTATAAAACGCAGCACGGCATAAGCTTCCAGTGAATTGACAAAACCGTTGCCAATATTCGCCAGTGAATAAATAAGAATAGAACCAAACAAAACTGAAAGCCTGCCTTTTTTATCGCCCATTATTCCCCAGAAAATTCCGCCGATGAGCATGCCTGCCATTTGCAGGTTCAGTAACATGATGCCGTCTTTCATAATGCTGTCACCGGAAATATTCAGCGACTTTAGACTCGGCACGCGAACAATACTAAAAAGAAACAGGTCGTACATATCCACCATATATCCAAGCGCGGCAACAAGCACAGGAATGCGCATCAGTTCCTGTACAATGGTTCGGTTTAATATAACAGCTGTTGTCGATGGATTTTTCATCAGAATTATTTCGTTTATTTTTTATGGTCCAGGCTGTTGAATCAATGGCATCTTCGTTGCGTCGCACACTTGTACGATTAGTCCGTAAGTCAGCAAAGATGCAAAGTCCGACTGTAATTGATCTTTGCTGAAGTAACGCTCGGCCTTGCCGATGTGCATGTTACAGTACAAGGGTGCGACGCAACAAAAGTTTAATAGCACTACTATTGCCTGGTTCAAAATCTGTTAACCTTACTTCGCAGTGGCAGCATGCTAAACAGGAGCGGTAAATATTTTGATTTTGTTTCGCTCCGGTTAATGATTAATGAGCGCTTACCATCTTGTACATCCTGCCATCTGCTTTGGTAAGAATGTAAAGCTCTCCCTTCGCATCGCGGCCAAAATGAAGATCAACACGATCGTTGCCGCAGGCTTCTTTTAGTGTTTTACCTGCGCCGTTGATCGAGATCTTCCATTCCTTAATTGTCGCCAGTTTACCCTGCTGCAAATCGGCAACATCCACATAAAAAAGCCTGCCTGATGGAATATCGCCGAACAGGTATTTACCTTTCAATTGTGGTATGGAATTGCCCCAATATTCATAGCCACCCGAAATAGCTTTTCCCTCATCGTGATCATATTCCGCAACGGGGTAAGTAATATGATAAATACTGTCGTTGGCGGGCAGCGGGTACACGTTACCGAGATTATCGTTAACATCTGCTGTTACAAAATGTCCCTCTCTCAAAGGCCAGCCATAATCGTTGCCGGGCTTTATAAGGTTGATCGATTCAATATTTGCCTGGCCGATATTGCATGCCAGCATTTGCCCTGATCTTGTCCAGGTAATCCGGTGTGGGTTCCTGAAACCATATGCATATACTTCGCCCGATTTTTTGTCTGCCAGTGCTGCAGTAAAAGGATTGTTTTTTGGAATACCGTATTTGCCATTTTTGCTGTTATTGCCCGAAGGGTCGATGCGGATAATACTTCCCCAGATGTGTTCTTTGTTATGCGAAATAGAAGGATATCCTTCTTCCATACTTCCGCCATCACCAACGCCGATATACAATAGCCCATAATCTTCATCACCGGGTTTGGATAACGGGTTGAAGGTAATTTCCTGCATGCCATGTATACCCGACACCATATTTACCCTAAGTAGTTCACGGCCTGTTCCTGAAAAAACTGCTGCATTAGGATCATTTACTTTCCATTCTGTAAGCACCCATTGCAGGGTTACCTTGATAGAATCAGCGTAAACAAAATCCGCAGGCGCAGAGCCCGGCGCTTCCGTATGCGTGGTATATAAAAGACCATTCTTTGC
This sequence comes from Chitinophagaceae bacterium UBA7600, assembly GCA_002478885.1. Lineage (GTDB taxonomy): Bacteria > Bacteroidota > Bacteroidia > Chitinophagales > Chitinophagaceae > DLKC01. Next base: position 34,807 of record DLKC01000066.1, read on the forward strand.
AAAGTCGGGATGAAAAGCAAAACTGCCGAAACCAGTTGCCAGCCCCGGCTGGTTGATGAATTTGGGCTCCAGTTTTTGCATATCCATATATACTTCCGGCTGCCCGTTTTTAAGCCGGTATAATTTACCGCGCAGGTCATTCACAAAAAGGTCGGCACTGTTTGGTTGAAAACCCAACTTGGTAATTCTCGCCATTGGAGCGCTGTCGTTGGAAGCGGGGAACTGTGTAACGGGTTTCAGGTCAACAACAAGATTCGACAATGCAATCGGCTCGGGTATCGGGTTCGCCAGCCCTTTAGCTGTTGCAGGCTTTTCCCCCGCAGACTGGTGCGTATGCATAAACGCAATCAGTGCATGAATCTCACTGTCGGGTAAATAGCCAAACGAAGGCATTACTATCTTGTATTGCTTCAGCAAATCCTGCGCATCTTTGTCTCCTGACGAGATCACCTCCTGCGGGTTCTTTATATAACGCACCAGCCAGTCGACAGACCGCTTCCCCGTGACTCCACTTAGCTGCGGCCCGATAGCATCCTGCCTGAAATTGTGGCAACCACTGCAGTTCCTGTTAAATGAAACTTCGCCTGCGGCAATGGTTACAGAATCTTTGGCTATAGCGCTATCGTCAGATAAGGATCCTGGATTGCAGGAGCTTAAAAAAAACACAGATAAATAAGTGCTGCAAATAATAAGGATCGCTTTTCTTATTGCTGGTTGTGGGATCATGATTTTATACAGTTGGCATTTGTTGTTTTAAGAAATGTTGAACGTTAACTGGCTACTGAAGATCGCGGACATATTGATTATACAAATTCTCAAGATCAATATTACTCAATTCATTTTTATGAATAAGTACCCGGTATCTCAGCCGCAACCCTTTCACAGGCACCGGCACAGCTGCATTGCCCGGGTAAACAATATTCTGCATACTTTTTTGTTTGCGCAATATCCATTGGCGCGATAACGCGTGGTCACCGGGAAACACAGCTACACCACTTTTCGGAAAAGCTGCACCATCAAAAGAGCCCGTAAAATCCATCCATGGACCTGCCCAAACAGCTGAATCTTTTGCCGTTACCACGCTGTCTGCTGAAAAAAAACCGATATCAGCAGGCAGTTTTAACCGGAGACAAAAACCGCCATAACCTTTATAATCCGGGGAGCCACCTATCTGCAGGTTGTCTTTTAACGGCGATAGCAAAATATCAAAATCTATTGCGCGGTATTGGCTGGTGGATTGATTTACTGTAATGGATGTGTGTTCCCGGAATACAGGAACCCGGTTGCTGTCAGTCAACGCTGCTTTCCACAAAACATCCGCAACCAGGCTAATGCTTCCCTTCCCGTTTTTTATTTGGGTCTTTGTAACATCCCAGGAAATGCTGTCACAGGTCCAGCCATCGGCTACTTGCCTGCCATTAAACATGATCTGGTGCCAGGCCCAGAAAATGCCACGGTGATAAGGGTGGTCTTCGGGAAAATCTTCTGTCAGCACGTGCTCATCAAGACTGTAAAGCGGGTGAATATAACCTGAACGTTCATATTTCCCGTCCAATGCTGTTGGTTGAACCTGGTAGAAAAGAACCTTCTTCCCATGTTCTGTTATTTCAATGCCGGCCTTTGTTTTTTTTGCTTCGAATGGCTGGCCACGCAGGCCGGTGCAAAACAATACTGCGATGCCAAAAAGCACTATTGAAGGCCGGTATCCTATAAAGTTTTGATCGTACATGTTTCACCGGGTATGGCCCGTTTTGAATTTATAATCTCGGTATGGTCATGCCACCATCGACCATAATGACCTGGCCGGTCGAATACATAAAATTTCCATTGGCAAGCGCAGCCACAACTTTCCCAACATCTCCGGGCTCGCCCCAGCGCTGCTGTACACATAAGCCACCTGCAATCAGGTTGTCATACTTTTCTTTAACACCCGCTGTCATATCGGTACGGATGACACCGGGCCGAACCTCGTACACAGGAATATTATATTCGCCGAGCCGCACCGCAAACAATTGGGTGGCCATGCTCAGGCCGGCCTTGGATATACAATACTCACCACGGTTTACGGATGCCACTGTTGCCGATATGGAAGAGATATTAATGATACAACCGTTAAATGCATCATCTGCTTTTTTTTGCCCGATCATCCAGTTGGCGGCTTTTTGTGTAAGAAAATAGGCGCCCTTTAGATTGGTTGAAACGACTTCATCAAAACTTGCTTCGGTTGCTTCAAGAATGTCTTTGCGTTCTTTGGGAGCCATGCCTGCATTGTTCACCAGCACATGCAGCCGGCCAAAATGTTCCCGCACTTCGTTCATGATTTTATCCCTGTCTGCCGGTATCGCAACACTGCCACGACAATAGATAACATCATTGCCGGCATCTTTCAGTTGCTTTATTGCATCTGTTACCTCATTTTCATTACGGGTGCCGTTGATGGCAAGATCAAAACCATTTGCTGCCAGTTGCATGGCAATACCAAAACCAATGCCCCTGCTGCCACCTGTAATTAATGCTACTCTTTTCATCTGCTTCGTTGTTAATTATAATGCTGGTATATCAACCCAACACTTTTTACTCCAGCTTTCCAGCCCTTTTACCGCAAGTTGCACACCTTTAGCGCCTTCATACATATTCCATGGAAATGCATCACCTTTTACCACATGTTTTAAAAATAGTTCCCACTGTACTTTAAAAGCGTTCTCGTAATTTTCCTGCTCCGGGATCTTTGACCAGCCTTCGAAAAAGTTGATTGGTTGCGGAATATCGGGATTCCATACAGGCTTTGGCGTATTGCCATAGTGCTGGATATAACATTCGCGCAAACCGGCAACAGCAGAGCCTTTTGTGCCATCGACCTGCAGCGTTAAAAGGTCATCGCGTCGCACCCTCACCGCCCACGACGAATTGAACTGCGCAATAATATCGCCTTCCAGTTCGAATGTTGCATAGGCTGCATCATCTGCTGTGCACGAATACGGCTTTCCCTGTTCATCGATTCTTTGCGGAATATGTGTGGCGCCCAAACAGGAAACAGCTTTTACTTTTCCAAAAACATTGTCGAGCAGGTAGCGCCAGTGGCAAAGCATGTCCACTATAATACCACCACCATCTTCTTTCCGGTAATTCCAGGAGGGGCGCTGCGCAGGGATAGTCTCGCCTTCGAACACCCAGTACCCAAACTCACCGCGTATCGAAAGTATCTTCCCAAAAAATCCCTGCTGTATCAACCGTTGTATTTTAAGTATGCCGGGCAACCAGAGCTTATCCTGCACCACGCCATGTTTTACGCCTGCATTCTCACAAAGATGGTACAGCCCCATCGCTTCATCAATGTCAGTTGCAACCGGCTTTTCACAGTAGATATGTTTGCCCGCTGCAACTGCTTTCTTTACTGCGTTGGAGCGCCTTGTGGTTGTTTGCGCGTCGAAATAGATAATGTTGCCGGCATCAGCCAGTACCGCATCAAGGTCGGTGCTCATCTTTGTTATACCAGATAATGCGCAAAGATTTTTCAACTTGTTTTCATCACGTCCAACGAGCACAGGATCGGGCATAATCGTTTCGCCGGCATTTATTTTTACGCCCCCTTGTTTTATGATTGCTGCAATGGATCGCAACAGGTGCTGGTTCGTTCCCATTCGCCCTGTAACGCCATTCATAATAATACCCACTTTGTGTTCTTTCATTTGCAGTCTTTTTTATTTTTTTGTTACCGGCATTGGTTCTTTTGGCAATCCCGTACGTACGGGGTGCTGTTACTCACCTGATCGCCCGGAACATCTTTGATAAGATCGTGAAAGGTGAGATAATCTTACGCTTTACCTTTTACGTCTCTCGAATACAGATTTACCGCACAAGTGTGCGACGCAACCAAAGATTAATAGTAATTCCACAGCCCGACCCATAAAAATATAATCACTTATACAATTAATGGAAAGGCTGTTCACGAATGTTCCGCGTATGCCTTCACGATCTTTTTAAGAAACAGCTCCTGGTCCTCCTTCCAGTACTTGTTGGAAAATATCTCTACTTCATTAAAGCCGTTAAAGCCTGTTGTTTCTACCCACGACCTGATTTGTTTAATGGGAATACATCCTTCGCCCATCAGCCCACGGTCTAACAACAAATCGGTTGTGGGCATTTTCCAGTCGCAGATATGAAACGCAAACAGGTTGTCATTTTTACCACAGCGGCTTATTTCCTGTTCGAGCGAATTATCCCACCAGGTATGATACACGTCAACTGCCACGCCAACCCATGGTGAATTCAAAGCCTCAGCCATATCATTGGCTTGTGCCAGCGTATTGATTGCCGAGCGTGTGTCGGCATACATCGGGTGCAGGGGTTCAATCGCCAACTTTACGCCGGCTGCTGCTGCATAAGGCAGTACAGTTGCAATGCCATCATGAATTTGTTTTCTTGATTCATTCAAAGACTGCAAAGGATCTGCACCGCAAACAAGCACGATCAGCGATGTTCCCAGCTGCGCAGCTTCTTCAATCGCTCTTTTGTTATCATCAATGGCCGCCATTCTTTTTGCCGCATCTGTATGTGGAAAAAATCCTCCCCTGCAAAGCGACACAATGCTGAGGTCATAATCGCGTAACATGCGGCCCGTGTCTTGGATATTTCTTCCTTGCAATGCATCGCGCCACACCGTAATACCTTTTACACCTGCGGCCGAAAAATGCTTTGCAGCAGTTTCAACATCCCATGGTTTTGTAGTAATGGTATGGATGCACAATCTTGAAAGGTCGCTCATTTCGTTTTGCATTACCCTATGTTGAAAAAAGTATGATACGTATCGCTATTGATGATCCGCTGTATATAAAGCGCCGCCTCTCTCGCATGGTAATCGCCCCACATGCTTGACTCGCCGTAAGGAATCTTACTTCCGGCAGGAATATGATCCCAACCATTGGGGCGGTGATAAATCGAATGTAACAACAAGCCCTGGTGATTGTCTCTTATACTCAGGTAAGGCTCCTCAAAAATGGTATCCAAAACGGTAAGCCCTGCCTGCCAGTATCGGTCGCCGGTTTGCTGTTCTCCTTTTTGTTGCAGGTATCTTCCCAGCCTTAACAATCCTTGTGCGGCAATCGCTGCAGCGGAACTGTCTACCGGCTCATAGGCATTAAACGGGTCGGCCGGTTTATGCAGGTAGTCGCCAAGTTGATGAAGATCGGGTGCGCCGGTATCCCAGTAGGGTACACCATCAGAAGGGGTGTTATCAATATAAAAGTCGCAGGTAGCTTTTGCTGTTTTTAGCATAAGCGAAAGAAGATCTGGCTTTGGCAAGAATGGTCTTAGCGCTTCTTCATCAATTGTATCAAACCATTCCAGTTCTTCTGCAAAGCCGCACATGGCCCAGGCCAATCCTCTTGTCCACGTGGTAAAACCAGAATAACCCTGTTGCGAATTGGGGCAACGGAAATTCCCATCCTTTACATTAAAAACACTTTCGTGTGCGGTTCGTCCCCATACATCATAAGTGTCGCGGCCTTCGCCATAAAAAACGGCATACTTTGCCGTAGACTGTATATGTTTGATTGCCCGCTCGAGCAGGCTTATTTTTATATCACCCTCTGCCTGTAAAACATGGCCAAGGCTATGGCTCAGGATCAAGGCCCGCACAGAACGGATCGTATCTACAAACAGCGAGTGTGCCCCGTTAAAGGAATGAATAAAACCGCCGTCTTTTATACTGGTCCACCGGCTGGCCTGCACAGCGCCGGAGATTTTTAGTGCGAGCTCGTAAAAATTTTTCTCCCACTCATTGTAAGTGGTTTTGCCTTCGTGCATCAGCCGGAGCAGGTTGCCATAAGTGCTTACATTATTAAATCCGTGATCGTGCACACCGGTATGGCTGATATGCGGCGCCATTGCTGCAACAGTTTGTTTTCGTCCAAGCTCAAGCATGGTAGTATCGCCTGTTGCATCAAACTGTAAAATAGCCGCGCCATATTGAAAACCCTGTGTCCATTCTGTCCATCCTCTTGTTGTGTAATGCCCGTCTACAGTAAAAACAGGCGATCCTTTTGTCGCGTCATAATGCTTTTCGAGCAACCCGATTTTTGCAGCGGAAAGCTCCCAGAACCTGTTGAGTTTTTTAGTAAGACCGGCTGGCTTTAAATCGTTATTAATATGGATCATGCTTACGAAACTTTTGGGTAACCCTGTTTTTATATGCTGAAGCGAAAAGATAAATTTATTTTTTTGTTCGGCTACTATGATCGATAAAAAAATCATCGCTGCGTATGTTAGTGTGTGCTTGCATGGCATGTCAAGGATTTTTGGGACAAGCATTTGTTCTTTGGTCATCGTTGTTCTGCAAAAGTGTGCGATGCCGGATAAGCCGGCACTATCGCGCAACAGTCGATGCCACGAAGTATAAAGCCTGGCCCAAAATATATTGCTCCTTTCATCCCAAAGAAAACCCGATAAGTGTCAGGTAAACATTTTTATAATATCTTTCCATTTCCAATTAAATCACCCTTTTATTACCGATCGATGAACAAAATTGCTTCTGCCATTTGCCTTGCAATGGCTATGATATTTTTTTATGGCTGCCAGTCAGACTCCGGCGGCCGCAAAATATTGGTCTTTACCAAAACAAAAGGCTATCACCACGAATCTATTCCCGCTGGCGTGGCAGCTATAAGACAGCTTGGAAAAGACAACAACTTTGGCGTTGATACAACCGATGATGCAAGTGCATTCAACGACGACAATTTGAAAAAATACCGTGCGGTTGTTTTTTTAAGCACTACGGGAAACATCCTGAACTCAGACCAGCAGGTAGCTTTTCAGCGCTATATAGAAGCAGGCGGTGGTTTTATGGGTATTCATGCCGCGGCCGATGCGGAATACAACTGGGCATGGTACAATAAGCTGGTGGGCGCGTACTTTAAAAGTCACCCGGGTAACCCGAATGTGCGTACAGCTACCGTTAATGTAAAAGATACCGGCAATATTGCCATGAAAGGTATTCCCGAAAAATGGCAGCGTACCGATGAATGGTATAATTATAAAAATATCAATGCCGACCTTAACGTGGTAGCCACACTTGACGAAGACAGTTATGAAGGTGGCGAGAACGGCAAAGACCACCCTATTGCCTGGTGGCATGATTATGATGGTGGCCGCGCATTCTATACCGGTGGCGGGCACACAACAGAAAGCTTTAGTGAGCCTTTATTCCTTAAGCACCTTGCCGGTGGCATTGCATATGCCATGGGCGCTGATTCTTTAAAACTCGATTATACCAAAGCCTATGCTACAAAAGCACCGGAAGAAAACAGGTTCACCAAAACGGTGTTGACCAATGACCTGAATGAGCCGATGGAAATTGCCGTTACTCCGAACAAAACCGTTTACATTATTGAACGCTCCGGTAATTTTTATGCCTACAATCCAACAGCCAATACCACCAAACTGGTACACAAATTCAAAGTATTGCCCGATACAAAAGAAGCTTTTGGCAATGGCTTGCTGGGCATGACCATCGATCCTGACTTTGCGACCAACAAATTCATATACTTTTTCTACTCACCCGATTCGTTACCGACACCTACGCACCAGGATATTTCAAGATTTAAAATGATCACCGAAGACTCTATCGACCTGGCTTCGGAAAAAGTGATCATACAGGTACCGATTGATCCTGAAGTAAGCGCACATACCGGTGGTTCGCTGGCATGGGATAAAAACAAGAACCTCTTTATCTCCACCGGCGACAATACCGTTCCTTTTGAATCGAATGGGTATGCGCCATTGGATGAAAGGCCGGGCAGGAAAACATTTGATGCGCAGCGCTCTGCCGCCAATGCCAATGATCTTCGCGGTAAGGTGATACGCATTCATCCCGAAGCTGATGGCAGTTACACGATACCCGATGGGAACCTTTTTCCCAAAGGAACAGCTGGCACAAGGCCCGAAATCTATACCATGGGGTGCCGCAACCCTTACCGCATCGCCGTTAACCAGGCAACATCAACATTATACTGGGGAGAGGTTGGTCCGGATGCAGGCGAAGATTCCAAAGTAGACCCGAGAGGGTATGATGAATTTAACCAGGCTAAAAAGGCCGGTAATTATGGCTGGCCATATTTTGTGGGCGACAGCAAGGCATACCACGATTCTGACTTTGCCACGCATGCCATCGGCGACCTCTTTGATGTAAATGGCCCTGAGAATAATTCTCCCAACAATGACGGTATCAAAAAACTGCCACCCGCAACAAAGGCGATGATCTGGTACCCCTATGGTTTATCAAAAGAATATCCGGAGCTGGCAGATGGCGGCAGAACGGCTATTGCCGGGTATTTTTATCACTATGATAAAGCACTGGCCAAAAAGAACAGTATCCCGGCTTACTACGACAACGTGTTATTCGTAATGGACTGGATGCGCAACTGGATATTTGCTGTGCGTTTCGATGAGAACGAAAACTACAAACGCATGGAAGCCTTTATGCCTTTAACCGGCGACTTCAGGAGGCCGATCGATATGGACATAACACCCGATGGCATCATGTATGTGCTCGAATATGGTACGGTGTATGGCGCAGACAACGACGATGCGAGGCTCGTACGTGTTGACTACAACGATGGCAACCGTGCACCCGTTGCAAAAATTACAGCAAAAGACACGATCGGTTTAACACCGCTGAAAGTGAGCTTCGATAGCAAAAACAGTTATGACAATGATGAAGATGACCAGCTGAAATATGAATGGATATTTGAGGGAAGTAAAGTGGCTTCCACAGATGCAAAAACGGAATACACTTTTGCCAACAAAGGGGTCTATAAAGTAACATTGAAGGTCACCGACCCTTCAGGGTTAAGTTCAACGGATACTATGACCATTAAAGCTGGCAATACTGCGCCGGTAGTAAACATCAGCACCACGGGTAACAGCTCCTTCTATTTTGATGCAACCTCGCTCGACTATGCGGTGGACGTAAAAGATCAGGAAGACGCCGGTGTCGATCCGCAGAAGCTGCAGGTAAAACTCGAATACCTGCCAAAAGAAGCAGGTAGTTACAAAACGGTAAATGGCCAGGGTATTTGGGTTACGCCGGCTAAAGATCTTATACAGGCCAGCGATTGCAAGGCCTGTCATCAATTGGATAAATATGTTTTGGGCCCCGCTTTTCTTGATGTCTCCAAAAAGTATGACAGCAAGCCGGAAACCATATCAAAGCTTGCGGCCAAGATCATCTCCGGTGGCACAGGTGTGTGGGGCAACACGCATTACATGACGGCTCACCCGCAGTTGAGTAAAGACCAGGCAAGCACTATTGTAAAATATATTCTCTCGCTTAAAGACCAGCAGACAAAAGATAGCCTGCCCGCGAAAGGAACTGTTGCCGCTGCCGGCAAACAGGGAGGTACCTATGTGCTGTCGGCCACTTACACCGATAACGGCAATGGCGTTGTTCCTTTAACCTCAACAAGCGAAATGGTCTTAAGGCCACCAACGATACAGGCGGCAGATGTTGATGTTATCGGCAGTATGGAACGCTACCAGGACATGCTGGGCGCGATAAAGAGCAAAGCTTATTTTGTGCTCAAGGGAATAGACGTTAAAGACATAAAACAGGTAACCTGTAATTATGCAGCCAAAGCCAACGCGGCCGCCATAGAGATACACGCAGACTCGGCAAAAGGCGCACTGTTAAGCACAATTAATTACCAGCCGACCGGCGACTGGAGCAAGTTTAAGCAAGCATCTGCGCCTGTTACCGATCCCGGCGGCAAACACGATCTCTACTTCGTATTCAAAAAGGAAGGCGAGGTAAGCGGTGAGGGATTATGCCTGCTCGACTGGATCAGGTTTTCAAAATAAACAAACACACTTTTTTCAAAGCCTCAGTAATGAGGCTTTTTTTTGTGCCCTGCTTTGCTGTTGCTGTTATGCTTTACCTGCGGAATAGCGGCTTATTCGGCACCGCATACCGGCGCTGCAGCATCCAGGCGGGAAAGACCTGGCCAGAAAACAGGAAATGGGCTTTCAGTTTTTTCTTTCTTTGCTGAGCTCCGGGCTAGTTGTACAAGCGTGCGACGCAACGAAGTTGCCATAGGTGCCACTGCATGGCTCATAAAAAAATGCCATTAACAGCTGGATGTTTACCATACTTAGGCCGCGCCTGAAGCATACGCTTTGCCCGGCTGCGGTGCTGCTGTCTTGCGTTTGATAATAAGGGAGGCGATAAGACTTACAAGTAATCCGACAGGTAGAATCTCCATGTAGGTGAGCAATACGACGAACAAAGGATTTTTATACATGTCGGAATATTGCTTTAGCTGTTCCGTTTGTTTGGCAATCTCATCTGCACTTAAACCTTGCTCCTTTGCAGCATTTAACGTATAGGCTGTGTACTTCTCCATAAAGTCGGGGATAAAAAAATAGTAGCAGACAAGCCAGGTAACAACATAGAAGGTAGCGGTGACCAATGTTATCAGCAGTGCCGCTTTAAATGCTTTGCCAAAGCTGATGATACCGCCATATTGCTTATCCCGGAGATGTTTGAGCGCGACAAAAATGAAAGAAAAAGCGAGTATCATGGATGCATAACCGATGACCATGCCATGTTCAAACTCGTGCCCCGTGCTTTTGGTATACACGGTGGTAGCGATCAGTTCGGCAGCAACGATAAAGCCACCGATAAAGCCATAACGCAAAATGGTCCGTTTCATAAAAATGTTTTTTGGTTAAAAAGATGTAACAGCTAAGATGCGTTGAACGTGTTTGGAACCGATCATACTTTCGGGTGATTTTTCGATTACCAGGTATTTTTAATACTAAAGTAGTAGCGCTCAGGGTATGATAGAGAGCTTTTTTGCTTTTTCAACGGCCTGCGTGCGGCGGCTTACCTCCAGTTTGTAAAAAAGGTTGGCTATATGCGTCTTCACCGTATTCACCGAAACATACATGGCATTCGCGATTTCCTGGTTACTCATTCCGCCTGCGATCAGTTGAAGCACTTCGAGTTCTCTGGCGCTGAGATCTGTTTCTTTGAGGGCTTTTTTGTTCGGCTCGAATGCATGCTGACCAGTAACAAATACCTCGCGCTCTACAATGGTTTCTTTTTCTATGACTAAGGTTTCTTTTTTAGGGCTGAAAAGTTTACGCGAAAGCCAGATGCCAAGCAAGGTGAAGAGTATTGCAATGCTTCCCGCATAAATTTCAATGCTGTGGTCGATAATCAGCAGCCGGTATTCCACAAGCTTCAGCAACAGGAAAAGCAATGCAAGTGCAACGCTGTAAATGAATAACATTTTATTGTGCTTCAAAAATTGCATCGCCTTGTTTTAAAGCTAAAATACCTGAATTTCCGCTTCATATAAAAGGGGTTCATAAAAAAGCGCCAGTGCCTTTCAAAGAATCTGTCCCGGCAAACATAGGATATTCGGTGGCTGGTCCTTATACAAACCCGTACAATCCGGTTGGCAATGTTTATTTTTAAGTTCAAAGCAGTAAACGATTTTATATGACTACAGAACAGTTTGTACTTGCATCAAGGCCGAAAGGATCGCCCGGTGCGGAAAATTTCAGGAAAGAACATATTGAACTGCAGCCATTGCAGGATGGCGAAGTGCTGTTAAAGGGGCTTTACTATTCGGTTGATCCATATATGCGCGGCAGGATGAATGATGCAAAATCGTATGCAGCACCCTTCCAGGTTGATGAACCGATCAAGGGCGGCGTCGTTGCAAAGGTGCTGGAAAGTAAGGCTGCAGGTTTTGCCGCCGGGGATATTGTGGTTGACATGTTACCATGGCGAAGGGAAACGACCGCATCAGCCAAAACATTAAAGAAAATTGACACCACTCTTGCACCGCCAAGTTATTATCTCGGTATATTGGGTATGACCGGCCTTACAGCATACATCGGTTTAATGCACATCGGTAAACCCAGGGCAGGGGAGGCCGTGGTGGTTTCCGGTGCGGCCGGTGCGGTGGGCATGGTGGTCGGGCAAATCGCTAAAATACAAGGCTGCAGGGTGGTTGGCATTGCAGGCTCCGAAGAAAAGATCGGCCTGCTAAAAAATGAGTTTGGCTTTGATGAGGCTATCAATTACAAAACCACAACCGATATGGCAAAGGCAATTGCTGAAGCCTGTCCCGCTGGTGTGGACATTTATTTCGACAATGTGGGCGGCGAAATATCCGATGCGGTTACGCTCAACCTGAACTTTTTTGCGCGCATTCCCTTATGCGGCCAAATCTCGCTATACAACAATACCCAATTTTCAACAGGCCCACGACTACAAACTATTTTACTCACAAGAAGTGTGTTGATGCAGGGCTTTATCGTAAGCAATTACCAACATCTTTTTGCAGAAGGTATTCAGCACCTGGCACAGTGGGTAAAGGAAGGAAAGCTTCAATTCACCGAGACTTTTGTGCAAGGCTTTGACCAGTTGCCGGCTGCATTCCTGAGTTTATTCAAAGGCGACAACACGGGAAAAATGATTGTACAGGCATAACAGGAATTAATAAAGTAAATGTATCAGTACTTATATATTTTACGTCTATACGTAAACATACATTTTATGTGCCCGGCTTTCGCTTCCCTGTGCAGCTGCTGTTGCGCGATAGTGCCGGCTTATCCGGCATCGCACACTTGTGCCACAGTAAAAAGTGCATCAAAGCGATAGGCAAATCGTTCCGGTTGATCATTTTCAAACGCCTTGGTCACTGCATTCCTTTGCATTAAATATTTCCACCGGCAAAAAAAACTTTATCTTGAAAACAGGATCAAATAAACTTTATGCTAAACAGGAGAGAACTTTTTAAACTGTCGGGCGCCGCATCACTGGCGGCATTGGTACCAGTATCTTTTACCAGGGCCACTGCGCCGGTGCCGGCAAAAGGGCCGTTCCGCTTTTGCCTGAACACGAGCACGATCATGGGGCAACAGCCTGGCCTGATTAAATCAATTGAAATAGCGGCTAAAGCCGGGTACGATGGGTTGGAGCTTTGGGTAAACGATATCAAAGATTATCTCGCCAAAGGCCATACGCTGCAATCATTGGCTGACTTTATAAAATCAAAGGGTCTTGTGGTGGAGGATGCGATCAGTTTTACTACATGGCTGGTGGATGATGATGCCAAACGACAGGCCGGCCTTGCAGAACTGGAAGAAGAAATGAAAATGATGGCCGCACTCGGTTGCCGACGTATCGCCGCCCCGCCGATGGGCCTGGAAGAAGGGGCTGTTATAGATTATAAAAAAGCGGGCGCCCGTTACAAAGAAATACTGGCGCTTGGAAGAAAATACAAGGTAATGCCGCTGCTTGAGTTTTGGGGTGCTTCAGGCACGGTTTACAACTTCGGGCAGGCACTCGCCATAGCGGCTGCTGCCGATGATCCCGATGTAAAAATATTGCCCGATGTGTATCATCTCTTCAGGGGTGGCTCCGGGTTTAATTGTTTAAAAATGGTGAGTGGAAAAATGATCGATATCATTCACATGAACGACTATCCCGCCAACAAATCGGTGGACCAGCAAACCGATGGCGACAGGGTTTATCCCGGCGATGGCTCCGCACCATTAAAACAAATACTCGCTGACCTTGCGGCTATGGGCGGGACAAAAGTGTTATCACTTGAGCTTTTCAACGAAACTTACTGGAAAGAAGATGCACAGCTTGTGGCATCAACCGGCCTTCAGAAAATGAAGCAACTGGTAAATGAAGTGTTGGCAGGGAAGTAATGTTGGCTATGAGGCAAATATTCGCACGTGGCATTTTAGAATGATCGTAAGCTGATCAAATCAGGTTTAAATGCTCCTGCGTTATACAGGCAGATATTTTTGTAATAAGCAAATGCCATCCCGTATGGCTTCCCGTCCATTCGATTCAATGCCATACCAGCCACGATACCCGCTTTGTTTACAAAGCCCTATCATGCTTGCAGTAAGCCCTTCTGTTGGCTGGTTGCGGTACGACATACCCTTTGCGTAAGGAACAGTTTTTTGCAGGTAAGTATAATTATCAAAATCATCGGCTGGTTCACGCCAGTCAGGATAAGTGCCAAACAAGGGATGATCAACTTCTTTCATAAGGGCAACCATCCAGTCGGGGTCGTTGGAAAGTCCACCATGATTTTCTATAAGCACTTTTATATTTGAACCAGCAGCATATTCCAGCAAAAGATGATAAGATTCAGCAGCGCATTGCAATGCTTCTTCTTTTGATGTTTGATCCATGCCACGGCAATTGGTACGGATAGCATGGCAGCCAAGGTAATGCGCAATATCAATCCATTTGCGGTGATTAAGGGTAAACTGTCTCCGTTCTTCTTTAGTCGAGGCGCAACCATCGCCTTCGTCATCCACCATGATCAATACCATTTCTACGCCGTGATCTGCAGCATTGTTTTTTAATTCATTTAAATAAGTGGCGGTAGGCACTGCGAACAGCGTATTCACAAACTCAATTCCATTAAGCCCGAAATCTTCCCTTGCAATTTTCGGGAAATCGAGTGTGGTCCATCTACCCGCTCTTATTTCTTCGACCAATGCCCATTGGGCCAGTGAAATATCATCTTTGATCATGATTAGTAAAATTTAAGTTGTACTGGTATAGGTCAGAATTTACAGTCATTCCTGAAATTAACCGATCGTGAAAAGCAGCAATGATAGATGCTTCATTCGCCAGCATGACAAACTGAAAGGCAAACACAAGCTGGGAATAGCATTTCAACTTCATCGAAAAAATCCGGCGTGTCATGCCGAAGCAAGAGGCATCTCTTTCTGTTTAACTTGCTGAATATTTAACCTTCAGATGAATGGTGCGACGCAACAGGCGTTGCCACATGTACCGGAGCCGGGCACATCAATTACTTTTTTCTCTCCGCTTCAATTGCTTTATACACATTCTCGAGCAATGCAATTCTTACATTCAGCTCAGAGATCTTTTTATTATCACCACCCATCGGGTTGACGCGGTTCGACAAAAAGATGAACACAATATTTTCTTTTGGATCGACCCATACACAGGTGCCCGTAAAACCTGTGTGGCCAAAGGTTTGTGGCGATGCGCTCAATGCCGGGTAAGGATCTTTTCTTATCGCATTATCTTTCTCCGGTTTATCAAAGCCGAGGCCTCTTCTGCTCGAATCGCTGTGATAGGCAGTGAAGAAATCGATCGTTTCTTTCTTTATAAAACGCTGGCTGTTGAGCTCGCCGCCATTGAGCAACATCTGGTATAATTTGGCAAGGTCATACGCGTCGCTGAACAAACCTGCATGACCGGCAACACCGCCAAACATGGCAGCACCGGGATCATGCACAAAACCAGCTAACTGCTGCAGACGAAAATATTTTTCATTCTCAGTTGGTGCAATCTTATTCAGCGGCATAGAGAGCGAAGGCTTGAAGCCGGTTGATTGCATATGCATCGGCGCGTAAAAATGATCGTGCACATAATTGTCAAGCGTTTGGCCCGCGATCTGCTCAACGATCTTGCCAAGGAAAATAAAATCGTTATCACTGTAAATGTATTTTCCTGTTGTGCCAACCGGGCTGGCTAAGATGCGTGCATTGATCGTATCGAGATAATCCTTGCGCATATACATGTTGGCGGCAACGGGAACGCTGTAAACCGCATCGGGCGCTGATTGGTAATAGCCGGGTTTGGGTATGCCGGTGAGCGTGTCGATTGTTTCGCGGTAGAAAGGAATATACGCGACAAGACCCGCCTGGTGCAACAGCACATTTTCCAGTGTAAGATTTTCTTTGTTGCTGCCTTTTACCCATGGCAGGTAATCGCCCAAAGTCTTTTTAATATCGAGTTTGCCTTCGTCGTACAATTTCATAACCGCAACAGTGGTAGCAGAGATCTTTGTAACCGACGCAAGGTCATAGACCGTTTCCGTTGTCACCGGTTGCTTTCGATCGTAACTGTAGTAACCGTAAGCGCGGTTGAAAACGATCTTACCGTTTCTCGCTACAAGCAATACGCAGCCGGGTGTTGCCTGTTGTGCAATGGCTGCTTCCGCAATGGAATCTGCTTTGTTCAGCACCTGACTGCTCAGGCCTTGTTCTTCGGGGGCGGCAAATGCCAGTTCCATCGGTGCATTTACAACACCGTTGCCATATTTGAAATTACCAACGGTTACAGGCAGGGTACCTCTCGCAGCAAATTTACCGTTCAGCCAGTCAAATGCTTTTTGCTGAAAGATCGCGTCATCTTCATAACAGGCAATGATATTGGGCGCCGTACTCACGTTTTTGATTGCATAAGGATTGGCAAATACCATCGTGATGGTCGGATTGATCTGTTGTATGTTTTGTGCCAGTTGAATAGCTGCATCACTAAACCCGAAATTATTTGCGGGTGACTTTGCCAGTTTGTGCACGCCGACGATTACTTTGCTATACTTGTTTTGCAATGCATTCAAAATCGCTTCCGCTTTTGTGGAATCATCGGCTTTGTAATCAAAGAAATAAAGATCAGCATTGAAATGATCTTTTAACAGCGTGGCAAATGTATTGGCTTCGGTAAGCCCTATACCAACATAGGCAATGCGGTCATTTTGTTGTAACGGTAATAAGCGCGGATGTGTTAACTGCACAATGGTAAGCGCGTGTTCAGCCGCTTCCGCTCTTAACGAAGGAACAGCCATATTCAGCTCTTTGGTAAGCCCATCGATGTTGATGGGTTGCAGTTTATTAAGGCCAAGATGATATTTCGCAAGCAGCACCCTTTTTACCCTTGCTTCAAGATCTTTTTTGTCAAGCTGTTTTTTCTTCAATGCCTTTATCGTGGCTTCAATAGTGCCGGGCACATCGCCGGGTAAACAAAGCATGTCATTGCCTGCGAGCAATGATTGCAAACCACCAACTGCATCCGGATAATATTTAGCCACGCCCTGCATCTCCAATGCATCGGTAAAAGAAATGCCTTTAAAACCAAGCTCGTTGCGGAGTAAATCGGTAATACTGTTTTTTGAAAGCGATGTGGGCAGGTGCGCGGTCGTATCAATAGCAGGAATACCAAGGTGCGCATTCATCACGCTGCCAACGCCGGCTTTGAATAATTCTTTGAACGGGTATAATTCAAGCGTATCCAGTTGTTCGATCGTTTTGTTGATCATGGGCAGGTCAAAATGCGAATCAACACTTACATCACCATGGCCCGGGAAATGTTTGGCGCAGGCCATCACGCCCACATCCTGCAGGCCGTTCATGATCTGGATACCAAACTTCGCTACCTTATATTTATCCTCGCCAAAAGAGCGGTAACCAATTACCGGGTTGTTCGGATTGTTATTGATATCAACTACCGGTGCATAATCAACCTGTATGCCCGCACGCTTGCATTGTTCGCCCATGGCGCGGCCGATCTTATAAATAATGCCGGCATCATCAACGGCGCCAAGCGTAAGCTGGTCAGGGAATTTCATCACGCTGTCATACATGCGCATACCCACACCCATCTCACCATCGATAGAGATCATGATCGGTGTTTTCGCGATGCTTTGAAAATGGTTGATAAAATTTGCCTGGTCAACCGGGTTGCCCTGGAACAAACAAATAGAACCAATATTGTATTTGCGCACTTCTTCTTCCACTTTCTTATCGTAGAACTCCCAGCCTGTCGGGGTTTTGGCAGACAACCGCACTACCATCAATTGAGCGATGCGTTGTTCTTTCGACAGGGATTTATATACACTGTCGACCCAGTGTTTCGCTTCAGGTGTCTCGTTCAGGAACTTCTGGCAAAAAGCAGTCTGTGCAAATGCAAGCAATAAGAGGAGTATATGCAGACGTTTCATCGATTCAATTTTCAGCCACAAGATAAATGATAAAAAGAATTTGGTTACCGGCTTTCAGCACACAGATCAGACTTTCGTTGCGTCGCACACTTCAACACACACAACATCGGTCGACCGTCGACCGATTGTACAATTCAGCATGCAGAAAAGGCGGCTCACAGGCAGATGAAGAATAGATGCTTCCTGCGTCAGCAGGACAAACTCCGGAATAACGGTAAGCTGAGCATAAAATTTCGACGTCATTAAAGAACCGTGGCTTGTCATGCCGGGGTACGAAGCATCACATTCAACTCATGCTTTGATAGCCGTTATAAAATTGAGTTCATCAATACGGATCTTGTTTTCCGACTGCAAAAATTTGATGGCTTTCCAGGTGAGTTCCCTGTTAAATCCGTTAAGCTTTTCAAGCAGGAATTTTGTCTCAATGCCTTCAGGTGGCACGTGCAGGAAGATCACGTCGGTTATCTTTTGTAAAACCGCAGCCTCATCACTGTTTCTTTTTTTACTAAGACAATTATCGCATACTCCGCAATCGTGCAGGGATTTGTCACCAAAATACGCCGCGATAAATTTACCGCGGCATGCCTGTTGCATCTGCACATACTGCGCCATGCTGTTTACCCGTTCGCTGAACTTTTTCTTGCGTTGCAGGTATTGTTCGTGGTTGAGGTTGAGAAATTGCGCCGGCGCACGGTTGAGGATAAAATAAAGTTGCGGCGTTTCTTTCTGTGGCAGGTAATCAATAATGCCAAGCGCCTTTAAACGAAAAAGGTCCTCCTTTACTTCCTCTGGTTTTTTTTGGGTAAGCCATGCAAGCTGCTTTTCATAAACCGAAACGGGATTGTCCATGATACCCTCGTAATTACGCAGCATACATTTCATCACGGGTTCAAGTTGCGGATGGCTTTCTTCGTAATCCATCAAGGCATCTTTGGGAATAAGAAAATATGCCTGTGACGGAATGAAAATATTTTCATTGAAATGGATATGCCCTTCCTGTTCCAACACCTTCAATACGTTAATTACAAGCAGGACATCATGTTTAAAATTCTTTGCGAACTCATTCAGGTCAAAATCATAATAGTTGCCTTCGCCAATGCCAACCGGAATTTGCAAATAGTCGGCAAGTGACTGGTATACCTTTCTTATTTCAGTGATAGATGGGAAACGCAATTCAGGGAGTGCCTGTAGCGCCTGCAGGTCTTCGTGCTGGTATAACAGGACGGCATAGGCTTTAAGATTGTCCCTGCCTGCACGGCCGGCCTCCTGGTAATAATTTTCAACACAGTCCGGAATATCGTAATGGATAACGGTGCGCACATCGGGTTTGTCAATACCCATACCAAAAGCATTGGTGCAGACCATCACGCGGTTCCTGTTATTGATCCACGCGTCCTGCTTGCTGTTTCTTTCTTCCTGTGGCAGCCCTGCATGATAATAATCTGCAGCAATATTTTGCAGCCGAAGCAAATGCGCGATCTCTCTCGTCAGCTTCCTGTTCCGGCAATAGACAATGCTGCTGCCGTTCACACGCTTCAATATCTCCGTCGCCTTGTTGATCTTGCTATCGGTAAGAAATACGCTATACGAAAGATTGCTCCGCTCAAACGATTGCCTGAAAACAGCAGCGTTGGTAAATTTCAATTGCAGCACAATATCCTGTTGTACTTCGGGCGTGGCAGAAGCAGTGAGTGCAAGCACGGGAATACCCGGCAGTTCATCCCTTAGCTTCGCGATACGCAGGTAGGAGGGACGGAAATCATAACCCCACTGCGAAATGCAATGTGCTTCATCCACCGCGATAAGGCTGATATTTAATGCAGGCAGATAATCTTTAAAGAGTGCTGTTTCCAGTCTCTCCGGTGAGAGGTATAAAAATTGATGATCACCCTGCATGGCAAGCTGTAAGGTCTTTCTCACTTCAATCGGGCTTAGACCGCTGTGAATGGCCAGTGCGGGAATGCCTCGCTTCTCAAGCTGTTCCACCTGGTCTTTCATCAGCGCGATCAGTGGCGAGATCACGAGGCATAAACCTTCTTTCATCAATGTGGGGACCTGGTAACACAGCGATTTTCCGCCGCCGGTAGGTAATAAGGCAAGGGTATCATTGCCCGCAAGCACAGAACAAATGATCGCTTCCTGCCGGGGGCGAAAAATATCAAAATGCCAGTACTGTTTTAATATGTCAACGGGAGCATTGTTCATGCAAAATAGCCTTGCTGATAAAGGTATTAAGCAGCCGCAACAGAAGTTGATTTATTTATAGCGCACTTGCCGTAAAAGCAACAGGGCATGCTTTGTGGTTTTGCCGCCAGGTTGTTTAATTCACTTTTTTATAATTCAGTCTTACGGAATTAACCGCCAGCACCACATCGCTGAAACCCATAGCCAGCGCGCCAAAGGTGGGACTTAGAAAGCCAAAAGCCGCTACCGGTATGGCAATAATATTATAAAAGAATGCCCAGAATAAATTTTGTTTGATGGTAAGATAGGTATGCTTGCCGAGCCCGAGCGATAGCGGCAAATTCCTGATCCCATGATCCATCAACACCACCTGTGCACTTTGCATGGCTACTTGTGTGGCATCGCTCAGCGAGATACCAACGGTTGCTTTTGCCAAAGCCGGCGCATCATTAATGCCATCGCCAACCATGGCAGTTGGGGCAACGGAATTGTACCAGCCGATCTTCTCCAGTTTTTGTTCCGGCGTTTGTTCGGCCACAAACTCATCGATGCCCAGCAGCCGGGCAACGTGTTCGCATTTTTCTTTCCGGTCACCGCTGAGCAAAATGGTTTTAATGTGTTGGGCTTTTAGCATGTCAACCACCTGTTTGGCCTCAGGCCTCACCTCATCTTCCACATCGATCCAGCCGATGAGTGTGTCGTTCTTTGTAACGTACACTGCATGGGTATGGTCAGTTGCCATGTGGTTCACCGCTTTAAAAGAACCGGCTACGTATTTGTTGCCATCCTTATCTTCCGCTTTCATGCCCACACCTTTGATCTCTTCGATCTTTTTCCAGCGCAGGTCTGTTTTGCTTTTCCATTCTTTTGCAATGGCCCTTGCTATCGGGTGGTTGGAGTATTTCTCCAGCGAGGCCGCCAGTCGTTTAAAAAGGGTTTCGTCAATACTGGTATCGAATGCTGCAATTGTAAACCGGCCTGTTGTTAATGTACCTGTTTTGTCAAACACCACCTGCTTTATGTCTTTAAAGATCTCCAGGCTCCTGGCATTTTTAAACAGTACGCCATTCCTCGCTGCGCGGCCAAGGCCTACAGCAATGGCAGCCGGCGTTGCCAACCCCATTGCACAGGGACAAGCGATCACCAGCACCGCAATACTTCTTAACAGGCTTTGTGAAAGACCTGCATCGGTAAACACATAATTACCGATCAGGGTAACCAGCGCAATGCCCAACACCACCGGCACAAACACGGCGCTGATCTTGTCTGCAAGCTGCTGAATCGGTGGCTTTTCCGCCTGCGCTTCCTTCACCAGCATTAGTATATTACTGATCACGGTATTTTCACCTACGGCAGTCACGTATGCTTTTACGGTGCCGCTTTCCACGATGCTTCCGCCAATGAGTTTATCATTCATCTTTTTTTCCACCGGCACACTTTCCCCTGTTAAGATAGATTCGTTTACGCTCGCTTCTCCCCACAGCACTTTGCAATCCATGGGAACATGCTCGCCGTTCCTGATCAATAAAATATCGCCTACTTTCAGATTGGCACTGTCTACCGGAAAAACATGTTCATTGTGCTGGTCGTCATAGGCGATCATATTGGCGGTTACCCTGGTTGACTTTGCAAGTTTTCTCAGCGCAGACTGTGTGGTCTCGACTGATTTATCTTCCATCCAGTTGCCAAAAAAAACAAGGGTAATAATGGCCGCGCAGGTCTCGTAGAACATATAATCTCCGGCATTACCCGTTATCGTTCCATAAAGGCTGTAACCAAATGATGCAATGGCGCCAATAGCGATCAGCACATTCATATTGGGGATGCCTTTGGTTACACTCTTCCACGCACTTCTGCCAAAAAAATCCATCCCAACAAAAAACACGGGTATCGTCAATGCAAGCTGTACATACGGGTTCATCAGCACATGTATATGCACCCCGGGTATCATATGCAGCATCAGCGGAAGCGTAAACACAGCACACAATAAGAATCGCTGCAGGTGGTTTTTAAAAAGCTTTTTTGGAGGTTTAGCTGCGCCTGCCAATTCATCGCTCACCACATGATAGCCGAGGCCTTCGATGCCTTTTGCAATGGCAGGTTTTGTATCATTGCCGTTGAGGTCAAAACTGATATCACCACCGATAAAATTAACCTTCACATTGGCCAATCCTTTTTGTTCAAGATGTTTCTGAATGGTCAATGCGCAATTCGTACAGCTCATCCCTTCTACTTTCCAGTTCACTTTTTCCATTGATTCAAAATTTATACTGCTGCAAATTTACCACAGGTAAAATTTGAATCTGGCGCGATGCGGAATATCTTTTAAACAGCGTTGCATTTTATAAAGTTTCTTGTGTTACGAACTACAGTGCAGGTGGCATCGCCTGTTGTGTCACTCACTTGTGCGCTTAGTCCGCAAGTCAGCAAAGACGGCTAGACTGAAATTTGTTTTCCTTACCGGTTGCCGGGAGCAGCAACTGGTAAGGCTGGCATCAATTTAATAATTGGCAGCGGTGCCCAATTGAAAGTATTCGAGGCACAATATGAATAAAGAATTTTTACTACCGGTTGGTCTCCCTCACCAACCGGAACAGTAAGTATGAGTTAATAAAGAAGGGAGAACCTGAACCCGGCTTTTACGATCCTCGGCACCGGCGGTTGCGTGAAAGGTGCCGGCTTATCCGGCTTCACACTCTTCATCCGCAGCATTCAATGGAGCAAGCGCCTGTTTGTTCCTTTTGTACAATGGTCAAAATAGGCAATCTTCAGAAACGCTTTATTCCTTCACGAGCATTTTTGTAACTACGGTACTGCCACTTTCTATCCTTAACCAATAATTGCCCGATTTTAACTGGCTGATATTCCAGTTATATGTTCCTGCTGTTACAATAGTAGCTGCTTTCCTGTTGCCCATAAGATCGCTGATGCTAAGCATAGTTTTCTGAGTGCCAGGCAAACCTTCTATCTGTAAACTATTCTTTACAGGATTCGGATATATTTTTATCATGGAAGCATTGTCATTTTCTATCGCCAGTACATTAGAAGTGATGTTACTCCCATCTGATGCTACGGCGGTTAACCTGTAATAGTTTGTTCCTGTTAAAGGGGCAGGGTCTTCAAAATAATTGTTTGATTGATTACGACGATGTGTGGTTAAGGTGGCAATGGGATTAAATATTGTACCATTTGCACTGCGCTCAACTGTAACAGCATTGCCTGCCAGGTGTGGAAAATCATCCCAGGTAAAACCGTGTTTGTGCAGCCATTTCTTTATTTTGGCAAACCAGGGTTTTTCAACCGGGTCTCCGTTATAACGGACAAGGGCTGGATTTTGCACTACTTCAATAAATCCAACTACTACAATTTTTCCATCAGGTTGCAACAAAGCGTCATAGGCATAATCAGCGCTCCCGCCAAAATCGGTGACCTGTATACCATTTTCACCAAAATGCGTATTCGGTGATCCATCCTTATTATACCGCGCCACAATAAAGTCGGCAGGTACCCCATCGCCATAAAGATTATAGTTAGTGCCTGCCACGATAATTTGCCCATCATCCTGTAACAGCACTTTTTGGCCCACGGAAGACCTTGTCCCTGCAACCGTAATTACTTTGCCATTCTCTCCAAAGCTGCTGTCGGGTGCACCGCTGGATTGATAACGGACCAATGCAATATCTCCTGCATAACCAGCCATATTACCGGCAGCACCCGTTGCAACAATCTTACCATCCGGCTGCAGCACGATGGAAGTGATTTTATCTCCGCCCGCCGCAACATCGCTCATTACCGTGCCGTTGTTACCAAATGAAATATCAGCGCTGCCATCCGGTAAATAGCGGGCAAGAACGAAAAGCGTCCTGTCGGCACTTGTGCCTGTTTGTCCACCGGCTACTATTTTACCATCCGGCTGTACGGCAATACTGTGTGCCTGGTCAAAACCTTTGTAACTTGTGCGGATCCAGCCATCCCCGCTAAAACCGGCATCAAGGCTGCCGTCGGGCATATATCTTGCCACCAGCCAGCTTTGATCACTGCCGCCGCACATTACGATCCTGCCATCCGGCTGCAGGGTAACAGCATAGGCTCTTTCATCATCATCTCCAAAATCGTAGTCTGCTATGCCATTCACGCCAAAGCTGCTGTCAAAAGTTCCATTGCTGTTATAACGTATCAGCACCGCATCAACATCTTCCAGGTAGTACGGATTATATATTTTTCTATAGCCTTCCCCCGCCGCAATTATTTTTCCGTCATCCTGGACTAGCACATCCCTTACCTGCAAAAGAAACACTCCCTCGGCCGTAAGCGTAACTACCTGGCCGTTATCGCCAAACGATGAATCAAGGCTGCCATCAGCATTATAACGCATTATAAGGAAGTCATATTCATTTACACCACCATATCCCGTAAGCAGAATTTTGCCATCTTTTTGCAGTGCTGAGGCATAGATATATCCAATAGTTTCATTGATTACTTTGCCACTGTCCCCAAAACTATTGTCTAAGATGCCGGGTTGGCCTTGCACATGAAGTAGGGCAAGGTTTAAGATGCCTGCAAATAATGATCTTTTTAAAAAATTATTATTTGTAACATTCATCATTGATAAAATCTTTCTCATAATTTATTTTTATAAATAGTTAATCACACGTTTGGTTAATTACATCTTTGTAATAGGTAGTGCCAACTTTTGCATAGGAAACTTTTGCTACTCTTTTAAACGTTAATCCGGATATTGGGTTCGTGAGGTTGAAAGTACATATCGCCGCATTGAAATCACAGGTCTTCAAGTTGCCAACTTCCTGGGAATATAACGAAGGAGAACAAACAATTAAACTGGATAAAAGTGTGAGGCTTGTTTTCATGGCAGCAGGTTAAGTGTTCGATGACAGGTTTGCACTTTGAAACTACTGCAAATATTTAAACTGTTAAAATGAATGTTATATTCCGGGGACGCTGTGGAGACAAAAATTTCTCTTCATTATTTCGGTTGGCGGGGGAACCAACGAATGGCGAAATTAATTAAGCTGCAAGCCTTAAGCTATTAGCTGCAGGCAAATACAAAAGGCTTAAAGCTTTTAGCTAACCGCTCAGAACTGTTGCTTCTGTACAAGAGTGCGACGCAAGAAAAGCTTCATGCTTATTCCAATGCCCGTCTCCTAAGTTGTTAATTTCTTTTTTACATATTAATGTTAGTTAAGAGTAGACTACCACCCATGCCCGCAATTGACCGTTGGTAAAAACCAGCAGCGATAACTGTAACACAACGGCAACTTTGCACACTTATATTGAAAAAAATCTATGATCAAGTTAATACCCACGCTAACTTTAATGATGCTTTTATCTTTTGCCTCGATGGCGCAAAACATAAAAGGCACGGTGAAAGATGCCGAAGGCAAACCCGTTGCAAACGCAAATATTTCCTTACTGAGTGCAAAAGATTCTTCAGTGGTAAAACTCGCGGTATCAGACCAATATGGTCAATACCATTTCGCCAATATTAAAGATGGCCGGTACCTCGGTAGCATCAGTTATGTAGGTTACAAGACCGCGTGGTCGCCTGCATTCAACGTTGCGGCTGCTGATGTAACAATACCGGATATTGCGATCACAAAACTGAGCGGTGATCTGAAGAATGTTACCGTAGTGGCTAAAAAACCAATGATAGAAGTGAAGGCCGACAAAACCATCGTTAACGTGGAGAACAGCATTAACGCGGTGGGCAGCGATGCGTTGGAATTGTTGCGTAAATCGCCCGGCGTGTTGGTCGACAAAGATGATGCGCTTAGCCTTGCCGGCAAAAATGGCGTACAGGTTTATATCGATGGAAAGCCTTCGCCCCTTAGCGGTGCCGATCTTGCGGCTTACCTTAAATCGATCCAGTCAACACAGATCGAAAGCATTGAACTCATCACCAATCCGTCAGCAAAATATGAAGCCGCGGGTAATGCGGGGATCATCAATATCAAACTAAAAAAGAATAAGGCTTTTGGTACCAACGGCTCTGTGAACGCCGGTTATAATATCGGGATCTATCCCAAATACAACGGTGGCTTTGCCTTTAATCACCGCGATAAAAAGATCAACATTTTTGGCAACTATAATTACAACCACAACCACAACGAAAGCTTTATGAACATTTACCGTGTTCAGCTCGATACCGTGTTTGATGGTCATTCCACCATGACCTTCCTCAACAACAGTCATGGGTTTAAGGGTGGCCTCGATTACTATGCAGGTAGCCGCAGCGTAATCGGTGTAATGGTGAATGGTAATATTTCAGATAACGATTTTTCCAACCTGAGCAAGACCAGGATCTATTATCAGCCTACCGGTATTACCGATCGCCTGCTGGTTGCCGACAACTCCAGCCAGAGCAAACGGAACAACATAAACTTCAATGCAAATTACCGTTATGCCGATACAGCGAACAGAACGCTGAATATAGATGCCGACTATGGTTTCTACGATATTAAGAGCAACCAGGTGCAGCCGAATTATTATTACGATTCCACGGGCACGGTATTGCAAAGCCAGCTCGTTTACAATATGATCGCGCCTACCAATATTGATATGTATTCGCTGAAGGCTGACTATGAACAGGACTATAAAAAGGGCAGGCTTGGTATAGGCGCGAAATCTTCCTACGTGAACTCAGTAAATAATTTCGACCGATACAATGTCTATTCAAATGAAAAAGTAAAAGACACGCTGCGCAGCAATGATTTCAACTACAGGGAAAACATCAATGCAGTGTATGTCAACTACAACAAACAATACAAAGGCGTAATGATCCAGGCGGGTCTCCGGGTAGAGAACACGCATTCAGAAGGGGAATCTTTTGGTTTTACCGGCAGTAACGGGGCTTATGAAAGCTACGACTCCGTGTTTAAAAGAGACTATACCGATTTCTTCCCAAGCGCCGCGGTCACTTTCAACAAAAACCCCAAAAGCCAGTGGAGCATCAGTTATAGCAGGCGCATCGACAGGCCGGCTTACCAGGACCTGAATCCCTTCGAGTTCAAACTCGATGAATATACTTACCAGAAAGGTAATACACAGTTACGCCCGCAATACACCAACAGTATTGCCGTGACAAACACCTTCAAATACAGGCTCACGACAACGCTGAATTACAGCCATATCAGCGATGTGTTTTCACAGTTGATCGATACAGCCGAAAAATCAAAGGCATTTATTACAAAGAAGAATCTTGCAGACCAGGATATCGTAAGTCTTAACATCAGCATGCCCTTCCAGTATAAATGGTACAGCGTATTCGCCAATGTGAATACGTATTACTCAAAATACAGGGCCGATTTTGGCGAAGGCCGTACGATCAACCTCGATGTGTTTGCCGTAAATGTGTATGCACAGCAATCATTCAAGCTGGGTAAAAAGACAACAGCGGAACTCAGCGGCTTTTATACATCTCCCTCTATCTGGCAGGGTACCTTCAAAAGCAAACAAATGTGGAGCCTTGATGCCGGTATTCAGCAAACGATCCTCAAAGGAAAGGGCACTGTTAAGGCAACCGTTACGGATATTTTCCAGACTATGCGTTGGAGCGGCACCAGCAATTTTGCCGGCCAGTACATAAAAACCAATGGCGGTTGGGAGAGCAGGCAATTACGCATGAGCTTTACCTATCGCTTCGGCAATGCCCAGGTAAAAGCGGCACGCCAGCGGAAGACTGCAACCGACGAAGAAAGTAAACGCGTGGGCAGCCAGGGTGGCGGCTTAAGCAACAATTAAATAGCTCGTAAGATGGTTTTGGTGATTAAAAACGGCTTGGGATGATTTATCCCGGGCCTTTTTTTTCCCCAACGATTATTTTAAATTTTTTTTACAATTCATGCAGCACTACCCGTGCAGTACTGGTCTATGATGTACCATTACGCCGAAACCAGGTGAACTAATTACTGCAGCTTGAGACTATTTTGAACCTTATGAGTAATACCTTATTTTCCAGATAATTGGAAAAACAGAAATCCCGGGCCTCAACCCGGGATTCTTTTTTCTCATGTGACTACCTAAGAACCGCTTAACGATATATGGCTATTTGTTCCAATCCTGCATTGTCTTTTACCCCGCGGTACATGCCCTCGCAGTTAAACAGCAACGCCGCGTTCCCCTTTGCATCCACGCCGATCATGCCCCCTTCGCCGCCGAGTTTAACCAGTTTGTCATTGGTTACCACATTCATGGCCGCTTCAAGCGATAGCCCCTTGTATTCCATAAGGCAGCTTACATCGTAGGCCGCCACAGCCTGCATAAATATTTCTCCGTGGCCCGTACAACTGATAGCGCAGGTTGTATTGTTGGCATAAGTTCCGGCGCCGATAACCGGGCTGTCCCCGATGCGGCCATATTGCTTATTGGTCATGCCGCCGGTAGAGGTTGCAGCGGCAATATTCCCGTGCATATCGCAGGCTACCGCACCCACCGTTCCAAACTTCTTTTCCCTGGCCAGCGCCGGGTCCACCGAGTGGTCAAGCGCAAAAGCATCTGAATCCTGTATCGCCCTGAGCTGCTCATAACGGAAGGACGAAAAAAAGTAGGCATCTGCTTCAAAACGAAGCCCTTGCTTTTTTGCAAAAGTTTCAGCGCCTGCCCCGCATAAAAAAATATGGTTGCTCTTACGCATGATCTCAGCCGCAAGCGCTACCGGGTTGCGAACATTGCTCACCGCGCTTACCGCACCCGCAGCAAGATTGCTGCCATCCATAATCGAAGCATCCATCTCATGCCTGCCGTCTTTGGTAAACACTGAGCCACGACCTGCGTTAAAATGAATATCGTCTTCGAGCGAGGTTACGGCCGCAATAACCGAGTCAACCGCTGTTCCCCCTTTCGCTAAAACGGAATAGCCCGTTTGCAATGCCTCATTCAGCCCCGAGCGGTACGATGCTTCCAGCGAAGCGGTCATATTGCTTTTAAGAATGGTTCCGGCACCGCCATGTATTGCAAGGGTAAATTTGTTCATACGTGTTTATGGGTATTCGGCGAAGCGGCGAAAGTAGCTAAATTAGTAGCTTAAAACTTCTAAGATTTGAAGCAGTTTCTTAAAAGGCGTTTAACATTGTCCGATTTTTTTTTGATAGCGGTCAACCTTGTGCCCTTATGGGGGGTGTGGTTTAAAGGCTGGAGCGCCACGGAGCTTTTTATTGTTTATTGCATGGAGAGCATTATCCTGGGTGGCTACAATATCCTTATGATGCTGCTTGCTACGGCTTACCAAAAAAGGTATGGCATCAATCAAAAGCCACAGGAAGCCGGCGGCATGCAGGGCTACTGGCTAATCCTTTTTTTTATCGTGCATTATGGCTTTTTTATTTTCATACAACTCAGCATATTCCTCGGGGTGTCGGGCATCGACAATGAGTCATCATTCGGTGCTTTTGGTTTTGTGGCGCATGTGCGGGATTATCTTTCTATCCAAATGCAATGGATGCTCCTGCTTTTTATTGCCAGCTATGGCCTTGTATTGCTCAAAGACTTTGTATTCAGCGGCACTTATAAAAGCGCTGTGGTCGAAAACCTGGTTTTCGCGCCTTATGCACGCATTTTTGTGCAGCAGTTCTGCGTTATACTCGGCGGTATGTTCCTTGGCTTTGGCGCAGGCAAAGTATTCGTACTCATTTTTGTAGTGGTAAAGCTCTGGTTCGAGAACCTGCTCGATTATAACAAAATGATCAAGGCACCTGTAACAACCGCCCCTGCAAAATAAATTGATAGGTAACCCACTTTTGATCTTCGTGGCATCACCGGTTGTGTCACTCACTTGTACATCCGTAATACTGTTCGGCAAAAGGCGACCCTCATTGCACAAACTGCTTCCAGGTATTGTACAGGGCTGGCGCTAGAAGCAATCTCATCCTGGATAGAAGATAATTCTATTCAACAGAGAGTATCGTTATTGCGAAACTCACGCTTGCATATTACGAGAGACAAAGCCAGATAGGATTCCTCTTTTGCGGGAGTAAGCACGGTTCTTGGCAGTATCGATGCATCTTATTATTATGGAGAAAATACAATAGCATACATGCCTTATATTAAAGGCATACTCGATATGTGGGGAACTATTTTGCTACATCGAAATTTGACAACCCAATATAATTTTTTTAATGGACTTCGATATCATCCTCCAATAATAGCTTTCCAGGGAGCTAAAGACGAAATCTTTCCTTTCGATAACGCTCCTGTTTATTTTTCGACAACTTCGGAACCAGATCCTACATTACATGCAGAATCACTTTGTCTTCCTTCAACTTTTACTTTAACTGATAATACTCCGTCTACTTACGATGCGATTGCAATAGGGCAGACAGGATATGGAAAATTTTTACTGCAAGAGGATGGTCGGTTGAAGAATATTTAGATTGTAATATGAGACATGGCCTGGCCGACG
This sequence comes from Chitinophagaceae bacterium UBA7600, assembly GCA_002478885.1. Taxonomy (GTDB): domain Bacteria; phylum Bacteroidota; class Bacteroidia; order Chitinophagales; family Chitinophagaceae; genus DLKC01. The sequence goes on from DLKC01000066.1 coordinate 65,197, forward strand.
ACTGTTCTACTACCGGGTGTTATATAAGTAATTTTGGCACCTCGGTTATGACTAAAGATGGTGCATTCAATTATATAGCAGGCCGCGCAGCAACCTATTTTGTTTCGTTAATGCATGGCACCACTTTTACACGAACAAGATTTGTGGATTGCCAGAATTTTAGAAATAAATGTATTAATGATACTGATGGTTCGCATGCAGATTGCGATTATTCAGCCTCTGTAGAAGGCGATCAGATATGTAGTGACTAACATCATATTCCAAATACCCGATATTATTCAAAAAATTATGAAAAATAACTTGCAAAGCTTCAGCGCTCAAAATAATAAAATATTCAAACCTTTATTATTCACATACATTTTGCTTGTATCATTTGCACCTGCATTACAAGCCCAGCCGGGAACAGTAGATAATAGTTTTGGAAATATCGGCAAAGTAATTACTGAAAATGGAGTTCCGTATTGCACTGCCCTGCAAAATGACGGAAAAATTATAGCTGGCGGATTTACTGTGGAAGGAAATCTGGGAATGATGTTAGCTCGTTATGATTCCAATGGGAATGTAGATTCATCGTTTGGCGTGGATGGCAAAGTGGTTACAAATCTGACTACAGAATATCAATTTTATAATGCTGTAGCAAGAGTAATTATTATACAGGCAGATGGAAAGATCATTACAATAGGCAATGGTTATAGAAAAGTTACAGGTTCAGATTTTGGTATTGATAATGATGTGCTCCTCGTACGGTATAACAGCGATGGTAGTCTTGACAACAGCTTTGGTAATAACGGGGTGGTGATCAGTGATTTTGGAGATGAGGATGAAATTGCCTATGCCGCGGCGCTGCAAACCGATGGCAAAATTGTAGTAGGTGGTAGCAGTGATCAGAGTTGGTTAGTGGTAAGGTATTTACCCAATGGTAACTTAGATGCTGCATTTAATGATGATGGCTGGATACGAACAACATACAATGGCTTTGATCATGTCTACAGCATTGCAGTACAGCCCGATGGTAAAATTATTGCAGCAGGCAAGACAGGGATCACTTTGGATAATGATAAATTTATCCTGGTTCGCTATTTAACCGATGGTACTCCGGATGCTTCCTTTGGCAACAATGGCAGCGTAATAACCAATTTTGGGTCTGCCGGAGACGAGATAAGGTCAATTGTGTTGCAGCCAGACGGTAAGATTATTGCAGCAGGCAAAACAGGTAACAAGCTTGCATACGGAGGGGATATCGCGGTAGCCCGTTATCAAACCAATGGCTTGATTGACAGCAGCTTCGGAGTGAATGGTAAAGTAACAACTGTTGTTGGAACAAGATCTTCAGAAACAAGAACTGCATTGCTGCAGACAGACGGGCAGATTATTATTGCAGGCAATAACTTTAATACTAACGGCGAAGGTGCACCTTCTGACTTTGTCATAGTGCGATATAATAAAGACGGGGCATTAAATGATCACTTTGGAGAAAATGGGATAGTTATAACAGATATAAATGGAAGTGATATTGCCTATGATGCCTTACTGCAGCCAGATGGGAAAATAGTAGTTGTTGGCCAAACAGAACCAGTCAATTTTGTTTTGGTTCGTTACAATGGCGATGTAGAAGACAGCCAAAATTTGCAAGGATAAAAAAATGGTTGCATAAGCACGGTTTTACCTGGAATGATTTTCCACACCTGGCAGGCAATACCATTACCGTAGAACGCAGCGAAAACGGGGCTATATTTAACCCTCTTGCCACTTTAACCACACATCGTGGTAATCAACCGAACAGCTTTGAAGACCCTGCACCCTTACCCGGAACTAATTATTACAGGCTAACTGCCGTAGCTGCAGATGGGAGTAACATAACTTCCAATGTGCTGGCAATAGAAAATAACAATCCCGCTTCCATAAAAATCTACCCCAATCCCGTAAAGAATAATTTGGTTATTGAGGGGCTGCCTTCAGCAGGCAATACAAAACTGCGCATCACAGATTTATACGGCAACAATGTTTATAAAGCAACTGCAACAGCCAACACGTTCAACTGCAATATTGCTTCGCTAAAAGCAAGTGCGTATATCATTATTATCGAAACGGGTAATGAAACAATAACAAGGAAGTTTGTAAAGGAGTAGCTGTCAGGTGCAATAGTCATAGGTGGCGGAGTAGACGCCGGGTTTTTGCCAACGCCTTTTACACCGGCCATACAACATCCATGTCTCTTCAACATTTACCATGCACCATTTCCCGCCCCCCCTCTCAGGTTTCACGTCTGCCGTTTCACGTTTGACGCATCCATTCCCACCGGCCCATTTACCCATTCACGATCCCCCTCTCACGTCTGCCGTCTCACTTCTCACGTTTCTCCATTCACCCCTCCCCCTTTCCCGGTACATACCTAATGGATACTTGGTAGATAAGCCGTAGTAAAAGCGCAAAAAAGCGTATCAATCTTTGAGTAATTGTTTGCATTCCCCCCTTAACTTATCGGGGTCAATGGCGGCGGTGCCCACCTCTTCGCAAACCAGCCCACCGGCGATATTGGCCATCTGGGCTGCCAGCTCAATATCTTTTGTGGCGGCATATACAAGGGAGGCTACGGCAATAACCGTATCGCCGGCCCCGCTTACGTCGGCAATATTGCGCATATGCGTGGGAATGATCTTCGAAAAATTTCCCTTCTGGAAATACACGCCTTTTTCTGAAAGTGTGATAAGGGATATCTTGTGGCTGAGTATGTTATGCAGCTCCGAATGGATATTTTTCAGGCTTGCCTCGCTTACTTCATCGGTCAGCAGGTTCAGCCCTTCCTTTACTTCTTTCAGGTTGGGTTTAAATATGTCAACCGTTTTATAGGAAAAGAAGTTTTTGCGTTTGGGGTCAACAGTGGTTACCATATCGTTGGCCTTGCAAATGGTAATCAGCCGCTCAATCAGCGTTTCCGTAAGAACGCCTTTGTTGTAGTCCTCGAATATGGCAACATGTGGCTGGTAGCGTTTAACAAAAGAACTGAAATTGCTGATAAGCAGCTCTTCATCTTCCGGCGAAATATTTTTTGTTACCTCCGAATCAAGCCGCATCATTTGCTGGTTGCGGCTGATAATGCGGATCTTATTGGTAGTGATGCGTTCCGTGCTTTTTACGATATACTTGGTGTCTATCTGGTTATCCTGCAATAAGCCGATCAGTGTTTCCGCATCATCATCGGCGCCGGTTACGGAGAACAGCGTGGTTTCGGCTTTCAATGCAGCCGTGTTCAATGCCACATTGCCCGCGCCGCCAATACGGTACTCCTTGTCTTTGAGCACAACGACCGGTACTGGCGCCTCGGGTGAAATACGGTCTACCTTCCCCCACCAGTAGGTATCGAGCATTACATCGCCGATCACCGCCACTTTTAGCGTGGGAAACTGCTGGAAGAGTTTATCAAAATCGTTCATAACAAATCAATGGGTTTGTTTACATCCGGTAGTCAACAGCCGGCCGTGCTACAAAAGTACAGGACTCTCTTGTTAGTTGACTGCACAAACAACTACGTTAGCCGAAGAGTGCGACGCAACAGGCGATGCCAACTGCACCACGGCCGGTCCACAAAATTTACTCCGGCTTCTTTTGGTTGGCGACCGCGACATAATACAACGGGATACCGATCAATGCGATGATAAGTCCGGGCCAGGTGAAGCCGGGTTTATAAATAATAAGCAACACGCAGAACGAAATACCCATGATAATATACATCGCCGGAAGTATGGGATAACCAAAGGCTTTATAGGGGCGTGGTATATCGGGCCTTTTTACCCGGAGGATAAAGATGCCGATAATGGTGAGCACATAAAAGATCACCACCACGAAGGAGATCATATCGAGCAGGTCGCCATATTTTCCGCTAAGGCAGAGTATGGAAGCAACCACAAACTGCGACCACAAAGCCCAGCCCGGAACCGCGTTCCTGTTGAGTGTTCCGGCCTTTTTAAAGAAGAGTTTGTCCTGCGCCATGGTATAATAAACCCTTGCGCCGGCAAGTATCAAACCATTGTTACAGCCAAAGGTGGAGATCATGATCATGAGGGCGATCACGATGGTGCCGGCATTGCCAAAAATTACATTGGCTGCTGCTACAGCTACACGGTCTTTTTCAGCATGGGCTATTTCGTTCATCGGCAACAGCGAAACATACACCAGGTTGGCCGACACATAAATGACCGTTACGATGAGGGTGCCAAGGAAAAGGCTCAGGCCGATATTCTTTGCCGGATTCTTAATTTCACCCGCAATAAAAGTTACATTATTCCAGGCATCGCTGCTAAACACCGAGCCCACCATGGAGGCTGCAATACCGCCAAAAAGGGCTGCCCCGGTTATACCCGTGATGCTGAAACCGGCAGCGGGATTACAGGCATCGACCAGTGATTCTTTGGTCGATTCCCAGGCATGTGCCCAGTTGGCATGCCAGATATCGGGGTTGAAGGCGATAAGGCCCGCAATGATCAGCCCGAACAACGAAACCAGCTTTGTACTGGTAAAAACATTCTGTATCCATTTGCCGCTCTTTACACCTTTGGTATTGGTATAGGTGAGCAATGCAATAAGGCCGATGGAAACAAACTGCGCCGCGCTGATGGAGAAATATGCAGGCTGCCCGCAACTGTTTACACCGGTCTGTATCTGTATCAGTTTATTGTCTTCGCTCAACGCGGGAATAAGATAGGCGGCAAACTTGGAGAAAGCAACCCCAACCGCAGCAATGGTGCCGGTTTGAATTACGGCAAAAAAGCTCCAGCCATAAAGAAATGCGATCAATGGGTTGTAAGCTTCTTTCAGGTAAATATATTGCCCGCCTGCCTTGGGGAACATGCCACTCAGTTCACCATAACTGAGTGCTGCGGTCAGCGTCATAAAACCGGTGATAAGCCACACCAGTATCAGCCAGCCTGCGCCGCCAACATTCCTCGTGATGTCTGCACTAACAATAAAAATACCCGAGCCGATCATGCTACCTGCAACGATCATGGTTGCATCCATCAATCCGAGTGTAGGCTTAAAAGAAGCACTGGTTTCCGCCATAGTTCTGCTGGTTTATTCTGTTGGTAAATTGTTGCAATAAAAAACCCCGTTACTAAATAACGGGGTTCAAGATATAAAAATAGTTCGAAGATTATTTGGTCTTACTTTTTTGGTAGCTCGCATTCAGGCCGGTCAATACATCGGGTGTAATATTCCTGATCGAATCTTTATAATATAGATAATCCTGGTCGTTCGAGGCAAACACATAGGCGTAACCTTTATCTGCGCAATAATTCTTCAGGAAATCCTGGATCTTCATTTTTACATCAGATAGTTTTTCTGCCATCACCGACTGCATTTCATTGTTCAGGTTTTGTTCCGCTTCATTGTAATCGTTCTGGAGTTTCATCAGCAAACGCTGGTATTCCTCTGCCTCATTCTGCGAAAGCTGCGAGCCCTTATCATTAAACTCTTTCGCCTTAGCCATATAATTGCCCTTGATCTTGTTCAGCTGCGATTGGTTATCCTGGTCTTTCTTGCTGAGATAATCCCTCACTTCCTTGTAATATTCATAATGGTTCTGTAAAGAGTCCAGTTCAAAATAAGCGATCTTAAAAGAGTTGGCAACCGCAGCCTGGTTCTGCTTCAGTTTATGTTCATCCTGGTTAATGTAGGCATAGTGCTCGTAATACAAATAACCAACAGCAACCAGTAAAATAGCATTTAAAACAATAGAAACCTTTTGCATGCAAAGAAATTAAGGCGGTGAAGATAAAAGTCTGCGCAGAAAAAAATTGTTAAAAGCTTTAACTAATTCAAGTATTGGGTATTTTTTAAATACACTGCTTAAGCTTTTGGTACCCGGCTTCGCAAACTTTGCCGCCTGTATCACTGCCCAGCGTTCTTTGATGCCATTTATATGATTTACTTTTTTCGGCCGCAGCCGTTAATTATTTTGCTCCAGGCTTTAAGCAAAATGGTTTACTGATTATTTACTTTACTTTGCCGCATAACAATTTTGCCAATGTCAGCAACACTATTGTTTTCCTTTGTACTGGCCTATTTCCTCGTTTTGCTTGCTGTGGCCTGGTACACCAGCCGGGGCAGTAACAACGAATCATTCTTTATCGGTAACCGCAGCAGTAACTGGATGCTTGTTTCTTTCGGAATGATCGGCACATCGCTGAGCGGCGTTACGTTTGTAAGTGTGCCCGGGACTGTTGCTGCCAATGCCTTTGGCTATTTCCAGGTAGTCACCGGTTATTTCCTTGGTTATTTTGTGGTGGCATTTGTATTACTGCCTTTATATTACCGGCTCAACCTCACTTCTATTTATAATTACCTGCAGCAACGCTTTGGAAATACCGCGTACAAAACAGGGGCATTGTTTTTTATCATATCAAGGGTGCTGGGCGCTACTGCCCGGTTATACCTGGTGATAAATGTGCTGCAGCTTTTTATCCTCGACAACCTGCACGTTCCGTTCCCGCTCACCACTTTTGTGATCCTTTTTATGATACTGCTGTATACGTTCGAAGGCGGTGTTAAAACCATTGTGTTCACAGACACTTTGCAAACCACTTTTATGTTGCTCGGGCTGATTGTTTGTGTGATCTATATCATGCACACAATGGATTTCTCCTTTGGGCAAACCATGCAGGCCTTAAGCGACAAAGGCTACACCCGTATCCTCAACACCGATTACAAAAGCGGAGGCTTCTTTTTAAAACAGGTAATAGGCGGGGCATTTATCACCATCGGCATGACGGGCCTCGACCAGGAAATGATGCAGAAGAACATCAGCGTAAAAAACCTGAAAGACTCGCAAAAGAACATGGTCACTTTCAGCTTTGTGCTCGTGGTGGTCAACTTCCTTTTCCTGTTATTGGGCGGACTCCTCTACCTGTATGCTTCGGCCAATAACCTCGCAGCAAAAGGGGATGACCTTTTCCCAACCATAGCATTAAATTACCTGCCACCATTTGTATCCATCATCTTTATTATTGGGTTGATCTCTGCTTTGTTCCCGAGCGCAGACGGCGCCCTCACTGCCTTGACCTCTTCCTTTTGCATCGATATACTTGGCTTAAGACGCAGGACTGGCCTTAATGAAAAACAGCAGAAAAAAACCAGGCTCACCGTCCACCTTGTATTTGCCATCCTCTTTTTCCTGTGTGTAATGATCTTTAAATGGATCGACGATAAATCCATCATCGATATTATTCTTAAAGTGGCCGGCTACACTTACGGTCCTTTGCTCGCATTATTTTCCTTTGGCATATTCACCAATCGTAAACTTTCCGATGGCTGGCCGGTACTGTTTGTTTGCCTCGCTGCCCCGGTACTATGTTTTTTTCTTAGCGCACATGCCGCCGAATGGCTGGGGGGCTACCAGGTAGGTATTGAGTTACTGCTGATCAACGCACTCATCACATTCACCGGTTTATGGATGGTATCGGCGCCTTCAAACGGAACGGTAAACAAAATATAATGGAATTGATATCAAAAATAGTGGAGGACTATGCGGAGTTGTATACATCTCCCGAAGATGACGTACTCAGGCAAGTCAATGAGCACACAATGACCAATCATCCCCATGCCCACATGCTCAGCGGCCATGTGCAGGGAAAACTGCTTGAGTTTATCAGCAGTATGATGCAACCAAACTATATTCTGGAGATCGGCAGTTTTACCGGTTACAGCGCATTGTGTCTTGCCAAAGGTTTATCCGCCGGTGGCGAACTACATACCATTGAGTTGAGACCGGAAGATGCTGACACCTGTGCAAAAAATATAGCGCGCTCAGCATTGCATAAAAAAATAAATTTGCACATCGGGAACGCGCTGGATATTATTCCACAACTACCGTATCAGTGGGATATAGTATTTATCGATGCAGACAAAACGGGATATATAGAATACTACGAAATGGTGCTGCCACGTTTAAGTGAAAGGGGTATAATTGTCGCAGACAACGTATTGTTCCATGGCCAGGTATTTGAATCGCCCGTTAAAGGGAAAAGCGCCATTGCCATAGAAGCCTTTAATAAACACGTTGCCGCCGATGCAAGAACAGAGCAGGTAATGCTCACAGTAAGAGATGGCTTATTACTGATTAAAAAGAAATGACAATGAAGAAGATTTGTTTTTTTATCCCTGCATACTTTGCATTGTCACTGTTTGCCAAAGGGCAAACCTCAGACGTTGTTAGAAACTATATAGACAAGTACAAAGAACTGGCCATACAGGAAGAAATTCGTACAGGCGTACCGGCATCCATCACTTTAGCGCAGGGCTTGCTGGAATCCGGTGCAGGCCAGAGCGATCTTTCACAGGCTTCCAACAATCATTTTGGTATAAAATGCAAGACTGAATGGACAGGCGCAAAGGTCTACCACGATGACGATGCAAGGAGCGAATGTTTCAGAAGTTATCCTTCCGTCGAAGACTCTTACCGCGACCACTCCGACTTTCTGAAGAACCGCCCTAACTACAGCGCTTTATTTTACCTAGATCCCGCTGACTATAAATCCTGGGCACTTGGATTAAAAAAAGCAGGCTACGCGACGGAGAAGGCTTACGCGCAAAACCTCATAAAAACAATAGAAGACAACGGACTGCAGCAATACACCTTACTCGCCATGCAGCGGGGTAAAATGCCGCAACAGGATATTACTCAGAACAACAATTCCATCGCGGCAACAGCAGCGGTTCAAAAAGAAAACACTGCCACTGCAGAACCGCCGGTTGTGCAGAACACGTCAGTGCAGCAAACCAATGAGGCCGGCATATCGGAGGTAGTTTCTTATCCTGCCGGCACATTCAGCATTAATAATGTGAAGGTGGTTTTTGCGCCAGCAGGCACTTCGCTTTTTGCACTCGCAACAAAAAGCAATCTCTCTTTTAAAAAGCTGCTCGACTTCAACAACCTTTCTGATAACGAAGACATTTTGAAACAGGATAAACTTATTTACCTGGAAAGAAAGCCAAAGAAAAGCAGCAGCAATGATGTGCATATAGTTGCCGCCTCAGAAACACTGGAAGATATCTCCCAGAAAGAGGGTGTTGATCTCGAAAGCCTTTATGAATACAACAAAATTCAAAAAGGAATGCAGCCCGCAACAGGTGAAAAAGTTTACCTGAAACCCGGTAACCCTTCTTATTATCCAAGACTGGTAAAAACCAGTTCAACCAATACAAGATAGTTTCGGCCAAAACAAAAACCGCAGCACATGAGCAGGATAAAGGTTCATGACAAATACTTCGTACCCTACCTTTCAGAGAAGGAAATACTTGAAAGAATAAAAGTAGTAGCCGCACAGATCAATGCAGATTACAGTGGCACAAAACCTTTGTTCATTGCTATTCTTAACGGATCGTTCATGTTTGCGGCAGACCTCTTCAAAAATATCTGCACCGATGCCGAGATCTGTTTTATTAAACTCGCTTCTTATAAAGGAACAAAAACCTCCGGTCAGGTAGTAACGGCTATAGGTCTTGACATGGATATCAAAGACCGCCACGTAATCATCACCGAAGACATTGTTGATACAGGCAGAACACTCAGTTATTTTATTCCGCAGTTGATCAACCAGCAGCCCGCTTCTCTAAAAGTTGCTGTGTTGCTGCATAAGCCCGATGCCAAAGTTTTTGAAGTGCCTGTCGATTATTGCTGCTTTACCATCCCCAACAAATTTGTGGTGGGCTATGGCCTCGACTACGACGGCCTCGGCCGCAACCTTTCTTCCATTTATCAATTAGAAATTTAATCTCGTGGTACGGAGATTTTGGTTGTCATCATTTGTATTCCATGGCATCGTTTCTTGCGTCGCACACTTGTACAATTAGTCCGGAAGTCAGCAAAGACGGAAAGGACCGAAAGCCATTCCCGCAACGATAACTTGCTTCCGGACTTTCCGACTTGTATTTTGCAGTACAAGTGTGCGACGCAACAGGCGATGAGATTTGCACCGGCGCCGGGAACAAAGATGCTGTTGTTATTTCTGTGTTTTCCTGCTCCTGTTCACCGCCGGTGTGGATGACGTGTCGATGAGTACGGGCCGGTCGTCTTCTCTTGGGAAATCGAGTGAATAGGAAATACTGATGCCTTGCCTGATGCGGCGCCCAATAATGCCGGCATTCACATCGAGGCTGCTGCGGTTAAAGACGATTGCGCGCAACTTGCGGTCTCTTGATAAAACAAATTCAACGGAAATATCTGGCAGCCATTGAAAGTTGCCGCTTTGCACCGCCGAACTGCTGATGTTGAAATCGAGTGCGGTGCCAAAGGTGATGATTACATTATCGTTCAGCAGGCTTTGGTTCAGTTTAAGGTTGATCGACTGCCGGTCGAGCTGGTTGCTTTGCGCAGTGGTGCCATACAAAGACGCGCTGCTATAGGTAGAAGTGCTTACATCAAAATGCAGGCTTTTATCGCCGGTAATTTGTGTAAGCAGGTTCGACACAACCTTGTTGAGCTCAGCAGTAATTTTTTGAGATATGGTGTTGATACCTGCTGTTCTTGCGGTGGTGCCGCCGCCACCGAGTTCTCCATAAGGAGAGAAGGACCCGAAGATGATGAGCCAGGTAACCTGTTTCAGCATTTCATTGTCATCGCTTTGCACTTTGTCGAGGAACATCTTAAGATCGGTGTTGTTCTCGATGGGGCTGCCTTGCGGAAAATCAAAAGAGAATTTTATATCGGGATTGGAAAGCCTACCGGTAAGGTTTGCGATCACATATACATCGCCACGGTAACCACGAACGGTACTGCCAAGGTTATACCCGGTATTGGTGAGCAGCTCGTTAAAGGTTACGTTCCTTGCGGTGTACTGCGCGTCTATTTTCATATTGGCGTTGTAAGGGTCGCCATTCCATTCAATAAAATTGCCCGCTCCTTTGCGCAGAATAAAAGGCTTGCGTAAGAACGCCTGGAAATTGAAATCGTATTTACCGCTTTCGATATTGTAACGGCCGTTCATGGTCATGTTGCCGTTTGCCGGCACGTTGATCCTTATCCTGCCGTCTCCGGTAGCCTGTATTACATCGCCCGTGAGTTCATCAAGTATCACATCGATCTGGGCCTTATTGTTTGCAGTAAGATCGAGATCGATATTAAGTCGTACGTCACTCTCAGGTTTCTTATTTTCCAATTCGGTGCCATACTGTTTAAACACAATAAAATCAGCGTCTGCGCTTTCACGGCTGGTAGAAGTGGGAATATAAATATGTGTTGAATCATTCGGTTCGCCACTGATGGTCATACGCATGTTTTCCTGCGGGCCTTTAAGGCTTAACGTTGCCTTGCCGATGGCTTTTCCATAGAACTGGGTATTATCAACAGCCCTGGTGTCGAGTAATAAGAGTTTGTCTGTGGCCAGGTCGAAATCGTAGCGCATGTTCTTAAAGCCTTTTTCATACATGACGCCGCGAACCGTACCGCTGTTTTTGTATTTATCTTTTATGCTGAACTTTCCAAAATCGATGGAGCCATCATTGAAAGCGAAATCTGCACTGTCTATGGTATAATGCACCCGTGTATAGTTAACGGTTAAGCCTGCATTCACCAGTTTTATCCTGCCGAGCAGCTCTGGCGATTGTGGGTCGCCTTTTATAACGAGGTCGCCGGTTCCATAACCATCAACATCGGAGAAGAGTGATGTAAGAAATTGATCAACATAAAACAGCCTGGTGTTTTTAAGGTGAATAATATTATACATCGGGCTGTTCACGGAGTCTTTGAGGTTGTAATAACCGTTGCCGGTGAAATTGTGCTCTGCATTATTGGACACCACATCGTATTTGATCTTTCCGTCGTCATTGTTATAACTGGCGTCAACATGCACAATACCGATAGAATCATCGTTCAGCCTGAACTGGTAAGCTGACAGATCGGCCTCTGCATGAAACTTGTTATAGAAATCCCTCAGATAAACGCGGCCGCTGGCAAGGCCCTCTATTCTCGGGTCCTTGGTAAAGAGGGGAATGATATCACCCATATTTACATCCTTCAGCCTTATAACAAGATTGCTGGCATTGCCACCGTCATCCTCTTCTGTCTCTACTCTTATCTCCTGGAAGCCCTGTGAAAATTTCACGTTGTTTGCAGAAGCAAAATGCTTTCTTACTACCAGTTCACCCGCTTCTTCAATGTTCCATTTTTTGGTGTTAAGCACAAATGATGAAGGCAGGAAATTGATACGCACACCGTCTTCGAGCGTATACACATCTGCATTGAAACTTGCCTCATTCAGTGTTTCATTGGCGCTGGTGTTAATACGCACAACAGAGTGATCGTTGGTGGAAAGGATATCAAGTGTTGAATTCGGAAAATAAAGACTGTCTCCTACATACAGTGTGTTAACATCACCCTTTATCCTTAGACTGTCAAAGGTTCCTGTGCCGACAATATTGGCATTTTCCAGCTGGTACTTTTTGAATTTTACATAGGGAATACTTGCATTCACGTAAAAACCTGAATCGTGCCTGTTTGTATTTACGCTTCCTGTTATATTAATATTGTCAAGCCCTGATAAATTTCGGTCAAGAATCGGCGCGTAACCTGAAAAATCCTTGGTGGTTATCTCTACCTTAAAATCCTGGTTCTTTGGCGTTGTCTTCGGCTTGTTAATAAAAGAAGGATAATACCTGTTCAGGAACAGCTGGAAGCTGTTTGGAAGGTCAAGTATATTGTACTGTCCATAAACCATTGCGTCGAACTGGTTACTGCCAACAGTCAGTGTTTTTAGACTGTCTTCATTATAAAACGCGTTCACGATGAGTGAATCAAAATCGAGTTTGGTGTTCTCATGCAGCAGCGATGCGTTAAGTATTTTAGCTGAACCGAGAAATTCATCAATATTGCGGCCTTTGAAGTTAAGGTCAAACAAACCGGTTAACTGGAAATCTTCTTTGGTAAAGTTTAGTTTTTTGAAGTTTGCCTGGGAAAGGTCACCAAGTATATTAAACACGGGTTTCTTGCCACTGAGATCAATTTCTATGTTACTGGTAAAATCAAAATTTGGATCGTTCGCTTTGAAATCTCCATTGAATTTTTTTGCACTCATATTGCCTGAAAAGCTCAGGTCTTTATAGAAATAGTCGTTGAACTGCAATGAATCAAAATTGCCATCGAGTGTTGTTTTTGCTTTGGTTACGTCAAAGCTGCGGCCCTCTATTTTGCCTTTAAAACTTATCTGGCCAAGACTGCTTACATCAATGAATTTTCCAAGATCGAATTGTTGTGTTTGTATGTTGCCTTTGTAATAAGGCTCACCACGCTTGGGGAACTTCATGTTAACACTGCTGTAAACCCCGCCCAGCTTACTGCTGATATTCCCGGTAGCGGTAAAGTCATTGATCGTTCCCTTAAAATTGCCCCTGTATAATATATTGCCAAGAGTGGAAAAGTCAGGGGTTTTTATGGTCTTTATGTCAGGGTAAAGAAACGCAATCTCTTCGTTATTGGTAAGTACATTGGCGTTGTCAACAGTAATGATGGTCTTATCAATATCGGGCAGGCCTTTCATGGTAAGGGTGCCACTTGCATACATGTTAGGGCCGGTGCGCATAAAAAGATCGTCTACCTTGAAATTGTCAACCGTTCCATGAAATTTACCGTTGATGCCGGCTGTTTTATTCCATTCAGAAAGCTCGGGCGCAAAAAAAGCAACATCATCGCTACTCACAACAGCATTCTTAATATGAACGTCCATGCGCACTTTGGCAATATAGTCGTTCATATCCTCGTTAAAATCCTTGTAGTGCATCGCGTAGTAATTGCCGAGCCTGCTTGTGTTGGTGCGGATGTCGAGGTCTGCAAACTCCATCATCTGCGGTGTGAACTTAAAATTGGCCTTTAGTTTTTTCAATTCAAAACCGCTTCTTTCCACTGCGTCGAGATTAACTTTTGCTTTTATAGTATCTTTCAGAAAGCTTACCTCTTTCAATGTGCCATTGATCTTATTTACTTTGATTGCCGTTCCATCAAAAACATTCTTGTCAGGAACTTCGCCTCTTACCTGGCTAACGAATGTGCCGTTGGAAAGATTAATGTTCGCAACCCTTACTTTAATATCGCCTTCATTAAAGTACATGCCTGTGTCAATAGCCGTACTTGTATCGGCCGGTGGTTCGGGCCTAAACCCATCAAAGTTTTCAAGTGCAAAATAGGGTTGGTCAAGATCGATGGAGTTAATATTAAAAATGCCATTGTCAAGATCGGTTTTCGACGCGTCGAGCAGCATGCTGCCTATACGGAATGTCATCTTTTGGCCCCGCCATTCATCGTTCTTTACAAAGCGCACTTTTTTAAGATCAACTTTCTGAATATTCAAAGCGATTGCTTTCGCAGCTGAGTCTTTCTTGGTGGTATCTTTTGATGCAAAATGATCAGCAATAAACTGGTAGTTCCAAACGCTGTCCCTGCGGTGCATATAAATACTTGCATTCTCCAGCCCCACGTATTTGAGGTCAACGGTATCTCTTAAAAAAAACCAATCCGTAATACGGAGTTTTAGAGAACCGGCATAGAGCAATGTGTCTTTTTTTCGATCGCGGACAAGCACGCCGCCAAGGTCCATCTTGTCAAAAAACGAGAAGCTTACCTTGTCTATTTTAATTTCAGTATGAAGATCGTTTGATAGCCGTTCCGTAACCTTGCCAACAATAAAGTTTTGCACAAGCTCTGTTTGCAATAAAAGCCATAACAGCACGAGCAGGCCCACAATAGTCGCCAACACTTTTCTTCCCGCTTTATTAATAAACAGCAAGGCAAACAAAGCTCCCATACCCACATACAGAAACCATCCCGAAACCATTACAAAAAGCATAATGGACACTGCGAGCACCGACAGCAGTACTATATTGAATATGTTTCGAATCTTTTTACTCAATTACACGCTTTTACCTTGATAGAAATAAAGATAAGCTCTAAAGCTTAAACTAAACGAAGTGCCCAATGCCGCCGTTTAAAATTGAAGGAGAAAATATTGTTATTTTTTATGAAACCAGCTGCAGCAAAGCAAGGCGTCTTCGTTGCGTCGCACACTTGAACAACTAGCCCGGAAGTCAGCAACGACGGAAAAGACCGAAAGCCATTCACCGCAACGATAAATTGCTTTCGGATATCGGACTCCGGTCTTTCCGGGTTATATTCTGCAGCACAAGAGTGCGACGCAAGAGGCGATGCCATTTGCATAAAAGCCGGGACAAAAAAATTACTTGCCGATAACTGAATGCAGGGCTTCTGCAAGGCGTTCGAGATCGCTTTTTGTGTGCAGCGCATTCAGTACAACGCGGTTGATTTTTTTACCCGACGGATCGGGATAAGCAAATGAGGAAATGATGATGTGCTTTTCTTCGAGCTGCCTTACATCAATATCAGCTGGTAAAATAAAAATGGGCAGCTGTGGATGGAATGTAATGCCGGTCATTTCATGTACGAGCTGCTGAAAATAATTGATATTGGCTGATAACTGCTGCCGCTGCTGGATATATAACTGCTGGCCATGAATAAATGCATGCAACAATGCAGGTGATGGCGGCGTGCAGGCACTGTATTCAGGGATTTTTCGCAGTTCATCGGCCACAGCCTTTGAACAACTGATGGCCCCGGCATTAACGGCCGGCGCTTTCGATAAAGAATAAGTGATTACATATTCTGTGTAACTGTTGCGGGGCAGCAAAGATGAAACACCTCTACCATTTTCGCCGACAAGACCAAAGCCATGTGAGTCGTCGACGATGATGGTTTTGGCTTTATCGCCTTTTTCTGCAAAACTAAAATCGGTAATCGCGGAATGCAGGGTATCAACCGAATCGATGGCAAATACCGAAGCGTTTTCCGGTTTTGTTGTTTTTGCATCAATAGCCGGGTGATAAGGAATTAAATTCCGGATGTTGTTTTTCCATTTGGAGATTGCGAGCCTGCCAGCCAAAAAACCAGATGACGTAAGCACCGTATCTTCTGCCCCGGTAATCTCGGAAAGCAATGCTTCGCATTGAGCAAACAAATCGAGTCTCGTGTTGGAAATGCGGGCAGAGGGATAAAGCCACCCATAACGGTCAATACCTTCTTTAACAAGCGCGGTAAACCGGGGAACATGCTGCAAGCCAAGATAAGCATAGCCGCTAAAGAATAAATATTCCCTGCCCTTTTCAAAGGCTGTTCTTCCGGGCGTAGAGCTGAATTCGTGCATTGAGTAAAATAGATTTAAAATCCTGCGAGGCTATCATCGCCACGGCCATCTGCTGCAGCTTCGCGCTTGCCTGTAGCAAGTACTTTTATCAATTCTGTTCTGCCGATTGCGCCCCTGTCTTTTATACTGTATCCCATTTTTTCCAGTGCTGCTTTTGTCTCCGGCGAAAAGCCTTTTTCAACCATCACTTCATCCGGCAACCATTGATGATGGAATTTTGGTTTGTTCACCGCATCGTTTGCACTCATGCCAAAATCGATCACGTTCACGATGCTTTGGAAAACAGAAGTCGGAATAGTGGTGCCCCCGGGTGTGCCCACCACCATAAATGGATTATTATTCTTCAGCACGAGCGTAGGAGTCATGGAACTGAGCATTCTCTTTCCCGCGGCGATAGCATTTGCTTCGCCACCAACGGCGCCGTACATATTCGGCACGCCGGGTTTAATGCTAAAGTCATCCATCTCGTCATTCATAATAAAACCTGCGCCGCCAACAATGGTCTTGCTGCCATAACTATTATTGAGCGTTGTGGTAACAGCAACCATATTGCCAAGTTTGTCGATGATGCTGATATGCGTAGTCTCTTCGCTTTCATGAGCAATGCCCGCTTTTATACCTGCACTTTTTGAAGCAACCCCGGGCTGAAAGTCTTTCATCCTTTCTGCGAGGTATGCATCAGACACTAATGTTTTCTGGGGCACTTTCCAGAAGTCGGGGTCGCCCATATGTTCTGCACGGTCGGCATAAGCACGCCGCTCTGCTTCTATCATCAGTTGCACAGATTCGGGAGACTGAAATCCGTAGGAGCCAACAGGATATTTTTCGATCATCTTCAGCATTTGCTCTATCAAAATACCGCCGCTGCTTGGCGGTGGGAAGCCAATGATGTGATGTCCGCGGTAATCAAATTCCATCGGTGTTCTTTCTTTAACCACATAACCTTTCAGGTCGTCGAGTGTAATAATGCCTTTTCCTCTTTTCATTTCTTCGACGATCAGTTTCGCGGTCTCGCCTTCATAAAATCCTTTTAATCCCTGGTCACGTATACGTATTAAGGTAGCAGCCAATTCGGGCTGCCTTAAAGTGTCACCTTCTTTCCATGGAGCGTCTTTCACCAATGCGGCAGGAGCGGTGCTGTTTTTTACAAAATCTGCCTTGTTGCCGTTTAACCCGTTTGCCTCGCGCTTGCTGATGGCATAACCGTTTTGCGCAAGATCGATCGCCGGTTGTATCAGTTGTGCGAAGGGCAGTTTCGCGTGTTTATACGTTTCAAAAATACCGGCCACAGTTCCAGGGACACCCGATGATAAATGCCCGCTTTCTGATAGTTCATTCTGCGCATTGCCATTTTTATCGAGGTACATATCTTTTGTTGCTGAGCCGGGGGCCATTTCCCGGTAATCGAGTGCCACTAATTTTCCATCTCTCTTTCGTGCTATAAGAAAACCGCCGCCGCCAAGATTACCGGCTTCAGGATAAACTACTGCAAGCGTTAACTGTACAGCGATCATCGCATCGAATGCATTGCCCCCTTTACGCATAATAGCCGCACCTACATTGCTTGCAATCGGGTGGGCACTTGCCACACAGGCTTTATCAAACGTCAGCGATTTAACTGAAGTGTAATGCCATGGATCAACCATTTTATCAGGGCCAATAATCGAAGGCACTGTTTGCGCATCGGCAAAAAATATCAATGGCAGCAGAACGAGCAGTAGCGATATTTTTCTCATACCCGCAAATTTATGGGATTGAGAAGAACGGGAACCGTCAATTTGATTTTTCATTTTAGGTACCCGGCTACGGAATCACCATTAGGCTGTTCTTGCGTCGCACACTTGTACCGTTAGCCCGGAAGTCAGCGAAGACGGAAAAGACCGAAAGCCATTCCCGCAACGATAAATTGCTTCCGGTCTTTCAGACTCCGGTCTTGTAGATTTGTATTCTACAGCACAACGGTGCGACGCAACGAAGCCGACGCATTTACTTATGCCAGGCCCATCACTAAATAATGTTTACACTTAACAGCCTTCGGATGGATATTTTGGCTGCATTATTTTCTTTCGATACTTTCACCCACTTTATAATTTTCCTTATGCTCAAAAGAATTTTACTGTTTGTTTTTGTTATTACCTCCCTCGCTGCGGGTGCGCAGAAATTGCAATCGCCCGAAGAGTTCCTGGGTTACAAAGTGGGTACACATTTTACGCCGCACTTTAAGATCGTAAATTATTTTAACGCCGTGGCGCAGGCCCGGCCCGATATGGTTAAGATCGAGCAATATGGCTCCACTTACGAAGGAAGGCCTTTGCTGCTTACTTATATTGCTTCGCCGGAGAATTTAAAAAACCTGGAAAACATAAGGCTGAATAATCTTCGCATGGCCGGTGTTACAAAAGACAGGGCAGCCCCGATTGTTGAGTGCGCGCCGGCCATTGTGTGGCTAAGTTATAATGTGCATGGCAATGAACCGGCATCCTCAGAAGCAGCGATGCTTACTTTATATGCGTTGACCGATCCATCAAATGCAGATGCAGCAAAATGGTTGAAGAATACGGTTGTTATAATCGATCCATGTATCAATCCCGATGGCCGCGACCGCTATGTAAACTGGTACAACACTACCGTTGCAGGTGCATTTAACCCCGAACCAAATGCAAGAGAACACCAGGAGCCCTGGCCGCGTGGCAGAACCAATCACTACAACTTCGACCTTAACCGCGACTGGGCCTGGCAAACACAGATCGAAACAAAACAACGTTTAAAAAAATACAATGAATGGCTGCCCCAGGTTCATGTGGATTATCATGAGCAGGGCTATAACCAGCCTTATTATTTTGCACCGGCAGCTGAACCTTATCACGAAGTGATCACAGCATGGCAACGAGACTTCCAGGTAATGATCGGCAAGAACAATGCAAAATATTTTGATTCGAATGGCTGGCTTTATTTTACCAAAGAAAGGTTCGATCTTTTATATCCGTCGTATGGGGATACTTATCCAACCTACAACGGCGCCATCGGCATGACCTTCGAGCAAGGCGGCATTAGCGCTGGCCTTGGTGTTAAAACAGAAGATGGTAGCATACTTACATTGGTCGACCGCGCCCAGCATCATTATACCACAGGCATTTCAACGATTGAAGTAAGTTCAGCGAATGCCTCAAAGCTGGTAACCGAATTCAAAAAATATTTTGACGATACACGCAACGCTGTTGGCAGTGATTATAAAACCTATGTACTTACCAGCGAAGATGCAAACAAACTGCAGGCTGTTGCCGATCTCTTAACCGCAAACGGAATTGAATTTGGTACAACAGCTTCAACTGCATTTAAAGGATACAATTATTTCACAGGTAACACCGAGTCTTTTGTAAGCGAAGGGTATCAACTTGCTGTTTCAGCCTACCAGCCGAAAGGCAAGATGGTGAAGGTTTTGTTTGAACCAAAAAGTTATTTGAGCGATTCCGCAACTTATGATATTACGGCATGGTCTATACCTTATGCTTACGGCATTAAGTCTTATGCTGTAAAAGAAAAATTAGATGTTGGGTCTTACAAAACGCCGCCTGGGGTTAGTGATGTCGCTTCATCGTACGGCTTGCTTATTCCTTACAAATCTTTGAATGCCGTAAAAGTGTTGGCCGAACTGTTGCAGCAGAATGTGCAGGTGCGTTATAATGAACAACCTTTCAGCTACGCCGGCAAAAGTTACAGCGCTGGTACGCTTATTGTTTTAAAGGGAAACAATGTTGCCGACTGGAGCAGTATTACCAACGCTGCCTGCAAAAAATATAATGTGCAGCCCGTAGATATAGAAAGTGGATTTGTTGAAAAGGGCGCCGACTTTGGTTCTCCATCAATACGCTTTATTCACAAGCCGCGTGTGGCGATGCTCGCGGGCAGCCAGTCTTACTCCGAATCTGCAGGTGAAATGTGGAGTTTCTTTGATCAGACATTGCATTACCCGATTACCCAATTTGTAACTGATAATGTCCGCAGCATAAATCTCGAGAATACCGATGTGCTAATTATACCGAATGGTTATTACAGCCTGCTCGATGACAAATCTTTCACGCAAAAGCTGCAGGATTTTGTTAAGCGTGGCGGCAAGCTTATTGCCCTTGAAAATGCTGCCTCGCAAATTGCTGACGACGACTTCGGCTTTAAAGTAAAAAACAAAGATGACGACGATACCGGCAAAGCAAAAAAAGACGACTATGCCGATCTCAAGACTTACGCCGGCAGAGAAAGAGATTATCTGCCATCTACCATTCCCGGCGCTATTTTTAAAGTGGATATCGACAGCACGCACCCGCTTGCATTTGGTTACCCGGGCTATTACTACACGCTTAAACAAGATGGCGTTATTTACCAGTTTCTTAAAAATGGCTGGAACGTAGGCGTAATGAAGAAGTCAGCATACATATCAGGTTTTGTGGGCAGTAAACTAAAGCCACAATTGAGCGATGGCTTACTTTTCGGGGCACAGGATTATGGACAGGGCCAGGTTGTTGTCTTAGCCGACGATGTAATATTCCGCTTGTTCTGGGAAAACGGGAAGATGATGTTGAGCAATGCGGTTTTTTTGGTTGGCCAGTAGCATTTGTTTCAAATATTTTTAGAAAGAGAGCCGATGCTCTCTTTTTTATTTTATGAACCCGGCTTTTGTGCAACTGGCATCACCACTTGCGTCGCACACTTGTACGACAGAATAAAAGTCGGAAAGCCCGGAGTCGGAAGGTTCGAAAACGGTTTATCGTTTCCGTGATGGCTTCCGGTCTTCTCCATCTTTGCTGACTTCCTGACTTATTGCACAAGAGTGCGACGCAACAATTGCTTAATACAGCGATGGAGCCGGGCTCATAAAAAATACTTTTATCCGTGTTTGCAGGCTTTTCATCGGGTTGGTAACATTCGCGTAATATTGGCGTAACAATTGCTTAACCTGTGGTTAACCTGTCCGTAACATTGCTGCCGTTGCTTTGCAAAAAAATTAACACATGCAACGCATAACCAGTTTAAAGCTATTAGTGCTTTTACTGTTCTCAGGGATTCAAATGTATGCGCAGGAAACAACAGCAACATTGAATGGAGTAGTTTCAGGCAGTAAGGGAGAACCAGTAGCAGGGGCGACAATTTCTGTAAAATATCTTCCTACAAATTACCAGACACAGGCACAAACAAACAGCAGGGGTATTTTTGTAATACCTAATCTTAAGCCGGGTGGTCCGTATACCATCTACATTACTTTCATCGGCTACAAAGAGCAAACAATTAATGACGTAAATCTTTCTTTGGGCAATAATCCCGATGTTGTTGTTGCACTTGAATCAGCAGCGAATGAATTGAAAGAAGTAACCGTATTGGCAGGTGGCAGAAAGGGCAATGGGTCGGGTTTAACGGTTGCCTCAAGGCAACTGCAGACATTACCAACCATCGGCAGAAGTATTGGTGATTTTACAAGGCTTACGCCACAAAGCAATAACAACTCTTTCGCCGGAACCAACTTTCGTTATAACAATATTACCATGGATGGCGCAGTCAACAACGACGCCATTGGTTTTAGTAATTCTGCCGGCGGTGTAAGCGGCGGCGGACAGGCGGGTACAGCAGGCTCCGGAACGCGGACTGTGCCTTACAGTATTGATGTAATACAGGAAGTGCAGGTACAATTAGCGCCTTACGATGTTAAGCTCGGGAACTTTACCGGTGGCAGCATTAACGCAGTTACCAAAAGCGGCACCAACGATTTTCATGGCAGTGTTTATGGATATGGAAGAAACAATGCGCTCGTTGGTAAAAGCGTAGATGGTTTAAAAACCAAAATGGGCTCTGATTTTTATGACTACCAAACAGGCGCCAGCATCGGCGGCCCGATTATCAAAAACAAGCTATTCTTTTTTGCCAATGCAGAAATGACGCGCAAACAAGAGCCTACATTTTACAATGCCGGTGACCCGGGTGCTGCCATTACCGTGGCAGATGCGCAAAGCATTACTAATTTCTTAAAAGCAAATTATAATTACGATCCGGGAACTTATGCTGCTTACAACATATTCACCAACAGTAATAAATTCTTCGGCCGTATTGACTGGAATATCAACAGCAAATCAACTTTGATGCTGCGCGGCATTTATACAGACGGCTGGGGGAATAACCTCGAAAGAAGTTCCACCAATTTCCAGTTTTCTTCAACAGACTTCACCCAGCACACAAAAAACCTGAATCTTGTTGCAGAGCTTAGAACAAAGTTTAGCAATGATTTAAGCAACCAGTTAATTGCAAGCTTTATTAAAGTGCATGAGTTCAGGGATTATCCCGGCCAGCTTTCGCCGTTTATGGATATTGCCGGTGGTAAAATATGGTTAGGCACCTGGCGCGAGGCAAGCATTTATAATATGCACCAGCAAACTGTTGAGCTAACAGATAACCTTACGTTAACCAAGGGCATCAATAAGTTTACTTTTGGTACGCACAATGAATTTTATAATCTTTCTTATGGCTTCGTAAACTCATGGAATGGTCGTTGGGAATATTCAAGTCTTACTTCTTTCCTTAATAGCCAACCGAGCAGGATAAGAGGCGCCTATGCTTTTGATGACAGCAAAAACAACCAACAGCATCTCACAGACAACCTGCCAGGATCGAACTACAACGTCAATTTATTGAGTGGCTATGCGCAGGATGAAATTGCCGTGAGTAAAAGGTTTAAAATAACTCCGGGTATAAGGCTGGATTATTCATTTGTTGGCAACCAGCCTGCGCTTGATCCGGCTATTAACCAAACCGCAAACTATATTTCACAGGATCCAACATACAGTCACACGGCATTTGGTGATTTATCCAATAAATGGTTAGGCAAGCCAACGGTTTCTCCGCGCATCGGTTTCAACTACGATGTAAAGGGGAATCAAAAATTTGTATTGCGTGGTGGCAGCGGCATATTTGTCGGGCGTATGCCATTCGCGTGGATGGGCTATGCCTACACACTCAGCGGGACCAATTTTGGTAATATAGATTATAAGCCGGCAAGCGGTACAAAAGTTCCATTGGCAATTGATCCATTATACCTGAAAGACACGGTAACCAAATACGGCGGTTCGGCAGCGTCATCAACACACGAAGTTGACCTGATCGACAATAATTTCAAATTGCCGAGGATATGGCGTTCAAACATTGCAGCTGATATAAGATTTGGTAAAGGGTATAAATTAACCCTTGACGCGATGTATACCAAAACCCTTTATGATGTGAAGTTTCAAAACATCAACGTGAAAGATACCACGGCTTATTTTTCACAAGGCCCGGCACAAACACCGGTATACGTTGGAGGTAAGGTTAACAGTACTTTCTCCAATGTGTACCTGCTGAGCAATACAACAGAGGGGTCACGCTACAATCTTACCGCACAGTTATCAAAAACAACCAGTAACATAAGACTGGGTGCTTCAACGTTGTTAAATGTAAACTGGATGGTTGCCTACACTTACGGAATGAGCAAAGACCTGAGTAATGGTATAAGAAATTCGTTCCAGAGTAACTATGAGGTTAACCCGGCGATTACACCAAACAACCCGACATTGTCTTATTCAAACTTCGATCTGCGTCACCGTGTTATTGCTTCTGCAAGTTTTGGGTTTAACTGGAACCAGGCCAACGTGTCAACCGTTTCTTTCTTCTACAATGGCCAAAGCGGTAGCCCTTATAGCTTTATCTATGCCTCAAGCCCGAATCCCTTTGGCAATGCTTCAAATGCCAGTCTTGTTTATATTCCGCGTGCTGATGAACAAATCAATTTTGCCGACCTGAAAGATGCAACCGGTACAATCGTTTATACCGCAGCTCAACAGCAACAGGACTTCAACAGTTTTGTCAATAACGACAAATACCTGAGCAAGAAAAGAGGTCAGTATGCCGATCGTAATGGCCAGCGCACGCCATGGAACCATGAAGTTGATATGAAGATTATGCACGAGTTTAAATTCAAAGGAGATAACAAACAGCGCTCATTAGTAGTGAGCCTGGATGTGTTCAATGTGCTTAACCTTATCAATTACCAATGGGGACACATCAACTTTGTTACCAACGTAAACAACTACACTGTTAACCTGCTTGCTTTTGCAAACGATGCGGCAGGTAAAAAGCCCGGCGCGCCTTCAACAGGTTATACACCAACATTCAACTATATTAAACCGTCTTCAACCGGCAACTACTATACTGTTGACCCGATCAACAGCCGCTGGCAGGGGCAGCTTGGAATAAAATATAATTTTTAAAAAAAGGGCAGCTGCGAGGCTGCCTTTTTAATATTAAAATGTTATTGTGTTCACATAAAGCGCATATAGCAAATTGATATTTGCAGCAACTTATTTGAATAGCATAATAATAAGTAAGCAGTTAGTTTAAATCTCATGTGCGGACCTGGTTTTTACCGGGTCTTTTTTATGCATCATTTTTGAACCCGGCAACATCGCTTTTATCAGCTTTGGTTGCGTCGCACGCTTCAAGTGTATTAATTCTGCGGAACCTGCTATGGAACTCAACATCCGGATTGCTGCCTGCCGTATTTCCACGGGACTTATAAATCATGTTTCGGTTACTATAACTTCCATTTCATGCTTTTTTTTGTGCATTGCCCGGGGAAGCAAATTAATTTAGCAGGCATTAAAAAATACCAGTGTTGCCAAAAAAATACAACTGCCATGAAAAGATTGCTAAGCTGCATAGTGCTTATAATTTTTGCTCATAATATGTCCGGTGCGCAGCAGCCTGCGCAAGGCCCCTGTCAAACAAACGCGGCCTTTCGCCAATTTGATTTCTGGCTGGGCGATTGGGAAGCATTTGCTCCTTCAGGGAAAAAGGCCGGTGACAGTAAAATTGAATTGATTCTCGACAGCTGTGTTATCCTGGAAAACTGGACAAGCACAACCATGGGTTACAAGGGGAAAAGCTTCAACACATTTAATACAACCAATAACAAATGGCAGCAGACCTGGGTTGATAATACCGGCTCTGTTACTTATTACAGCGATGGCGTGTTTACCGACGGTAAGATGATACTCACTACAAAAAATGAGCAACAGCAGGATGGTTCAATCAAGATGCTCCGGATGACTTTTTCAAAATTAAGCAACGACAAAGTGCGACAATTTGGTGAAAGCTCAGTTGATGAAGGTAAAACATGGAAAACCGATTTTGATCTCGAGTACAGGCGGAAAAAATAATTTCATCTGATCAACAGATGATTTAAAGTACAAGCGTGCGATGCCGGATAAGCCGGCACTATCGCGCAACAGCCGCCGCCACAGCGATCAGATGCCGGGTACAAATACATTTACTTTTTGCCCCAGCCCCATTTTAAAAATTCAGGGAATGCCCGGCCCCAGGTGTACACATCGTGATGGCCGTCTTCCAGTTCGAGGTAGTGAATGGATTCATCGGTGTAGCCCTTGTTTTTTAGCTCGTCGATAAGGTCAAGCGTATCATCTATCGAATCGATGATGCCATTGTTGTTGCGGTCTTTGGTTTCGTCGAGTGCGCCGCATTCGAAAAAGAATTTGAGCCACGGTGCATATTTGCCATTCCGAATAATCTTGTGCATGATACGGTTTACGGCATCGTCGTATCCATCTTTATAGCTTTTGTCGCGCCACCAGAAAGAGCCACTGAATAAGCCAGCTTTTGAGAACTCAAAAGGGTTGTTCCATACGATATCCAATGCGCTTAGCGCACCGAGCGAAAAGCCAGCAAAAGACTTTTCACGAAATGCCTCTATTTTGTATTTTCTGCGGATGATTGGGAGCAATTCTTCAAAAATAAACCTGGAATAAGCAGGAGCTTTTGCACCGCGGCCTTTGTAGTCTTTTTCAGAAACAGTGCCATATTCCATCTTGCGGTCTTCGCCACAGTGTATGCCAATACAAATAAGCGGCTCCATTTGTGACGATTGAATCAATCCGTCGAGCAGGTGATCGAAATGCATTTTAGGAAGATCCTGTCCATCGTTTATAAGCAGCAAACCAATAGTTGCGTTTTCCGC
Organism: Chitinophagaceae bacterium UBA7600; assembly: GCA_002478885.1. Lineage (GTDB taxonomy): Bacteria > Bacteroidota > Bacteroidia > Chitinophagales > Chitinophagaceae > DLKC01. The sequence continues at coordinate 91,438 of DLKC01000066.1, forward strand.
AATATGTAAAGGCAGGTAAGCATCAAAGATCACTTCCCTTTCGAGATGTTTGGACAGAATAAGATTTTGTTCGGTAAGAATATTTCCAGCAGTCAGTTTCGCATCAGCCATAGTTTCAAAAGTAAGGAAACTGGTTTTCACTGGTACAAAAAGAATTTTCATTTGTGAATTGCTGTGAATTCAGATTAGTTTCTTTAAATTGGCTCTCTAACCACATTCAAAACCTATAATCAATTGCATATGAAAAAGATTGGTATTCTTCACGGGCAGGAGAGAACGTTCCCCCACGCATTTGTAGAAAGAGTAAACAGCAAGAACATAGAAGGAGTATATGCAGAGCCGGTGCGCATTGATAAGGTAATGCAGGGCGAGGCTACAGAATATGCAGTAATCATTGACCGTATAAGCCAGGATATTCCCTTTTACCGTGCGTACCTCAAGAACGCTGCATTATGTGGCACCGCCGTTATAAATAATCCATTCTGGTGGAGTGCCGATGAAAAATTCTTCAACAACTGTCTCGCCACTAAGATCGATGTGCCTGTTCCAAAGACCGTAATACTGCCATCGAGAGATCTTCCAACTGATACAACTGACAACTCGTTCAGCAATCTTGCCTACCCGCTCGATTGGGAAAATATATTCAACTACATTGGTTTTCCTGCATACATGAAGCCTTTTGCCGGTGGCGGATGGAAGAATGTGTACAAGCTTAAAAGCGTAGAAGACTTTTTTGACAAGCACGCCGAAACCGGCCAGCTTGTAATGCTGTTGCAGGAAGAAATTGTGTTCGATGAATATTACCGCTGTTATTGTATCGGCGGCAAGCATGTTCGCATTATGCCTTACGAGCCACGCAACCCGCATCACCTGCGCTATGTGGCCAATTTTACACCTTCGCCCGAGCGCCTGAAGCAAATGGAAGATATTGTACTGCGCATTAACAAATATCTTGGTTACGATTTTAATACCGTTGAGCTCGCCCTGCGCGATGGCGTACCTTATGCCATTGATTTCTGCAACCCTGCTCCCGATGCCGACCGCAACAGCGTGGGCGAAGAGAACTTTGCATGGGTGGTGGAAACGGCCGCGGATTACGCAATTGAAAAGGCGCTCTCGCAACAACCCGGAAAGGACAACCTTACCTGGGGCGAGTATCTTAAGAGAGGCACGCAGCAGCAGGATTTATATCCATAAAAAAGTTTTAATGCATGGGCCGGCCTGTAGTTTTTCAACCAGGCGGCCGTTGCGTCGCACACTTGTACGTTCAATTCATTATTCAGCAGATACCGGTTCATAAAATAAACAATCAAACCAGTTAATTATAATGGCTCACCTCAATTATAAACATTTTACCCTGGGTGTTGAAGAAGAGTATATGGTGCTTGACCCCGGCACAAGAGAATTAAAGAGTCATGAACAAAAAATTGTGACAGAGGGCCAGAAAGTAATAAAGGACAAAGTAAAAGCCGAAATGCACCAGGCGGTGGTAGAAGTTGGCACGGATATTTGCCAGGATATTAGCGAGGCTTATAAAGATGTATCAACATTGCGGGGTACTATTTCGCAAATTGCCGGTGAGCTGGGTTTATGGGTAGGGGCATCTGGTACACATCCATTCAGCCACTGGGAAAGCCAACTGATAACCGATCACGTTCGTTATAACCAGATTGTCAACGAACTCCAGGAAGCGGCACGGAGCAATCTTATTTTTGGCTTACATGTACACGTTGGAATGGAAGACCGCAAGATGGCGATACACATTGCCAACTCTGCCAGGTATTTTCTTCCGCATGTTTACGCGCTTAGCACAAACTCTCCTTTTTGGGAAGCGAGAAAAACAGGATACAAATCGTTTCGCACAAAAGTGTTTGACAAATTCCCCCGCACTGGAATACCCGACTATTTTGAAAGCATAGAGGCTTATGACAATTATGTGAACCTGTTGATAAAAACCAATTGCATTGACAATGCGAAAAAAATATGGTGGGACCTGCGGGTGCATCCTTTCTTTAACACTGTTGAATTTCGCATTTGCGATGTGCCCATGACCATCAATGAAACCATTGCCATCGCCGGTTTATTCCAGGCCATCTGTGCCAAGCTTTATAAGCTAAGGAGCCAGAATATGAATTTCATGATGTATCAGCGCGCTTTATTGAATGAAAATAAATGGCGGGCCAGCCGCTACGGAATTGATGGAACACTCATTGATTTTGGAAAAGAAAGTGAAGTTAACACGAGGGTGCTTATTTACGAATTGCTCGATTTTGTAGACGATGTAGTTGACAGCCTGGGCAGCCGGCATGCGATTAATCTTGTTCAGAAAATACTTGACAACGGGACCGGGGCAGACAGGCAGCTTGCGGTATTTGAGCAAACAGGGAAACTTACCAGCGTGGTTGACTACATACACGACCAGTTTTTGGTGCCTTAACATAGACTGATGGATTTAGCGTGTTGCCTGCAGGAAATTTCTTTCTGCAGGCAACATTTTTTTGGGCTATGGTATCTGTTATAAGCAATGATTTCACCGGATTATCAATTTAGCCGTTGCACCGTAAAATAATTGCAGCATCGGGCTTCTTTTCCATGTAATACTGATCGTATCTTAAAGATTAGCTGACCTTGAAAATGAGTTGAAATTTTTTACTACAGCAAATGTCGTCTTGTAACGGGCGAAGGCCCTGATGCCATAAAGGAAACAGCTGAAAGGAGCGTCGCAAGTAATGCCGCACAGTGAACAGGAAGCCGGCTATACAAAAATGCTGATAAGTCCGGGACACAGAAATTTGAAGTGAAATAAATAAATAGTTTGAGCGAAGCTGAAATAATCAAAGGCTGCAGAATGAAAAATGCCGCTTGCCAGCGACTGTTATTTGAACAATATGCAGGCAGGCTTATGGCAGTTTCTCTTCGTTATGCCCGCGACAAAGCCGAAGCTGAAGACATTTTGCAGGAATCGTACATCAATATTTTTTCCTGCATTAACCAATTCAAAGGGGAGGGCTCTTTTGAAGGCTGGCTCAAAAAAATTGTTGTTAATTGTGCCATTCGGTATGTGAAGAAAAGCCGGTTGAAGTTGGTTGATCCCGGAAAATATGAAACACAGCAGTCGCCCGGTGAAGATTTTGTTATTCCGAATTTGAGTGAAATGGAGCTTATGAAACTGGTACATGCGCTGCCCGATGGCTATCGCCTTGTTTTTAATCTTTATGCTATTGAAGGATACAGTCATAATGATATTGCATCTATGCTTGGCATTGATCCATCCACCAGCCGCACGCAATTGCTAAAGGCACGGCGATTGCTGCAGGAACAAATTTTATTCATTCATAAAATCCCGGCAGCATCATGACTGAGAAAGATTTTGATGCATATTTCAGGGCGGCCTTTGCGCATTCAGAGGCTGAGGTACCTGCTGATATGTGGGATAGAATTAATGGTAAAAAGAAAAGGCGCGTTATATTTTTTATTCCGCGGTGGTATTTCTTTTCTCTCCTGCTTATTGTTGCTGTAGCCGTCGGCGGGCTTTTTATGCTGAAAGAACCAACTGTTGCTGTTGTGCCCCTATCGGTGGTTGACTCCCTTAGAAAAATGGACAATGCAATTGGTAAGACTATTCCGGAAACAATTACAAAAAGGCCCGATTCCAGCGACGCAGAAAAGGCGTATACCGGTGAGGTTCGCAACGGTAAAGATGGCCCTGTGAATGAACCATCTCTAAAAAAATATAAAGCGCTACAAGATGCGATAAAGCGCAAGGATAATGATGACGGTTTGCCAAAGGAATCAAAGGATAGCGTTGGCGTTAAAACCACCGGAAAAAAGCCGCAGGAAATTGCGCAGCCTTATGCTCCTGCTCCTGCAGAAAAGACCAGCCCGGTTGTTGCTATGTTGCCAGACAGTACATCAAAGACGGATTTGACTTCAAGTGATGAAAGCGATTCTGTAACAGCAGGGCAAATGATGCCCGACGATGTTACAAAGTTTTCTGTTGAGTTTTTTGTTTCACCCGATTTGCCTTTTAATAGTTTTAGTTCTGATCATCCGGTGTATGCCCAACTCCTGGAAAATTCCGCCGGGATGCAATTTTCGTGGAGTATGGGCGCACGGCTGAATTTTAATATAGGAAAACGACTTGTTGCAAAAGCAGGTGTACATTATGCCGTTGTTAACGAAGCATACACATTGAGCAGCGACAGCATACTAACAGGCGGGAATATGCATTCGCGTTATAAAAGTATTGATGTGCCTTTTATTTTAGGCTATAAATTGGGCAGCGGCAAACTACTTACCGCCATCAATGCAGGCGTGCTTTTAAATATAGCATCAAAATATAGTGGGGTAATCCCCGGTATTGACGGTTCGGGTACAGCTATCGGCAGCGGTAATGTTTATAAGGGAAATACAGGTGTAAGCCTGTATTTAAGCACATCGGTTTCTAAAAAAATCAACGACAGGTTCACCGTTTTTGCTGAGCCTTATTTCAGGTCCAGGCTTTCATATATTACTACGAGCATGCAAATGTTTGATCAAAAAATACACAGCGCAGGTTTGATAACCGGCTTCAAATATCACCTGTTCAGGAATGATGAATAGGTAAACGTAAAGCTGTTGCTTACTAAAGATTGCCGCTGTTTTTTATGGCCGTCCCCTTACATCGAAGCCTGTTGATATCGGTTGAACCTTCCTTGCCCGGGCGTAGATTTTTGCAACCAGCTGCTGTGCAGGTGGCATCGCCGGTTGTGTCACTCCCTTGTGCGTTCTGCGCATTACGGAACAGCCGGAAGGCCCGGATCATACTTGCTTATTTTAGCGGGATGTATTAATTTTATGCGGCCTGTGGCAGCACCCCAACCCATTCACTTTTCCCTATATACTACCCCCTTGCCATGCAACAACACGCCGGTTCCGGCGGGCAATCGTCATGGGTTAAAGCAAAGCATTAAATCAGGACCGGACGAAGGATGAGCGAAAGATGATCGAAGGATGATCGAAGGATGGTACACTTTTGTATTCCCCAGGTATTCCCCAGGTATTAAGCAGGTATTACTTAAAGTCAATCCCGCCACCGCATAAGCCGCAACAGGTGCAGGATGCACAAGGTGCCAATGAGCGGCATTTAAGTTTGGTAAATAAACCATTTACTGGTAACAGTGCAGATCGGCTATTGGTGCTGTTGTTTCCCGGGCGCTTCTTTCTCAACATCCGCAGCATACCTGCCGCAGGTGCAGATACCATGCGATGTTTTGAAAGCGTGACCTGAAGATTCGAGCTGAAGCAGCAGGCGGATCCACTGCTGCCGTGCCGGCATAAAACGGTTAAGAAAAATATCGGAAAGTTGCTGCATGCGCAGGTGCCATGGATCGATACTGGTGTTAGATTCCCTCTCCGTTTCGCCCTCCAGCATAGATTTTATTTCGTCGACATATGTGGAAAGCCGTTCTTCTTTTGCGATGCAGAGGTTTAATATTTCGGCAATGTCGGGTGTAAACTGCTTTTCTTTTCCATTCTCGTCAAAAAGCGACAGCACCGCCGGGAAAATCAGTTTCCGTTCAAAGGTTTCCAGTGAATGAAACTCCTTTTGCAGGTTGTTAACTGCAGAAATATATTGTTCGTCCAGCACCCCGGCCTCAATGGTGTTGATTGCTTCGAGGGCATATTGCACGGCAGGATAAATTTCCAGTTGAAACCTGTTAACGGCTACCTGGTACTTTTGAATCGTGACACACATGGGAAAAAATTTGCTGGAGCAAATCTATTCTTAGCTTCATCAGCAAAAGATGATAAAGGAAAAGCCCAAATATGATTTTCGTCATGTTTAGGCGAAGCCCTTACATCTAGTGATCTTCCAGTCCGGCTGTCTTTATAAGCCCTTCCACATTGGTGATCTGTATCTTTTTGCCATGTAGTTTTATAAGATCGTCGCCATTGAATTCAGACAAGAGCCGTATGGCTGTTTCGGTTGAAGTGCCTACAAAATCAGCGATCTCTTCCCGGCTTAAAGCGACATTCAGCGTTTTGTCTTCGGTATTTATGCCATAGGAAGCTTTGAAAAACAGGAGCGCTTCCGCCATTCGTTCCCGCACATTTTTTTGGGCAAGAGAAACGATTTGCCGTTCTGCTTTTTTCAGGTTATCGCTTAAAAGTTTCATTACCTCATAGCTTACCGCGCTGTTCTCTTTAATCAAGTTATTGAACGCCGATCTTGGTATAAAACATACCGAGGAATCTTCGATTGCCACCGCGGAACAATGGTACCTGTCGTTGGAAATAAGGGAGCGATAGCCAATAACATCACCCTCTTTTAACAGGCGCAGAATCTGTTCTTTGCCATTTTCGCCGGTAGCGGTAAGTTTTATCTTGCCGCGATTGATGCAAAACAGACCCAGCGGGTTGCCGCGTTCGGTAAAAATGTATTGACCTTTTTTATAATGACCGCACGATTTTAATCCATCCAGGTTTTCCAGCTCCTGGAGCTGCATTTTGTGAAAGATGGAATGGAGTTTAGCATTACATTCCACGCAACTAATCTCCGGAGTTACTTGCTTCATGACTAAATAGTTTGGCGATAACTTATCCCCGGGGCAGGTAAGTTGAGCGATGAACATTTACGATTGTTGCAAAATAATCCTAAAAAGGGTTACCCGGTTATCCTGTTTTAAATATTTGCTGAAATTTTAATTGATTTTTCCAGGAGCCGGCTGTTGCACTACCTGGCATCAGCTGTTGCGTCGCACAGCTAAGCAGCCGCAAATGTGCCAACCGAAGATATATTTTAGTGTTGAAGCTTTGGAACTGTAAAAAAAAACATTGTAAATCCCCTTTAAGGCCGACATTTGCCATCTATTTTCCACAAAATGGGGAAAAAATAATTCAAAATTTTCGTTATTCACGTACAATCTTATATCTTCGCGCTCCCAAAAATTATATGTCAAAACAATCGCTGATTAAACAGGATGGAACTATTGTAGAGGCTTTGAGTAATGCCATGTTTAAAGTTAAGCTACAAAACGGGCATGAAATATTGGCTACCATCTCGGGTAAAATGAGGATGAATTACATCAGAATTTTGCCGGGCGACAAGGTTGGAGTAGAGATGAGCCCATATGATTTAACAAGGGGAAGAATAATATTCAGGTATAAATAGCGGCTTGGCGCTTTGGCTGCGGGCTGACAGAAAAAAATACAAATATGAAAGTTAGAGCATCTGTTAAAAAACGTAGTGCCGACTGCAAGATTGTTCGCAGAAAGGGCAAACTGTATATCATTAACAAAAAGAACCCCCGTTATAAACAGAGACAGGGATAATTTCTTTTTAAAAGAATTAGTAATAAACGTAAAAATTAAATTATTGTATGGCCCGTATTGCCGGTATAGATTTACCAAAGAATAAAAG
>DLKC01000052.1 GCA_002478885.1 Chitinophagaceae bacterium UBA7600
TCACGGGTACGCTCACCCACACCGGCGAATACTGACAGACCGCCATAACCTTTTGCGATATTGTTGATGAGTTCCTGGATCAATACGGTTTTACCCACACCTGCACCACCGAAGAGACCGATCTTACCACCTTTTGCATAAGGCTCGATAAGGTCAACCACTTTGATACCTGTGAACAGCACTTCTGTAGCTGTGCTCAGGTTTTCGAATAATGGCGGCAAGGCATGTATAGGACGTCCTTTTTCTTTGCTAACCTGGGGCAAACCATCAATTGCATCACCGGTTACATTGAACAAACGGCCATTGATAAGGTCGCCTGTAGGCATCGCTATAGCCACGCCTGTATCAACTACTTCTGTACCACGGATGAGGCCTTCTGTACCGTCCATCGCGATGGTACGAACGCTGTCTTCACCGAGGTGCTGCTGCACTTCAAGAACGAGTTTGTCGCCGTTGGGCCTTTTGAGCTCCAATGCGTTATAAATCTCAGGAAGGTGCCCCTCAGTGAACTCTACGTCAACCACCGCACCGATGATCTGTTTGATTTTGCCCTTATTAGCCATAAATGACGATTATTTAGAAGGATTAAAATTTTGGCGCAAAGGTAAGGGAATACGTATTTCAAAATTTACAAGTTTTAAAGAATATCATTTGATAAAACGAGGTAAGCCAAGGGCACTGCCCGGTGGCGCCGGCGGGTGCTGTATTTATTACAGCAATAATATAAAGGGCTAAGGAGTAATCGGTAATTTTATGTCTTTTGTAAGAACTTCGATGCTATGAACAGACTATTGCCGGCCATCCTTGTATTGTTTGCCATGGAGCATGCCATTGCACAGCAGCAGACCTTTTGTAACCCGATCAACATTGACTATGGCTATACGCCTATTCCCAATTTCTCGGAGCAGGGAAGACACCGTGCCACCGCCGACCCGGTGATCACGCTGTTTAAAGACGAATATTACCTGTTCTCGACCAACCAATGGGGTTACTGGCACAGCAGCGATATGCTGCACTGGACCTTTGTGCCGCGGAAGTTCCTGAAGCCTTATCACCATGTATATGATGAGCTGTGCGCACCTGCGGTATGCGCCATGGGTGATACGCTGCTGGTGATCGGTTCGACTTATACCCGGGACTTCCCGTTGTGGATGAGTAAAAATCCCACAAAAGACGACTGGAAAGAGGCTGTTGACTCTTTTAAAGCAGGGGCATGGGACCCGGCGCTGTTCGCGGATGATGATGGCAGGCTTTACATTTATTTCGGTTCGAGCAATACCTACCCTACCTATGGACAGGAGATAGACCGGAAAACCTTTCAACCTATCGGTGAAAGAAAAGAACTCCTACAACTGCATCCTGATATTCACGGGTGGGAGCGCTTTGGGGAAAATGGTGACAATACCTTCCTGAGCCCTTTTATTGAAGGTTCAGAAATGGATAAGCATAACGGCAAATATTACCTGCAATACGGCGCGCCGGGGACGGAGTTCAGCGGTTATGGTGATGGGGTGTATGTTGGCGACCATCCATTGGGCCCTTTCACTTACCAGTCGCACAACCCGTTCTCTTACAAACCCGGTGGGTTTGCCCGGGGCGCAGGGCATGGCGCCAGCTTCCAGGATAAGTCGGGCAACTGGTGGCATGTGAGCACGATTGTGGTGAATACCAAAAACAATTTTGAACGGCGCATTGGCATATGGCCGGCAGGCTTTGACGGCGACGGCATCCTTTACTGCAATACTGCATTCGGGGATTACCCTTTGTACCTGCCGGGGAAGGCATTAAACGGGTATCATAGCTCCTTTGCGGGGTGGATGCTGCTTAACTATAACAAGCCGGTGATGGTATCTTCCACGCTTGGCGGTTATACGGCCAACAATGCCGTTGATGAAAGCATCAAGACCTACTGGAGCGCTGCCAGCGGCGATAAGGGGGAGTGGCTGCAGACCGATCTTGGCGCAACCAGCACGGTGAAAGCCATACAGGTGAACTATGCAGACCAGGATGTTGACAGCAGCTACCTTGGTAAGATCCCGGGTATTTACCATCAGTACATTATTTACTCATCGGAAGACGGTAAAAAATGGAAGGTGCTGGTGGATAAAAGCCAGAACAAAACGGATGTACCGCATGATTATATTGAGCTGGAGAAGCCTGTTGAAGCCCGCTATCTTAAAATGGAAAATATTCATATGCCTACGGGTAAGTTTGCGATCAGCGGCCTGCGTGTGTTTGGCAACGGCCATGGAGCGGTACCTGATACGGTAAAGCATTTTATCGGGCTGCGCGGTGACAGTGAGCGGAGGAATATCTGGTTTAAGTGGCAGACTGTTAATAACGCCACGGGCTATAATATCTATTTCGGGGAGGCGCCAGGTAAGTTGTATAACAGCGTGATGGTTTACGGTAATAATGAATATTACCTGCATGCGCTCGAGAAGGACCGGGTATATTATTACCAGATAGAGGCTTTTAATGAGAATGGGGTGTCGCCGAGGACGGAGGTGCAGCGGGCGGAGTGAGGGGGCGTGAATGGGGAATGGGGAAGGAAACAAGTGATACGGGAAGGAATCTTCTCTATTGTTGATGGAGGAAGTGCATGTGTTTTTGAAGTAGTCGTTCAGGGGTTTGTTTTGTCACTTTCTTTGTCTTGAAACAAAGAAAGTAACCCTGCTTAATTTCCCGTTGACGCATCAACAGTTATTGCGAGACACAGGCACACGAAGGAAAGATGCTTCCTTCGTCAGCATGACAAGTTGAAGAATAAACTTGGGCTGAATATAGAATTTCAGCTTATTAAGCACCCTTGGCTTCACCCTGGTGGTTGGTGTCCTCACTGGCCACCGGATTGCAATAGTGCAGGTATGCCTGGTTTACACAAGGGCCATTCCGGGATTTGTTTTGTCACTTTCGTTGTCTTGAAACAAAAAAGTAACCCTGCTTAATTTTCCATTGACGTATCAATAGTTATTCAAGGCAAGGCACACGAGGGAGGGATGCTTCCTTCGTCAGCATGACAAGCTGAAGAATAAACTTGGGCTGCATATAAAATTTCAGCTTATACACCCTGGGCTTTACTCTAGTGGTTGGTGTCCTCACCGACCACCGGATTGCAATATTGCAGGTATGCCTGGTTTACACACGGGCCATTCCGGGATTTGCTTTGTCACTTTCTTTGTCTTGAAACAAAGAAAGTAGCCAAAGAAAGTTCAAGCGAAACCCGACTGCTCCGCACGTTTTCGCTTGCCAGCGCCACACCTCACGATCTTTTCAAACTTAGTGCTTGCAAAGCGACCTGGTCTTTTTCGTTATTTAAAATGCGGGTATGACTCGATTAAGTAAGGTCGTTTTAGGGATTTGGTTGTTACTTTCTTTATCTTGAAACATAGAAAGTAACCCTGCTTAATTTCCCGTTGACGCATCAACAGTTATTGCGAGACACAGGCACACGAAGGAAAGATGCTTCCTTCGTCAGCATGACAAGCTGAAGGATAAACTTCGGCTGAATATAGAATTTCAGCTTATAAAGCTACCTGGGCTTCAGTGTGGTGGTTGATGTGCTCACCGACCACAGGATTGCAATAGTGCAGGTATGCCTGGTTTACACACGGGCCATTCCGGGATTTGGTTTGTCACTTTCTTTGTCTTGAAACAAAGAAAGGCAACCGGAATGGGAGGTTGCGTACAAGAAAATTGCGAACGTGTCAAACCATTCTTCTATTTTATTCGGAGTGCTTCTGTTTTGACTGGGGTCATTCCGGGATTTGGTTTGTCACTTTCTTTGTCTTGAAACAAAGAAAGTAACCCCCGCCTGTCAGGGGCAGTCGGGCAAGAAAGAAAGTTCAAGCGAAACCCGACTGCTCCGCACGTTTTCGCTTGCCAGCGCCACACCTCACGATCTTTTCAAACTTAGGGCTTGCAAAGCGACCTGGTCTTTTTCGTTATTTAAAATGCGGGTATGACTCGATTAAGTAAGGTCGTTTTAGGAATTTGTTTTGTCACTTTCTTTGTCTTGAAACAAAGAAAGTAACCCAAGAAAGTTCAAGCGAAACCCGACTGCTCCGCACGTTTTCGCTTGCCGGCGCCACACCTCACGATCTTTTCAAACTTAGTGCTTGCAAAGCGACCTGATCTTTTTCGTTATTTAAAATGCGGGTATGACTCGATTAAGTAAGGTCGTTTTAGGAATTTGTTTTGTCACTTTCTTTGTCTTGAAACAAAGAAAGTAACCCCCGCCTGCCAAGGGCAATAATTACGAACGTAACAAACTAATATTTTTTGTTGTTGATGGAGCAGGTATGCCTGGTTTACCCAAGGGCCATTCCGGGATTTGCTTTGTCACTTTCTTTGCCTTGAAACAAAGAAAGGCAACCGTAATGGGAGGTTGCGGACAAGAAAATTGCGAACGTGTCAAACCATTCTTCTATTTTATTCGGAGTGCTTCTGTTTTGACTGGGGTCATTCCGGGATTTGGTTTGCCACTTTCTTTGTCTTGAAACAAAGAGAGGTAACCGTAATGGGAGGTTGCGTACAAGAAAATTAAGTACGTGTCAAACCATTCTTCTATTTTATTCGGAGTGCATCTGTTTTGACTGGGCCATTCCGGGATTTGCTTTGTCACTTTCTTTGTCTTGAAACAAAGAAAGTAACCAAAGAAATTACGAACGACGCTGATATTTTTTTAAAGGTGTTCGTGATCCGCGAAGCGGATTCAAGCGAAACCCGAACCCTGCCTGACTGCGTCACGCAGGCAGGGCTCCTGCGCGTTTTCGCTTGCCAACGCCGCACATTGCGGTCATTAACATGATTTGGGTAAACGGGTTGTTTGGGATAGGCAATAGTGAATGGGGGGTGAGTTTGAGTTGTATTATTTGCAAGTATTGCCACTTTCTTTGTCTTGAAACAAAGAAAGTAACCCTGCTTAATTTCCCATTGACGCATGAATAGTTATTCAAGGCAAGGCACACGAGGGATGGATGCTTCCTTCGTCAGCATGACAAGCTGAAGCATAAACGCTGGCTGAACATACAATTTCAGCTTAAAAACACCCTGGGCTTGTCATGCCGAGGTACGAGGCATCTTTTCGTCTCCGCAAAGTCTCCTTAAAGGGACACTGCTGCATTCGCCACTGGCGCGGGTATCCTGACGGGTGACTGGTCGGACAATATTTTGGCCTATGCAAAGCGTTCGCTACGCGTAACTCTGTGAGAACTAAAGGCCAACAAAGCTGTTTAAGTGATAGAAAGTTTCAAACAGATGCACATCGCCAATATCAACGAGGATACTGGCAGCAGTTAACGGCGCTAATATTTATCCTGACCTGTAATTAAAAGTGCACTCGTCCAACAAAAGTTTGCCACAAGACTGGCGGACGGGATAATCCCGAAACTGCGGGATACTACTATCAGCCAATATAGGGTTTAGGCGAATTCTATTTGGCCTTTAGTTGTTTACGGCGTGCCAGATGTTTTCACTTGTCGCGTATTTCGTCTCCGGATAGTTATGAAAATGAAATTGCTTTAGTTGCTATTGGCCCATTTCATAAAACCGATTTTCCCGTTATGAGAAAATGGTATTATATAAATATCCTTATCAATCCTTATCGTACCGGAGATTAAATATTCGTTGTGCGGGTCGACCAGCAGATTGCTTTCTTCTATAGGGTTTTTAGAAATTCTAAACCACTTGATACCATTCATCTTATGAGGGAATTGCTGATTACAAAACATATCTATACTGCCATCCTGGGTAGAATAGAAAGCACCATAAGGAAAAATTTCTGAACCCATGGAAAGCAGGCTGATCAGCGTGTCATGCAACAGGTTCATTGACTCATCAAGTTGGGTCACCCGCAGGAGCCTGGTTTGATATATATCATACGATCCACGGTATACTCCTGCAGATTTCGAATAATAAAAAGTTTCAGGAAATGCACCAACGCTAATTAAAAAAAGCTGCCTGTTCACCATGAAGATCTCTTGCGGGTTGAATAGTGCCTTAACCGTAGCATCAGGCAAATTTGATTTGATATATTTAACAGCTCCCGGCAATTCATTAAGATTTGAATCCAGCTTCACTAAAAAAATGGCGTTAGAAGAATCTTTGGCTTCAGCAGTTCGTTTTTGGGATGCACATACCCATACTATTCCATTGCTATCCGGGATGATTTTCGGAAAATGATAATTGAATTTCGAGGAGCGGTACCTGATAACCATTGGCGCTATTGTATCACGCGGATAATGCTGTTTGCGAATGATCATTTCAGTCTGATCAATATCGAGGAGTTTGTGGAATACGGATTGCGTTTCCTCCAGATCACCGTCCTGATTTACCGGCCTTGTTGTAACTGTGTACGTCCAATTTGCTCGCCCGATTACTGCACTGTCAAATGAAGTATAATTACCGGCAACTGTTTTGTTTGTAAAACTACCCGGGTGAATTGCAGAATCTATAATCGATCCATTTTCGTCCATTTTTAAAACCTGCTGCTTTATCAATACCCCTGAATCATAAAAATCGATCGTGGCAAAATAATACGTGCCGATTGGGGTAAAATTTATTTTCACAGCATGCGCATTGGATTCATCTATCATCAGCGCCTTTTCATCAATCACCTTCATTTGATCTGACAGAATAATGATGTCAATGGCGATTTTCTCTTTTCCCACCCGGATGCCCGACTGAGTGGTTTTCCAGATATGATAATTGTTGCCCACCTTGCCGGCTATATAATAAAATGCAGCATGTTTATGATCGAAGAGTTGCGAATAAAGTATAAGTTGAGCAAAACCGGTGGCTGAGCAACAGGATATGATTATTACGAGGACGAAGGTTTTTTTAAAAGTCATTTTTAAAATTAGATTATTTTTTAACGGCAGTTAATGTATTGTAATTCCCGGCATTGAAGACATGCTTCGCTGCAATCCTTTTATTGAAGCCCATCGGATGGGAATGAAAAAAAGCTGCTCCAAAAGAGTAGCCCGAAATCCATAAAAGGTGAACTTGTTAACCAGCATATGAGCTTTATTTTACCGACTTGCAAATACTCTTGAGTCTAACTTAACTAACAACAATAAAAACATACAACATTAAAGTGCATCGCTTCAACTTTAGCCTGGGCAGGACTTTTGCTAATCAGCCTTAATATCTTAACTTCATCTTCAGCATCGCATTTGGCCCTGACGTAATAGGCCTGGCATCTTCGAATTCCCCAATTTCAGTAATGCTTTTTCGTAAGTGTTAATGCTATTACGAAACACTATAAAAAAAACAATGAAAAATGTAATTGAAAAAATGCTTGATTCCTACGAAAAAGGCGGCATCAGCAGACGGGATTTTGTTCAGTCATTAGCAGTTATTGCTGCTGCCCCATCGGTGTTAGCAGTATCTGCTCAACCCAGTTTCGAGGGAAAAACGCTTAATCATGCTACGATCTATGTTTCCGATGTGGCTAAATCAAAAGCTTTCTACCAGAAACTTTTGGGCTTAAAGGTGAGGAACGAGGATAAAGACTATTGTAACCTTGACCTTGGAAACAGCTTCTTAAGTATTAATAAAGATGAGCGTTCATCCGGCATAGATCATTTCTGCATTGGCATAGCATCTTTTGATGCAGCATCGGTATTCGAAAAGTTGAAAAAGGAATTCCCTTCTGCTAATCCTACCATAGAAAATGAGGACCAAGTATACCTACGTGATCCCGACAATATCAGGTTCCAATTAAGTGCAAAAGATTACAGCGGCTGACAAATACAATAATTCCTATTCTTGTAAGCATCATTCTACTGTGCTCTTCAAACCAAATGCTCGGAATTATTTGTAAGCCGACCGTTCTTATTGGGCGTCTCTTTGATTGACTATAGCGTAAATTAAAATGCTTCGTTCATTATCTGGCGACTCAAACAGTAAGTATATCTTCTATTGTGTTGGCAGAAGCACCACCGCAAACATCCGGGAATGGCGGAAGAACAATCGGCAGTAAAAATCATTATTCAACTTCAGTTGCCAGGGTGACGCAACGCCATCAGCTACAAAATGTATCTTCAACAGCAAATAAAAATTAACACCGGTAAGGGCTGGTTGGAATGCTACTATCCACAGTTCACCAGGCCGTGCCCGTTGTATGGTATACATTAATACACTTTGTAATATTGCTAAAAGGAATTAAGAATATGACTATGTATAAAACTTCATTAGCTTTCATTTTTGCTTCTTTTTTATCAACCATTGCTTTTGCACAAATAAAATTCAGTGACGAAACAAAAAAGTACATTGACTATAATGACAGTATCATTGTATTTAAAAATGCTTTACTGATTGATGGCAAAGGCAATGCTGCAAGGCCACATCAAACAATCATAATCAGTAATGGCAAAATTGATTGGGTAGGTGATGATGCAAAAGCAATTATCCCTAAAATTGCGAACATCGTTGACTTAAATGGCAAGGCGATAATGCCAGGGTTGGTAATGCTGCATGAACACATGTATATATCTGCACATTCCCTTGAACCAAGGTATCTTAATTTAAAACAATTGCCTTTTACTTTCCCACGCCTCTATCTTGCAGCGGGTGCCACTACGATAAGAACTGCGGGTAATGTTGAACCCTATTCAGACATGAACATAAAAAGGGACATCGATGCAGGAAAAATTCCAGGACCTGCTATCGAAGTAACAGCACCTTATCTCGATGGGAATGGTTCTATCTTTCCTCAAATGAATGAGTTAAAAAAGCCAGAAGATGCCACTGCTTTTGTAAATTATTGGGCAGACCAAGGATTTACGTCTTTTAAAGGTTATATGGCTATAGAAAAACCTACTTTAAAAGCTGCTATTGATGCAGTACATAAAAGGCATTTAAAGATTACTGCTCATTTATGTTCGGTAACTTACAGAGAAGCTGCGGAGATGGGGATTGACCAATTGGAGCATGGCTTTATTGTAAGCTCCGATTTTGCAAAAGATAAAAAAGAGAATGAATGTCCGCCAAATGCACTCAAATCTTTTGGCAATATGGATATTAGAAATGACAGCGTTAAAAACTTAATACAGTTCTTAATTGATAAAAAAGTAATTATCAATTCAACACCTGCTGTGTTTGAAGGGTATACTACAACACAACCTGCCCCTTCTCCGGAATTGTTAAGCTATTTTTCTCCTGACAGCAGGGATTTTTATTTAAAATTATTTGCCAGGGTTAAATCGGCAAAAGCACCAACGGATTATGATAAAGCATTTGCCAATAATGCAAAAATGGAAAAGATGTTTTACGACATGGGTGGGCTGCTTACAGTAGGCACTGACCCAACTGGTAATGGGGGCACCATCGCAGGCTTTGGAAATTGGAGAGCCATAGAGTTATTGGTAGAAGCGGATGGGTTTACCCCATTGGAGGCAATAAAAATTGCAACCCAAAATGGTTCAGTTGCATTAGGCTTTGATAAAACTATTGGCACAATTGAAGCAGGCAAATCGGCTGATCTTTTAATAATAGATGGTGACCCTTCAAGGAACATCAGTGATATACGCAGAGTGGTTTTTGTTTTTAAAAATGGAGTTGGTTACAACTCAAAGAAATTATTTGAATCCGTAAAAGGGAAAGTTGGATTTAATTAGTACATGGCAACTTGTGCAGCAGGCAACAAAAGGTTTGCCAGCAGGGTGGTGGGATGAAAAATAAGCCGTTTCACTACTATCGGCTGATATCGGGCTTGAGCGAATGCTATTTAGTTTTTAGTTGTTAATTTCAACATCAGTAGTTATAATCAGCTTCTGTTGCCGAGGGTACGCAGCAACTATTCCGGGCCTGCAGCCACCGCCGAACGATGGTTGCAGGCAATCTGACATCTTCCTAAACTTTAGACCATTATGACGAAAATTTCAAATTTGGACGGGTTACTAAGCTTTGAAGACAGAAGTGTTAGTATTATTGAACTGGACGACTTTATTGGAGAACTTTGTGAATATGGTGACGACTATGATAAGTTGACAGCGCAACAAAAGATATTTTATTTCAACCAAAATTTAGAAAGAGAAATTAATAGTGGCGGCTTTAATCAATATTTCTGCAACTCAAGCGGTGACAATGCACATGAAACAGTTTTATCTCTAAAAGCAATTGGTGCAGACAAGGCAGCAGACATTTTGCAAAAAGCAATTGATCAATTTCCAAAAGGACTTGTTCCAAAGGACAGCGCCGAACGGACAGAAATAGTTGAACAAATTGAAGAGACAGCCAACGAAGTTTGGGACGCCCTTGACCAAAAGTTTTATGAATATGAGGATGACCTGAATGTTTTAAATATTGAGTACGTTAAAAAGCACCAAGATTTTTTTTGACTCCAATATTCGACACAACAAACACAAATTCCGTGTGGCAAAATTTGGCTGCAGGATTGGTATTGCTGATAGCGGGTCTTGACATTGAATCGACCAGCAGCAGTAATCCTGTTGTACTGCGGTTTGGGTCTCAACGAATAAAGCCTAGCTTAGGTTTCTTAACTCCAGCAATATATTTTCAAATGGGTATTTGCACTCCCTGGACAAGCAATGAATTCCCTGCCTTTGCAAGTGCCCGAGCGTTAGGTGATTGTAACGGCAAAATCAAAATGGACAAAAATAAACAACAATAATTATGAGTTTAAAAACAACATTTGCAAATAGCGTTGATTACAACGTTTGGGTAACAGAACAATTAGTAAACTGGCTACAAAGTCACTCAGAGGATTTACTGCAAAGAGAATGCCCGTCAAGTTTTAGTAGTATAGCAAAAACACTAAAACATATTAGTGACACCCAGTTGTATTGGTCTTCAATGATTCGAGGAACATCAACGCCAGCATTTGATTACATTGTGACAGAGGTGAATTTAAAAACTGAATACAAAAATTTAGTGAATGAGGCAATACTTTTGGCGGCATATGTAAAAGGGAACTATGAAGATATGAATGAGCCGTATTTAATTGAATCGGAATGGTTCTCTGCGAATTTTCCAAAGTTTGAATATTTGCAACATTTGATAATTCACACAACCTACCATCGTGGACAAATTGTAACCATCGGGCATAATGTAGGAGTTACCAGTGCACCGATGATGGACTACAATTTCTGGAATGTAATGAAACAACAGGGCAAATAACAACGGACCGCTAACACGCTGTTGCGCTTCATGCCTGACGGAACGATAGCTATGGAGCCAAGTGCCAGTCATTAGTATTATTATATAAATTGGGCTTGGGTTTGCCGGGCGGACGTAAGCCCAATTCCCCCACTTCGCCAACCCCGCTTGTTGTATGTAGCCCTAATCAGCATCTTACATAATTCAACCCGACACGAATTTACTGCCTGATACCGCGCTATTTTTAGCGCATTGCAAAGCAAATGAAATTGTTTTTATATAACCTTCCCTGGAAAATTATCCATTCATCTGCGTTCATTCTCCATTTTTTATGGTTTGCTGCCGGAGCACTTTTGCATTGTCAATAACGGCAACAAAACTTAAAAAATAAAAACAATGAAAAAATTCACAGTCCCCACAAGAGATGAAGTAGCTACGGCCAATCAAACTATTTTTGACAACCTGAACAAGGCGCTTGGCTTTGTTCCAAACTTGTATGCCACTATCGCTCATTCCAGTAATGGTTTAGGCCGGTACCTGGCCTATCAGAATGCAAAGACCACGTTATCTAACAAAGAAAAGGAAGCTGTAAATTTAATTGTGAGCGAAGTAAACAACTGCCTATACTGTAAAAGTGCCCACACCGTAATTGGTAAAATGAATGGATTTACGGATGCCCAACTACTGAATATACGCCGTGAAAAGGCTGATAACCCCAGGCTGAATGCATTGGTTAAATTAGCCGCCAGCATCACCCGCAACCGTGGTAATGCGGAAGCTGAATTGGTTGACGACTTTTTTGCACAAGGTTACACAGATGAAAACCTGGTTGATTTGATTTTGCAGGTGAGTGATAAAACAGCCATGAACTATCTTCACAATCTTACACAAATACCAGTTGATTTTCCCCTGGCGCCTGCATTAGAAGTTGAAGCAGTGCTGAACTAAATTTATAAACGAGACCCTGATAAAAAAGCCGGATTGTTTCCGGCTTTTTTGTTGCTTAAACAATTCATCCGGGAAATTCATCCATCCAACTGCGTTTATTCTCCATTTTCTACCCCCTGTTATAAGAACAACTTTGTGCCATTAAAATTATTTGAAACTTAAACAATGAAAAAAATGAAAAAGATTAACATGCTGTTTTTTGCGTTTGTATTGCTGCTGACATCTCAGGTGTCTTTGGCACAGGTATCTTACAAGCGTATTAAAGTTGATGGTTTAAACATCGCCTATCGTGAAGCCGGGGATCCTAAAAATCCCAAGATTGTTTTATTACATGGCTTCCCTGCCGGCTCCCATCAATACAGGGACCTGATTGGTTCGCTCTCTGATAAATTCCATGTAATTTCTCCCGACTATCCAGGCTTTGGTCTGAGTGATATGCCTGACCCTGCATCGTATGATTATACTTTTGACGGCATTTCTTTAATCGTTGAACATTTCCTGCAACTAAAAGGATTTGACCATTACGGACTGTATGCACAAGATTATGGTGGGCCGATTGGTTTCAGGATAGTCGGCCGCAATCCCAAAGCACTAGACTGGTTAATTATACAAAACACCAATGCCTATGAAGTTGGTTTTACAGCAGCATGGGATGGTTTTCGTGGCGCCTTGTGGAAAAACAGGAGTGCTGAAACAGAAAAACCTTTAGCGGCATTCCTTACACATGACGCAATTAAAAGCATTTATTTTTATGGTGCAAAAGATACGTCGTTAATAAGTCCCGATAATTGGGAATCTGACTATGCTTTTATGCAAAGACCCAATGCAGTTCGTGTAAACCTCAACCTGTTTTATGACTATCGGAAAAATGTTGAATTGTATCCTGTGTGGCAGGAGTTCCTTCGCAAACAACAGCCCAAAACAATTATTTTTTGGGGGCAAACGGATATTTTCTTTACCCCTGCCGGTGGCGAGGCCTATCTGAAAGATTTGCCCCATGCTGAAATGCACAGGCTTGATGCCGGACATTTTGCAGTGGAAGACCATCTTGACTACATTTCTGACAACATCCATCGTTTTTATAAAGAAAAGGTAGCAGGCAAATAAAATTATTAACGCAAGCAGTTAAATAGTGGGCCGGCAAAGTTGCCGGCTTTTTTTGGCAAAAGTATTGACCGGGGGAAAACTGTCCATCCCATTGCGTTCATCATCCATTTTAGAAGGCCTTCGTTTTGCTGAGCTTTGTGTAACAAAATAAAAAATATGGAACAACGTCAACCACTTCCCCCATTTACGATGGAAACTGCATTGCAAAAGGTACAGATGGCTGAAGATGCCTGGAACAGTAAAGACCCTGAAAAAGTAAGCATGGCCTATTCAGTTGATACAGAATGGCGGAATCGCACAAATTTCATTAATGGAAGGGAAGCTGTAAGGGAATTTCTAAAAGGCAAATGGGAAAAAGAACTTGACTACAAGCTCAAAAAAGAACTGTGGGGCTTCAGGGAGAACAGGATGGCAGTGCGTTTTGAATACGAATGGCATAACCATGAAGGACAATGGTTCCGCAGTTATGGAAACGAATTGTGGGAGTTTGATGAAAATGGCCTGATGCGTAAGAGATATGCCAGCATTAATGACCTGGAGATACAAGAAACAGAAAGAAAGTTCAAGTAAAAAATTGTGTATGGAAACAACAATATTAAAAAACGAAGATGGACGGGTTATAATTCCCGATGAATGCGGCGATACGATGTGGGACGAGGTATTGCAACAAGAAGTGAATGCCTGTGCGGTAAAAAACATTTCAAAGATGACAAACATAATGCCGAACAGCATTGATGCAGTACAAGTGAGTGACACAACCGGAGCTTAACAGGTGTTCTATTGCTGGTAAAAAAAAGAAATTATTATGGCAAAAAATTTTGCATCGCTTGCATTTACCGACGCAGTAAAAGAAATGCAGGAGAAAATGGGCAGCCGTAAGAGTTATGCCCGCATGGAGCGGGAAACTTATATTGATGGGTTGACAGAGAATGAAATGGATTTTATAAGTGAACAGCGTAGTTTTTATCTGGCTACGATTGGCGAAAACGGTTTTCCTTACATACAGCACCGTGGCGGGCCAAAAGGTTTTGTAAAAGTGTTGGATGAAAAGCGAATCGGCTTTATAGACTTTAAAGGCAACATGCAGTATATTTCTGTTGGTAATATTGCCACCAACAACAACGTGGCGCTGATCATGGTGGATTACCCGTCCAGGACAAGATTGAAAATTTTAGCCAAAGCGGAAATTGTTGAATTAAAAGATAACCCGTCTTTATCAGACGCACTTGATTCAGGTGAATACAAATACAGGTCTGAACGTATGATGGTATTGCATGTGGAAGCGTACGACTGGAATTGTCCGCAACACATTACCCCAAGATATACGGTGGAGGATATTGAAGCAGCTTTTGTACCGCAAAGAGCATATATTACAAAACTGGAAGCCGAGGTGAAGGAGTTGAAACAAAAGTTAAATACAAAATGAGTAAAGATCTTAAAAGAGTGGTGATAACAGGAATGGGCGCCATTACGCCATTGGGAAATTCAGTTGATGCGTTTTGGCAAAATATTGTTGCCGGAAAGAGTGGTGTGGACTTTATCACAAAGTTTGACAGCAGCCATTTCAAGACAAAATTTGCAGCCGAAGTAAAGGGCTTTAACCCGGCTTTATACTTTGAAAGAAATGAAGCAAGGAAGTATGATTTGTTTACACAGTATGCGGTGGCAGCAGCAGACGAGGCTTTAAAACATGCACAAATAAATCTTGAAATACTCAATAAAAATAAAATTGGTGTGATATGGGGCAGCGGCAATGGCGGTATACAAACTTTCCAAGAACAGTTGATTGAATTTGTAAAGGGCACCGGTCAGCCGAGGTTCAATCCTTATTTTATTCCAAAGATCATTGCAGATATTCCTTCGGGTGTAATTTCTATACGATATGGGTTAAGGGGATTAAATTTTTCCACCATTTCAGCCTGTGCATCTTCCACCACTGCAATTATTGATGCCTTTAATTATATAAGACTTGGTAAAGCTGATGTTATTATCGCCGGTGGTTCCGAAGCTGCTATTGTTGAAAGTGGTCTGGCAGGATTTAATGCTTCCAAAGCTTTATCAACGCGGAATGAAGAACCTCAAAAAGCATCAAGGCCATTTGATGTAAAGAGAGATGGTTTTGTAATGGGTGAAGGTGGCGGCGCCATGGTGATTGAAAGTTTGGAAAGTGCTCTAGCGAGGGGTGCGACTATTATTGCAGAGGTAGCAGGTGGCGGCATGGCTGCTGATGCTTATCATTTAACCGGCACACACCCGGATGGTGAAGGTGCGTATTCAGGTATGTTAGATGCACTGGATGACGCCGGGATTACACCCGATGCTATTGATTATATTAATGCACATGCTACTTCTACAGTAATGGGTGATGAAAGTGAGTTAAGAGCAATAACAAGGGTTTTTGGCGAAAGGGCTTCACTCAATATCAGCGGCACCAAGTCAATGACAGGTCATTTGCTGGGTGCGTCGGGAGCCATTGAGGCGATTATTACAGCTAAAGCAATACAGGAGAATATTATTCCGCCAACAGCTAATACAGATGAGGTGGAACCGGAGTGGAAAGACAAATTAAATATAACATTGGGTTCGGCGCAATACAAAGAAGTGAATTATGCAATGAGCAATACCTTTGGTTTTGGCGGGCACATTGCTTCTGTTATTTTAAAAAAATACAGCCTGGATAAAACGACTAATATTAACAACTAAAACGCCGGGAAACACATGCTAAATCAATCGGATTTAACGCTTATCAATCAGCAAAACGGAAGACCTGCTTTTAAGCTGTTTTCATTTGAGGGCAATGATTATTTCAACGAATTACAGCGTAACAATTTTTTTACACTGATATGGTTAATGGAAGGTGCAGGTACTATAAATGCTGATTTTGACGGGCATCTTTTTGAAGCAAACAGTCTTTTTACGTTTGCCCCTTATCAGCCTTATATATTTACAGTAACCAAACCAATAAAAGGAATTGCCATTTATTTCCACTTCGATTTTTTCTGTATTCACAAACATCAAAAAGAACTGGAATTAAACGGCGTATTGTATAATAATGTTTACCAGCCACCATTTGTAAAAGTAGATGAAGCTTCTGCTGCCACCTTTCAAATGCTTTGTGAGCAAATTAGATCCGAGATGCAGCGGGCAGCGCTTGCACAACATGAGTTACTGGTGTCGTATTTAAAAATATTCCTGATTACAGCCTCCCGTTTAAAAATAGCACAACAGCCAAAAGCAGCAGCTATGGTTAAAGACAATAAAGAGCCTTTTATCTTACAAAAGTTAAAAGATGCCATTGAAGAAAACTTCAAAACAATACACAGCCCCAGTCAATATGCTGAGCTGCTGTATATTTCTCCAAAGGCATTGGCTAAAATCACGAAGACACATTTCAATAAGACCTTGTCGAGCCTGATTAATGAGCGGATCATTATTGAGGCTAAAAGAGAATTGTATCTCACTGACAAGACAGTTAAACAGATTGCATACGAATTGGGCTACGAAGATGAATTTTATTTCAGCCGTTTCTTTAAAGTAAATACAGACATATCTCCGCAGCTATATCGGGATACAGTTGGTTTTGCAAAGGGCATGAACTAACGGGATTTATAGATTTTTATTGACGGTGCCGCAGCCAGCGGTGATAATGTTTAAAAGAAGGGGTGAGAGGTTAGCATAAAAGATTTAAACACCGCCATTGCCTCTCCTCTTTAGGCCATTGCGAGGCTTACCCAGCTGTCGTTGCAATCCCTCATTGACGGGCAGATGTTTATGTTCACTGATTAAGCCCTACACTTTAATTTATCGTTTAAAAATCAATTATGAAAAGGTTTGTGCATTTGGCGATCATTTCGATCGGTTTAATTTTTGTTTTTACAAAGTCGGAAAACCTGATGGCCCAATCGTCAAACTCTGATTATAAGCATGATACGGTAAAGCCTTTTTCCTGGCCGCCACAACTTGAAGCACGTGTTCCTTACGAGCCAACGGTGTTCCCCAGCAGCCAACAGTTCTATTTGTTCTACGAGCTGTACCTGACGAACTTCAGTTCGTCACCCATACAGCTTGAGCGTATTGAAGTAGTTGACGCCGATAAGAAAGAGGCAGGCTCAATTGCGACTTTTGATGCCAGGCAACTTCAAGCCATGATGACTTCCTTAGGCGAAACCGTATCTGACTCACCTGGAAAATTAACTATTGCCGGAGGGCAAAGCGCAATTGTTTTCATGGAAGTAACGATGGATCGTAACATGCTTCCACCTAACAGCATTTTCCACCGATTAAGCACCGATAAAGAAACACTCAACTGTGCTATTATTAAAACGAAGCAAACCAATTTACCGTTGTTTGGCGCTCCAGTAAAGGGTAGTGAGTGGCTGGCAGCTGATGGCCCGGGTAATGATGAATCCAATCATCATCGCCGCGGAATCATCATTTTAGATGGACTTGCAACGGATTCCCGCAGGTGTGCAATCGACTGGAAAAAGGTTAAAGATGGTGCCTCCTATTCAGGCGATTCACGTAATGTAAACGCCTACTACTGTTACGGTGAACCAGTATATGCTGTTGCTGATGGCCGGGTCATTGGTGCTAAAGACGGTTTGCCTGACAACATACCTGGCCACGGTGATGCATTTCATCCAGCGGTGCCGATTACTTTCGAAACAATTGCTGGTAACAGTATTATCATTGAGCTTGACAATTCTCACTTTGCTTACTACCTGCATTTGCAGCCGGGGAGTTTGCTTGTTAAGCCTGGAGACCGTGTGAAAAAGGGACAACTGTTAGCACGTATCGGTGCTTCGGGAGATGCCCGCGAACCGCACTTACATTTCGAGGTAACAACGTCGTCAACATTTCTTTTCGGAGAAGGGGTGCCCTATATTATAGACCGCTATCGATTGATTCCAGCGAAAAATGGATCTACCGACATGCATATTCATGAGCTACCCCTGAACCGTGAATTAGTCGATTTCGAAGACAAATTGTAGTACAATAACTATATTTCAGCTCATCCTAAAAATATTTTGAAAGTAACATAGTTCGTCCTGAACCAGGCTGTCTGAAAAGCCTACTTTATGGAATTAAAAAGAACAGAATATTGCAGCGTATTTAACGCAAAGCCCTGGCTGAAGGGCGTTAGCAGCTTAGTATGGCATTAGCCGAGGTGCGGTTTTTAAATGGATGCTTAAACGGACGCTTGTTCACCGGGAATGTATCCCTGATCGCTGTCGCTTCTGAATCATTGATGATTCCATGAAAACAGCAATTTGAACCGAGCGTGGCAACAGGCGATGCCATGAAATACCAGTGCCGGTAAACAAAGAAATAAATCCGGAAAGACTAGTTGCCGGGCAATCTCTTTATAGTTTGCTATTTTGCCAACCGACTGGTGAACTCACTGGAAAAAGGCCGCTTATATTCTACCGCAGAAGTAAGCAAGGGGCTTTATGGTTTTGAAGTTATCACCGGTAAGAAATTGATTGAAGGGCAATGGTAAAACAGCGACTGGTAACATGATACCGGCGCAACCGATTTTTATTTTTGTTTTTATTATTTTTATGACCATAAACCAACAGGATGATTACCCCTCTCCCAGATGACATCAACAAATTTTCCGATTTTTTTGAACCCTCCCTGCTTGCTGAACTAGAGACTAAATCAATGCTCATGCAGGTGAAGGCTGGCGACACGATGCTTAACCCCGGGCAGACCATCCGTGCTGTTCCACTTGTAATCAGTGGCGTATTTAAAGTAAGCCGTATTAATGAAGAAGGACAGGAGCTGCTGTTGTATTATGTGAAGGAGCGCGAAAGTTGTGCTATGACTTTTACCTGTTGCATGATGGCAAATGCCAGTGTAATAAGGGGCACTGCCGAAGAAGACAGCGAGCTACTCTGTGTACCAGTAGAGCTGATGGACGAATGGTACGTTAAATATCCATCCTGGAAGCGATATGTGATGACGACCATTCTGAACCGGTTTACAGAAATATTTAAATGCATGGATGATGTGGCTTTTAATAATACAGACAAACGCCTCATCAAGTACCTGAAAGAGAAATCGAAAATAACAGGGTCTTCCGTGCTTAATCTTACGCACCAGGAGATTGCCGATGAATTAGGGACGAATCGTGTTACTGTTTCACGTCTGCTAAAAAAGCAGGAAATGGACAAAAAGCTACTGCTTTACCGCAACCAGATCAAATTACTTCGCGATATGTAGCATTTGTTACAGAGATGTGTAGCATGTGCTACCGAAAGCCCGCCCGGCCTCATGATATATTTGTTAAATACAAATTATATAACAAATTAAACCAGCAAATCATGAGCCTTAGATTAAATGACATCGCCCCGGATTTTTACGCAGCAACTACCCAGGGCCCAATTCAATTCCACGAATGGATGGGGAATGGATGGGCCATATTGTTTTCACATCCGAAAGACTTTACGCCTGTGTGCACCACAGAGCTGGGTTATATGGCAAAACTGGCACCCGATTTTGCCAAGCGAAACTGCAAAATCATCGGCCTTAGTGTAGACCCGGTTGAAAGCCACTTTAAGTGGGAAAAAGATATTGAGGAGACACAAGGGGCTGCAATAACCTACCCAATGATCGGAGATCCGGACCTGGCCATTGCCAAATTGTATGATATGCTGCCTGCTGATGAACCGGGCACCTCGGAAGGCAGAACAGCTGCCACGAATCAAACAGTTCGTTCCGTTTTTATTGTCGGTCCTGATAAGAAGATCAAACTGCAGCTTACCTACCCGATGACTACCGGCCGCAATTTTGATGAAATTCTGCGGGTACTCGATTCCATGCAGTTGACGGCCGGTTATAAAGTTGCCACGCCGGTAAACTGGAAGAGCGGAGAAGATGTGATCATAGTTCCGGCTGTTTCAGATGAAGAGGCCAAAGAGAAGTTCCCGGAAGGCTGGAAAACGATCAAGCCGTACCTGCGTTTTGTAAAGCAACCAGGAAAGCAAAAATAACGGTACATTACAGGAAAGATGCAATAGCAACATTTGATGCGCCGGTGGAAATGGTGTTTGAATATATGAGCGCAGGCAACCATCATCACCAGGCTTTCAAGAGCCACCGGCTCGTTGGCATTTCCGGCAATGTTGTAACCATAGCGGCGGAGCTCTTCAGCCCCGATGGTTCAACTTTTCAAACAACGATCACGCATCGATTGAATGCTCCGGAATCTATAGAAGTCAGCATGAGTGGCGGCGTTTTTAGCGAAGCGAGATTCACTCATTTCTATACCGCGCCGGGTGACAAGACCGAAGTAGACCTGGCGGGTGACTTCCCGGTATTGCCCGGTATGACTGAAGCTGATGAGCTGAACTTGATCGAGGGCTTTTTTACCATGCTGTATGCTGAAGATGCAGCGACTTTTAAATCCCGCACGGCTGAGGCAGTAACCAACTAAAATATATAATGAAACTACGCGTTGTTGTATTAGGTGCCGGGTTCGGGGGGCTCGAACTCAGCACCATTCTTTCCGAGACAATCGGGGAACAGATCGATCTTACATTGATCGATCAAAATGATTCTTTTTTCTTTGGCTTTTCAAAACTCGATGTGGCATTTGGCCGCCAACTACCTGATGCGGTAAAGATCCCGTATAGCAGTATTGTAAAACCCGGTGTGAAGTTTCGCAAGGAAGCTATCACAGCTATAGATCCTGTCGCAAAACGGGTAACTACACAAAGCGCAATATATGATGCCGATGTAATAGTCATTGCGTTGGGAGCCGACTACGACCTGGATGCTACGCCGGGTCTTGCTGAAACGGGAAATGAATTTTATAGTTTCCCTGGTGCAGAAAAATTGCGGGAAATACTTCCTTCTTTCACAAAAGGCCATGCGATTGTTGGTGTTTGTGGCGCACCATTTAAATGTCCGCCTGCTCCCAGCGAAGCGGCTTTGCTGCTGCATGACCATCTGACTAAACTTGGTGTCCGGGAAGCATGTACCATCAGCCTGGTAATGCCTTTTGGTTTACCCATCCCTCCGTCTCCCGGAACCTCAAAGGCGCTACTAAAGGCATTCCAGCAAAGAAACATACAATTTATCGCTCAACGTAAAGTGCATTCCTTAGCCGCATCGGGTAGAGTTGTAATGCTTGACGATGGAACCGAATTACCCTGCGACCTGTTTCTCGGGATCCCGAAGCATGTTGCACCAAAGGTGGTATTGCAAAGCGGGCTTGCAGAAAACGGTTGGATACCAGTGAACAGAACCAATCTCCTCACCAGGTTTCCCGGCGTCTATGCTATTGGCGATGTAACCAGTATAGGTACACCAAAGGCGGGCGTGTTTGCAGAAGGCGCTGCAAAGATTGCGGCAGCTTCCATTATTGCGGCATTCAACGGAAATGAAAACAGCACAGGCTATAACGGGGCCGGGACCTGCTACATTGAATATGGCAATGGCGAGGTGGGGAAAGTAGATGTTGATTTTTTCTCGGGCCCCAAACCTGTTGGTATTCATCATGAACCTTCTGAAGCCATGGTGGCCGATAAGGCATTTTTTGGTTCAAGCCGCAAGGCCCGATGGTTTGGTATATAGCCGAAAAAATATTTGCCCTTCCCTGTTTAATCGCAGTGTTCAGGTAGGTGACTTAAGCGATACATCAGGTATACAATTTCTTTGTCGCATGCGCTGCTGCCCATAGCATCGGTTGTTGCCACGCTCGTTTCAGCGTTCCTTCTTTGTGGCGGCAAAATGCAGCCAGCATATTTGTGTACATTCGCTTCTTTGTTTTATTACTTAATAACGCGGAAATACAGGCTATGCGCAAAATATCTATTCTCTTATTATTCTGTTCTTTTGTTCACTGCTCTTTTGGCCAAAAAAAGCTTTCTACATACATATCCATGCAATACAATAAAACATTGTATGATCTCACCAAGGGCAATAACCCATGGGGTTTAGGGTTTGGTGTGCAAACCGTTTTTAAAAGCCGGTCTGTTTTTAAACCAATAATTGACCTAACCGGCGATGCCTATCTCGATGACGACAAGGTTTTAAGAACAGACTCTTCCGGCGTCCCGCTGAATGATGTGGGCGGCATGATCAATTTTTTCGCCGGCGCATCATTTGCCCCGGCAAAGAATCTGTTTTTTTCGTTCGTGGCCGGGCCGGGCTTTACTGGTGGGCAATTACGCTTTGGTATAAAACCTTCGGTAGGTTTTTATTTCTCCGGCAACCAGAAATGGATGGGTAAAATTGCTTACATCAACATCTTTAACAGGGGCAAAACAACCAAGGAAGATTTTGGCTCTCTAAGTTTTACTGTAGGCCGTAAGTTGTTTTAATGCTTCCTCAAACCTGCAGCATATGAAGTGTCTAATTCAGCAACCATGAAGCAGCTATCGGCACGACAGTTAAAAGATTTTATCGATCATGGCTTTATAAAAATCGACAACGCTTTCTCACCAAGCATAGCAAGTGAGTGCCGCGCTATTCTATGGGAGGTTTGCCAATGCGATCCCCACGATACTTCCACCTGGACCAGGCCTGTGATCAGGATCCCGGAATCGGGCCTTGAACCATTTAAGCATGCTGCCAACAACCCAACCCTGCACAACGCCTTTGATCAACTCGCCGGTAAAGGCAACTGGTTACCCAAAGAAAGTTTAGGATCTTTTCCCATACGTTTCCCACACAAGACGGCTGCAACAGATACCGGTTGGCATGTAGATGCCAGCTTTCCCGGTGAAGTGGCAGGCGATTATCTTCAATGGAGAATAAACATATATTCAAAGGGCCGTGCCTTGCTAATGCTTTTCCTGTTCTCCGATGTTTCAGAAAAAGATGCACCTACGGTAATCAAGACTGGTTCTCATTTTGATGTTGCCAGGTTGCTTGCACCGGCTGCTGATAAAGGCTTGTCATTCTTTGAACTTGCCCAACAACTTCCCTCTTTGCCGGAACGGCCGCTGGCACTGGCTACAGGCAATGCCGGAACCGTGTACCTCTGTCATCCCTTTATTGTGCATGCCGCACAAGACCATCATGGAACGAACCCCCGTTTTATGGCGCAGCCGGCCCTGCACGCGAAACAAAATTTCAATATCGATCCCGCAAAAAAAGAACATTGCCCGGTAGAACAGGCGATCATAAGAGCCCTCTATTCCTGACTGATTTTCTTTTGCCATGGCAGCAGGAACATAGCGCGTGTAATGCCGGATGGCCTGATGCTGGCGCAACGGGCATTGCCTTTAAGCACATAAATCGGGCTGTACATTGTGTTTTTCAACCGCATTTTTTCGTATTCAACCAGCATGATTGTCGCATTTGCACCAGCATTGCACCGTGTTTATTGACGAGCTTTGTATAGCAACATCGCAACTTTTTTTAATCAATAAAGTTTACGTATGAGAACAATAACTGTACTGTCGATGATCTCGCTGGATGGCGTAATGCAGGCGCCCGGCGGCCCCGATGAAGATGGTTCGGGCGGGTTTGCCTATGGCGGCTGGACCGCGCCTTATGGCGACGAAGTATCTGGTGAGGTTTTTCAGCGCATCATGCAACCAGCCGACCTTCTTTTAGGCCGGAAAACGTTTGACATATTTGAAGGCTACTGGCCAGGGCATGCAGATTCCTGGCCGGGTATCAACGACGTGAGCAAGTATGTTTTGTCAACCACCAGGAAGGAATCAGGCTGGCAAAACAGCAAGTTCCTCAGCAATCTATCAGACATAATACAATTGAAAAATTCTGAAGGCAGGGCTATCCACGTGTGGGGTAGTAGTGAACTTATTCAACTCCTGCTTAAACACGACCTCGTTGACGAACTTTGGCTAATGATATACCCTTTAACGCTCGGCAACGGCAAAAAACTTTTTAACGATGGCCCCATTCCAGCGGCGTTTACACTAGCCGAGCACGTGGTAACAAGTGACGGCGTTATTATGACTCATTACAAGCGGGCCGGCGGTGTGCAAACAGGCACCGTTGGCGCATAAGCGCAGTATTTTTTCCGGAGCGTCAGACAAAAGCCGGCATTTTTTTGATACCAGCTGTACCAGCCATGGCATCTTCGTTGCGTCGCAATCCGTTCACCAGCCGGATCATTAATCGGATATTTGACTTTTATTTGTTTGAGGTTTTTTATTAACAGGATTATCGTTTTTTTATAACTTCTTATGCACCGGTAATAACCGCCGCTGTGCCGATATTTGTGCTGAAATAATTATTTACCACTTAATACGGCAATAGCAGTTTATGATGGGAGATACCATTTTTCTGGCGACATTATGCATCGGCTTGCTATGCTTCCTCGTTTATGTTTTTCTAAAACCGGGTAAGTTTTCGGGTAAAAAAATTCTTTTAATTGTTGCGCTCTTCCTGCTGGCAGGCGCAGCAGTTTTACCATTCACCAGTTTCGAGAAAATAGACCGAGACATTTCCCGTCTCATCCGTAATTCAACTCCCAAGTCTGCGGCCGAAGCATATGCCGTGCTTTTTCAAAAGCCCATGGACAATTGCATGACGGCGGTTCATTTTCGAGACCAGGCAATTCCTATGGTGGATTGTTGCATATGGATGGAGGTGAATGTTTGCCCGGCCGAACTCGCAAGGCTCATCAAGCTTAAAAATTATGCGTCCTCGCTGCACCCGCGGTCCGATTCATTAAACATGTTATCTCCATATAAAGACAGGCCGGATTGGTGGACCCCGCAAGTGCTGGGTGATACCATCCTGGAATTAAACATCCGGTTTAACACAACCAACCATCAGTCTATATTTTTCGGACGTGATAGTTCCCATCTTTATCTCTGTGACCAGGCATTATAATTGCAATTTATCAGCCCTGCAACTGCCTGTATTTATTCAACGTCACTTCACTCGTCTCCAGGTTACCTGCCCTCTTACTTCACTTTTGATGTTTCCTTGATAAAGCTGTTTACATCGTTTTTAAAAGCCCCCGCCTCTTTCGGGTTGATGTACATCATATGGCCTGCCTCATAATATTTAAATATGATATTAGGTCGCAGTTTTTTGTCAATATTCATATGCGCAATATCGTATTCCGTTGCAAAGAATGCGGTAGCGAAATCGTAATATCCATTTAAGGAAAGCACTTTGAGGTTTGGATTATGGCTCATGCTTTCTGACAGGTCTGCGGCAGTGTTGGGCATGCCCCCCGCTTCACTGTTGCCGTGTTTCCAATCCCAGTCGAAACCTTCGTTGCCGTAGGCGTTGGTTTTATAAGTGTAGTTTTTGTCCATCTTCAATTCGCCATAGTAGTAGTTCATAAATACGGCGGTGAATGCAGGGCTAATCGCATCGCCCTGTGCATCGGTTTGTGCGTATTCACTCAGCAGGTCTTGTGAAATACCGGTATACCTTGAATCGATGCGGCCAAGTACTTTGTGGTCTTCGCGTAGTAATTCCTGTAAAAACTGTACTTCTTTCACGCGCATGTTCGCCTTCAGCAGGTAGTCTTTGCTCAGGCCGGTGAAATAAGTCAGCTTGTTAAGCACTGCCTCCTGCTCCGCATCGCTTATACTGGCGCCCTTCATTAACGCAGCTGCATAATCTCCCGAAGCAAAGGCCCTTGCATCTTTCAAAAAAGCCGTGAGGTCGGCGGGCTTG
Source organism: Chitinophagaceae bacterium UBA7600 (assembly GCA_002478885.1). GTDB lineage: Bacteria > Bacteroidota > Bacteroidia > Chitinophagales > Chitinophagaceae > DLKC01. The sequence goes on from DLKC01000052.1 coordinate 25,795, forward strand.
TTTGCTATTTTGTTGTGGTACCATGCCGTGGCTGCATACGTCGGGAGAAAAGTGATGTATGGAATATCTGAACCGTCGGTAAATATCTGTGTTGAATAATTGAGAATAGAGGAAACAAGGATCACGCCGTTCACTGCAATACTCATTCTTTCCTGCAAGTAATTTACAACACCGCCGCTGCGAAGGGTACCGTAGCTTTCGCCCAAAATATATTTTGGTGAGTTCCACCTGTCGTTTTGCGTGATGAATGTTTTTATGAAGCCGCTCACTTCTTTTATGTCCTGGTCAACACCCCAGAAGTCTTTGTCTTTTGCCTTACCCACTGCATGGCTCAGCCCCGTGCCAACAGGGTCGATCATTACAATATCCGAAATGTCGAGAATAGAGTTGTTGTTGTCTTCTATTTTATATGGAGCAGGGGGAACAGTATAAGGATCATTCAACACCACTTTCCTGGGCCCTATAATACCCATGTGCAGCCAGTATGATGAGGAGCCAGGCCCACCGTTATAAGCGAAAGTAACCGGCCTTTTGGTAAGATCCGTTTCCCCATCTTTTGTGTATGCAGTATACCCGATCAATGCGACCGGTTCATCCTTTTCATTTCTTAAGATCAATGCACCTGCAGTCGCCGTATAGTTGATGGTTTTGCCATCGATCACTACGCTGTGTTTGGTGACGCTTTTTATTTCTTTAGGGATAGAGTCGTTGACCACGGGCTGTGCCTGTGAAAACAGGATAACAGAAACAAACAAGAGAAGGCTGCATATTTTTTTCATGGCAGTTTATTTTTTGCAATGTAGTGGTTTAATACAGATGCTCTCAAAGAGATTGACAAAAGTTTTTGTGCCTTTGTTGTACTTGAAACGCCTCTATGCTTTGTTGCAGGGTTACCCTTTATTTTTCAATTGTTTCTTCTGCTGCATATTGAACAAAGCGTTCAAGCGTGCGGTCCCGGATCGATCTCCCGGGACAGGCGCAGTAAAGCCTCCTTCACTTTCCGCAGCGGTTCAGAAAGCTATTATATTCTTTCTTTGATAAAAGTGCTTATCTCGTCGGCGATACGATTCATGTAGAAAAAAATGCTTACATGTGCGCAGTGCATTTTGGTTAGCTCTGGTTTGTTGTAGATCTCCCAGAGCAGGTATTGGTTTTCTGTTGGCACAATCTCGTCGTAAAGGCTTAAGAACTGTTTAATGTGTTTTGCCTTGCAGTGGTGGCCAAGATAGTATTGGTCGGAAATAGCCCACACTTTATTCAGGTCATTTTCTGTAAACCCTTTTTGCTGTGCCCGCTGCCTGAGAAAAACGGAAAGCCTTCCACGCCATGCAATGCTGCCAAGTTTTGCGCCGGTGATAACAGGGAAATAAAAGTCGGCATATTCCGTATTCAGTACAAGCCCGGTTTGAAACCCGCCACTGCTCATGCCGATGAGGCCGATGTATTTATACCGCTGCCTGTAATACTGCATGAGGAACCGGATTTCTGCAACAAACTGCTGGAAATTTTTTATGGTAAGAAAAACATTGTGACTGATGAACAATTCACCGGAAAAAAAGCCGGCTGGTGTTCTTTGCTGGTGAAATGGTTTAACGAGCAGGCAGCTGTCAATGCCTTTTTCAAGCAAGCGGTTGCAGAATGCGGCTTCTGCAATTAAATTATTTCTTGCCCAGCCGGGTGCAAAAAGCAACAGCACATCAGAAGGTTGGTTGCCGGTGAAAAAGTGAAATCGGGCCTTGTTGTTTTCCGGCCATTCCGTGGCAATGGGTGAAGGGAAGGAGTAGTCTTTGGAGCGTAGCTTTTCGTTAAAGCCTTCCAGTTTCAGATCGTCGTTGCGGGGTGCGTTGAATGTATGATAGAAGTCTTCCGGCTTGCCAAAATATTTATGATGCGCATGAAAAAAGCCATCGATACTGAAATGCCGTCCATCGAAAGCCTCCTGTTCAAGATCAAGTGAGCAGGTAAGGTCATTGGTGAAGATCTTGTAAGTGCGATCGAACAACTGTGCGAAGAGTTTTGATGTCACCGGCTTTTCTATTTGACAAAAAAGATAGCAAAAATTTCCGGGTATAATGTCAATATCAGCTCATATTGCAAGCCTGTTACAAAAGCTTGTGCTCTTAAGGTGAACATGCTTATTTTTAGGAAGCTATTCAGCTTCAAATTCTACCCATGCGACCGGGAAAGTTGCTTTTTTTTATATTGTTTGTGGTTATTGTGGTTAGCCCTTCTTTTAAGGATGATAAGAAGAACTATGCCCCTGTGCCTGATCGTTGGTTCCCTTATTTTGATTTTGACGCATCGGTTTTTAAAAACCCGCCGCGGTCATTTGGTCCTTTCACGCGATGGTGGTGGCCGGGTAATGGAGTTAATGATGAAGAACTGCAGCGTGAAATAAAAATGTTGGCAAACAATGGATTTGCAGGTGTGGAGATACAGCCCTTGACAATGGGTATTAATCCCGATGCACCCAAACAAAGACTTGACAGTATTTACAGCTGGGACAGTCCATCCTTCTATGAACATATTGCTGCAGTGATGGAGCAGGCGAAGCTATCGGGCATTACTGTCGACCTGAATGGCGGCAGCGGGTGGCCTATCGGCGGCCCGCAGGTAGCGCCTGGTGAAAGTATGCTTACTCTTGCTTATTCAGACACTGTTTTGAATGCAGATGTCGACCGCGACTTTGTTATTAATGTGCCGGACCGTTTACCCTATTATGCTGACATTACCATTTTTGATACGCACCTATATAAACCTGTCAGCAACAGTTATGCAAAACTGCAGGCAGTATATGCAGCCATGATCACGGGCAGGGAACATGGCCAGGTATTCCTGGATGCAAAAACCCTGGTGGATATAAGCGGCAACTTAACAGGCAAAACGCTTCGGTTTACTTTACCGCAAAAAGGGGCATGGGATATCATTGCTTACTGGTTGCTGCCCGACGGACAGGTGCCAACACTTATCGCAAGCAGCGATCCCGGCCTGGTCGCGAATCATTTTGATTCAGCGAGTATCATAAAGAATTACAATTACCTGTTTGGGGATCGTTCCGGGCTGACGAAATATTTTGGCCATCCAATGCGGGCTGTATTCAATGACAGCTATGAATTCAGAAGTGACAGGCACTACAGCGATGGGTTTACCAGCTTTTTCAAAAAACAGCGGGGTTACGATATCACGCCCTTCCTGGGTGCATGTTTACAACGTGGTTATAATAACAACGCAGGTTTTTTTCTTTTTCCCGATGCAAAAGCACCTTTTGTTTTCACTGAAGAAGACTGGCGTGTACAACATGATTATGATCTCACTGTTGGAGAACTGCTTCAACAGCAATTCATCAAAGCAAGCGATCACTGGCTGAATGACCGCGGCATGCTGCATCGTACGCAAGCTTATGGTGTAAAAACAGATATAATTGCGGCGAGCGGTGCTGCTGACATACCGGAAGCGGAACAGCTTTTTGCAAAAGGCTCCGAAGGTTTTATCAAACTGGTTAGCTCAGGCGCACATCTATACAACAAACCGGTTACGTCGCAGGAATCGTTTGTGTTCCTTGGACGCAGTCAAATGACCACACCGCAAAAAATCAGGACACTATCTGACAAAGCCTTTACAGCCGGCATCAATCAAGTTGTGTATTCAGGAACATCCTACAAATACATGAATGAAGATTATGGCAAAGAGGGCTGGAATACCTGGTCAACGGCTTATTCAGGTTTTGATTTTTCATCCAATGTAAACGAAAGCTTCACCTACTGGAGCGACATTAAAAAAGTAAATGAATACCTTACAAGAGCACAATATGTGCTACGCTCGGGCAAGCCACATGCAGCTGTACTGATCTATTTCCCATTTACCGATTTTACCCAGGAAGACCTGCTTGCAAACCCGGAAGAAATGTTTACCAGTGGCTACTTCAAGGGCATGGAGCCAAAAGAAAACGAGTTGCCGAAGCAAAACCTCAATCAAAAAGAGCAATGGTTCAGCACCGTATGGAAAACGATCAACACATTGAATGCCCATGGCATTACGTGGGACTGGGTCAATGACGCTTCCCTTCAGCAGGCTTCCGTGAAACAAGGCAAAGTTGTTATTCGTAGTAATTATTATGAAGCTGTTTTGATCGCGGATGCGCCGTATCTGGCATCGGCAACTGCCGCAAAAATTGCAGCACTTGCAAGGGAAGGGGCACGTGTTGCAGTAAGCGGTAAAGCCCCGCAAATGCAAGCAGGTTTTCCTGACTATGCCATCAACGACAAGAAGGTAAAGGCCGCTATGCAGGCCACACTGCAACAACCACGTAGCCGTTTGTTAAACGATTCCATTCAAACAGCATTATGGGCATTGTCTATTGATCAGCCAGCCAGGTTTGCCAAACCGATGCCCTTCAGCAGAACGATCGACCGGGAAATGACAGATGGCAGTTTCATGAAATTCACCTGGAACCAGTCTGACCAATGGCAACAGGTCGCATTCACCATCAGCAATAGCTTTAGTAATGTTTACTGGCTCGACGCAAGCGAAGGTGTAATAAGCAGGGCAAGTAAAACGGACAATGTGTACGTCACTATGTTGCCGCCATACGGGACCATTATTTTGTATGCATCAAAAAAGCAACTCAGCGGCGTGGTATCAACAGCAGCTTATTGCAGCCATAACGCAAAGCAGTTGTTAGCGCTTGACACCTGGAATATAAAAGCAGGCAATGTATCTGCAGACAGCAGCGAGCTTTTTGACTGGCGCAACGATGACAGATTTAAATTTCAATCGGCTGCAGGCATTTACAGCACCACTTTTGCCATCAATAAAGAAAACAGCAGGCAATACCTGCTCGATCTTGGACAGGTTTATTTTACTGCGTCGGTGAAACTCAACGGAATTGCCATTGGAAAAGCGATATGGTCGCCATATGTGTTCAACATCACAGGCGCCATGCGATCGGGCGAAAACAAACTCGAGGTCACGGTTGTTCCAACAAACCGGAATGCGTTCATTAGCGAAGCTGCAAAAGGCAATACACTGTATAAGCAATTCAAAGGAAAAGAAAATGCTTTGATGGCTGCAGGTCTTGCCGGGCCGGTGTTCATTAAAGTGTACTGATGCTGTTGACCGGCAACATAACGGAGCCTGACTTTCGTTGTGTCACTCACTTCAACTTTCTTTTCTTTGCTGAGCTTTTTTAAAATCGAATTCCGAATGAAGTATGCATTATTTGCTGTTGGCATGGCCGCCGTTCTTTGTTGGATCATTATCGGTAATTATCCCGCTTTAATTTATTATTGGTGTGTTTTAATGGCCTCCGTAAGTTTCCTGCACACACGAAAAAAGTATCAAGCTTACCGTAACCTGTCGAATCTTATTTTCCTCGGGTATATATGTTTTATAACATGGGTGAGAACAAGGCCCTATAAATTTCCAGGCGAAGCTGAGTTTTGGATTAATAATACCGAACACCTCTTTTTTGCATTGGTGGTTTGCCTGCTGGTTGTATTGTATATCACGGTTGTATTTTCAAAGAAAGCATCTTTTGGTAAAAAGCTGCTTTACTCTGTCTGTATCTTCAACTTTATTGGCTTGTTCAACGAGTATTTTCAGAATGTGATCAATCACCGCGCATTGACTGTACTAACGCATGATGCTCAAAAGGATTTGTTGATGAATGTTGCAGGCAGTTTGCTTTTTGTTATCGTTGCCTCATTATATCGTTTCAGCAGGCAGCGTGCAGCACGAAAAAAAAATAGCCAAATTGTGTGAAAAGGTCAAGAGGTTGGTTTTAATTCCACATACTGCAGTTTGTATTTTTTGCCAACTTTTAATACCGGGGTATGCGTAGTGTGCATAATCGTTCCCAGGGCCAAAACTGCAGCAGCAACTGCAAGGTTTACGCCGTTATTATCGGCAAAGAGTTTATCTCCATCAGAGAGTGTATTGATCACATTCAACAGTATATAACCACCGCCAATTACCTGGAAGATCGTTCCGTTTTTAATATAACTGACAGACTGATCTCTCCTTGGAAAGGCGTCGATGTCGTTCAGCGAAATGTTTCTCTTGTTTTTCCATAAAGTATCGGTGAAGGGGATGCCAAGTGCATTCATGTATTGTACGAGTTCGAAGGGTTTTAACTGGAGGCTGTCGTTGTACATTTTTGTAATTCTCGCCTCCATCCATTCGCCGCTCGTAAGCCTGCAGTTAATATAGTCACCGGGGAAATATCTTTCAATTGTTTTATGCCCTTTTTTAAGGGTAATCATTGCCGATTGCGCACCGGCATAAACCGTTAGCAGCATGAGCAAAAGAAGTAGCCGTATTTTTTTCATAAGCCTGGTCTGAATGAATAGAGTATTGTTGCTGCAACAATTTAATGATAAAGACGATGGTAATTCGGCTGCCGGTTGATTATATTTTGAACGGCGCGGAAGTAACCAATTGCTCTTAACAAGACATTATAAAAGTGTTATGTTTTTTGTAGGAGAATGTGGCATTGCCCTTGTTTTATATAGTGCATAAAAACATAAAAACATGAAAAACATTTTACGCGCTATCCACGATTTTTTCAGCATTGAAACAGGGTATGTAGCATTGTCAAGTAACATTTAGTGGAATCGGAGAAACTGGTATCTCATAGACAAAACAGCATCACCTTTTTTTGAGCGGTGCTGTTTTTTATTTGGACAGATTTTGTTGGGCAATGATTTAACTGTGCAAGTGTGAGATGCCGGATAAACCGGCAATTTTGCACAATGGCTCCTGACGGCCACACATAAGCCAAGCACCAAAAAAATTATACTCTGATATAGATTTTCTTTTTATCGAGCCAGTAACCCACACTCCAACAGAGCAACATATAACAAACCGCAAAAGCAAGCGATGCGAAGTAATCTGGTAACTGCGCGAAGATTGTTGCATTAATCCAGCGGAAAAGCGATTGGTCGCCGACCGGGATGATAAATAAAATTATCACAAGCAACTCGGACAAAAGATATATTGACAGCGGGTTGCGGCCAAACACCTGGAAGAAATAAACACTTTTTGTTTTGTTTTTAAAATCGATGAGGTAGATCACGCAGGCGAGAATCATGCAATCAAGGCCAACGGTGTTGAGTACAAATGAGCTTGTCCATAATTTTTTATTGATCGGGAAGCCGAGGTTCCACCATCTTGCCAATACGAATAAAATAAAACCAGTCATCAGTAATTTGGTAAGCCCCTCATACGTGTTGCCTTTTTTCTGTATGTAGCGGCCAACGAGGTAACCTGCAACCACGTTTACAATCGAGGGGAAGGTGCTTAGCAATCCTTCGGGATCGAAAGGAAAACCTTCGCCCATGTATAAATGTTTTGTGCCAATAAGCCATGTATCTAATTTCAACACGGCGTTGGTATGAATATCGAGCGGGTCGGGCCCATCCCCAAAGTACATCATTACCGGCCAATACAACAAGAGTATCAAAACGCTTATGATGGCGGCGGTGCGTGGTTTTAAAAACCATACCATAAGGCTAGCCGCGCAATAACCGAGCGCGATGCGCTGCAATACGCCAAATACCCTGGTTTCTGAAAATGGTGCCAGTGCCCAGTGGCCGTCAGTTGGTTTAAAAAACGGGAACCAATACATCAGAAATCCAAGTAAAAAAATGATGAATGTTCTTTTAAAAATCTTTTTCAACACCCATGCATTGCCCTGGCCCTGCCATTTGTTCATTACAAAGCTCATAGCATTACCAACTGCAAACATAAAAGAAGGAAATACCAGGTCGGTAGGAGTAAAGCCATTCCATTTTGCGTGTTCGAGAAAAGAGAAGGTGGGGTCGCCTCCGCCTGTGTTAACTACGATCATAAGGCATATGGTCATGCCACGAAATACATCAAGCGCTATAAAACGCTGTGGGGTTGCTGTAGACATATAAAGCAATTAGGTTTCGAATATAAATATTATACGCAGGTTATTTCAAAAAGATTTACACGTTGTGAAGCAGCCTGATTTTGCCGGTTGAACCATGAATTATACTTGTTCGTCGCTTAATATCGTGAAACGAACGGCTCATTTCGGAACAAAGGGTTTTTTTCTTTATTTTGCGCACTAACATAAAAAACTCCAATGCCAAAAACTAGACTAGCTGGAATAGGAATGTATGTTCCGAAAAACATCATCAAGAACGACGACCTAAAAAAATACATGGATACCAGCGATGAATGGATCCGTGCAAACACCGGAATCCAGGAAAGGCGCTACGCTAACCGCGACGATGAAACCACCGCAACCATGGGTATTGAAGCTGCCAAAGCAGCTATTGAAAATGCAGGGTTAACTCCCAAAGACATCGACTTTATTATTTTCGCTACCCTGTGTCCCGATTATTATTTCCCCGGCTGTGGCGTGCTTGTACAACGCGAACTTGGCATTACAGACATTGGCGCACTTGATGTGCGTAACCAATGCAGCGGTTTTATCTACTCGCTTAGCGTTGGTGACCAATTCATCAGATCGGGCATGTATAAAAATGTATTGGTAATCGGCAGTGAAAAGCACAGCTATGCGCTGGACTTTACCACCAGGGGCCGGCAGGTAACAGCCATGTTTGGCGATGGTGCCGGGGCCGTTGTACTGCAACCCACAGAAGATGCTTCTCAATCGATACTAAGCACGCACCTGCACAGTGATGGCAGTGGTGCTGAACAAAATGTAGTATTTAACCCCGGTTCTCACTCCAATCATTGGGCTAAAGATGTAGCAGACTACGATCCTTCCGACTGGGGCGAACAGTATGTAAGCCACAATATGATCAACAAGGGCCAGATATTTCCTACAATGGTTGGATCTGCCGTTATGAAAAAGGCGATCGTGAAACTGCCCGAAGTAGTGAACGAAGCGTTAGCAGCTAATGGGAAAACGCTTAGCGATTTAAATATGCTTATTCTTAACCAGAGCAATTTGCGCATTGCAGAATTCGTGCAGCAAAAGCTTGGGCTTAGCAACGACCAGGTTTACACCAACATTCACAAATATGGCAACACAACGGCCGCTTCTATCCCCATCGCGCTTTATGAAGCTGCAGCGATGGGTAAGATAAAGAAAGGCGATCTTGTTTGTGTGGCATCCTACGGAAGCGGCATTACCTGGGCCAGTGCATTGTTTTACTGGTAGTATTTTTTCCTGATTTTTTTGTAACCAGCTGCTGCACTTTTGGCGCCGCCTGTTGTGTCACTCACTTGTGCGTTCAGATCAATAGTGAACAAAAAGTACAAGGGTGCGACGCAACAAAAGCCGATTGCTGTACTGCAGTTTGTTTCAAAATAAAAAAATCGCCTTAATGAATAATTCGTCAAGGCGATTTTATTTTAGGTTGAACGCTACTTTAACGCAGCAATATTTTCTACTATTTTCATTTGTGTATTTTTTGAAGATGCACCGGTAACGTCTTTGCCTTTATAAACCCGGGCCAGCCAAAGCTTTACATCCGGGTTCCGTGCTTCACTTAATTTTTTATCAACCAGGTCATCAGCCTGCTGCGACTTGCCGGTCTTTTGCAAGGCCAGCGCCTGTATTATGGTATTTACGTCGTTGAGGTTAGTGCGTGTATCATTTGCAACTTTTTGAAAAAGCAGATCGGCTTCTGGCTTCTTTTTCATAGCGGCGAGGCAGAGTGCCTGGAGATAATCTTCGGCTCTCGCATCGATATCTTCCTCATACGGTTTACCTACACCCAGGTTATCGGGCCATTGCCTGGCGGTGTTGATGTGTTGCAAAGCCGTTTTGAAGCTTCCTTTTTTGTAATCTTCAATCGCCTGCATCATCGATGCTTCATAATATAAGGCATGACCGTCTGTTGCGCCTTCAAAAGGTATAATGTTAAGCTTCGACAACACTGCTTCGCTTTCTTTAAACTGTTTGTTCGCAGAAAGACATTTTGCATGCAGCATACCCATGATGTAATCATTGGGCTTTGTATTGTAGTAAGCGGTAGTGATGGCAAGTGCTTTTGTAATGTCCCCGTTGTCTAAATAATATTGAGCAAGCGATCTTTTATAGCGCCATTCATTGTTATCAAGCTCAACAGCTTTCAGCAAATCTTTTTCCTTCGCGTTGGCATTCAGCGGGTAGAGCGCAGCTCTTGCAGCATAAAACAACGCTGCATCGGGTTTATCGCCAAGCGAACCAAATAATTCCGCAGCATCATCTTTGCGGTTGCGGTTGTTCATGAGCAACGCAAGGTAATAACGTGGTTTCCAGTCGTCTGTTTTCGTGATCAGCCAGCGCAACATTCTCTCGTCTTCTGAACGGAAAGGCAGCACAAATGCCGGCGACATCGACGACGCTTTTTTTATGTTTTCGCCGGAATTATTTCCGAGTTGGTATGCGATATACTCCTGCCAGTAATCAATCATTGCTGCATCGGGTGACAAGCGGAGTACCTTGCCAGCTTCCTCCAGCAGGTTAAGATTATAGTAATCCATCGCCAGTTCCAGGTAAGTTTGATAGGGTGTTTCGCTTCTTATTGATGCCACAAAATTGTCTTTGTCTTTTGCATCGCTGCTCCACAAATATTTTTCAAAGAGCACAAACTGGTTCAGCGGGTCGTAGCCAAGAATGTTTTGCATTTCCTGTTTTGCAGCAGCAGCATCATTCAGTTTACGGTAAACGAGGCATTTCAATTGTCTTGCCACGGTGTTCCTGTTGTTGAACTGTAATGATTTTTCTGCGTACAATAAGCTTTTGTCATAATTCTGCTCCACAAGGTAAATGCTGCTTAACTCTGCATAGGAAGCGCAGCGGTATGCAGGCGAAAGTGTGGCAAGATCAAATCCATCTTTTGCGTCGGTATATTTTTTTAATGCAGCATTGGCAAGGCCGTAATAATAGTTCGCGGCACCATCATGCGTATCAATGCTCAATGCCCTTTTTGCCAGTGTAAGCGCGTCGTCGTAGCGCATGTTTACGTACATCAGTGCAGCGAGTTTTGTAAGCGAGGGAATAAAATTACTGTCAAGCTGCACGCTCGATGTGAGCTTCTCCTCCGCCTGCGCATACAACCGCTGATCATAATATTCTTTCCCCGCGACATATAAACCGTAGGCGCTGTTCCAGTCAAAATTCTGTGGCGCATCCACAGGGCGCGCAAGATTGCCATCGCCGGGTTCCGAGCTCCATTGCAGTTTAGTTACTCCCAGTGAGGCAACAAGGCTGCCGGTATTGACTTCGGTTTTTACGGAATCAGTAAACGTTTGTAATGGTTTCAGCTGAAGTTTTTTACTATAGATATTTTTGGTGCCGTCCTTTACGGTAAGTTCATCGGCTATTGACTGCGCCGGGCAAAATGAAATCTTTAACCAGCCATTTTCATAGCGGACATTTAATGCGCCATATTCATTTGCTTTTACAAATCCCTTGGTGTGCATTACCGGATACCAGTATTCAGTCCATTCATCTGTAGAGAAAGGTTCAAAATCAACATGCTTAAAGGGTGTTAGCGTGCTGCCTTCGGCATTCTGGTTGAACAGGCGGCCTGACTGTATTTCTGAATACTGGCCATCATTGTCGGTAAGCAGCTTATCCCAGATCATACCCTGTTGTGACAGGCCCCAGATCCATATCTTTTTTCCGGCTTTGTCGTCGTGTGAGCCATAGCGCGCCATGCCATAATCGTCCTCATGCCAGTAGGCACCAAAGAAATCGGTGTACTTGCCAAACACGTGATACGATTTGTAGGTTCCGAAATTGTTCTGCTCGTAAAAATTGATCTGTTTCTTTTGTGTTTTGTTGTATGGCCAATCCGCGTATTCCCCTTCATGACCAATATACCTGGTGCCAGGATAAATATATTCAAGGTTACCTTTTGTTTTAATGCCCACGTTCATCCAGTGATAATAGGGCTGCTCAACGGGGTTGCTGTTATGCCAGTACGATTTTGTGGTAAAATATGCTTTGTCTTTCGGCATGTTTATTTCAATGCGCCAGTTGGTTCTCGTCAACAGGTCGAGCCAACCGATAATACAGCTTACACTGCCATCACTGTTTTCTGTTGTCTTGTATTCAACCGGTGCTGCGCAATTCGGCGTGTGGCCGATGATGCCATAGTTTGCCTCAATGCCACCACTTGTCCATGGCCCACGCATGGCCACATCGCGAAACTTTACCACGTGATTGTAATAGATAAAATCTTTGCCTGTAGCTTTTTCTGTCGCAGCCCAGATTTTACCACCTACTTCGGGCAATATCATTACGCGGATGTAATCATTTTCCAGTTCCACCACTTTCCATTCTTTTTGTACCGGTGTGGAGGTAAACCCGTCGAACCGGAAATAAGGATAAATCCTCTGGACAGGGGGAACGGGGTCGGGATCCGAATACGGATAAGTTGTAAACGTTTTCTTATATTCTTTAACCGTTGAGTTGTTGTTCTGCGCAAATGCAACACTGCATAATAGCAAAGCCGTAAAATTCAGGATCAGTTTTTTCTGCATAACGATCGTTTCAGCTGATGAAAAATCAAGATTCCAAAATTAGTCATTGCACGCGGCAACGGCATGCAGCGATCGCAAATAAGGCAAACGTTTGAGCGGGGGCGGATGAAGTTTTATTGACAGGGCTGCATTGCCCATGGCGTCGTTCCTTGCGTCGCACTCCTGTACTTTGGCCCATCGAATAAACAAGTAGTATCATGGAAATTAAAGCATGCAAGATTTACTTGCCTGCGGCTTTCATGTTGGCCTGTATACCATCTACCGGGTGGTCAGCATAAATGATGGCTTCGCCCAAATTCACCTTGTGATCAGCAGATGGATTGGCAATTTTTATTTCAACACTGTGTTTGCCTTTAGGAAGGTCGTAGTTCCAGCAAAGTTCGTTGCTGCGCGTTCTGTAACTCACCGGCACCGGGTGCGTTTCTGTTTTCTTTCCATCAACATACACTTCTGCCTGGTAAACATAATCAGATGTGCTTGCCCATGGAGAGGCATCGCCTGTTAATACAAAGCCTGTTCCTTCAAACTCAAATAACGCAACTTTATCTTTTTCTTTCCACTGTACCGGTATCCTGGCAACCGGGTAAAGACCATCAAAACTCTTTTCAAATTTTACTGTTTTTGGCTCCTGCGCAGCAATAATGATTTTATCGCCGGAAACTTTGCCGCCATTTTTTTCAATGTTGGCAATTGCGTGTTTATAGCCAATGTTGTACACAGTATTTAAACTCATGGTTGTGTACTTGAAGTCAATGCTTTCTGCTTCACTTAAGCCCTGTTTCCAGAATGCCGGGATTTTATCGTAACCCAGTATGGTGCCGAGTATTCCGCCAACGGTTGAGGGGTTGCAATCTGCATCCTGGCCACATCTTGTTGCAATTTCCAGGGATTTGGTGAAATCGCCGTCGCCGTACAAAAGCCCGATCACTACATAAGCGGCGTTTACTTTTGCATCAATATTGAATGGTGCAAAAACGCCGTCGGGACAACCGATATCATTGGCCCATTTACGCTGTACTTCCAGCCAGGTTTGTTTCCAGTCATTGGGGTATTTTTTATGCCACTCCACCACGTCATGAATGGTTTGGTAAAACTCACTCTGTTGCGGAATAGTTTTCAATCCTTCATTTACGATGTGGTTAATGTCGCCGGAGGTGAATGCTGTTGCATACATTGCCCCGATAAATACTCCACCATACCAGCCATCGCCATAGTTCATAATGTGCCCAATCTTATCACTGATCGCTGATGCTGTGTTAGGCATTGCGGGGCTCATCAACCCTGCGAAATCGCTTTCGATCTGGTAGTCGATACAGTCTGCATGCGGGTTGTTTTTCCAGTAGCCACTCTGCGGCGCTTTTATACCGTTGAGAATATTATACCGCCCGCTTTGATTGGCATGCCACAAAACATAGCCTGCATTTGCGTAGGCGTTCGAGAAAGAGTCCAATGGTGCATCAAGGCCATACTTTTCGAAGACATCTACAAAAGTGAGATCCATGTACAGATCGTCGTAGAGACCGGGATTATCGAGCATATTCTTTTTAAGCAAAGTATTGTTCCACATCAGCTGCTGGTAGTCGCCGATGAAGGTGCCCATAAAATGAAACTCATATGGCCCGCCGAATGTGACACCAATGGTTTGCCCGGCCCAGCCTCCTTTTATTTTGTTTTTAAGAACGTCTTTTGAAATAGTAATGGTCTTTTGCGCCGGAAGACTTTGTGAAGCAATTAAAAGAGCAATAGCAGCAATCATTTTTTTCATGTATAGAAAGTTTTATCGTGAACCGCCAGTCGTCAATATTTGTTGCATGCTCGTATTGTTGCAGTCTCTTCAAAATGTACAAGTGTGCGACGCAACCGGCGATGCCAAAAGCGCCAAAGCCGGGCATATAAAAATCATCAAACACAAATCTCTTTGAGCCCTACCTTTGCGCAACTAAAAATAAGCCATAATGGAATACCGTATAGAAAAAGATACCATGGGCGAAGTGAAGGTTCCCGCCAATGTGTACTGGGGCGCGCAAACGCAACGCAGCATTGAGAATTTTAAGATTGCACAGGACATTAATAAGATGCCGAAGCCGATCATACAGGCGTTTGCTTACCTGAAAAAAGCGGCCGCAATAACCAACCACGAATTGGGTGTGCTGCCTGTTGAAAAGCTTGCTGCAATTGCGCAGGTTTGCGATGAGATTCTTGCCAATAAGCTCGACGACCAGTTTCCGTTAGTGATCTGGCAAACAGGAAGCGGCACACAAAGCAATATGAATGTAAATGAAGTGGTGGCTTACCGTGCACACGTGATCAAAGGCGGCGCACTTACCGATAAAGATAAATTCCTGCATCCTAACGATGATGTGAACAAATCACAATCATCGAACGACACTTTTCCTACGGCTATGCATATCGCTGCCTATAAAGTGTTGGTGGAAACAACTATTCCCGGCATTGAAAAACTGCGTGATACCCTCGCTGAAAAAAGTAAGGCGTTTATGCATGTGGTAAAGATCGGCCGCACCCATTTTATGGATGCAACACCGCTTACAGTGGGGCAAGAGTTCAGTGGTTATGTTGCACAGTTGACGCATGGTCTGAAAGCGATCAAAAATACCTTATCGCACTTAAGCGAACTTGCATTGGGAGGAACGGCTGTCGGCACAGGTATTAACACACCAAAAGGCTATTCAGCACTTGTTGCAAAGAATATTGCGGAATTAACAGGTCTTCCTTTCGTTACCGCAGAGAACAAATTTGAAGCGCTTGCCGCACACGATGCTATTGTTGAAGCGCACGGCGCCTTGAAAACCGTTGCGGTTAGTTTAATGAAAATCGCCAATGATATACGTATGCTTAGCAGTGGACCAAGGAGCGGTATTGGTGAATTGTTTATTCCTGACAATGAGCCGGGCTCATCTATTATGCCGGGCAAGGTAAACCCAACGCAGTGCGAAGCTTTGACCATGATTGCTGCGCAGGTATTGGGTAACGACGTTGCTATTAACATCGGCGGTGCAACCGGTCATTTTGAACTGAATGTTTTTAAGCCGGTGATGATCGCGAACTTCCTGCACAGTGCAAGGCTGATTGGAGAGGGCTGTGTAAGCTTTAACGATAAATGCGCTGTAGGTATTGAACCTATTGAAGCCAACATTAAAAAGCATGTAGATAATTCGCTGATGCTTGTAACTTCGCTTAATACAAAGATCGGCTACTATAAAGCGGCTGAAATTGCACAGAAAGCGCATAAAGAACATACGACGTTGAAAGAGATGGCTGTGAAACTTGGTTACGTTACACCCGAAGAGTTTGATGAATGGGTAGTGCCTGCAGGTATGGTGGGAGAAATAATCAATCAATGAGACTTTTAAAAACAGGTAAATAGGAAAACCGCGTTCATCTCCTGAACGCGGTTTTTTTTGCCCACGCAGGCATTAAAGCGGCAAGCGTTCGTTCTTACAACTTAAGCTTGACCCGGCTGACCGCAAAAGTTCAGCAATTCCAGGCAGGCAATAACTTTATGCAGCACTGACAGGCGACCATATTCTTTTTTTATTTTATTTTTTTCTAACAATTTAAGCGGCTTGCTAACCACAATTTTTATCGACCGGGCCTTTTCATGAGGTTTGTCTATGCTTTGCGTACATTGCTTAAACAGATTGTTTCCGTAGTTATAAAATAACGGGCCTCGCAGCAAAAATATTTTTCTTTTGCCTGATTTTTTTTCTACATTCATACACTTAACCAATAACTCATAAGCTCAGTAACAGTCCAGGCTAACAGCAAGCGGAAATTAATTTTAGACCAGGATTTATTTTTAACAAGTGCTTCGATGATCACCAGAAAGGTCTGTCTCATTTTTACCAGTTCAGTCTTCCTTTTGATCTGCCCGACCAGGTTGTTTCTGCCCCAGGAAATTGAAAGCACTTTGGTAATTTTAAGTTAAAGCCCGATATGTGTTTACCTGTACCGAATTGTTTTTTGAGCTCCTTACTTTAGCTGTATCCCTGGTCAGCTGTTGCGCAATAACCGCAGCGCTAAAAGGCAGTCCCCTCAACTGCCACCTTGATTTATGAAAATGGGCAGTCCATAAGACTGCACTATGCCGCGACCCTGCAATAGCGAAAGGTTTGTGACACAATGGATATATGTTTTAAGAAGCGCACAATAGGTTCGACTATCAAATCAGTATTACCTGAATATTTCAATTTTTGTATCAAAACTTAAGCACATGAAAAAAAGTCTACTCTCGTTTGCGATGCTTGTGTTGCTCTCACAAGCCTTCGCACAAAACAGTCTTAAACAGATTATCCGCGGGGAACGCGGTGTAAGCCAGCATTTCACAACGCTTACGCAGGAACAGCAGCGCAGCTTTAGTGTAATGCAGGCAGCCAGTATTCTTGAACTTAACAAGAATAGTAAACTGGAGTTGTTGAATCAGCAGACAGACAAGCAAGGCGTTACGCACTACCGGTTTTACCAGACTTACAACGGCATTCCTATAGAAAATTCTATGTACATCATTCATGCTAGAAATGGAAAGATGACTGGCATGAGTGGTGAGATAATCATTGATTTTGATGAGTACAGTGAACAGTCTTCCTTTGCAAAAATTACTGACAGACAGGCAATTGATGCCGCTATTGCCAATGTAAAAGCAAAAATTTATATGTGGCAGGATGTTGCCATGGAGCAGCGCATCAAAGACCAGGTGGGAGATGTGAAGGCTTCTTATGCGCCAACAGCAAAGCTTGTTTGGTTTAGCCCAACCGAGAACCTTAGCCCAAGGGATCTTAAACTGGCTTACAAAGTGGATGTTTATGCAAAAGAGCCACTAAGCCGTGCAGATTATTTTATTGATGCATCAACCGGAAAGCTGCTTGGCAAACATGACAAACTTTATTTTACAGACGCTACAGGTACCGCTGCCACAGCATATAGCGGTTCTCAAACCATTCACAGCGACTACACCGGAACCAGCTACAGGTTACGGGACTATACCAAAGGCAATGGCATCATAACACTGCACGGTGAAACAGCCTCGAGAGGTACTGATTATACCAGCACAACTGCAAACTGGACTTTAACAGGAACCAATATTGCTGCACTTGACGCGCACTACGGTGTATCGCAGACTTATGCGTTCTATCTCGCCAACTTCAACAGAAACAGTTATAATGGTGCCGGTGCAGCACTTTACAGCTATGTAAATGACCCAACTTATACCGATAACGCTTTTTGGGATGGCTCTGCCATGAACTTTAATAAAAGAAGCAATAGCGCTACAAATCCCGGCGGTGTAACCGGTATCGATGTAACCGGTCATGAATTAACCCACGGTGTAACACAATCAACCTGCAACCTGACTTATAGCAAAGAGCCTGGAGCCATGAATGAGAGCATGAGTGATATTATGGGTAAATCGGTTCAGTTCTGGAGTAAGCCAACGGATGTAAACTGGCTTATGAGCAACGATATGAATTGGCTAATCCGCAGCATGTCTAACCCAAATGCCTATGGCCAGCCCGATACTTATAAGGGAACTTACTGGACTACCAGCAGCGCCGACAACTATGGCGTTCACACCAACAGCGGCGTGGGCAACTTTATGTTTTACCTATTGGTCAATGGAGGCACAGGAACAAATGATATCGGCAATAGTTATTCAGTTACAGGTATCGGGCTTTCAGAGGCGGACCAAATCATTTACCGCACTCAAACAGTATATCTTGTTTCCAACTCACAGTATGCTGATTGGAGGAATGCCTGTATTAATGCTGCGACCGATTTGTATGGGGCCGCATCACCCGAAGTCGCAGCCGTACAAAATGCGTGGTACGCAGTGGGCATCGGCACAGCAGCAGGCGGAGGCGGAACTTGCAATGCCCCCACAAGTCTTGCCTCATCTGCTGTTACCGCTACAACCGCAACGGTTAGCTGGGCTGCGGCTCCCGGTGCATTGAGTTATAACCTGCAGTACAAAACAGCCGCTTCAGCCACATGGACGACAGTAAGCGGAATCACTGGCGCATCTTATAATCTTACTGGCCTTACTGCAAGCACCTCTTATAATTTCCAGGTTGCAACAGTTTGTTCATCCGGCACGAGTGCTTATAGCGCTCCGGCATCATTTACTACAACTTCCTCCGGCGGCATCACTTATTGCACTTCATCCGGCACAACAACTTATGAATATATCAACAAGGTTGTTTTAGGAACCATAAACAATACCAGTGGCAATAACAATGGTTATGGCAACTTTACCGGTTTGAATACAAATCTTACAGCCGGCGTTGTCAACAGTATCACGTTAACACCAGGCTTCACAGGATCGTCTTACCGTGAGTATTGGACTGTGTTTATTGATTACAACCAGGACGGTGTTTTAAATGGCAGCGGCGAAACTGTTGCAACGGGTAACGGTACAGCAGCACTTTCAAAATCATTCACCGTACCTGCAACGGCTAAGAATGGTGCGACCCGCATGCGGATAGTAATGCATTATGGGACTTCGCGCACCAATCCATGCGGTTCGTATACTTATGGTGAAGTAGAAGACTATACAGTGAATATTTCCGGCGGAACAGGTTTTGCAGCGATTACATCTTCATCAGAGGATGCACTGGCAATCAGCAAATCAATCAGCATTTCCATTGCACCCAACCCGGTAAATGGTTCAAATGCAGCGGTATCGTACAATCTTACAGGCAATGGCAAAACTGCATTACAGGTAATCAACGCCGATGGACGCACTGTTCGCTCCATTCAACTTGGCAACCAGTCTGCGGGATCGCACGACTACACTCTCACAGAGCTTAACCAATTAAGCTCGGGAACTTATATTCTTCAGCTTGATCAAAATGGCCAGGCTCTAACCAGGAAGCGATTTGTAATTATTAAATAAAACTTCTCTACCAACCTTAAAAGCCGTGTTCGAAAGAACACGGCTTTTTTGTGTTGCCGGTTTACGTCTTTCGAAACGTTTCCCTATCCACAGGATTGCATCGCAGACTTGTGCGATTAGTCGAAAAGTCATTAAAGTCGGAAAAACCGGAGGCCATACCTGTAACGATAAATTGCTTTCAGCTCCCCGGTCTTTCTGACTTGTATTCTGCAGTACAAGATTGTGATCCCGAATCGTTTTTCCCGCGACAGGCACAACAGCAGCTTAATTTTTTTGCTATAGCCCGACCCAAAGAAACCGGCTATGCCCGGAATGCAGAGATTGCGGCAATAAAAAAGCACTTCACAGCGAAGTGCCTTAAGGGGATTTTTGATTGGTTATTGTTTTAATGCACTTCGTTTCCTTTTTTATCGATATATATTTCAGAACCAAGCTCGGTTACTTTGGCAAAGCCATTTTCAAAGTTCGCCGCTTTATCATATTTCGCCGGGATCACCATTTTACCGATGGCATCTATATAGCCAAATTTGCCGTTTTGCAAAACAGCCGCAAGGCCTTCGCTAAAATCCATCATGGCATCTTCAAACTGCAGCGGAATAATTTCCTTGCCGGTTATATCAACATACCCAATCTTTTGATTGATGTTGGTAACACCGGATTCACCACTTGGGGTTTCGCCTGTCTTGGAACCAACGCAAATGCGGCCGTCTGACATGTCGGAGTTAATTGCATAATACTTTCCGTAAGGGACTACGACCTCTCCTTTGCCGTTCATGACCGCGTTAACGGTGCCGGTAGTGTCAGTTGTTTTACTCAGGAAATAGGCACCGCCACTAAAGATTAGCCCGTCGGCATCTATCCTGAATTTTACATTTCCATCAGGCGCCGCAACAACCCAGCCTTTTTCATCCTGGAAAGCGTATTGGTTATTTGTTTCATCGTAATACAGGTCACCGAATTTTTTAAAAGGCAGTGTTTGCTGGCCCTGTGCATTCACAACGGTTTTGCCATCTTTTCCATCGAATATAAAATTGCCAGGAGAAAGTGCAAATATTGCAGAACCCGAAATGCAGGGAATTACTTCTTTACCGGTTTTATCAATAAGTCCGTAAGCGCCATTTTTTGCCACCGAAGCATAACCCTGCTGAAAAGAGAATGCATTCTCATATCCCGCAAGATCAATTACTTTTTTGCCGGTTCTGTCTACAAAATAAATTGGCCCGTTTTCGGTTTCTTCCACAAGGCCCAGCCCTTCATGAAAATCCTGTACGTTGTAATTCTTTATCGGCACTATTTCTTTCCCCGACGTGTCTATATAACCATAAAGCCCGTCTTTTTCTACCCGGGCAACCAGGTCTGTGGTTGAAAAAGAATCAAGATCAGTAAAGCCGGCCAACAGCGAAATTCTTTTGTGTTCCAGCAGTTGGTTCAATGGAACGCTGTTATCTTCTGCCGGTTTTTTATCAGTGCAACCTGTTACCAGGATTGCAGTTATAGCGCAGAGGGTTAAAACCAGTTTATTCATAAACCTTATTTGGTACAATGTTATAAATCATTCTGCAAATTCTATCTACGTGTAAAAGGGTATTTTGCACCGGCTTTTTATATAAGGGCTAATGTACCCGGCTTCCTGATCACTATTACACATCGTTGCGTCGCACTCTTGTACAACTGTAACCCTGTGCGGCATACGTTCAAAAAAGTAATACCGGTAAACTGCGGATGTTTATGTGTTATTAGTCACACAGAAGAGGTTCGCGTGTTAATAGCTTTGCAGAAAAATAAATATGGCAACGATACATCTCACCGCATCAGGCTTTAAAGAAAAAGTATTCGACTACGAAACACAGGCGGAATGGAATTATAAGGGCGAAGCGCCTGCTATTATCGATTTCTATGCAGACTGGTGCGGACCCTGTAAAATGATAGCACCTATGCTGGAAGAATTGTCTGATGAATACAAAGGCGACCTCGTTATTTACAAGGTCGATACAGAAGCAGAGTTTGAACTAGCCGGTATTTTTGGCATACAAAGCATACCTTCTTTGTTGTTCATTCCTATGGAAGGCCAGCCATTGATGCAGGCAGGTGCCTTGCCAAAAAGCGCGTTGAAAGAAATCATACGAAAGCATTTAATCAAAGCTGAACAGGATCAGCCTGCATTTACTGCATGAAAACAATATTTACAACCGGCTGGAATTTTATGCGTATTCTCAGAGTGGCAATAGGGGTGTGGGCGCTTGTATTGGCGATACGCGATCACGATATGCTTACCGGCGCTTTCGGCGCATTTATATTGTTTACCGGGATCATGAACACGGGTTGTTGTGCTACAGGCACATGCAGCACGGGTTACCAAAGACCTGCACCCGGCAACAAACATGGGTCAGGCAGTGACGACCAGTAAATAACCGGTGTAAATTATTATCCTATGAAATGCCTTAACTCCGTTTAATTACGGAGTTTTTTATTTAGGCCATCCGGATTGTAGAACATAAAAGCCAACGAACTGTATCTAAAAAATATGTGAAAAATTATACCATCACTTATATAAAAAGAAATCCCCGGCTTGCGCAAGGGACCCTTTTTTTATACACCCCAACCAACTATAGCTGTGCTATTTTAACGGAAAATGTACGCCTGCATGGAATGACAGGTTATTCAAATTGCTGTAACCAAAATGCTGATAGCGCACATAGTTGTAGTCGGCACCGATGTTTATACCAGTAGCGCTGTTCTTTTTAAATGGTATTATTACACCTGCACCGCCCTGTGCGGCAAAAGAAGCACTGCTGCTCACGTTTCCAAAGGCGCCGAGGTATTGGCGAAAGCTTACAAAACTCAACCCGGCTCCAGCGGTAATATATGGTTGAACAAGACCAGCCTTACCAGCAAGCGGCATGAATGTTCCCTTTGCAATCACCGGTAACGCTTGAATGGAATTACTCAGCACTGCCGATGTTTCTTCGTGATTGCCGGTAGGATAAATAGCACGAGGATATTTTTGATAATAATCCTGGAACCCAAAACCCAGCCCTACCGACCATTTATGGTTAATAGTAAACATCAGGTCGCCTGTAAATCCCCGCGCAGAGCCGTTACTGATAAGATCACTCTTAAAAGCCCCGGTGGGAAGGCTGTAATTGTAGCCAAGGCTTAGTATGGCCTTACCCTGATTTTGCGCCTGCGCGCTAAAAGTGATTGCTGCAAATAAAATGGCAGAAAATATATGCATGAATTTTTTCATAGTGCCTGGTTTAATTGTTTGCTTTTAAATAACTGCTCTGATCAAATAATGCCTTTACCTGTGCGTTTGCATTGCTTTCAGCGAAAATGCCCTCGCCACGCACCAGGCCATTCCAAACCAGCCCGATTTTACCGGTTGATTTTGCATTCTTCAGATCGAGCATGTCAACTGAAACAGCCCCTTCCGTAACCTGGTAAACGCTGTAGCCGTAAGGCACATAGTAGCCATAACCACCATAGCCCCAATAATACGGATCCCAATAGCTGCCGTAGTATGTGTCGTAGTAATCGTTGTACGTAACCACGCTGGTAGCCGTATTGTAAATCCTGTTCACCGTCAGCCCAAGATCGGGCGACGCATTTGCGGTGGTAAGCACATAACCGCGTTGCTGCATATACTTGTTCACGGCATCAATATAGGCCTGGTCCGAGGCGGAGAGCGCCCGGGAGTGTTGGCCATTGTCTATCACTGCAACGGAGTCTGCTATGCTATAGGTCTTGTATGCACTGAAATTGGCAACCGAATCGTAATTGGTCACGTAGATCCTCGTTTCTTCTGCGGTAAGATGGTTTAATGGTTCTTTGCTGCAACCCGCAAACCAAAAGGTTGAAACAGCGCTAACCAAAAACACGATACTAAGTTTTTTCATTATAAATTTTTATGCGTTTTAATAAAGACCCATAAACTATAGCAGGGTTAACTACTGCCGGCCTTTTTAAGAAACATTTAGAAAAATTGTTAAAGCGTAGATAAGAATCGCAACAAGCACAATATTTTTGAACCGGGCTTACCAACACATAGCATCACCGGTTGCGTCGCACGCTTGTGCGTTCCGAACAATATGCAGCACCTGCATGGCAAGCTCCCCGCATCGCTAAAAGATTTACTTTAGAAAAAACTTTCGACATGGAGCAGTATAATGTGAAATATGCTGAATTAAGACCCGAAGCATTCCGCCAGCGGTTAAAAGAAAATCCGCTTGCCTATCTACCATTGGGCACACTCGAATGGCATGGCGAGCACCTGCCCCTTGGTGCCGACGCCATTCAAAGTGAGGCATTGATGATCGCCTGCGCCGAGCAATTTGGCGGAATAGTTTTGCCGCCACTGTTTCTCGGGCCCGACCGCAGAATGGATATGGAAGATGGAAGCTATCTTATAGGGATGGACTATGCAAAATCGACCAATCCCAACAAACAACTCACCGGGAGTTGCTACTGGGTCAGCGATGGGTTTTTTAAAGAACTGCTTAAAAATATTGTCGACCAGTTGAAAAGGGCAGGTTTTAGAGCTGTCTATGCCGATGGTCACGGCCCCTCACGAAGAATATGGACGGAGATGATACCTGCATGGGAAGAGCAGTTTGGTCTTAAGTTATTTGGAGTGACCGACAGCGTTAAAAAGGAGTGGAGTTATATGACCGACCATGCCGCGAAGAATGAAACTTCCATCAGCATGCATGTAGCCGGTTCGCTGGTTGACCTTTCTGTTTTTAAAGAAGGCGACCAATCGGTGCTTACCGGAGTTAACGGCGAGCATCCGTTCAACGGTTCTGCAGCATACGGCGCTGAGATATTCAAAGCTGCTATGAAAACGCTGGAACCATTATTAACACAGGATTTTAACTGATGGTTTTTCATACTTGCCAGATAGTGATTTCTGTTATCTTTAGTATCTTAAAATTTTGCCATGAAAGTTTTTAATTATTTTTTCTGTTTTGTTTTTGTTGTCTTTGCGGCCCTACAATACAATGATCCTGACCCTTACTGGTGGATGCCAATTTATTTATATACTGCTGTACTTTGCTGGCAGGCCGCGAAGCATAAGTTTTACCCGAAGCTATATGTTGGCGGAATTATCGTTTATGCGGTTTATGCGGTATACAAAATATTTGATGCAAACGGGCTGATTGACTGGGTGGAAGTGCACCATGCAGAGAACATTGCAGAAACAATGAAAGCAGAAAAGCCCTGGATCGAGGAAAGCAGGGAATTCTTTGGACTGGTAATTCTTATAGGGGTATTGATTATCAATCTTTTTTATGCAAAATCGCAGCACAAAAAAGCTGCTACTGTATAATACGATGCTGTTTCTTTTGATAGAAAACCGACTGTTCAGCAGCCGGTTTTTTTATGGTGTGTATAGAAACAGGTATGGTTAAAGGGTCGCTGCGCAACGATATGTTGTACAAGAGTGCGACGCAACTAAAGCTTAATAGCGACAATATTGCCTGGCACAAAAAATAAAGCCACACTTTTCAGTATGACTTTGTGTTTTGTTTCCCCTTATAAAATGATCATGATTTTTTGACTATCCCGATCTTTCGCAGCTTGCCCCAGTTTCTTCGTTTGTGTAAAAGGTTATGAATGCCTGCATATATGATGGGAAGTATGAGCAATGTTAGAATCGTAGAAGTAATGAGACCGCCGATAACGACGATCGCCAGGGGCTTTTGCGTTTCACTGCCAATGCCTGTTGACATGGCTGCGGGCAACAAGCCTATTGCGGCCATGATCGCCGTCATTACTACCGGCCGTACCCTCGAGATTACACCCGAAAGAATGGCGTCGTCGAGGTGCATTTTGTGTTCGAGGTTTTTCCTGAAAACGCTGATAAGTATAACGCCGTTTTGGATACAAACGCCAAACAACGCGATGAAGCCAATACCTGCGCTGATGCTGAAATTGGTATGTGTGATATGAAGTGCAAGTATACCACCGATTAGAGCAAAAGGCACATTAAGAATGGTAAGCACGGCATCTTTTACATTGCCATAAGTGATAAAGAGTATAAGAAAAATGGCAAGCAGGCATAATGGCACCACATGCTTTAGCGTGTTGGTAGCGCGAACCTGGTTCTCAAATTCCCCAACCCATTTAACCTGGTAGCCGGGCGGGAATTTTATGGCTGCGTTTACTTTATTTTGCGCCTCTTCAATAGTGCTGCCAAGATCTCTTTCACGCACGGAAAATTTTACACCAATGTACCTGCTGTTGTTGTCGCGGTAGATAAATGCCGGGCCTGTGATCTGTTTGATAGTAGATATCTCGCTGATGGGCACTTTTGCGCTATCCTGTGTTGGCACCATTAACTTTTCGATCTCTTCTTTGGTGTCGCGAAAGTCTTTCTGGTAGCGGATGCGTATGTCGAACTTTCTTTCTCCTTCATAAAGTTCTGTTGCCGCTTTTCCGCCGACGGCCATTTCTATCACTGATTGGGCGTCGGCAGTATTAACACCATACAATGCCATTTTTTGCTGATCGAGTTCTATGCGAAACTCAGGCTGCCCAAGGTTACGTAAAACGCCAAGGTCAGCGACGCCGTTTACTGTGAGTAGTTGTTTCTTTACAAGATCTGCAAGACTATCCAGCACCTTGAAATCAGGACCATAAATTTTTGCGGCCATCGATGCATTTAACCCCGCCACTGCTTCTTCTACATTGTCGCGGATCGGTTGCGAGTAGTTATAAACGATACCCGGTATTTTTTTTAATTGCTTGTCTATGGCGTCGATCAGTTCATCTTCCGTAATGCCTTTGCGCCATTCACTTTTTGGTTTTAGGTCAACCTGTATCTGCACATCAAAAAAGCCTTTTGGATCTGTTCCATCATTGGTTCTTCCAACCTGTGAGAGTGTTTGTTTTACTTCGGGGAATTCGCGGAGTATCTGCACCATTTTATCGGAGATGTCAACACTTTGAGGAAGGCTTACACTCATGGGTAATTCGGCCTCTACCCAAAGCGCCCCTTCGTTGAGTTGGGGCAAAAATTCGGTGCCCAGCAAACTCACCGAAAGAAATGTTGCCAGCATGACACTGATCGCGATAAGGATACTAGTTTTTGGGGCCGCGTATGCTTTCTGAAATATTTTCTTTATGCCGTTCTCGAAGAACGATACCACCGGGTTGTGTTTCTCCCGAACATTTTTTCTTAACAGGATGCTGCTGAGTGCTGGTACGAATGTAAGTGTGAGCAGCAGCGCCCCAAGTAATGCGAATGCAAGCGTCCAGGCAAGCGGGGAAAACATTTTGCCTTCGACTTTTTCGAAAGAGAAGATGGGGATAAGACAAGTGATAATAATGAGCTTTGAAAAGAAAATGGCTTTGCCCATTTCTGTCCCGGTATTTTTGAACAAACTTAACTTGGCGAGTTTGTTGAACTTTTCCATACCCACTTCTCTCGCTTTGCTGTCGAGTGCAACAAACAAACCCTCTACCATTACAACGGCGCCATCGATGATGATACCAAAGTCAACCGCACCCATGGAAAGCAGGTTTGCCGTCATACCCTTTATGCGCATGCATATAAATGCGAACAGCAGCGCAAGCGGAATAATAATGCTTACGGTAATCGTCGTTCGCCAGTCTGCCATAAAAAGCATTACAATAACTGTAACGAGGATAATGCCTTCAGCGAGATTATGCAATACCGTTTCAGTGGCAAGATCCATCAGGTTTGTGCGGTCATAGAAAGGCACAATTTTTACATCTTTCGGGAGAATGTTGGTGTTCAGTTCAGTTACTTTATCGTGGATTTTATCAAGCACATCAGTGGGATTCTCGCCTTTGCGCATAACCACGATCCCCTCTATCACATCGTTGCTGGTATCTCTTGAAACCTGTCCCAGTCTTGGCTTGCCGGCTTCATGCACTTCAGCCACATTCTTTACCAGGATGGGCACACCTTTTAACTTGGTGATGATCACATTTTCAATTTCGCTTGTGTCGTTCAACAGGCCGATGCCACGTACTACATAAGCCTGACCGTTTTTTTCAATTACATCGCCACCAACATTGATATTACTCTTTGCCACAGCGTTATAAACATCAAGGGAAGTAAGCCCATATTTTACGAGCAGATTTGGGTTCACGCTTATTTCGAATGTTTTTTCCTCGCCGCCAAAACTGTTTACATCGGCAACACCGGGAATTGATTTGAATTGCCTGTCGAGCACCCAATCCTGTATGGCCGTAAGGTCACGTATATTTCTTGCATCGCTGTGTAAAGTGTAACGGTATATTTCGCCTGTTGGCCCATAAGGCGGCTCCACTTCCGGTTTTACATCATCGGGCAGTTCTGCATTCACAAGCCGGCTTAACACCTGTTGCCTTGCAAAGGCATCGTCGACATCATCATCAAAAATAATCCGTACATAAGACAGGCCGTAAGATGATGTGGTACGCAGGTTGGCTTTTTTCTGTACCGAGTTGAGCACGGTTTCCATCGGGATCGTGACAAACTTTTCTACTTCTTCAGCACTGCGGCCGGGCCATTGTGCAATAATGATGATCTGCGTATTCGTTACGTCGGGGAAAGTTTCCACGGCCGTATTCTTATAACTCACATACCCTATTACAGCCATTACCGCTGTGAGAAAAAAAACAAGGTAACGATGCCGCAGTGAAAAGTGGATAATGCTTTTTATAAACTTGTTCATTTATACCGATTGATATGTTGTTGTTTTTTTTGATGCCGGCTGCGGTGCCTTTGGCATCGCCTCTTGCGTCGCACACTGGAACACTTGGTCCGGAATTCAACAAGACCAAAAGCTCTTTCCTCAATGATAGCTTGCTTTCGAACTCAGAACTTGCTGACTTGTATGCTGCCGTACAAGCTTGTGATGGCGGATAAGCCGGCACTATCGCGCAACGGAAGCCCAATGCCTGTGCTGTTGCCGGGTTCAACATTTTTATTATTCATTATTCACCCATCAACTGCTGGTAGAGTAATAATTCGTTTCCTGTTACCACCAACTGCCCCGGCCTGATGGTACTTTGGATAAATGTTTTGTTGTCCTCCACGCTGATGATGTTTACGGGCATTACTTTTAAATCGCAGTCGCTGTTGTATGCGATTACGTAGTTCATGCCGTTGTCTGCTATGATAGCACCTGATGGTATGCAGGTTGATTGCATGCCGGTGGTATCGCTGACCATTACGGTTGCAAACATTTCCGGCTTCAGCAGCATATCGGGGTTGCTGAGTTTAATGCGCACTTTCAATGTTTTGTCTTCGGGATCCAATGTGCTGCTGACATTATCAACAGTGCCATTATAAATTTTATCGGGGTACGCAATGGTGGTAACCTGTACATTGCTTTGCACATGCACTTTTGCAATATCATTTTCAAATACGTTGGCAATTACCCAAACGTCTTTTAAATCGGAGATGGTGAAGAGGCTTTCTGCATTATCGGCGCGTATGAAGCTGCCTGCGTTCGTGTTTTTCTCCACGATAAATCCATCGATAGGAGCAGTGAGCACGTAGGTACCTGAAGCATTTGCACTTGCACCGCCGTTTATATTGATGAGTGATTGAATCTTCTTTTTTGCAGCTAGTGCTTTTGCATAATTGTCTTTTGCCTCGGTATATTCTCTCTCGCTGCTGATACCGTTTTTATAAAGTGATTCTGCATTGTCGAGTTCACGTTTTGCAGTTGTAATGTCGGCATCTGCGCTTTCAAGATCGGCATAGCTGCCGGCAACATCTGCACTTTTGACTATGGCAAGAACCTGGCCGGCATAAACTTTATCGCCGAGCGAAACCTTACATTCGATTACCTGGCCGCTACTGCGGGGAAATATCTTAACAACCTTATTCTGGTCGAAACTTACCTGTCCGCTGAGTTTTGTTGTTTTGCTTATGTTGCAATACTGGACCGTATCGAGCGTAATCATTTTCTTCATGGTATCGCTGAGGCAATATTTTTTTGCTGCCGGAGCGGTATCTGCCTGCTTTTCCTTGCAGGAGGCCATGATTGTAAGCATTGCACAGATGAAAAAATATTTTAGTTGCATAGCCGGGTATATTTATTGAATGATGTTTATGCCTGTTTGATAATTGAGTTCTTCCCTGGCGGTTTGCAGGTTAAACTGTTGCTGAATACGCCTCAATTCAGTTTCCGTGAAAGCAGTATAGAAATCCACGAAATCGACCAGGCTTACCTGCTTTTGTTTGTAGCTTTTAAGCATATTGTCGAAAAGTATTTTATAAGTGCTGTAGAAATCTTTTTGAGATGTGTTATTTTGGTATTGTGTGAGCTGTAGCTTTTTGTATGCTGCAGTTACATTGTTCTGTAAAGTAATATTCGCGTTATTAACTACGGCTTCGGCTTCTTTTATGTTCATGGCCGCGGACTTAATATTACCCTGGTTTTTGTTAAAGACCGGCAGCGGCAGCGAAATGCCCAGACCAAAAAAGTTTTGGGCAAACTGGCTATTGCGGTCAAATTCCGGGCTAATGGTTATGTCAGGTGTTTTCAATGCCTGCTGGTAACTAAGGTTCTGCTGTTGAAATACCAGTTGTTGCTGTTGCGCCAGGTAATCGGGATTATTTATCAGTGCTGCGTTTATACAGGTTTCCAGTGCTGGTGTTTCAACAGATTGACTGAGTGAATCAACCGGTATGATTTGTGTATCGCCTTTTAGCTTTAGCAAGATCCTAAGGTCTGCAGCCGCGTCTTCCATCGCCCGGTTATTTTCTGTGATGTCTTGTTGCAGGGCGACAACCAGCGACTGTACCCGAAGAAAGTCCCGCTGCGCAATGTTGCCTGCATCCAGCTGGGCCTTCATGCCCTGCAGCAAAGCGTTTAGCTTTTCCATTTGTCCACCATATAGTCGGCCGATGCTGACCAGTTGTTGCAACGAAAAATAATCTGTATGCAGTTGCAGCCGAAGTGACCGCATTGCATCCTGTAGCTGCAGTTCTGCCAGTTTTGCGTTGGTAGACGCCAGTTTTACCAACTTACTTCTTTTGCCGGCTGTACTGATGAGTTGTTGTATTTGGATATAGTACTGGCCATTATAAGTGCCATCGGGGTTTTTGCCGTAAGGAAAAAATTTACCACCGGCGTTGATTACCTGGTCGGTATTAAGCACTGGATTGTTCCAAAGTTTAGCCTGCCCGATTAATGCATTGTTTGCATCAACATTGTAGTGCGCTGCTAATAATAAAAGGTTGCTATCGATAAAGAGCCTGTCGGCCTGCAGCAGTGTTAAGTAAAGTGTATCCTTTTGTGTTGAGCTGTCACGTTCGTAAGCTGAAAATGCAGGGTTAAAGAATGAAACACCAACTAATAAAGCTGTGCAGGCGAATTTGAAGTGAAATTTCGCCATGTTAAATGCTTTTAAAGGGAATTGAATAAATGCAGTATTATTACTGCTATGCAATTAACAGTACTTAGGCGGAGGTGGGTTTATTTCGCGGAAGTATAAAAATGTATAGTCTTCGGATAAAGGAATTTGAAAACTGGGAGGCGTATTGCGCGGGCTTTCCTGCAACTGCAGAGCAGCATTGCAGGAGATCTTTATATCTGTATGCTTATTGAATTGAACGTCTTTGTGCGAGCCTTTTGGGTTTTCGGGGAAAGCGTTGTCGTGGTTCAGCATTTTTTCACCGATGAACTCTGCTACAGAATTCATTTCATTGAATTGCGCGATATCTGTTGTTTTAAGTGTAAGGTTGTGATTCTGAACATCGATACTCAGGTTCAGTATTTGCAACGCCACGATCAACGTGAAAAATTTTCCTATGATGATTCTCGCCGACATCGTTAATCAGACTGCAAGATTACTCAAGATTAATATTTTCTAATGTTAAAGAAATAGAAAAATTTTCTTGGCGGTTGGCGTTGATGCTTTGCGGCGAGGTTGTTAAGCGCTTATATTTTTTTGCCGGCAACATATCGTTGTGGCATCGCCTCTTGTGTCACTCACTTGTACGTTCGGCACAGCGAGCAGCGAAAAGTTATAGCAGCAATAGTTGACCAGTGCTGATTTCAAAGCACAAGAATGCGATGCCGGATAAGCCGGCACTATCGCGCAGCGGCGGCTCAATTGAAAACAAAAGCCCGGCACCAGAAAATATTTCCAGCACCGGGCTTTTTGAATAAAGGCTGTTAGTCTTTTTTTATCGCGATCACGGGTAATTTTTTGTCGTGAATCATTTCGTTGAATTTTTTAAGTTCATTGTTTTGTATGGCTCTGAATTTATTCAACTGCAGATCGGCCTGGCCGGCAAGATCGTTAAAGGACTCGATTGCCTGTTTGGAGGGCGGGTTGTAACCACTGTTTGCATAGTTGAATAGACCGCCGATCTTATCGTTGAGCCTGATGGGGAAGTTTAGAATATCCTGGCCGCTCTTGGCTTTGGTCTGGTACAGCGCTTCCTCCACCTCTGTCATTTTTTTGTTGATACTGTCGGCCAAATCACGTATGTCTTTTGTGCCAGCTGTGTCTATTTTTGAAGTATAGTCATTTAACTGCCCCCGAATATTGCGGATATCTTTTATGCATTGCTGTACATCGCCGAATTTGGCTTTTACTTCGAGGAGAAAGGCAACCTGGTCGTCGTAGTCTTTCTCTGTCATTTTATAATTCGGGTCGGCGAGGATGGTGAATGGCACATCTGTAGAATCTTTATCGAACCTGAATCTTGCCTTGTATTTGCCGGGAGCAACCTTTGGGCCTGAGGGCGTGCCGTTCCAGAGTATCATGCCATCTGTTTTTTCAAGAGGCGCATACTGCATATCCCACACAAACTGATTCATGCCTTTTGCAAATGTGAGCTGATCGCCCTTATCTTTTGCATCTTTTGAAAATGTTTTTATCACTTTGTTGTTCTTATCAAAGACAGTGATAGACACACTGGATGTATCAGTTGCATCTTTTAGCCAGTAATTAAATACAGCGCCCATTGGCGGGTTGGCCCCTGCATTTACCGGGTGTGGATCGTTATAGCCATCCATGCGGTAGCTGTCGTTCACATTGAATACATGTAGTTTCTTGTTTACCAGGTTGTCATCTTTTTGTTGAAGTACAGACAGGTCGTCCAGCACCCAAAAGGCGCGGCCCTGGGTTGCTACGATAAGGTCGTTGTTCCTGATGGTAAGATCGGTGACAGGAACGAGTGGCAGATTTAATTGGAATTTTTTCCAGTTGGCACCATTATCATAACTGATGTACATGCCATATTCTGTTCCACAGTATAAAAGGCCAGGCCGTTTCTGATCGGCGCGGATGCAGCGTGCAAAATAATTGGAAGGAATACCGTTTGTGATACGCTGCCACGTTTTACCATAATCTTCTGTTTTGTAGATATAGGGTGTAAAGTCATCGAGTTTGTATTTTGTTCCCACGAAATATGCCTTTCCTTTTTTGAAGGGGTCTGTTTCAACACAATTCCACATCATCCATTTAGGTGCGTCTTTTGGGGTCACGTTCTCCCAGTTTTTGCCTCCATCGCGGCTGACGTTAATAAGACCATCATCGCTGCCGGTCCATAATACAGATTCTTCTGTTACACTTTCTGCCGCGGTAAAGATGGTACAGTAGTATTCAACAGATGTATTGTCCTGTGTAATAGGGCCACCGCTTGATTGCTGTTTGCTTGTATCGTTTGTAGTAAGATCGGGGCTGAGGGCCTGCCAGCTTTGGCCTTCATTTTCGGTGGAAAAGAGTACGTTGCCGGCGGCATATAATTTCTTTGGATTATGAGGTGAGAAGAAGATAGGAAAATTCCACTGGAAACGATATTTAGCGGTTATTACACCAGCACCCAATGTATTATCAGGCCAAACGCTGATGGCGCGGTTTTCACCGGTTTTGTGATCGTACCGGGAGATGTAGCCGAGATAATTCCCGCCATAAACAATATCGGGGTTGGTTGGATCGGGTGTTACATAACCACTTTCAAAACCAGCAGTCGGGCTCCAGTCCTGGTCGGTAATGCTGCCGTTATAAGTCGCACTTTTAATCCGTACGGTTGAATTATCCTGCTGTGCGCCGAGTATGCGGTAGGGGAAACTATTGTCTGTGGTAACGCGGTATATCTGTGATGTAGGTTGGTTGTAGTAGGTACTCCAGTTGGCGCCCGCATCAAAGCTTACCTGTGCGCCGCCATCATCTGCAACGATCATACGGTTGGGATCTTCGGGATCAATCCACAGGTCATGGTGATCGCCATGCGGTGTGTTGATCTCTTCAAAAGTTTTGCCTCCATCATTACTGCGCAGCATGCTTACGTTAAGTACGTAAACCCTGTTCTCATTTTTTGGATCGCAGAAAACTTTGTAAAAATACCAACTACGTTGGCAAACATCGGCGTTGTCGGTTTGTTTTGTCCATGTTTCGCCACCATCACTGCTCATATAAAGCCCTTTGCTTTTGCATTCTATGATCGCGTAAACTTTATCAGGATTTGTTGCGCTCACCGTAACACCGATAATACCAATCGTTTCATTTTTAGGCATACCTTTTTTTACCATCAGGTTTGTCCATGTCTCGCCACCGTCGGTGCTTTTCCATAACGCGCTTCCTTCGCCACCGCTCTCCATGCTATAGGGAGTGCGTATCACATGCCATGTTGTGGCGTACAAAGTTTGCGGGTTGCCTGGTTCCATCACAAGGTCAATCGCACCAGCTTGTGGGTTGCCAGAGTATAAGACCTTTTTCCATGTTTTACCGCCATCAATGGTTTTGTAAACGCCGCGGTTTTCATCGGGGCCAAATAAATGCCCTGAGACGGAAACCCAAACAATATCAGGGTTATCAGGATGAATAATAATGTTGGTGATATGCCTTGTGTTTTGCAAGCCGATGTTTGCCCATGTTCTTCCCCCGTCGCTGCTTCGCCACATGCCTTCGAGGCCCTCGCTAACATTGCCGCGCAGGGTATTCTCCCCTTCGCCAACATATATTATGTTTTCTTTGCCCGGCGCGACGGCAACTGCACCGATTGTGCCGCCGAAAAATTTGTCTGTCAGGTTTTTCCAGTTGCTGCCGCCATCTGTTGTTTTCCAAACACCGCCACCGGTCGCTCCAAAAAAGAACGTGTTTTTGTCTTTATAACTTCCGCAAACGGCGCCGCTTCTGCCACCGCGGAAAGGTCCAACCAGCCTGTATTGCAGCTTGCTGAACAAGCTGGAGTCTATGTTGCCTTCCAAAGTACCGGGCTGCGCGGTGGCCTTGTTTTTTTTCTGACACCATGATGTTGTAACAATGAAAAGACAGCAAAGCAAAAGCAGGTAATTTTTTCTCATGACTGTGGAGGTTTGAGGTGGAAATGTACGAAGAAAAGGACTATTGCAAGGTGACCAGCAGCATAACGCTGCTCATCATCGTTGTGTCACTCACTTGTACTGCATTGCATGGCGCTGCGTTGCAAAAACAAAAGACCTGCACACTTTTTTGTCTGCAGGTCTTTTGCCCGGAAATGATAAGAATGTACAAGAGTGCGACGCAACAGGAGCATCAAATTTGAACTGCAGCCGGCATCATAAAATCATCTTTTCTATTTTGCGCTGAACAAGATACTCATCACTCCCATTTGCGCCGTTTCTTTTGCGTCTTTTGGTTTTGATACGATATATAGTGTGTGCATTTTTCCATCTGTAATTCCTTCAAGTGCAAAGTGTGTTGAACCCATTGGCGCTTTTGTTGATGGCGGTAAAATGCTTCCCTTACCAATTGTTTTACCATCGGCGGCATCCAGTTTTATTTCGAAGTCGAAACCGTATTTCGGTGCATCCTGCCAGCCCACGTTAATGGTAGCTGAAGCAACGCCTGAAAGATCGATATTCTCCAGCGCGAACCAGCCTTCGGTAACCGGAACAACCATGATGTAGCTTCCATTCATATTGTATGGCGTGTACCCCTTGTTTTGCTCTTTGCCTGTGAAGGTTACATTGCTGCTGCGAAGTGCCAGGGTGGTTTTACCTGTAAGTGGCTTTACATTGTTGCCGCCCTTATCAGTATAGCTGGCAGAAATAACCATCGTGCTTGTTGGTTTTGTGCCTGCAGGCGCCGTAATGGTGCCTGTTTGCGGCAAAGATTTTTTCACGGTGGCAGGGTTTGACAAAGAGAGTATCCATGATATAATCTGGTCCAGGTCGCCCTGTGAAATGGTTGGATGGGCCGCCATTGCAACATCACCCCAGACGCCGCTTCCTCCTTTCCTGATCTTGTTGCTTAAGTAGCTAACCGCATTTGGATCTTTTGCATACTTCTTCGACACTTCGAGGAATGCAGGCCCTACAGATTTTTCTGCTTCTTTGTGGCAGCTTTTACAATCCATGGAGAATGCCAGTGTTTTGCCTGTAACGGCAGCTGCGCCCTGCTGGTGGCCCATAGGGGTTGCAGCCTTATCAAAACCTTCTACGTAATCGACCGATACATACAGGCTAGCCGGATCGACTGGTGTAGGATCGTCTTTGTCCTTAACGTTTACGGTGTATTGCACCGGTATGCCTGGCAGGTAGAAAGATTTATTGCCACCTGTAAGTTGTATGTCAACTTCGGGTGTTTCGTTGCCCGCATATACGTCAATCGCATCACTCTTTGTTACTGCCCCGTCATTGTCTTTTACATCAACCGTTATTTTATAGTCGCCTGCGGCGGTGTAGGTGTAGTCAATATGCGGTTCTGTTGTTTCTTTTTTGGTGCCATTGCCAAAATCCCATGTGTAAGTGAGTTTGCCATGATCGGGATCGCCGGCCTCAACATTTGCTTTTATTGAAAATGGTAAAGCACCAGTGGTTTTGTCGATATTGACCGCTGTCACTTTTGGTGAAAGGTTGCCACTGGTATAATCTATCCTGGACAAACCAGCATCGGGGTTTTTAGCGAACCACCCGGTGCCATATTCAAGCAGGTATATTTTGCCATCGGGGCCAACCTCCATATCGATACAGTTATATAGTTTGGTGTGCTCCATAAAGGGCTCCATCTTGTCGAAGTCGCCGTTTGGTAACATGGTGACTGTTTTCATCCAGCCGCGTATCCAGTCGTAGATAAACAATTTACCATTGTAGTAATCGGGCAATCTTGTTTCTTTCGGGAACATGTCGGTATAATAGACCGGGCCGGCCATCGCGTTACGTCCGCCGGTACCCACTTGGGGAAAATCATGAGAAGCTCCATATGGATACCAGATAAATGCAGGCTGTGCGGGCGGTAGATCGGTTAAGCCTGTATTGTTTCGCGAGTTGTTGACTGGTTTTGCAGGATCAAATGCAGGCCCGCTTGTGCCGGTTGCATAGTCATATTCATGATACGCGTAGTTATTACCAACGAATAACGGCCATCCAAAAAAGCCTGCTTTGCGGGCCTGGTTTACTTCATCGTATCCGCGTGGACCACGGGTATCAAGACTATCTTCCCCTGCATCGGGTCCAACTTCGCCCCAATACAGATATCCTGTTTTTTGGTCAACTGAAATTCGGTAAGGATTGCGATCGCCCATTACAAAAATTTCAGGCCTGGTTTTCGGTGTTCCCTTAGGAAAGAGATTTCCATCGGGAATGCTATAGGTGCCATCATCATTGACTTTTATGCGAATAATTTTTCCGCGCAGGTCATTGGTGTTTCCTGAAGAACGTCTTGCATCGTATTGTTCACGACCCGGCAAGTCGTTCATGGGGCTAAAGCCATGATTCACATACCTGGCTCCAGGTTCATCAAATGGTGTGGAGTTATCGCCTGCAGAAAAATACAATAGGCCATCGGGACCAAATGCAACAGAGCCGCCTGTATGGCAACAAATATCCCTTTGCGATTTTACTTCAAGAATGGCTTTCTCCGTTGAAAGATCGAGCGTATCATTTTTGAAAGTAAATCTCGACAAGCGATTTACTGCACTGTCTTTCGGACTATAATACATGTAAACCCAATTGTTCTTTGCATAATTTGGATCTTTGCATAAACCAAGCAGACCTTCTTCGGCATTTACGCCGGGCTTGTCAGTTTTCCAGTAAACATTTAAATAACCAACCTGCTTTACTTTTTTTGTATCCTGCTTGTATAAAAGCACTTCGCCCCGGCGTTGGATAATGAGTATATCAAGGTTGGGAAGGATGGTCATCTCTGTCGGTTCAAAAAACTCGCCTTGTACCAATTGCGTTTTAGTAAACCGCTCTTCTTCCGGTGAGTATTGTGTTTTTGCTTTGCTGTAATCCAACGCCTTGTTATCGCCAATCGCGTACTGGATGCCGCCAAGTAAATGTTTCAGGTAATTTGGTTCGGAGTAAGACTCTTTTGTGTGGCCAAGTTCAGTATAAAATGCGCGGCCGCCATCATAATCATGGTACCAGCTCATCGGGTGAAATGCACCGTTTGTTCCGCCTTCATACGACGTTTCATCGATGGTTAGCAGCACATGCACATCAGGATTCAATTTTTTGAAATTGTACAACTCATCTGTACGTTTCCATATGGTATCGGTGAAAAATTTTGTTGCCGGAAAATCTTTGTCCTTTATCACAAATTTTGCTTCCTGTGGTTTTGGATGTCCGTTAAAATAGCCACCAACCAACCTGCCGTACCAGCCCCAATCATATTCTGTATCTGTTGCCGCGTGCACGCCAACATAGCCGCCGCCTGCCTGTATAAATCTTTCGAAAGCCTCTTCCTGCCTGTAGTTGAGCACATCGCCTGTAGTGCTCAGGAAAACCACAGCTGCATAATTTTTCAGGCTGTCTTCATTAAACATTGCGGCATCGGTGGTGGTATCAACATCAAAACCATTTTCTTTTCCGAGTTGCTGTATTGCTTCCACACCGGTTGGGATACTTTCGTGATGAAAGTCGGCTGTTTTTGAGAACACGAGCACACGCGGGTTGCCACTGCGCCCGCCTCCGCAAGAAATAAAAAAGCTAACGGCAACTGCCAAGGCAACGATTGCGAACAAATTTTTCATCTGGCTGATAAATGAGTTGGTTAAAAGAAAATAAAAATAAGTTTATTGGTGGAAACCGGCGTAAGATTTTGATAGAAGTGTGTAAATGACGCAATGAAATATGTCGGAACTGGCTGCAGCTATGCTACTGAGCTTCTGTTGTGTCACTCACTTCAACGTCAGGAATATCTTTCGGCGTAGGTCTGCAGATATTGTTTCATATGTACAAGTGTGCAAAGGCAAATTGATCCTCTCTGGACAGGCGCAAGGAACGCGCCATTTTGTTGTGGCCGGGCTATAATAAAATTCAAAAATCAGTTGAGTTGCGGATCGCTAGGGTAGTTGATGA
Source organism: Chitinophagaceae bacterium UBA7600 (assembly GCA_002478885.1). Classification (GTDB taxonomy): domain Bacteria; phylum Bacteroidota; class Bacteroidia; order Chitinophagales; family Chitinophagaceae; genus DLKC01. The sequence continues at coordinate 64,435 of DLKC01000052.1, forward strand.
TTTGCTCGTATTCGCCGCCGAGTTGTTTAATGGCATCGCGCCAGATAAGGTCGGTGTTAAGGTGAAATACCAGGCCTTTGTTTCCACTGGTGGCAAGCCAGCTTCCGTCTTTTAATTCCGTTTCGAGCTGGCCTTCACCCCAGCCGCTATAGCCAAGGAAAAACCTTATCTGTTGCTGCTTTAACTTTCCTTTTTGTAAAAGGCTAACCACTTCTTCGAAATTGCCACCCCAGAAAATACCATCGGTTATTTCCACACCGCCACTGATTAGTTTCGGACATTGATGAAGAAAGTGCATTGAATCCATTTGAACAGGGCCGCCATAATATACAGGGAAATCGCACCCTTCGAGACCGGTAAGTAAATCGCCGAGCTGCAGGTTCTCTTTGCGGTTAAGCACAAATCCGAATGTGCCTGCAGTTTCATAATCGCATATAAAAACAGTTGATCTTTTGAAATTGGGATCTTTTAAAAAGGGATCTGCAATCAGAATGGTTCCGTTTAAAATTTCTTCCATGATACAATTTAGTATTTTTATAGAAATAGAAAATTAAACTGATATTTAGTGCCTCGTTAAAAAGCTGGTAAAGATTACGCATAGGTTTGGGTGGGTGAATCGCCTGTTTAATTTTGTATAAATGAGAAAGATTTTTTCCCTCATCGTTATTTTAATTGCCCTTTCCATTATTGGCATTTTTGTTATCCAGTTCCAGTGGGTGTCTAACCTTTTGGTGGTGCAGGGTGAGCGGTTTTTGTACAAGGTTGAGAAAGCCAGCCTTTCAGTCTCGGAAGATCTTTCGAAACAGTCTGGCCCCGGCAGAATTTTTCATATGCCTAAAAAGCGCGACCTTAATCTTGCCCCCGACAACCTGTTTTTCGGCATTACCAAAATGCCTACGATCGCCGAACGTTTCAGTGGGCAGGAAATCTACGACAAGCTGCGCGGGTCTTTCGACAGGGAAGACTTAACCGGTTTTCATTTCGAATATGCCATTACCGCCAATGAATCTGACTATAGCACGATTGAATTGAAGTCGCCCGGTTTTTTTACCGAGTCGCTTGATACAGTACACAACAAGCGGGTTTATATACCCATTACCCCTGAGACGGGCTCTGATTATGAAGGCCTCCTTGCTTATGAACATCTTATTGTAATTGTTCCTGATTTTAAAACGCAGATATGGGAATCCATCACCTGGATAATTGTCGGGGCTGTTATCTTTAACCTTATCGTTATCGCTGCGTTTTATCTTGCCGTCAAGACTATCGTAAACCAGCGAAAACTGAATGCGATCAAAAGCGACTTCATCAATAACATGACGCATGAGTTGAAGACTCCGCTTGCCACCATATCGCTTGCAACAGACGCGCTTAAAAATGAAAAGGTGTTGGCCGACCGCGAAAAGCTGCAGTATTTCAGCGGCATCATTAAAGAGGAGAACAAGCGCATGAGCAAACACGTGGAAACGATCCTGCAGGCCGGGCTTATGGACAGGCAGGATATTCGCATGACCATGAAGGCTATTCAAATGCATGAGCTCCTGCGTAAGGTGCAAGCGAATTTCAACCTGCAGCTGCAAGAAAAAGAAGCCACGGCAACGCTAATGCTGAATGCAAAGACCGACCTGGTAGAAGCAGATGAATCGCACATCACCAATCTTATCTCGAACCTTTTTGATAACAGCATTAAATACTCTAAAGAAAAAGAGCCGCTGCAACTAAAGGTCACCACGCATTCTACCCAAAAGTTTTTTGTTATGCAGTTTGAAGACAACGGCATTGGCATGAATAAGGAAACGGTGAAGCGCATCTTCGAAAAATTTTACAGGGCGCATACGGGAAATATCCACAATGTAAAGGGCTTCGGACTCGGAATGAGTTATGTAAAAGCCATTGTAGATGCGCACAAAGGCCGTATAAGGGTTGAAAGTACTCTCGGTAAGGGCAGCATTTTTACTATTGAACTTCCCCTCGAAAATAAATCATAAGCACTTATATGAATTGCTGACCCGGCTTCCGTTTCAATGATGAAGCTTTACTTGCGTCGCACTCTTGTACATGGAATTCTTTGTGCAGCAGTTTACACTTTAGCCGGGAAGAGCAAACACCCATCACCATAGCTCAGGAAACGAAAATTGTGCTCTAAGGCATAATCATATATTTTTCTCCAGTCATTGCCGGCAATAGCCGCAACAAGCAGCAGTAAAGTTGAATTGGGTTGATGAAAGTTTGTTACCAATGCCCTGGCAATCCTTAACGTATAACCCGGTGCAATGATCACCTGCGTTTTTGTAATGAGCCTTTCAAGTCCATGATGTTCCATCCAGCAGGTCAATGCGTGCAGCGCCTGTTCAACTGTTATTGCCGCATCATTAAGTTCATAAGGTTCCCATTGCTGCAATTGCAGATCGTTGCTGGTTATTTCGGGTTGTAAAATGATTTTTACGCCCAGCCAGTACAGGCTCTCGATTGTTCTTAAGGAAGTGGTGCCGACCGCTACAATATCGTTGCCGAGGTTAGCGGCAATATTTTCGACCACTGTTCTTTTCACGTCAATGAATTCAGCATGCATTTCATGGTGTTCAATGATTTCCGTCTTTACGGGTTTGAATGTTCCGGCGCCTACGTGCAACGTAACAAAGTCGTGTTGAATATTCTTTGCGGTGAGGGTGCTGAAAATATGCCCGGTGAAATGTAAGCCTGCTGTTGGTGCAGCCACCGAACCATCCTGCAGGGCATAGATTGTCTGGTATCTTTCTTTGTCTTTTTCATCTGCACTGCGGTTCAGGTAAGGCGGCAGCGGCACAGCGCCAACTGCGTGTAATACCTCCGCAAAACTAAGTCGTTCGCTGTTCCAGCTGAATTCGATCAAAAAATAGCTTTGCTCTTGCTTAAGCTTTTTTGCCTGTAACTGCACTTCTGTTCCTGCGAAAAAAAATATGCAGACCAATATTTCTTCTTTCCATTTTTTTGCAGCACCGACCAGGCATTTCCATTCAACGCAATTTTTTTGCTGCATCGCGGTGGAAATGTCTGCATAGTTGTCAGCTGGTTCGAGGCAAAACAATTCTATCGTGCTCCCGGTTGGTTTTTTAAAGATTAGTCTCGCTTCAACTACTTTACTGTCGTTAAAGATCAGTAACGATCCCGGCTTAAAATAATGGCTGATGTTTTTGTAGACTGTTTCTTCTATTGTTTTATCATGGTATACCAGCAGTTTGCCCGCATCGCGTTCTGCAAGCGGGTATACGGCAATTTTTTCCTGTGGGAGTTGATATGTAAAATTGCTGATGAGTAGTTTTTTTGGATGCATAGATTTTAGCGCTCAGATGTTTCTGGTTCCTGTTTTTCTTTTTACAATTTTTAGCCCGCTCCAGATATCGGAAACTGCGCATACTTTTACGTCGACCCAACCTTTTGGTAAGACGATGCTCCTGATCTTGTCTTCAGTAATATCTGTCTTTATCCCCGACGCTTTCTTATACCACGAGATCCAAATAATCAATCCTTCTTTTGCCAGGGCGATGGCTCGTAAAAAATGGTCTTCCAGTTCTTTTTGGGAGCCGGCAAAAATATGGATCAAGTCTGCTTCGCGCCCATTTTTTACCAGTTGTTTTGAAATGTCTGCATCAAGGAGAGACATGTAGTCGGCGGGGATATTTACCACGAGCACTTTCAACGCATCGCTGATGCCCAGTTTCTTTTTTAGCGGAGTGAGAGAATATCCAGCCATACAATTGATTTAAATAATTCACATCGTATTCACAGCTTATCCACAGTGCCTGGGCTTACATACACATCCGACGCCAGCCCTATATAGCTGAAACTCTTTACTGCAAAGGGTTTCGGCTTGTTTTTTAATGGGGAAAAATTACAAAATAAAAATTTTGCCATCTTAGTGGGAAAAAGTGTTATTTTGTGTTTATAAATGGGAAAATTAATTAAATCATTGTAAATGACTGGTTTTCTGGGTGAATATGAAGCAACGGTCGACGCCAAAGGTCGTTTTCTTCTTCCGGGCAATCTTAAAAAGCAATTGCCTGAAGGAGAAAGCCGCTTCGTGATAAGCCGTGGCTTTGAAAAGTGCCTCAACTTATACCCAATAAAAAACTGGGAAATAATGATGGAGAGAATAGGCAAACTCAATGATTTTGATCCCAAAGTACGGCAATTTAAGCTCCTGTTTCTCGGAGGCGCAACCGAAGTGGAACTGGATAGTGCTGGAAGAATGCTGCTGCCGCCTTCATTGAAGGAGCACGCAGGCTTGAATAAAGACATCGTACTTGCTTCGAACGTTGACAAAATAAATATATGGGACGCAGTTAAGTACAAACAGTTCTTTGAAGAATTTTCATCAGACGCCTTTAGTAGCCTTGCCCAGGAAGTGATGGGCGTTGTTTAACTGAATGGAAAACGGAAGGGTTATTACGGGTTTTCAAAAGTATCGTTTTCATTTATGCAACAACAGTACCACATACCTGTGCTTTATAAGGAATGCCTTGATGCGCTGAACATTAAACCGGCAGGGGTATATGTTGATTGCACTTTCGGTGGCGGTGGTCACAGCCGCGGCATTCTCGAACGCCTCGGTGAATCGGGAAGGCTAGTTGCCTTTGACCAGGATGCCGATGCCCGTCAGAATATACCCAATGATCCGCGGATAATTTTTGTTCCGCAAAATTTCCGGTACCTGCACCGATTTTTACGGCTTCATAAATTCCCGCAGGTAGACGGCCTGCTTGCCGATCTTGGTGTAAGCAGTCACCAATTTAATGTGGGCGATCGTGGCTTTTCCACCAGATTCGATGGCCCCCTTGACATGCGTATGAACCAGGAGCAGGAGCTAACGGCATATTCTGTTTTACTTAACAGCACAGAAACACAACTGCATAAATTATTTGAGCAATACGGCGAAGTAACCAATTCAAAAACACTGGCACGGCATATTGTACAGCACAGAAAAAACTCCTCATTTAAAACCATTGCAGAATTCACGGCCCTGCTGCAGCCTGTAATAAAAGGCAATCCAAACAAATACCTGGCGCAGGTTTTCCAGGCATTGCGAATTCATGTGAATGACGAAATGGGCGCCTTGAAAGAAATGCTTGAACAAATTCCATCATCATTAAAAGCAGGCGGCAGAGCAGCTATCATCACATTTCATTCCCTGGAAGACAGGCTCGTAAAAAACTTTTTCAGGCAAGGCACATTTGAAGAAGCGCCGGACAATCCTTTTGTTCAGCAGGCCAGGCAAAGCGAACTGGCCGTGATCACGAAAAAGCCGGTGTTGCCGGCCGATGAAGAAACAAAACGAAACCCGCGTTCAAGAAGCGCCAAACTGCGTGTGGCGGAGAAAATTTAGCAGTAGCCTTGAATTATTATGGGCCCGGCATCAGTTTAATAACCAGGCTTCGTTGCGTCGCACATTTCAGCTCCTGAACCCAATATCTGCCGAAAGGCATTTACGCAAAGTACGAATTGCCGAGTGCACCTGATTTATTGACGCCATGGAAGTGAAACGGTGAACCGAGCGTGGCAACAGGCGATGCCATAACAACAAAAGCTTGGCACCAAAAAAATATTGCAGGCAAACAGGCTACAAGAAATGGAACAACAAAAAACGCAACATAAGAAACAACGAACGGTACTACAAAAAATGGTCAGCTATAAGTGGATCATTCAAAAGCTTCCTTTCATTCTGTTTCTCGCCCTGCTGGCGGTGCTGTATATAGCAAACGGGCATTGGGCAGATAATACGATAAGAGATATTAATAAAACAGCCAAGGAAGTTAAGGACTTACAGTATGAATATAAAAGTTTGAAGAGTGAGGAAATGTTTAAGAGCAGGGAATCGCAGATAACGGAAGCTGCTGCACCCCTGGGTTTAAAAATCCCGGTTGATAAACCCATAGAGCTTAAGGCTGAAAAGTGATAGCCGCCAGCAATCCAGGTCAATGAAAAACCAGATACAATAGCCTTTGAACAACTCATCGCGAGGTTGCTAACCTCAACTTATTTATGGAAATAAAACGCGACATATTATGGAGAGTATACCTGTCTTACATAGCGGTTGCAATCGTATGTGTCGCCATTATTTCCAGGGCATTTTATATTCAGCAGGTGCAGGGTGATATGTGGCGGAAAATGAGCGACAGTTTGCATGTGAAAATCCAGGACGTTGCCGCAGACCGCGGAACCATTTACAGTGCAGACGGGCAGATGCTCAGCACAAGTGTTCCGCAGTTTGATGTTTTCGTGGATTTCGCTGCCGACGGGCTTCGTGAAAATAATGGAAAACTATTTCACGACAATCTTGATTCCCTTAGCTACAGCCTGGCTGAATTGTTTGGCGATAAATCAGAAGGCGAGTATAAAAAGATACTCAGGGATGGCTACAAAAGCAAAGACAGGTACTTCCTGTTAAAACGAAAAGTTGGTTACGAAGATTATAAACAGTTAATGCATTTTCCGCTGGTTCGGTTGGGCAAGAACAAAAGTGGTTTTATTGCGGTAAATCACAGCATAAGATTAAACCCCTACCAGATGCTTGCATATAGGACGATCGGGCTCGACAGGGAAAACGCACAAAAAGTGGGTTTGGAACAGTCCTATGATTCAGTGTTGCAGGGAACAGAGGGCAAGCGGCTGGTGCGGCTTATTGCAGGTGGTGTTGCAGTGCCTGTGGAAGATGATAACCGGGTAGAGCCGCAGAATGGAGATGATATCATTACAACGCTTGACACACGCATACAGGAAATATCAGAAAACGCTTTGCAGAAAATGCTCGACCAAAGCGAATGTGTTTATGGCACCTGTGTAGTAATGGAAACTGCCACGGGAAAAATAAAAGCCATTGCCAACCTTGGTGAGAAACCAGGCGGCGGTGGTTTTCGCGAAGATTATAATTACGCATTAAGGAGCACAGAGCCCGGATCAACCATTAAACTGGTATCACTGCTTGCTGTGTTGAGCGAGGGTAAAACTTCGGTGAACGACCTAGTTGATGTTGGCTCAAAAGGGTATGATATGGTTGGCGGAGTGAGGAATGTAAACGATGCCGAACGCGCACCAAAACCTATACTTACAGTAAAAGAATGTTTTGCTCACAGCTCCAATGTTGGAATGGGCAAACTGGTTTATAACAGTTTTGCAAGCGACCCTCAAAAATATATTCAGTACCTGCACCAATACGGAATGGATAAGCCGTCCGGTATAGATCTCAAAGGAGAAGACCGGCCGGCTATTTCCAGCGTAAAGCTGAACCAGGGTGGTATGAGTAACTTAATAACAATGGGTTTTGGTTATGCATTGAGGGTTACGCCTATGCAAACATTAACGCTTTATAATGCCATTGCTAACAATGGCAAAATGGTAAAGCCTTATCTCGTTGACAAAATTGTGAATGATGGTGTTTTAATCAAACAGTTTGAACCGACAGTTATCAATCCCCAAATCTGCAAACCTGAAATTGTGAAGGCGGCGCAGGATTGTATGCTTGCGGTAACAACCGAAGGTACCGCAATAAAAGTGTTCAAAGATTCGCGTTACCCGGTGGCTGGCAAAACAGGTACAGCCCATGTGGCTGATGGAAAGTTTGGCTACGACGATGGTGTTTACCAGGCTTCCTTTGTGGGTTATTTCCCGGCCAACAAACCACAGTATACCTGCATCGTTGTGGTAAAAACAAAACCGTATGCGGCCGTGCATTTTGGTGGCCAGCTTGCTGCACCGGTGTTTAAAGAGATCGCCGACAGGTTGTATACACTTTATGTAAACGATAATATGCTTTTTACACAGGCAACAAGAAATGATAGCATCAATTATTTCTATACCGGTTTCAAACCAGATGTAAAGCAGTTCATGAACGCGGTGAGTGTGCCTTATAAGGATTCGTCGCTGAAAAATGCAGATTGGATTTCAGTTTCGAAAGGCAGTAACAGCGCAGTTGCCAAAACAGATTCTATTTACAGTAATGCAATGCCGCTGCTTGCCGGGTTAACGCTTAAAGATGCCGTTTATCTCTGCGAGAATATGGGCTTAAAGGTTTCGGTTAAAGGCAGGGGAAAAGTGGTGGCACAATCGCTTATGGCCGGTCAGCAGGTTAATAAAGGGCAGGGCGTAAACATTGTGTTGAATTGATTTTTTAACCCGGCGTCATAACCGTTGGCATCGGCTCTTGCGTCGCACACTTGTACAAGAGGAGCAATGTTCAGCAAGGAATTTTATAACATGAATCGAAAAAAATAATAAGTATCAGTACAGTTGAAAAAACTAAAGGACATATTATATAAGGTGCGTATCGTATCAGTCAACGGAAGTACCGATGCAATCATCAGCGATGTGCAGATCGATTCAAGAAAAATCGGTAAAGGCACCGCGTTTATCGCTATCAAAGGCGAAAAAGCAGACGGACATGAATATATTGATAAAGCCATTGGGTTGGGTGCTTCAGCGATTGTTTGTGAAGTAATGCCTTCCGGATTTCAAGAGGGCATTACTTATATACAAGTGTTGAATTCGAAGGAAGCTGCAGGTTACATCGCTCATAATTTTTGCGATGAGCCTTCTTTAAAAGTAAAGCTCGTTGGCGTAACAGGTACAAATGGCAAAACAACGATTGCCACACTCTTATTCAAGCTGTTTACAAAACTCGGCTATAAGTGCGGGCTGGTGAGCACGGTGCAAAATCAGATTGCAGAAACAATTATTCCGTCAACACATACCACCCCGGATCCAATCAGCCTGAATGCGCTGATTAGACAAATGGCCGATGCGGGCTGCTCACATGTATTTATGGAGTGCAGCAGTCATGCCATAGACCAGCACCGTATAGCCGGTTTACATTTTACAGGTGCATTGTTCAGCAACATAACACACGATCATCTCGACTATCACAAAACATTCGATGCTTACATAAAGGCTAAGAAGAAGTTCTTCGATGAACTAGGCAGTGACGCCTTTGCCATCTCCAATCTGGACGACAAACGCGGGACGGTGATGCTGCAGAATACGTTTGCCAAAAAGTATTACTACAGCTTAAAGAACATGGCCGATTTTAAAGGGAAGATTTTAGAGAATGCACTTACGGGGTTGGTCATGACGGTGAATGATAAAGAAGTGCATTTCCGTTTGATCGGTGAATTCAACGCCTATAACCTGCTTGCAGTTTACGCTGCAGCAATTAACCTCGGTGAAAAGAGCGACAATGTGCTGCTCGTTTTAAGTATGCTTACCGGCGCCGAAGGAAGATTTGACTATATCATCAGTAAAGAAAAAATCATTGGCATAATAGACTATGCCCACACGCCTGATGCATTAGAAAACGTGCTTGTTACTATAAAAAAGCTGCGCAAAGGTTACGAAAGGGTCATTACTGTGGTTGGCTGTGGCGGCGAACGCGATAAAACAAAAAGACCTGTGATGGCACAAATTGCCTGTGATTATAGCGACAGGGCAATCTTCACAAGCGATAACCCCAGGAGCGAAGATCCAAACGATATATTAAAAGATATGGAGGCAGGTTTGAATAGTTCAGGTAAAAGAAAATTTATATCAATCGCTGACAGGAGGGAAGCAATAAAAACAGCGGTAAGTTTTGCCGGTAATGAAGATATCATCCTGCTGGCAGGAAAGGGGCACGAAAAATACCAGATCGTTAAGGGTGAATACCTTGATTTTGATGACAAGGCGATCTTAAGAGAGATGTTTGAGTTAATGGAAAAATAAACACCGCCACCAAAAAGCAAGACCAACTTTTATGTTATACTATCTGTTCACATGGCTCAACAATAATTATCACCTGGCGGGTGCGGGGTTGTTTCAATACATCACCTTTCGTGCGGCAATGGCGATAGTGTTGTCACTGGTAATCGCCACTGTGTATGGTAAACGGCTTATCAATTTCCTCCGCCATCACCAGATCGGTGAAACAGTACGCGATCTTGGTCTTGCCGGCGAACAGCAAAAGAAGGGAACTCCAACCATGGGTGGCATCATTATCCTGCTTGCGATCATTATTCCAACATTGTTGTTTGCCGATCTTGATAAAGTATATGTGCGGCTTATGCTGCTTTGTACCGTTTGGTTGGGAGCCATCGGTTTTTTGGATGATTACCTGAAACTCAAGGCCCGGAAAAAGGCACAGGAAAAGGGTGAGAAATATCTTAAGAAAGACAGCGATGGCCTTGCCGGCGTTTCGAAAATTATTGGCCAGATCGGCCTGGGTATTATCATAGGCGCCACACTTTATTTTAACAGCAGTGTTACTGTTGAAAGAGAGATCATCAAATCGGGCGCACCAACACTGGAGCAGGGAGAACGGGTGGCAAAAGATTCCAATATTATCACAAGAAATATCGACGGTGTGGAAAGGAGTTTTGTAAAAGTAAAAACACCCATCACTACCATTCCCTTTGTAAAGAACCACGAGTTCAATTACAGCAAACTCATCAGTTGGATAGGCGATGGTGCAGACCAGTACACGTGGATCATTTACATACTCATTGTAACATTTATTGTGACGGCCGTATCGAACGGCGCAAATATTACTGATGGGTTGGATGGCCTAGCCGCAGGCGTAAGCGCTATAATTGGCGCGGCGATCGGCGTGTTTGTATATGTGAGCGGCAACTATAAGTTCGCCGATTACCTTAACATCATGTACATCCCAAACCTTGCCGAACTATCTGTTTTCATCGGAGCGTTTGTAGGTGCCTGCATTGGTTTTTTGTGGTACAATGCTTACCCGGCGCAGGTGTTCATGGGCGATACCGGCAGTCTCGCGCTCGGTGGCATTATTGCTTCACTTGCCATTATTGTGCGTAAAGAATTGCTGATACCGATCTTCTGCGGTGTGTTCCTAATAGAGCTGTTAAGCGTAATGATACAGGTGAGCTATTTCAAATACACGAAACGAAAGTACGGCGAGGGGCGGCGTGTATTTCTAATGAGCCCGCTGCATCATCATTATCAGAAAAAGGGGTTTCATGAAAGCAAGATAGCCGTGCGTTTTTGGATCCTGACGATTTTATGCGTGATGCTCTCTATTTTAACATTGAAGATGAGGTAGGTTTTTTGACAAACCAAAAACAAGCATTTGGCTTTGTTGTCTTCGCTTCTTCAGTGGAAGAAGGGCTCACTTGTAGGGTTTGTTCAGTATGGAGTTGAACGTTGAAGAGTGCGACCCCGAATCGTTCCTCTCAGCGCAAGCGCAGTAAGTTGATAAAAGACATAAAGCCGGTAACATAAAAAATAAATGAGTAAAAAGATCGTCATACTTGGTGCTGCAGAAAGTGGTGTTGGCGCAGCCATACTGGCGAAGCAAAAAGGTTTTGATGTTTTTGTAAGTGATGGTGGCGCGATTAAGCCTGTTTATAAACAAGAGCTCATTGACAACAATATCGAATTTGAAGAAGGGATGCATACAGCGGAAAAAATACTGGATGCAGACGAAGTTGTGAAGAGCCCTGGAATTCCTGAAAAGAACGAGCTGGTAAAAAGGATTCGTTCAAAGGGCATCCCGGTGATCAGTGAAATTGAATTGGCTTACAGGTATAAAGGTGATAGTAAGATTGTTGCTATTACCGGGAGTAATGGCAAGAGTACGGTTACATCGCTTACCTATCACATGTGTAAAACGGCGGGTTTGGATTGTGCGCTGGTGGGAAATATCGGTTACTCCTTTGCCAAGCAGGTGGCAGAAGATCCGAAGACATTATATGTTGCTGAGATTAGTTCTTTTCAACTGGATGATATAAAAGATTTCAGGCCCGATGTGGCATTGTTACTGAATATCACCGAAGATCATTTAGACAGGTACGAATACAAGTTTGAAAATTATATAAAGAGTAAATTCAAAATTATTGAAAACCAACAGGCGGGCGATTATTTTATTTATTGCGCAGACGATGAGGTGATCATGCAGCACTTAAAAACAATAACCATCAAATCTAACTCAATGCCATTTTCTATGAATCAGGAGTTTAAACAGGGTGCCTGGATAAAAGGCGATACTATGACGATCAAAGCAACAGAGGATGTAATTGTGATGAGCGTTTTCGATTTTACGTTGAAAGGGAAACACAATAAGTACAACAACATGGCAGCAGGAATAGCCGCGGCAACAATCGGCATCAGGAAAGAGAAGATACGGGAGTCTGTAGCAACATTCACCAACCTCGAGCACCGGCTTGAATATGTTTCTACGGTAAGAGGCGTTGAATTTATCAATGACAGCAAAGCTACCAATGTCAACAGCGCTTGGTATGCACTGGAGAGCATGACAAAACCAACCATTCTTATTCTTGGCGGGGTTGATAAAGGCAATGACTATTCCATTATGGATGACATGGTGAAAGAAAAGGTAAAGGCGATCGTATGCATGGGTCTTGATAATACCAAAATACATGCAGCGTTTGCCGGCATTGTTACAACAATTGTTGATACGAACAGCGCTGCTGATGCGGTAAAAGCAGCATTCCAGCTTGCCGAAAGCGGCGATTCGGTTTTATTAAGCCCAGCTTGTGCAAGTTTCGACCTGTTTAAAAATTATGAAGACAGGGGCAGACAGTTTAAGAAAGCAGTAATGGATTTATAAAGCAAATTATTGAATTGAATATTGAGTCATTTTGAGATTTAGTTTAAACGGTGGATCAAATTTCTAAATCATAAAATCCCACGATCAAAATACAAAAAAGCAATGAACGAATTTCTCGACATAGACCTTAAAAGTCCGTTCAGAAATCTTGACCAGCGTACACGCGGTGACCGCTATATATGGGGCATCGTTGTATTGCTGGCCATCGCTTCATTGCTGGTGGTGTATAGTGCAACCGATTCGCTTGCCTACAAAAAGAATGAGGGTAATGAAATTTATCTTTTCAAGCAGGCCGCATTTATTTTGGTAGGCCTTACGCTTATCTATTTCATGCATAGGGTCAACTATACATTGTATTCCAAAGTTTCCCTGATACTTTATATTATTTCGGTTCCGCTTTTGTTATACACGCTATTTTTCGGTGTTGAAGTAAACGATGCCAGCCGCTGGATAAGGGTTCCTGTAATCAATCTTACCATTCAAACGAGTGACTTTGCAAAGCTTGCTCTGTTCATGTATATTTCGAGGCTGCTCAGCCGGAAGCAGAATGATATCAAAGATTTCAGGAAAGGCTTTTTGCCGGTTATTATTCCTGTGCTGATCACCTGTGCATTAATTATGCCGGCTAACCTTTCAAACGCATTGCTCACCGGCGCAACTTCATTGTTGCTGATGTTTATAGGCCGGGTAAGTTTTAAACATATCCTGTTGGTAATCGCGGTTGCGTTGATCCCCGTATTGCTTATCGTAAGTGTAGCCGTTACAACGTACAGCGCTGATAAAACAGCCGATGTAAAAACATCATCCTTATCATCGCTTAATAATGTTGGCCGTTTCGAAACATGGGTTAGCCGTGTACAGGATTTTATTTATGCCAACGATACAGAAATTCCTTACCAGGTACAACAACAAAATATTGCTATCGCCAATGGCGGAATTTTATTTGGCCGAGGTCCTGGCAACAGCCTGCAGCGCAACTATCTTCCGCAGGCTTATAACGATTCCATTTACCCGATTATCATTGAAGAATATGGTTTATTTGGTGGAGCGGTCATCATCTTTTTGTATCTCGTTTTTCTTTTCCGTTGCATAAGAATTTTCAAACGTTGTCCATACGCCTTTGGTGCATTTCTCGCTCTGGCACTCAGTTTCACGCTGGTAATACAGGCAGTTGCGAATATGGCAGTGGGCGTAAATCTTATACCGGTAACAGGCGTAACGCTTCCGCTCGTGAGCATGGGCGGCAGTTCATTCCTGTTCACGTGCGCATCGATTGGTATTATACTCAGTGTTGCAAGAAACCTGGAACAGATGGAAGGGAAGGAACCCGATCCTGTACCGGAGACAAACGAACCTGTAGCAGTGTAATTTTTTTGAGCCGGGCAAAGAATAAATATTAAACATCCGTTGCGTCGCACTCTTGTGCTTTCAGAACAAGATGCAGCAACTAAGAAAATATAAATGACAGCGCAGGATAAAAATAGTGTTCGTTTAAATGACAACTCCACATCGCAGGATGAATTGCGTATTATAGTTGCCGGCGGTGGTACGGGTGGTCATATTTTTCCAGCCATTGCCATTGCCAATGCGATAAAGCAAATGAGGCCGGAAACTATTTTTCTTTTTGTAGGCGCAAAAGGAAAAATGGAAATGGAAAAAGTGCCGCAAGCCGGTTACGAGATCAAAGGCCTGGACATTGCTGGTTTCGACAGAAGTTCCTTGTTTAGAAATTTATCGTTGCCGTTTAAGCTGATAAAAAGCTTTTCGCAGGTAAAAAGCATCTTCGGCGATTTTAAGCCGGATGCTGCCATTGGTGTAGGTGGTTATTCAAGCTTCCCGGTGTTGAAGTATGCCCAGCGTAAGGGCATTCCGACATTTATACATGAAAGCAATTCCTTCGCCGGAAAGAGCAATATTATGATCGGTAAAAAAGCCACGAAGGTTTTTGTGGCAACAGAAGGGATGGAAAAATTTTTTCCCTCAGAGAAAATTGTTGTTACTGGTAACCCTGTAAGAAAATCAATTGTGCAGTCGAAGGTCACGAGAGAGGAAGCCCTCAAATATTTCGGCCTCGATCCGCACTGTAAAACAATTCTTGCGGTTGGTGGAAGCCTTGGCTCAAAAAGTATCAATGAAGCACTTGCAAGAAAAGTGCACGAGTTTGAGTCATTGGGTCTACAGTTGATCTGGCAAACAGGCAAAGCAACCGCGGCAGCTTATGTTGACAGGGGCAAGAGTTATAAAAACGTTTGGGTAAGCGAATTTATACAGGATATGGATAAAGCATACGCAGCAGCGGATGCAGTCATATCCAGAGCAGGTGCAATGACTGTCGCGGAATTGTGTGTTGCCGGAAAACCTGTTGTGTTTGTGCCTTATCCATTTGCAGCAGAAGATCATCAAACGGTAAATGCAAAATACCTGGTCGACCGCGATGCGGCGATGATGGTGAAAGACAGTGAGACACTAACCAGGCTTTTTTCGTCTATCACTGTGCTTGCAAAGGATGAAGAATTACAGCAAAAATTTAAAAGCAATATCAGTAAATATTGCGTGAAGGATGCAGATGAAAGAGTGGCTAAGGAAATATTAAAATGCTTGTAGAGACAAAAGATAGAAACAGCATGAGTGAGAACATCCATATCGGTTCAATTGAAAGCAGCCCTGCCGGAAAGGTTGGCGAGGTTGTTTATTTTATAGGCATAGGCGGCATTGGCATGAGCGCATTGGCAAGATATTATCATTCACTGGGTAAAAAAGTGAGTGGCTATGACAGAACGCCTACGCCACTTACAAGAGACCTGGAACAGTCCGGCATAAACATTCATTATGAAGAAAACCTGGAACTCGCTCCAAAAGATGCCGATGTGGTAGTATATACACCAGCTATACCTGCAAATCATGTTGAGCTGGTCTATTATAAGGCACATGATTATAGAGTAGTGAAACGAAGTGATGTGCTTCAATGGATCACAGAAAGCTCTTTCAATATATGTGTAGGTGGAACACATGGTAAAACAACCATAACCACCATGACGGCGCATATACTGCGTGATACAGGTTATGGTTGTAATGCATTTTTAGGTGGCATTTCATCCAACTACGGAACAAATTTCTGGAGCAGTGAAAGAAATGTGGTGGTGGTAGAAGCAGATGAATACGATCGCTCTTTCCTCAAACTTGTTCCCGATGTAGCAGTCATTACCGCTATGGATCCAGATCACCTCGACATTTATGGAACACCGGAAGAAGTGGAAAAGGCGTTTGTCCAGTTTTCTCAAAAAGTAAAACCCGGCGGTTGTTTAATAAGCAAATACGGCATGAGCCGTTCGGCTGCATTAACTGCGGCGCATCATTACCATTACAGTTTCGATAATTCCGCTGCGGACGTATATGCGGCCAACATAAAAGTGGAGAACGGTTCTTATCGCTACGACATTATTTGTAAAAACTGGACGCTTACGGATGTGATATTGAACATGGGAGGCCTGCACAATATCGAAAACAGCATTGCCGCAATTACCGTCGCAAAATATCTTGGTATAAGTGATGAAAAAATAAAAACTGCCGTTGCCAATTTCAAAGGAGTTAAAAGAAGATTCGAATACGTGCTAAAAAGCGACAAGCATACTTTAATCGACGATTATGCACATCATCCGGAAGAATTGAGAGCGTTGATAAACGGTGTAAGAAGCCTGTATGCAAATACAAAATGCACGGTTATTTTTCAGCCCCATCTCTACAGCAGAACAAAAGACCTTGCCGATGAATTTGCAACAAGTCTTGATCTGGCTGACGAAGTGATTCTGTTACCAATTTACCCTGCGAGGGAGTTGCCGGTTGAAGGTGTAACAAGTGAATTGATCCTTGGTAAAATGAAACTGGATGATAAAAAAATACTGAGCAAAGAGGCAATGCGAAGCTGGGTTAAGGCCGAACAACCTTCGTTGCTTGTAATGTGTGGCGCCGGCGATATCGATGCGCAGGTGCGTGAAGTAATGCAGTTGCTTCAATAAAACTGAATAAAGATTATGTGGAAGAAATGGCTGCGCATATCATTATGGATCTTACTTGGCCTGGGCACCGGCACTATATTGATCGCGGCTATGGAAAAAAAAGATGAAAAGGCTTGTGCGGATATTACGATTGGTATTCATGGGGCCAATAACCATGTGTTCGTTGAAAAGGCTGATGTGCTGAAGGTTTTAAAGAATGCGGGTGCTGTAAAAGGCGCGCCAACGATTTCAATTAATCTCGGCGGTATTGAAATGAGCCTGCAGAAGAACCCATGGATAAAGGAGGCACAATTGTTCTTTGATAACAGGCAGGTTTTACATGTAAGCATTGAAGAGCGTGAGCCGCTTGCAAGAGTTTTTACTGTCCAGGGAAGTTCATTTTATATCGACAGCAGTTGCAAAAGACTACCGTTGAGCGATAAAATGTCTGCGCGGGTGCCAATGTTCACTTCTTTTCCTTCGGAGAAGAATAAACTAAGTCACCCAGACAGCCTTGTATTGTTCGATATAAAAGCGATCGCACAATATATTCAGCAGGACAGCATGCTGCTTGCACAGGTGGCTCAGGTTGACATAACATCTCAACGCACTTACGAGATCGTTCCACTGGTAGGCAACCAACTGATCAAAATTGGCAATGCGGAAAATCTCGATGAAAAATTTTCCAAGTTGAAAATGTTTTACCAGCAGGTGTGGAGTAAAGTAGGTTTTGAAAAATATGAAACCATCGATGTACAATACTCAGGGCAGGTTGTTGCGGTAAAACGTGGTGCGGCAAAAACATATATGGACACGCTGCAGGCCATCCGCACATACACCGATGCACAGCAGCAAATGAGGCTTGCCATGTATGATTCAAGTTATACGATGGCGATGAGCAAGCCACAGCCTTTTATGAGCAAAGACACGGTTGTTCAAAATGCAAAGCCTGCAACAGTAAATAACACGAAGCCGGCTCAGAAGAAGACGACTACGGTTAAGCCGGCAGCAAAGAAACCAAAGAAGCAGGCAAAGGCAGTGATGAAAAAACATTAGAAGAAATGCAAAAGAAGTGTGGTAACCGGCGATAGAAAAAGAATCTGGCTTTTGTTGCGTCGCACACTTGAACTGAAGAAAGCGTGGCAGCAGGTATTAACGGCTTCTTATTGATGATTCAGGTTCGGGACGTACAAGTGAGTGACACAACAGGCGACTAGTAAAGAGATGGAGCTAAGGAAAAAAGAGAAAGCAAACAGCAATAAAACGTTCCGGTTAAAAGGAACAGAACTAAACAAACAACTAAAACACATATCTATGAACCAGGGCACGAATGTTACGGTGACAGTTCCGAAAACGGAATCGGAGGCACCTATTATCGTCGGTCTTGACATTGGTACCACTAAGATTGCGGCTATTGCAGGCAGAAAAAATGAGTATGGCAAACTGGAAATTCTCGGGTTTGGCCGTGCCAATAGTAATGGTGTGCAACATGGGCAGGTACTTAATATCGACCAGACCATTAAGGCCATTCAGCAGGCACTGCTGAACTGTGCTGAAAGCAATCCCGATCTTGAAATTAATGAAGTGTATGTTGGTGTTGCAGGGCATCACATCAAGAGCCTGCAAACCCGTGGCGATATTGTTCGCCAAGATGCAGACACGGAAATTAAGCAGTGGGAAATTGATCAGCTGGTCGAGAACCAGCGCAAAACTTTTATCCCGGCAGGCGACCAGATCATTGATGTTATTCCGCAGGATTTTCATGTGGATAATATTCAGAACATCAAAGACCCAGTTGGTTTTAACGGTGTAAAGGTTGGCGCTAATTTTCACATCATTACGGGCGACCGGAATGCTATCCGTAACATTAACCGTGCAGTGGAGCGCAGTGGTTTAAAAACAAAAGACCTCGTGTTGCAGCCGCTTGCTTCTTCAAGTGCTGTAATGAGCGACGTAGATATGGAAGCCGGTGTAGCTATTCTCGATATTGGTGGCGGCACCAGTGACCTTGCTGTATTTTATGAAGGCACTTTAAGACATACAGCCGTTATTCCTTTTGGCGGTGAAAATATTACGAATGATATACGCATGGGTCTCGGTGTTTTAAAAAGCCAGGCAGAGGCAATGAAGGTGCAGTTTGGAAGCGCCCTGTCAAACGAAGCCAAAGCGAATGCTTTTATCACTATCCCGGGCTTAAAGGGAATGCCGGCAAAAGAGATAAGCGTAAAGAACCTTGCCAACATCATCCAGGCACGCATGGCAGAAATTCTTGATTTTGTTACTTATCACCTTAAGCAGGTAGGCATGGATAACCGCGCATTAAACGGCGGTGTTATTCTTACCGGTGGAGGCTCGCAGTTAACGCATCTTATTCAACTGACTGAATACATCACCGGGTTAAATGCAAGAATCGGTTACCCGACTGAACACCTTGCGCCTAATCATATTGACGAGTTAAGAAAGCCAATGTATTCAACCTGCATCGGGTTAATATTAAAAGGCTACAGCGATTATGAGAATAAGACAAAAGATTTTCACCAGCGCTATACAAGAGTGGCTGTACCTGGAAATCTCAAGACAAGTGATTTTGTTAACGTAACAGAGCCGTTAAAAACCGATGCTGTTGACACCCGTAAACGAAAAGGGCTAAACAGTTTTTGGGATAAATTCAAAGACAGTATTATCGATCTGTTCAAGGAAGAGACCGACATGGAAATTAAATAACGCTTTGCGGCATTAATTGCCAACATAGAGCAACAAATTTTCTGAACCCAAATCTTACTAATCCAAATTAAAAATCAGTTTATGATTCATTTTGATTTGCCGAAACAAAAATCATCCATCATCAAAGTGCTTGGTGTTGGTGGCGGGGGCAGCAATG
The DNA here is from genome assembly GCA_002478885.1 of Chitinophagaceae bacterium UBA7600. Lineage (GTDB taxonomy): Bacteria > Bacteroidota > Bacteroidia > Chitinophagales > Chitinophagaceae > DLKC01. Next base: position 83,906 of record DLKC01000052.1, read on the forward strand.
CAGTAAACTACATGTTTGCCCAGGACATTGAAGGTGTTGATTTTATTATTTGTAACACGGACGCTAAAGCGCTTGAACAGAGCCGTGTGCCCAACAAGATACAGTTGGGGCCACATCTTACGCAAGGCCTTGGCGCAGGGGCCAATCCCGAAGTGGGGAAGCAGGCTACCGAAGAATCACTCGAAGAAATACGCCGCATATTAGAAGTAAATACAAAAATGGCGTTCATCACTGCCGGTATGGGCGGCGGCACAGGTACGGGTGGTGCACCTATCATCGCTAAGATCTGCCGCGAGCTAGGTATACTCACCGTCGCCATTGTTACCACGCCCTTCCAGTTTGAAGGGCCACGCCGTTTGCAGCAGGCTGAGGAAGGCATCAGGCAATTACAGCCTTATGTTGACACATTGCTTGTAATAAGTAACGACAAGTTGCGTATGCAATACGGAAACCTGAAAATGACGCAGGCTTTTGGCCGGGCCGATAATGTGTTGGCCACCGCGGCAAAATGCATTACCGACATCATCAACAGTAAAGGCACGATCATCGTCGACTTTGCCGATGTGTGCACCGTTATGAAGAATGGTGGTGTAGCAATACTTGGCAGTGCTGCTGCTGAAGGTGAAAACAGGGCCCAGCTTGCAATTGAAGAAGCTTTGAATTCTCCGTTGCTCAACGACAGCGATATCCGCGGAGCAAGATGGATATTGGTTAATATCAATAGTGCTGAAGGCGAGCACGAGTGCACTATGGATGAATTTGAGATTATCAACAATTACCTGCGCCAGCAAAGCGGCGAAAATTCAGATCTTATCATCGGTAGTGGCTACGATAACGAACTTGGTGGCAGCATTGGTATCACCATCATTGCTACAGGTTTTGAATTCAAAGACCCGTTTGCTAAAAAAGATACAAGTGTTGCAGTTCAGCAGCCAAAAGTCGCTGCACCGCCGGTGGTTGAAAAAATTGTAATGACACTCGGCATCGATGGTGAAGAGAAAAAGATGTATGGGCAGCAGCCGATACCCTTCGAGGAAAAGGATCCTTTCGCTCCAAAACTTGTGGAAGAGGAAGCGCCTCTGCCCGTTTTTAATATGGTACCAATGCAGGCAGAACCAGAGCCTGAGCGTGTTTCAAGCGCAGAGGCGCTTCGGTTTGAATTGAAGGCCGAAACAAGGGAAGAAACGCCAACGTTTAAACTGGCCCAAACCGAAATGCCAAAACCGGCAGAGCCCGTTATGCAGATCGTTGAAAAGAATGAACCTGCACCGGTAAACCTCCCGCCACTGAGCTATCTCCACAGACCGGCGAATATTTATGCAGACAGCCCGGCAGCAAGAGAAACACCGCAGCCTGTTCAACCAACAGTGGTTACGGTTACAGCACCTGTGCAACCCCTACCTGCCCCAACACCAGCACCCGTGCCGGCAGTAACGCCACCGCCAGTAGTAGCAGAATTGCCAAAGATGGTTTTAAGAGAAGAACCTGCCGAAGACAATGCAGACTTTCAGTTGGTAATAAAAGAGGAAGCCAAACCGGCCGAGCCGGTTATTGTCGCTGAAGCTGCATTTGACGATACCGCTTTTAACGAGGAAGAAGATCAGAAAAGACGGGCGGCGGAGCGCATTAACAAATTGCGCAACCTCTCATTCAATATGAATTCGGCAGACTCAGGCGGCGAGTATGATAATGTTCCGGCTTATGTAAGACGTAATATGGAATTGTTTGGCAATACGCTCACTTCGGTTGAACAATTCTACAGCAAATACACCGTTAAGAAAGAAGATAACGATGAAACACATATTTCATCTTTAAATACTTTCCTCGATGGAAAGAAGCCCGATTAGTTCGTACGTTTTCTCTTGTGTTTATTTAGTTGTTGATCCCCTGGTTTAGTCGCCGGGGGATTTTTTTTGAGCCGGGCTGCAGTGCAGGCATCCTCACCTGTTGCGTCGCTCTTTTCGGCGCCTGTAGTTCTGCGCTGCAATCTTCGACTGTATGTATGTGGAAAATTTTTTTGTCTTCTGCCGCGATAGTGTCCGGCATTCCGAGAAGTTGGCTCTTTTTTTTTTGATGCTTTTTTATTTCAGCATCTCATCCATGTTGCGGTCGTTGGAAATTTTGCCTTTCATTTCAAGCATGCGCATATCTTTCGCATCCCGTAAAAATTCAGAAGCAAAAATGAAACTGTTGAGTAGTTTATTGTTGCTGAAAATAATCTCCTGGTTAGAGCCTTCCCACTCTTTTTTGCCGTTGTAGAGATAAACAATGTGATCGCCAATCTCCATTACACTGTTCATATCGTGCGTTACAACGGTAGTGGTAATATTAAATTCATCGGTGATCTCTTTAATGAGTTTGTCGATGAGTAAAGATGTTTGCGGATCGAGGCCTGAGTTGGGCTCATCGCAGAATAGATATTTTGGGTTGAGTACTATGGCACGTGCGATCCCTACCCGTTTTTTCATGCCGCCGCTTATTTCGGCCGGAAATTTTTTGTGCGCATCTTTCAGATTAACTCGGGCAAGTACTTCGTCTACTCTTTTCTTCTTGTCCTTATAGCTGTCTTTTGAAAACATGTCAAGCGGGAACATTACATTTTGTTCAACCGTCATCGAATCAAACAACGCCGATCCCTGGAACAACATGCCTATTTGCTGGCGAAGGAATTTACGTTGTTCATCCGTCATAGATACCATGCTTTCGCCACTGAAAAAAATATCACCATGGTCTGGTTTAAAAAGGCCAACCATACATTTGGTGAGTACAGTTTTCCCGCTGCCACTGGTGCCGATGATGAGGTTGCATTTGCCGGCTTCCATTACAGCGCTGATATCTTCAAGTATTACCTTGTCGCCAAAAGATTTGTGTACATTTTTTATTTCGATCATGAAATTTCAGATAGAAACGGAAATTAATTCTTTTATATTGAAATCAGCCGATGCGTTTGCGTTAATGTTTTTCCAAGCATATCATTTGCTGCAACCGGTAAGACAGCACAAGTGTGCGACGCAACAGCCGATGCCATAAAAGGCAACAGCCGGTAGCAAAAAAATCTTTTGGTTATAAAATTTCGACCTGGTTTTTTAACAGGTCTTCAAACTCGTCTCTTCTGCGGATTAAATTTACTTCGCCGTTTTTGATAAGCACTTCTGCGGGTTTTAAACGGCTGTTGAAATTGCTGCTCATTTCAAAGCCATAGGCACCCGCGTTGTAGAAAACGAGATAATCGCCTTCGCGCACTTCGTTTATTTTCCGGTCCCATGCAAAGGTGTCTGTTTCGCAGATATTACCCACAACAGTATAAATGCGTTCGGGCCCGTTAGGGTTGCTGATGTTTTCAATTCGGTGGTATGCTTCGTAAAACATGGGGCGTATAAGGTGGTTGAAACCGCTGTTAACGCCAACAAAAACGGTTGCGGTGGTTTGCTTTATAACATTTGCTTTTACAACAAAATAACCGCACTCGCTCACCAGGTATTTTCCCGGCTCGAACCATATTTCCAGTGAACGGCCATTTTCTTTTTCATAGGCAGCGAATGCCTCTGCCACTTTATTTCCAAGGGAGTTAACATCGGTTGCAACATCATCGGCTTTGTACGGCACTTTAAAGCCGCTGCCCAAATCGATGAACTCCAGCTTTGGAAAATGACGCGCCATTTCGAACATTACTTCAAGACCCTGCAAAAAAACATTTACATCTTTTATTTCACTGCCCGTGTGCATGTGAAGGCCCGCAACATGAATATTTGTCGACTTAACTACCCTTTCAATATGCCGCATCTGGTGAATGGAAATGCCAAACTTGCTATCGATATGGCCGGTGGATATTTTAAAGTTTCCGCCCGCCATTATGTGTGGGTTCAGCCGGATACATACCGGGTAACTATTGCCGTATTTACTGCCAAAGCGTTCCAGCATGGAAATGTTATCGATGTTTACATTTACGCCAAGAGCGATTCCAGCTTCGATCTCTTCGAAGTCAACGCAGTTTGGTGTGAAGAGAATTTGTTTCGGTTCAAATCCTGCATGCAAGCCAAGCTTTACCTCGTTAATGCTTACGCAGTCGAGATTGGCGCCGTACTGTTTCACCAGCTTTAGAACATTGATATTTGTAAGCGATTTACATGCGTAGAAAAATTTAGCATTACAGGCCGCGAATGCGTGTTTCAGGCGGTTCAGTTGCTCCTCTATTTTTTCTGCATGGTAAACGTACAATGGTGTGCCAAACCTGTTGGCTGCATCGATCAATTGTTCATTTGTTAGTTGCTGGGGCATAGCGGACAAAATGTAATTGGTGAAATTTATTTATAATCATAATAAGGCCCGGGTGGGCTTTGGAATTACTGTTTACCGGGATCGGTGCTTTCGTCGCTGTTATCAGCTCCCGGTACATCGTCGCTTTGTTCAGGGGTATTATTATCCTGGTCATTTGGCTCTGCAGATTCGCCTGTTGTTTCTGTTTGAGGAATGACCAGGTCGCCATTGCTGTCGACAAATGCCACGGGCTCTTCGGTAAGTGCGATGTTGCCATCTTCGGTGTGTCTTATGGCAGTTGGTTCTATCAGTTGAGATGCGAACACTTCGCTGATTTTTGGGAGGTCGGCGGCAGAATTGATGCCGAAATAGTCCATGAAGTTTTTTGATGTAGCGTATACAAGTGGCTTGCCAGGCATATTTTCACTGCGCCCGGTGATGATGATGAGCTCTTTTTCGAGCAATTTCTGAATGCTGTAGTCGCTGTTAACCCCGCGGATACTTTCAATCTCTGATTTGGTAATCGGCTGTTTGTAAGCGATTATGGCCAGCGTTTCCAGCGCCGCTGTGGAGAGGCGTTTCAGGAATCTTTCGCCATTGAGTTGGGCGAGTGTTTTGTAAAAATCTTTTTTGGTAAGAAATTGCCATCCGCCACCACTTTCCCGCACTTCGAATGGATAGAATTCGCTTTGATATTTTTCGGTGATTCCTGCAATACAACTTTCTACCTGGCTGGTAGTAATACGCTCTTCCATGAAACCAAAAGCATTGTTGATAAGCTCAACAATTTCTGCCGTGGTCAGTGGCTTTTCGCTGGCAAAGATCAGCGCCTCTATATGCGGAATAATTTGGGAAAGTTCCATGTGGTTAAAATCAATTTGAAAACCTGAAAATTAGCCAATTTGAAAACAGTATGTCGTTATGTTTGCAGAACATCCTTCAAATCTTCAAATTTTCAAATCAGGTCTTTAGCCCTCTAATGCTGCAGCTCCACTCACAATTTCGCTAAGCTCGGTTGTAATGGCAGCTTGCCGTGCCCTGTTGTAAGAAACTTTTAAGATCTTAAGCAATTCGTTGGCATTATCGCTGGCTTTGTCCATTGCCGTCATCCGGGCACCATGCTCGCTGGCATTAGCATCAAGAACAGCCTTATATAATTGCGTGTTGAGGATCTTGGGCATTAATTCGGCAATCAGCTTGTCTTTGGAAGGTTCGAAAATAAAGTCTGCCTTTGTAGCGCCTGCTTTCTTTTCCACCTTGGGTATTGGCAGGAACTGCTCACAATGGAAATTTTGTGTTGCGGCATTCTTAAATTCACTGTATACGATATCTATTGCATCAAATTCTTTGTTTTCAAAAGCAGTCATTGCAGCTTTTGCCGCAGCCTGCACATTCTCGAACGTAAGATTCAGAAAAATATCTTTATAAGTGTCAGACGTTTTGTAGCCTGATTTTGTGAGGCTTTCGTAACCTTTCTTGCCAATATTCCATATGGCTACGTTGCCTTTTTTATATTGCTCATGGTATTTTTCCAGTATACTCGCCTTGGCCAGTTTTACCAGGTTAGAGTTATAGGCGCCGCATAAGCCCCGGTCGCTGGTAATCACGATTATCAGCACTTTTTCAATGTTTCTTTGTTCGGCAAGTTTTATGCTCACATCACCTTCGGTATTGCTCACGATATTGCTCAGTACTTCCTGCAGCTTTTTGGCGTAAGGCCTCATCTGGATAATTGCATCCTGGGCACGGCGGAGTTTTGCTGCGCTCACCATTTTCATAGCCTTGGTGATCTGCTGAGAGCTTTGTACAGAACTTATGCGATTACGGACTTCTTTTAACTGACCTGCCATTTGCTGGAATTTTAATTTTAAAAAACCTTGATTTTCAGAGCGTAATTAAAAAAATGAAAGATAAAGTCGCTCCGAAAACGCCGCAAAGGTAACGGAATCGTGATAAAATTTTGAGTTAGCTGGCACTCTTTTATTTTATGCAATTCAAGGCTTCTTGGCCACGATTCTTAAAGGCTGATTTTTGCCGGGCCGGCATACCGAACAATGCTGGTCTGCGGTTGTGTCACTCACTTGTACTGTTGTTCCTTTAGTGGGCAATGCGGGACAACCGGTAGCTATTTCTTCCTTGCCGAAACTCCCTTATTTACAGATTTTCTGCCTTGCCGACTTGCTTTTTACAGTACCAGAGTGCGACGCAACAGCAGCTTAACAGATGCTTCCTGGCCCGGCTCATAAAATATTCCCGAAAAGCATTTTGCTTACCCATGCCGTTGCCTGATGCAGTGGAAATTTGCTACATGCAAGGGTTTAAAAAACCGTGGGCAACCGGCAGGTTTTATTGATAAAATATTTACGTTCATGTTGAGGATTCTGTATAACTTGAATAAAAATTTTTTAACAATCGGCACTGGTATGGTATATTATTTACTCCGTGTATTGCGAAAGGCGTCTTATCTGATTTTTGGCTTTATACTCTTTTTTGGCTTGCCTGCCAGCGCGGATATGCCCGGGAACACTCCACGATCAGATGTGACCGTCACAATAAAAAATGTACAACTGCTCGGTGGCTATGTTTTGCATGTTCTCGATTATGACAAGGATATTATTATTGCGCACGACACCGTTTACAACATTTACGCCAGCCGGGGCGTTCCCCACAGTATTATGATTTGGGCAGTGCAGAACAGCAGTACCACTGACAGCCTGTTTTTTGATGAATTTCAGCAGAATAATTACGTAGTAGAACTGAAGGGAGTCTCGGGCAAAAATATTTTGTACGATCTTAAGCAGACGCCGGTTTCAACAGGTGATGCCGCAGACTCTTTAGTTAACGGTGCTGCAGACGTTAGCCTCGCAGATATCTGGAAAACAAATGAGCTGCTCATCGGGATAAGCTTTGTGGCGCTACTTGGGCTCATCTTTTATTTTCTCTGGCGCAAGAAGAAAAAGGGTAAGGGAAACATCGACGCCGCGTTATGATGGCGATCTTCCAATATCTTTTTTACAGCATTTTGCTTGAAACGCCTCTTGTAATGCTTTTCTACCGGCGTGAATGGAAAAATGTGATACCCGTAGAAATATTGCTGAATAGTTTTACGTGGCCCATTCTTTCCCTATTGTATTTCATGTACCCGCATTCCCTGTTGCAGTTTGAAGCAGGGGTGGTTATTGCGGAGGCGGCTGCATTTAAAGTGTTTTTTGAAGGTTCATGGATAAAGGCTTTGCTGGCATCGTTTAGCGCGAATGCGACAAGCCTGCTGGCTGGTGTTTGGATTAATCATCTTTCAATCTTTTGATATGACATCCGGCGATTACCGCACGTCTTTGCGCTGGGGTATCCTTCATGGCGTTAATGATTGTGTTGCGGGATATATGCTGTCGGCCTATGCCCTTTCTGCTGACCAGCCAAAAGCCACGCTTGCGCTTATTGTTTATTCCATTCTAGCCTTTGGCGGCCAGTTACCCGTGGGCCTTTGGCTCGATGCAAAACGTGACATGAGATTGTTTTCCGTGGTTCCTGTTATATTATTAATTGCCGGCTGCACGCTTTATTTCGTAAGTCCCTTTGCCGCGATTGTTGTTGCGGGATTTGCTTCTGCGGGAATACATGTGACGGGTGGCTGTATCTGCCTGCTCCTTAATAAAGGAAAGTTTGGCCCGCTGGGTGTTTTTACTGCCCCGGGAGTGGCGGGGTTAGCGGTTGGAAGCTTTTGCGGCCTGCTTAACAGCTACTGGCTTATTTTAGTAATTGTAACACTGTTTATATTATTTGTACCGTTGGTAAAAGGAAACTTTCCTGCGTATGCGGTGGCGGTAAAAGCGAAAGAAGATATACTTGATTCGCATGATATGGTGATGATCGTTTTACTGCTGCTGATGAGTATACGTTCCTTTTTATTTGATCTGCTTAACACTTTTTCGGGTCAGTTTGAGTATGGCTTACTTGTAGTTGGATTGGGTGCCTTTGCCGGAAAAATAGTAGGCGCATTTTTCGCCGACCGTATAGGCTGGAGACGCTGGGTTTTTATTACGCTTCCCCTCTCGTTTGTGTTGTTGCAGCTTGGTCACGACAATCTTTTGCTGCTTTCGTTTGGTATCGCCTGCCTGCAAAGCAGCGTGCCGATTACACTGCAACTCATGTATAACACGCTGCCACACTATCCCGCAACTGCCTCTGCGCTTAGCCTTGGAACTATTGTTGCTTTTGCCGGCCTGCCTTTATACCTTACACCCTTGGCTCCTAATTTTTTCAATAATTCTTTCGGGCTGTTTGCAATAATGCTTGTCGTAGCCCTTGTTTTATTGGCGGCAGGTTTCCTGTTTTATTTGCGAAGTCAACAAAGAGGCGCGGCAATAAAATAAGTCTAAAAATACTTTGTTACCGGCATTTGCTTTTCATGGCATCGCCGCTTGTGTCACTCCCTTGTACGTTCCGAACTTTTTTGAACTATAATAAGCCAACCCATTTCGCTGGCTGCCGGCTTTGTTGTTTTTATGCCGCCTTTTATTCCAAAGTACAAGTGTGCGACGCAACGAGGCTGGACCATGATTAAAAAGCCGGGTTCATAAGAGATAAAACGGTGGGTTAATCTTTCAATGCTGTTTCTATTTCTTTTATGCCGTACATAACCGCAAACATACCGGCCTCCTGCGTTGGATGCTGAAAGGCTGGCGTAACCGTTTTGGAAATGTAAATCTTCAAAGGCCCGTTGGTGAGCGGTTGCAGCTCTTCGGCCGGAACAACAATTCGTCCTTTGGCGAGGGTTGCTGCATAATGCACATCTACCGTTTGTACGGAACTGTCTTCGATGGTTACCGTGGCAACATCATCACTCAAATGACCGGAAAAATCGAGTACAATATCAGTTCTTTTGATAGCAGGGGGAATAACTGTTGTAAGCACCACCGGATCGAAACTGAATTGCTCCTGGTGATGTTTGCCATTAATATCGATGTAGTCGATGTTGTGTTTGCCTGTGAAGGTTTTGGCATAGAAATTCTTCAGGTAGAATGCTCCGCTTACATTATTGCTATCGACCGGGATTTCAATATCATCGATTTTAACTGCTGCGGGACTATTCAGTACCAAGGTGGTTCCGTTTTCGCCGGCAAAGCGGTATTGTAAATAGCAACTTACGCTATCATCGCCATCGTCGTAAGACACGGCGTAATAAATATAGATCGTTTCGGGATTTACATCTTTACTATTTCCTATTTCGTTGCTGTTACACGAAAATGCGCAAACGCATAGTGCAAATAAAATCATTGCGGAACCGATGCAATTTTTCATAACACAGTTTCCCATTAATGCTGCTAATGCCGGCAAGGTTGCCTAATGAAAATATAAAATTAATTTACTCCCTTTCGCCAAGCGTAATACTTACAACATACTTATCGTCGTTTTTTGATATTGTAATGTACACTTTGAAGTAAGTGAATTTGTCTACACCCGATGGCAGTGAAAATTCTGTTTCTGTTTTATCTTTCGACGGATCAGGTACCACCACAGTTCCCTGCAGTTTACTTTTGGCGCTATAGTAGGAATTTGCCACGATGATATTTTGCAACTGTGCTGCCAGTTCTTTGTATTTCGCTGCAGCCTTGGCTGCATCAGGAGTTTCCAACATTTTTGCATAGTAGTAGGTGACCAGGTCGAAGTCGGTCGCAATAACATTGTCTTCAATGCTGCCAGGTATCCGAAATAAACTGTAGGAGTAATCCATGTCGGATGTGTCGGAGCCATAATCTGCATCAAGTTGGTCAGTGATTTCGTAGTCGTCAACAACTTCTCCAACGAGATCATCAAGGTAATTTTCGGGATAATCTTTGATGATACCGTTAATAGCGTCGGAAAGTGTTTTTGGTGCACCGTTAATTAAGTCGCCTTTTGCTGTTACCAGGGTGTTAAGCGAAGTGATCTTGCCATCGTTCCAGGTACCTGACATGTATTTCCCGGTGGTTTCAAGGCGGTAACCGGTGCCGGAGAATCTCCCTTTCATGTAGTCGCCTGCGTACATTGTTCCACTTTCATTAAAAAAATATGCTTTGCCGGTGAACTCACCTTTTACAGCGTCACCGTAATATGCCGATTTCTTTTGCAGATCCAGATCAACGATGGCACCATTGAGGTAATCGTCGGTGTAGACGCCTTCAGAGTAATATTTACCAAACTTAAAGTCGTAAGAGTATCCATTTGCTCCATTACTATTCAAAGGGCCGTAGAATCGGGTGCTGTCATCTCTTATGATCAAACCGTTTCTAAGGTGACCATTCTCATAGTAGCCAAAATAGCGTTTATGTTGGGTGAGATCATAATAGTAAGAAGTATCGACCAAATATTTTTCGGAGTTTACGGATCCCATTAAAACATGATTAGAGGTGCTTTCACCGGTGAATGAAGATGATTTTAAAAAACTGTTGAAATTAGGTGAAGCTGCCTGTGCCCATTTATCGTCTTTCCATTCACCTTCATAGAGTTTTTTTGTTTTTGCTTCATATTGATAGCCTGGCCCATTTCTCTTGTCTTCGGAGTAAAATATATCACTCGCGATAGTGCCATCAGCCCACACATTGAGGCATCTGCCGCTCATTTTGTCGTTCACATAGTTGCCTTTTACAAAGCTATTGTCTTTAAAAAAGAGTATCCCCTGCCCGTTTTTTACGCCATTTACAAAGTCGCCGATATAGAGGCTTCCGTCGCCGTTCAGGTTGGAACCCTTGCCGCTAAGCTTGCCGTTTTTCCAGGTTCCGGTCAGAAATGCTCCATCATCGAAAAACATAGTTCCCTTACCATTATACATCCCGTTCACGAAAGATCCCACGTATCTCAACACATTTCCGGATGCGTATTTGGCAACACCCATACCATTGGGTTTACCATCTTTTACCTCTCCCGTATAGTTAAAAGTTAATTGCCACTGGTCTTTAAGGTTATCAATTTTCTTTACGTTTTGGGCTTTTAGCTGAACAAAAAAAGGCAGGATAAAAAGCACGACTAAACTCTTTTTCATAAAATTTCATTTCAGGGTTTATGCAATCTAAAAATAAAAATTCCAAGTGGTATCAGCAGTTTTTTTAAAAATGGTATTGATGTTATCATGCGCTTTTTTTTTGGATAATCGTGTTTTGATTGCTGACAATTCGTAAATAAATGGTTAGGTTATCCGCTTTACCTCTTCTCAAATCAAATTGATTACCTTTACGCCCCTGTTTTCAAAATTTGTGCTGCCAATTTGGCTATTAAAATACCGGTAGCATGATTTTTGGCAGCGTAAAAGTCCATAATACTTTAAAAATTATCAATACCCAATAACACGGATATGTTGAAGCTTATTTCAAAACTAATTGGCGGTAATAAGAGCGAAAAAGATGTGAAGCAAATTGAACCGCTTGTCATTAAAATCAACCAATTCTTTCAGCAATACCAGGCACTTTCCAATGATGCGCTTCGTTCAAAAACCACTGAGTTCAGGGAAAGAATTAAAAATCATTTGTCAGCAATCGATGCACAAATTGAAGGTAAAAAGAACGACGCAGAGCAGTTGGCGGAATCTGATATACAGGCGCGTGACGGCATTTACAGAGAAGTGGATGATTTAAAAAAGGACAGGGATAAAAAAATTGAAGAGATATTAAATGCCATTCTTCCTGAGGCTTTTGCGGTTGTAAAAGAGACTGCACGAAGGTTTAAGGAATCACCGGAACTAACAGCATCAGCCACTAACCTAGACAGGGAACTTAGTGTAAAAAAGGATTACATAAGCATTGAGGGAAATCAGTCCATATTTAAAAACGCCTGGATGGCGGGAGGTAACCTGCTTACCTGGAATATGGTACACTACGACGTGCAGCTGATTGGCGGTATCGTATTGCACCAGGGGAAGATTGCGGAAATGGCTACCGGTGAAGGTAAAACACTTGTTTCCACTTTGCCGGCCTATCTTAACGCACTTGCCGGCGAAGGCGTTCATATCGTAACGGTGAACGATTACCTTGCAAAGCGTGACTCTGAATGGAACGGTACCATCTTTGAATGGTTGGGTCTTACTGTAGATTGCATTGATAAACATCAACCCAACACTGCTGAAAGAAGATCTGCATATTTAGCCGATATAACATATGGCACCAACAATGAATTTGGGTTTGACTACCTGAGAGATAATATGGTGCACAATCCTGATGAAATGGTTCAGCGCAAACATCACTTTGCGATGGTGGATGAGGTTGACTCCGTTTTGATCGATGATGCACGTACGCCCTTGATAATTTCAGGACCAGTGGGGCATAGCGATAATACACAACAATTTTTTGATTTGAAGCCACGGATTGAAAAACTTGTGGAAGCTCAGAAACGAGCAGTTAACCAGTTTTTGAATGAAGCAAAGAAGAAAGTCGCAGAAGGGAATGATGATCCAAAAGATGGCGGACTTGCTCTTTTTCGCGCACATAGAGGCTTACCAAAGACCAGTGCCCTTATTAAATTCTTAAGTGAACCGGGTATGCGCCAGAAGCTTCAGCGCACCGAGAATTATTACCTGGCAGACCAGCAGAAAGAAATGCCCAAAGCTGATGAAGAATTGTACTTCTATATCGATGAAAAAAATAATTCCGTCGAATTAACCGATAAGGGGATTCAGTTGATCACAAAAGCAGGTGAGGATCCTAATTTCTTTATCATCCCCGATATTGGCGTAGATCTTTCAGCGATAGAAAACGACCCGGTATTTGCTTCAGATGAGAAGATGAAGCGAAAAGAAGTATTGTTAAATGAATACGGTATTAAGAGCGACCGTATTCACACCGTACAGCAATTGCTTAAGGCTTATACGCTGTTTGAAAAAGACATAGAATATGTGGTGATGGACGGTTCCGTAAAAATTGTTGATGAGCAAACAGGCCGTATCCTCGATGGACGCCGCTACAGTGATGGCCTTCACCAGGCAATTGAAGCAAAAGAAAATGTAAAGATTGAAGCGGCCACGCAAACCTACGCCACCGTTACTTTACAGAACTACTTCCGTATGTACCACAAACTTTGCGGCATGACCGGCACGGCCGAAACAGAAGCAGCAGAGTTCTGGAGTATTTATAAGCTCGACGTAGTTTCTGTGCCTACCAATATTACAGCCATACGAAAAGATGAACACGACCTCATTTATAAAACCAAGCGTGAAAAATACAAATCGGTCATCGAAAAGATCGAAGAGTTGCGCAACGCCGGGCGACCAGTACTTGTTGGTACAACCTCGGTGGAGGTAAGTGAATTATTAAGCCGAATGTTAAAGCAAAAGCAAATTCCTCATAATGTATTGAATGCAAAGCAGCATGCCCGTGAAGCGCAGGTTGTTGCAGAAGCTGGCTTACCAGGTGCAATAACCATCGCTACCAACATGGCCGGCCGTGGTACCGATATTAAGCTTGGGCCTGGTGTGAAAGAGGCCGGCGGACTTGCCATTATTGGTACCGAACGCCATGAGAGCCGCCGTGTTGACAGGCAGTTGCGTGGTCGCGCAGGTCGCCAGGGCGATCCGGGTTCAACGCAGTTCTATGTGTCGCTGGAAGATGACCTTATGCGTATGTTTGGAAGCGAACGTATTGCCAAAGTAATGGACTTTGCCGGTTATAAAGAAGGGGAAGTGATACAGCACAGTATGATTACGAAGAGCATTGAGCGGGCGCAGAAAAAAGTGGAGGAAAATAACTTTGGTATTCGTAAGCGTTTGCTGGAATATGACGATATTATGAACAAGCAGCGTACGGTAATTTATGCCAAACGCAGTCACGCCTTGTTCGGAGAGCGTCTGGCGCTCGATCTCGACAATGCATTTTACGATGTTGCCGAAGGCCTCGTTAACACATTTAAAGAAGGTGGCGATTTTGAAGGTTTCAGGCTTGAAGTAATCGTGAACTTTGGCATGGATACAAAGATCACCGCGGAAGAATTTAACAAAGACAGCGAATCAAACCTCGCCGCAAGATTATACGAAGAGGCGTCAGCAAGTTATCAAAATAAACGACAGGCAATTATGCAGAATGCAGTACCTGTGTTTAAGAATATCAGGCAATCGCAAGGTGCGCATATTGTTAATGTGGTAGTGCCTTTCAGCGATGGACGCCGTGCCTTACAGGTGCTTGCCAACCTCGATAAAACGGTTAACTCAAATGGTGCCGAACTCGTACATGCTCTTGAAAAAACAATTGCACTCGCCTACATCGACGAAGCCTGGAAGGAGCACCTTCGCTCAATGGACGATTTGAAACAAAGTGTGCAAACGGCTTATTACGAACAGAAAGACCCGTTGGTTATTTATAAGGGTGAGGCCTACATGCTGTTTAAACAGATGGATACCGGGGTTAATAAAGACATTGTAAATTTTCTTTGCCATGCCGATATTCCAATGGAGCAGCGCCAGCAACCACAACAGATTCGTGAGGGCCGTGAGCAAAAGACTGATATGAGCCGCATGCGCGCCAACAAAGAACAGGTCGATGCAGCCGGCCAGGAGTATGGCGCAAATGAAAAAGACTATATCGATCCCACACCGGTGAAACATGAGCCTGTGAAAGTTGGGCCTAAAATCGGGCGAAATGACCCCTGCCCGTGCGGAAGCGGAAAAAAGTATAAAAACTGTCATGGCCGCGATGCTGCCTAAAAATATAAACCCCTCCACAGCGAGGGGTTTTTTATGGTGGAGGAAGCCAGCTGTGGTAATGCTACTCAACATCGTTGTGTCACTCACTTGTACTGCAGAATACAAATCGCCACAACGTGAGTCCTGAAGCCTTTTATGGTTGCGCAATACTTTTCAGTCTCTTTGTTTTTGCGAATCAGGCGCCGGGCTTCTGAAAAAATGCTTTCTTATACGTTGTTATTGATAACATGAAAATGCGATACCCACAACAGACTATATTTGTTAAACAAAGCATTTTATGCAGCTTAATCATTATATCGACCACACCGTTTTAAAACCGACAACGCTTGTCGCAGACGTAGAAAAGATCTGCGATGAAGCGAGGCAACACGGTTTTGCCGCCGTGTGTGTGCCGCCACCATTTGTAAAAACAGCAAAGCAATTACTGACCGGCTCGCCGGTAAAAATTGGAACGGTCATTGGGTTCCCATTTGGTTATTCAGCCATAGAGGCAAAGATCGCCGAGACTGTGCTGGCAATAATAGATGGCGCTGACGAAGTGGATATGGTCATCAATCTTATTGCGTTAAAAAACAACGACTGGCAATACCTTGCCAACGAAATCAACCATGTAATGCAGGTGGTCAAGAGTAAAAGCAAAGTGATAAAGATTATTATCGAATCAGGTTTGCTTACAGATGATGAGATCGTAAAATGTTGCGAGTTGTATGGTGCAGCGGGCATTGATTATTTGAAGACTTCAACAGGCTATGCAGAAAAAGGTGCCACACCAGAAGCGGTAAAACTGATGAGATTACATTTGCCGGCTCATGTGCAGGTAAAAGCATCGGGCGGTATACGTTCTTATGAGTTTGCCGTGTCGCTGGTAAAGGCAGGCGCAACAAGGCTTGGCTGCAGTTCAGGCGTGGCAATTGTACAGCAGCAGGAAACTTATTCAACCGGTTACTAATACCGGCATCATTTTGTGAGAATGCATAAATATTCCGCCATGAAAAATTTTATATTCCTGGTTATTGCTTGTCTGCTTTTGCAACTGGCAAATGCAAAAGATACCGTAATCGTTCACAAAGACCCGAGGCTCGAAATTTTTTCGGCCAAGCAGGCATCGGTAAACAAACTTACCGCGAAGATGACCAGCAACGGCCAGTACCGTGGCTACCGGGTTCAGATTCTCAACACCAGGAACCGGGAGGAGGCATTTAAAATGAAATCTGACCTCATGCAATTTTTCCCTTCCCAAAAGGCTTATATAGTGTATCAGTCGCCCTATTTTAAGGTGCGTATTGGCAATTTTCCCGACAAGAATGATGCGGGTGCTTTCCGTAACGAGGTGGCAAAGAAAATCCCGCAAACAGCGTATGTTGTGGAAGATATTATAGACTATATACCCAAGGAGGCCGAAGACCCTTCCTTAAACTGAGAAACCGAGTTATTATGCTAATAGAAAAGATCAAAATGCTTGCACAAAAATATGCAGGCGATTTTGTTGAAATAAGACAGCATCTTCACGCCAATCCCGAACTAAGCTACCTGGAGTTTGAAACGTCAAAATTTATTCAGCAATGTCTGGCTACTTATGGCATTCCTTTTACTGTAATGGCAACCACCGGTGTGGTTGGTATTATTGAAGCCAAAAATCCGTCTAGTCGCACTGTCGCATTGCGCGGCGATATGGATGCATTACCTATAAAGGAAGAAAATGATGTTCCCTATAAATCGTTAAGAGATGGGGTAATGCATGCATGCGGTCACGATGTTCACACGACCTGCCTGTTAGGCGCCGCAAGAATTCTTAGTGAATTAAAAGATGAGTGGGAGGGAACCGTTAAACTCATCTTTCAGCCGGGTGAAGAAAGAAACCCCGGTGGTGCAAGTATTATGATAAAAGAAGGTGTTCTGGAGCATCCCAAACCACAGGCTATATTTGGTCTGCATGTTCATCCTGGTTTGGCAACGGGTAGATTAAGTTTCCGTGGCGGAATGGTAATGGCCAGCGCCGATGAGCTTTATTTCACCATTAAAGGTAAAGGGGGACACGCTGCAGCCCCGCATCTCACTGCCGATACGATTTTAATTGCTTCGCATCTGGTGGTGGCGTTGCAGCAGGTGATCAGCAGAAACAGGAACCCGTTGTCACCCTCGGTGTTATCGATCACTTCAGTACAGGGCGGACATACCACGAATGTTATCCCGAATGAGGTAAAAATGATGGGTACTTTTCGTGCAATGGATGAAGCCTGGCGTTTTCGTGCACATGAATTGATTACACAAATTTCAAAGTCAGTTGCAGAAGGCATGGGTGCGTCGTTAGACCTGCATATCGATGTAGGTTATCCCGTTGTTCACAACAACACAAAACTCAACAGCCTTGCACGTTCCAAAGCTGAAGAGTTGTTTGGAAAAGAAAACGTCGAAGAAACCGAAATGCGCATGGGTGCTGAAGATTTTGGATATTATACACAGCAGGTTCCCGGTTGTTTTTTCAGGCTTGGCGTTATGAATGCTGCAAAAGGAATCACTTCCGGCGTGCACACACCGACTTTTAATATTGATGAGGCAGCCATTGAAAACGGTATTGCGATGATGGCCTGGCTTGGCAGCAGTGTCAATTTTACCGGTGAGTAATACAAGCAGTAGCCGGGCTGCAATGCTGATTGCAGTATATGTTGCGTCGCACACTTTTACTTTCTCTTTTCTGCTCAACAAAGAATAAAGCGTTCAAGAGTGCGACGCAACGCCTGCTCAATAAGAGATTTGAAGTTTGGCTAAAAAAGATTTTCCTGCTTATTATTTTCCGGAGTATTGATGTCGATCATTTTAAACTGCATGCTCTGCACACCGTTCCACTCGTTCAGGTCGATGGTATAAACAATGTCTATCAACTGGTCTTTCTGCAAGAGATTTATTTTGTCTGCAAGGTTAAACCCGATGCCTGTTAAAACGATATCGCCTTGTTTTAGCACAAAGCGAATATGCTTTTCTTTTACCACCTTAGAGAAACCCGTTTCAGTAACATTCCTTGTTATAAAAACCGGGCGCATGTTTTCGGGACCGAAGGGTTCCATTTGCTGTACTATGTTGTAGAAGTTGTGGGTAATATCCCTGAAGTTTATTTCGGCATCGATAACAATTTCGGGTATGAGCAAATGTGGCGCAATGGTTGATGTTACCACAGCTTCAAACTGGTCGATGAATTGCGGCACGTTACTTTCAAGCATTGTTAAGCCTGCTGCCGCGAAATGACCGCCATAGCCCAAAAGATTTTCCCTGCAGGCGTGAATGGCTTCATATAAATTAAAGCCGGGAACACTTCTTGCGCTTCCGGCGACGATATCGCCACTGCGGGTAAGCACAACGGTTGGGCGGTAATACGATTCAATCAGCCGCGAGGCAACGATGCCAACAACACCTTTATGCCAGTGTTCTTTATAAACCACTGTTGTTTTGCGACCGGTCCATTCGGCATTTGTGCCAATAATGGATAACGCTTCTTCTGTTATGCTTAAGTCAGCTTCTTTTCTGTCGGTGTTGTCGTTGTGCAGCATTTCGGCAAAGGCCAATGCTTTGTTGAAATCTTTTTCAATAAAGAGCTGAACGGCTTTGCGCGCATCATCCATTCTGCCTGCAGCATTAATTCTTGGGGCAACAATAAAAACGAGGTTATTAATATGTACCTGTTTTTGCTGGCCCGCCAATTGTAACAGTGCTTTTATACCGATGGAGGGGTTCTCATTTACTTTTATTAATCCATAAAAAGCAATGATCCTGTTTTCGCCGGTAAGTGGAACAATATCTGCGGCAATTGCTGTGGCAGCCATATCAAGATATTCAAGAAAATCTTCATCGGGTTTTTGCCAGCGTTCGCATAAGGCCTGAATCAATTTAAGTCCGACACCGCAGCCACATAATTCTTTGTAGGGATATGTGCAATCGACTTGTTTCGGATTAAGAATGGCAACAGCAGGGGGTAAATTTGCATCGGGAAGATGGTGGTCGCAAACGATGAAATCGATTCCTAAGCTTTTGGCATAAGTGATCAATTCAACAGATTTGATACCACAGTCGAGCGAAATAATAAGGGTGAAGTTATTTTCTTTTGCGAAATCGATCCCCATTTTTGATACACCATAGCCTTCCCTGTAGCGATGCGGAATATAAAATTCAGTGTTTGAATATTGCTTGCTTAAAAAGCTAAACATGCTTGCCACCGCGGTTGTGCCGTCGACGTCATAGTCACCAAAGACAAGAATTTTTTCCCCGGCGCCAATCGCACTTTCTATTCTTTCCACTGCTTTATCCATGTCTTTCATAAGCCACGGGTCATGCAACCCGTTAAGGGCAGGCCTGAAAAAAGCTTTAGCCTTTTCAAAGCTGTCGATACCTCGTTGCACCAAGATCCGGCAAAGTGTTCTGTGAATTTTCAGTTCAGCAAAAAGAGCACTAACCTTCGAGTCGTCAGCCGTGAGTACATTCCATCTTTTTTGCATGAGCAGGTTTTTGAGTTTTGTTTTGTCCCGGGCTTCAATTCAGTAATCGGGCTACGTTGCGTCGCACACTTGTACGCCAGCAATTCCTTCGGCAGGAAGGTTTAGGGTTTAATCAGTAAGTTCTGTCTGTCGTAAATCTTACCAATTGTTCAAGCGCGGTTCTTGAATCGCTTTCAGGAAATTCGTACAACAGAGAAAGCGCATTATTTCTAAAGCCGATCATTTTTTCAGTGGCGTAATCAATGCCGCCAACTTGTTTTACAGTGTCGGTAATAAACTTCACTTTAACCTTGTCGGTACTTTCGTTTTTAATGATGTTGGTAATTTTTCGCTTCATACCAGCATCACAGTTGTTCAGCGTATAAATAAGCGGTAGCGTAAGCTTCTTCTCTTTAATATCATTCCCGGTTGGCTTGCCAATGTTTTCAGTCCCATAGTCAAACAAATCGTCTTTTATCTGGAATGCCATACCCGTATTTTCCCCAAACAATTTAAGTTTCTCTATTTTTTCCGGGTCGTTGAAAGTTGTGCAGGCACCTGCACCACAGGCAGAGGATAGCAATGACGCTGTTTTACCTTTAATTATTTCATAGTATATATCTTCTTTCACGTTGAGGTTGCGTGCTTTCTCAATTTGAAGCAATTCCCCCTCACTCATCATTTTCACCGCTTCGGAAAGAATTTTCAACACCTCAAAGTCATTGTTTCCAAGAGAAAGTAATAACCCTTTCGATAACAAATAGTCGCCAACCAGTACGGCAACTTTATTTTTCCAAAGGGCGTTGACAGAAAAAAATCCTCTGCGTTCAAGTGAATCGTCTACAACATCGTCGTGAACAAGTGTTGCTGTGTGCAGCAACTCAACCAGCGAGGCAGCTCTGAGGGTTGAGTCGTTGATATTTCCACCAAGTCTTGCACACAAAAGCACAAACTTTGGCCTAAGTTGTTTGCCTTTGCGGTTGACAATATAACGCATTATGCGATCCAGCAACGGTACCCTGCTCTTTACGGCCTCTTTAAAATAGTTTTCAAAAGCCTCGATATCTTCGGAAATATGTTCAAAATAGGAATCTATATTCATAACTACACTGCAATATACCTTCAATTAATATTTTTTTTGGTGCAACATTTTTTTTCAAGGACCTGTCTTAGCTAAGTGATAGAGATAAAATATATTGTAAAAATTTGGTATTTCATTATCTATCTATAAATTTGTCCTAATTATAGTTAGTGGGAAACATTACAAACAATTTAATTTTTTTACCTATGGCAAGCAGAAAGTACGCGACTTTATTAGCCCTTACAGGACTAATTGCTACTGCATCTTTTGCTCAAAAGACAGATGCTGGTTATGGCTGGGTTTTAGATTCTTCGAAAAGAACCGTGAAGAATATGCCTCAGCAAAATGAATTTATGAACAATCAATACCCTTATCCTTCAAAGCCTCGCAGTATGTGGGAGCTTGGAGTTAGTGGGGGTGCTTCACTTATAGCCGGCGATGTAGATCCAAGATTTGGCTATGGTGGTGGAATTTCTGCCAGAAAAGCTCTTGGACATATATTTTCAGTAAGAGCCGGATGGAATGGCGCTTATAACTACGGACTGGATTACAGGCTTCGTTCTGTTGCAACTCCGGGAGGTCAGTGGTACAATGCTTATGTTAGCGCGGGGCAAAAATACGTAGCAAATTACAGAACAGCAACTCATCAGCTTTCGGTGGATGTTTTGGCGAGTCTTAATTCAATAAGTCACTACCGTGGAAATCCTAAAACTGATTTTTATGTGTTAGCTGGTTATAGTCTTCTTAGCGCAGACGTTGACGTTGATGCATTGGACGCTAATAAGAAGCCTTACAACTTTGCTACAGCTACTAATTATAATGGAAAACGTTCAGATATTAAGAGTGACCTGAAAAATTTGCTGGACGGTTCTTATGAAAGTAATGCACCAGCCCAAAACGGAAGCCGCGATAACGTTGGTAGAAATGATAAGAATCAGTTGATTCGTCATTCAATGGATGTGGGTGCCGGATTTGCCTATAAAATAAGCGACAGGTTTAATATCGGTATTGAACAGAAGTTTACTTTGCCTTTCGATGATAACCTCGATGGCGTTAAAGCTGGTTTATCAAATGATGTATTGAGTGCTACTCAATTCCGTTTGAACTTCAATATCGGAAATGCAAGCAAAAATGTTCAGCCGTTGTGGTGGTTGAATCCAAACAATTATGTTTACAACGAGGTTAACGCTCCAAAGCATATGAAGATGCCCCCGGTTGTACTGCCTGATGCAGATGGTGATGGTGTAACAGATCAATTTGATATGGAACCCAATACCCCTGCCGGTGCTGCAGTTGACAGCCATGGTGTAAGCCGTGACACAGACGGTGATGGTGTTGCTGATTTCAAGGATAAAGAACCTCTTACTGCCCGTGATTGTTTCCCTGTTGATGCTGACGGTGTTGGTAAATGCCCTGAGCCTCCATGCTGCGCTGAATTACGTAACCGTCCAGTGGCTCCTGCATGTTCTATAGGATCTTTGCCAAGCACACAGTTTAAAACTGGTAGCCTTACTTTAAGTTCTACTGCGACTGCAATTCTTAACAGCGTTGCCCAGCAGATGAATGCAAATCCTGCATGTAATGTAAAAGTTACCGGTTATTATAAAGCATCTGATAAGCGTTCACAGCAATTAGGTTGGGATAGAGTGAATACAGTTGTTAAATACCTCGTTGAAAAACAAGGTATATCTGAAAGCCGTATCATATTTAACCTTAGCCCAGGTGGTGATCCAAATACAGTTGATATGATGGGTACTACTGAATCTGGTCCTAACACGATCCAGGCTCCATTCCCACAATACCAGAAGTCTAAGTAAGGTAATTAGCTAATAGATAATTGACAAAAGCCATCTGTAAGGATGGCTTTTGTGTTATACGAGGCTCCTGAAAAATCTACTGTGTACTGTATTTTATTAATTGGATTACTGGCGCCAAAGTGAGTGACACAAGCGACGACGGTAAGTAATGAGGAATAGCCTGAGAGAAATTCTCTTTAATTGCCGCCGCTGGAGATTAACTGAAGAAATTCATCTTCGCTGATAATTTTGATTGTATTTATTTTTTTTGCTTTTTCCAGTTTGCTCCCGGCATCTTCCCCGACAACAAGAAAATTCAGCTTACTGCTTACTCCTGAAACTATCTTGCCACCATAATTTTCAACCATAGCCTCGGCTTCGGTTCTTTTTAGCTTGGTTAGGGAGCCTGTAAAAAGGAAGTTTTGTCCATTCAGGTTACCTTCCTGGGTGCGCTCTTTTTTATAGTTATTGAATTGAAGTCCGGCTTGGTTTAATTGCTCCAGCATTTCTAAATTATCGGCATTATGAAAGAATTGATAAATGCTTTTAGCAACCTTAACGCCAATATCTTCCAACTCCATTAGTGCCTCCTCCGTTTTATCAGCAAGTTCCATCAAATTTGAAACTGAATTTGCGAGAGATTTGGCTGTAGTCTCGCCTACGTAGCGTATACCAAGCGCGTAGATGAGCCTGTTTAGCGGCTGCCCTTTACTTGCATTTATGGCAGCAGTAAGATTATCGATTGATTTTTTGCCGAAGCCTTCAAGTTGGCCGATCTTCTCAAAATCTAAATGATATATGCCCGGCACATCGCTAAGCAGTCCCAGATCGAAAAATTTCTGTACGTTGGCAGCGCCGAAACTCTTAATATCCATGGCATCTTTACTGACAAAATGAATAATCTTTTCTACAACCTGCGCGGGGCAATCGATATTTATACATCTCCAAACGGCCTCGCCTTCTTCCTTATACAGCTCACTATTGCATGCCGGGCAACTGCCAGGAAAATAAATGGTTTGCTCCTCGCCACTCCTGAATTCTGGTAGTGATTTAACGATCTGCGGAATTACGTCACCTGCCCTTTCTATCAGAACGGTGTCACCAATCATTAGCTTCTTTTCTTTTATATAGTCTTCATTATGTATCGAAATGCTGGAAACGGTTACTCCGCCGATACCAACCGGGTCGAGTTTGGCTACAGGCGTAACTGCACCGGTACGCCCAACCTGAAATTCCACCGAGCGCAATTTTGTAGTTGCCTGTCGTGCTTTGAATTTGAATGCGATTGCCCACCGGGGATGATGCGAAGTCATACCTAACTTTTCCTGGAGGCTGATCTCATTTACCTTGATAACCA
The DNA here is from genome assembly GCA_002478885.1 of Chitinophagaceae bacterium UBA7600. Classification (GTDB taxonomy): domain Bacteria; phylum Bacteroidota; class Bacteroidia; order Chitinophagales; family Chitinophagaceae; genus DLKC01. The sequence goes on from DLKC01000052.1 coordinate 107,526, forward strand.
TTCCGTCTATTTCGTAGGGAAGTGTATCCCGCATTTCTTCAAAATCGTGCACATGTTTTATAACTTCTTCAATACCGGTGACAACAAGCTTTTCTTTTTGTGGAGATCTGAAGCCGCATTCCCAAAGCATTTTTAATGATCCACTGTGTTTTCGAATGAGTTCATCGGGTTCTGCATTTTCCGCTGGGGTAAAAAAACTGATGTGGTATAGAAAAGCATCCAGGTTTCTCTTTGAGACTTCCTTAGGATCTTTCATTCTCAGGCTTCCGCTTGCTGCATTGCGGGGATTTGCCAGTGCTGCAATTCCTTGTTCGGCCAATGCTTCGTTGTATTTTTTAAAAGCATGCTTGCTCATAATTACCTCGCCACGTATTTCAACTTGCTGCAAGCCGTATTTTGAAAATGGCGCCGACAATGGTATTGATCTCACTTGTTTAAGATTGGTACTTACATCTTCGCCTTCCACCCCATCGCCTCTTGTTGCCCCTCTTACAAATACATTGTCCTCGTAAATGAGGGAAATGCTGGCACCATCGAATTTGGGTTCTATACAATATTCGATCTCTTGTGTACCGGAAAGTTCTCTTGCCTTGCGGTCGAACTCGTAGAGATCTTCCGCATTGTAACTGTTATCAAGGCTAAGCATCGGTACCAGGTGTTGTACCGTAACGAAAGACTGGTTAAGGCTGCTTCCAACACGCTGCGTAGGCGAATCAGGTGTAATAATTTCCGGGAATTCCTTTTCAACCTGTTCTAACAATTTATAGAGCTGATCATATTCATAGTCTGATACGAGCGGATTGTTCAAAACATAGTATTGGTATTCGTGAAAACGTAATAGGCTTCTCAGTTGCACTACACTACTTTTATCAATACTTTTTAATTTGAGAAAGCGTTGCGCAGATTCATCAAATACTGTTATTTCTTCTTTTGAATACATGTTGGTTGTTGTGCAATAAAGTTAATAGAGAATTTGATTTTCGTACTGTTAGTAAAAGTTTTTTAAAGTGTTATTTTTACACAATAATATTTTTTTTATAATTTCGGTTTTGTGCCGGAAGTTGATAACGGCAATTCGCTGCCAGGGACTTGCATAAACCTTTTGCCATCATGAAAAATGAATCTGTTTTAACAGAAGAAATTCAAGTTAAATCTAGTGTAATCAACGATACAAAAAAACTGGTTGATTCCTATCCGCGTGTGCCCATAACTGTTGACTGCGTGGTTTTCGGTTTTGATGAGAACGAACTAAAAGTGCTGTTGATAAGAAGTGATCTTGAGATATATAAAGACAAGTGGTCGTTACTCGGCGATTTTGCAGATGTTGCAGGTGAAGCTGAAGACCTCGATGCAGCTGCCTATCGCATCCTCAAACACAGAACCGGCATGGATGATGTGTTTCTTGAGCAGGTAAAAACCTTCGGCCACCCAAACAGGCACCCCGGCGGCAGGGTCATCACAATCGCCTATTGCTCTTTGCTCAATATTAAACATCACCAGCTTAAGGTGATGGACAATGAATTGCACTGGCACAGTGTTCAGGGCCTTGGCGATGAACTGGCATTTGATCATAAGATCATCATTGACGAGTGTTACGACTGGTTGAAGAAGCGCATTTTGGAACACCCGCTAGGCTTTAACCTGTTGCCTGAAAAATTCTCCTTACGTGAATTGCAAAATCTTTACGAGTCGATTCTAAACGTGAAAATGGACAGGCGCAATTTTCGGAAGAAATTTTTTGCCATGGATTTCCTGATCGATACCGGCGAGTTGGAGGGCGATGTGCCACACAGGCCGGGTAAATTGTACCAGTTTAATTTTCAGAAGTATAACCATTCCAAGAAGAAATGGAATGGAATTGATTTTTGACCATTTTCCGGGATTTACTAAACCCCTTATACTGGATATAAATTTTTTGAGCCCGGCTTATCTACATCCATTGAGCTTTTCTTGCGTCGCACTCTTGTACTGCAGAATATAAGTCGAAAGAAAGGCGCCGGCAAGTTATTTATCCCAACAAAAAATGAACCCGCTCCGTCTTTGCTAACGCACGAACTAATTGCACCAGTGTGCGACGCAACGAAGCTGATCTCTGTTGCTCAGCCAGGTGCAAAAGGTTTCTCACTCATATACCCGCAACTACCTTCAGATTTTAAATCAGTCAGCGTTGCAGCCCCGTTTTTCAAGGAATTGCCGCAGCATTCGCAACACACTGGTTGTCTTAATAATGACTACTTAATTACAGGTTAAGCGCCTCTTAAAAATGTTAACCGACTATACAGTTAAAATTATTTTTTCGTTGTGTAAAAATTACACATCTTTGCTACACTGTGTAAGTTTTACACCTTAATCAAACTGATTGCTCGTTATGGAAGCCAAATGCTTGTTTAAACAGCGTGAGGAGCTTGATGGAAATGCCAATCCATTGCTCTGTAGTTTATATGTGCCTACTGCTTTTTTTATGCCTAATCAGTTACAGAATTCCCGGGGTTGCCAGCTAATGACCAGCTTACGGAACCCATTTTTTTGATATAAACAAGTAAAACCATCATTATGAATCCGAAACGATTGTTCATGATGCTTGTTACTTTGCCATTGTTGCTTTTTGTATTATCGGCAACGGCACAGGACAAGCAGGTAACCGGAAAAGTTACCGATCTTAAAGACGGAAAGCCGATTGCAGGCGCATCCGTTGTTATTACCGGAGTTGGCGGCACACAAACCGGTGCCGACGGCACTTTTTCTTTGAAAGTGCCTGCTTCTGCAAGCAAAATAGTGATTTCGTTTATTGGCTATGCAACGCAGGAATTATTGATTGGCAACGGAGTGCTTAATGTTTCCATGGTGCAGTCTAATTCCTCATTGAACGATGTGGTGGTGGTTGCTTATGGTACACGCAGAAAGGGCGACCTCACCGGTTCTGTAACGGCTATTACTGCCAAAGATTTTCAGAAAGGTGCTATTGCTTCCTCTGAGCAATTGCTGCAGGGTAAAGTTGCCGGTTTACAGGTGACTTCCGGCGGCGGTTCAGCTGGTGGCGGCAGCAAGATTCGTATACGTACCGGCGCTTCGCTTAATGCCAGCAACGATCCGTTGATCGTTATCGATGGTGTGCCTGTCGAGAGTAATGGTGTTGCAGGATCAGCAAATCTGCTCAATACGATCAACCCGAATGATATCGAATCGATGAGTGTGCTTAAAGACGCGTCTGCAACCGCGCTGTATGGTTCACGGGCATCAAATGGTGTTTTAATCATCACAACAAAAAAAGGTGTTGCCGGCAAAGTGAAATTCAACTTCAATACGCAGGTTTCTGCTGGTATGGTGCCAAAAACAGTTGACATTTTATCAGCAGACCAGGTGAGAAGCATCATCAATGAAGATGCGACTTCAACCGGTAATAATACGTATAAAAACCTGCTTGGAACTGCCAATACAGACTGGCAGAACGAAATTTACCAGACTGCGATGGGTTTTGATAATAACCTTAGTGCAAGTGGAAGTATTAAAAGCCTGAAGCTGCCTTTCAGGGTTTCTTTGGGTTATTTGAACCAGGCCGGCGTTTTAAAAACCAACAAGTTTGATCGCCTGGCGACATCAGTTAACTTAAGCCCCAAATATTTAAAAGATCATTTATCTGTGAATGTAGCTTTTAAATACAGCAAAACAGGTAACCGCTTCGCGGATGAAGGTGCTATTGGTTCAGCAGTTTCCTTTGATCCGACACAGCCCGTTTATTCCAATTCAAAAAACTGGGGTGGTTATTATGAATGGTTACAAACAGATGGATTTCCTATTGCGCTTGCTACAAGAAACCCACTGGGTTTGTTATACCTGAGGAATAATAATTCAGATGTGAACAGAATCATTGGGAATGTGCAGTTAGATTATAAATTACATTTCCTGCCAGATCTTCACGTATTGGTAAACCTGGGCGTTGATAATATCAGTGGCTCCGGAGATGACAACACGGATTCAACATCGGCCACCAATTATTTAACCAAAGGCCGGTTCGTTCATTA
>DLKC01000088.1 GCA_002478885.1 Chitinophagaceae bacterium UBA7600
ACAGTGCATGCAAGCAGCCAACAAGGAGCGGGGTCGGTTTTTGTCGTTAGTTGTCCGCTTCAAAGGGCACCAACCGAGAATGTACCGCAATGGCAGAAAACCACGAAGCTATCCGAAGCGCAATCACCGGTTACCGGATTGCCGGCGAAGGCAACCGAGCCAGCCAACAGTACCGGGCCACTGGTGTTGATTGTGGAAGACAATGAAGAGTTGCGCAATTTTATCGCACAGAGCCTGGCAGATAAATACCGGGTATCAACGGCCGCCCATGGGGAAGCTGCCTTGCTGCGTGCCGCGGAAGAATTACCGGATATTATTATCAGCGACATCATGATGCCGGGTATGGATGGTTACACGTTGTGTAAGGAGATTAAAACGGGCAAGGCCACTGACCATATTGCCGTAATACTGCTCAGCGCCAAAAATGCACAGGAAAGCGTGGTGGAAGGATTGCATTCCGGTGCGGACGATTATATTACCAAGCCTTTTCATTTTGCGGAACTGGAACTGCGGGTACACAATATGATCCAGCGGCAGGAAAAGCTGCGGAATTTCTACCAGTCGCAGTTGAGCAGTACGACCCATTCCAACAGTGTTCCCGAAGAACCGCATCCCTTTATAGCGGAGTTGTATTCCATCCTCGATCAAAACCTTGATGATACTTCCCTTACGGTAGAGAAACTGGCGTCTGCAGCTGCAGTCAGCAGCAAGACGCTTAACCGCAAGCTTACATCGCTTGTAGGCTTAACCGCCAATGAACTCATCAGGCAATACCGTTTAAAGCGTTCGCTGGAATATTTAAAACAAGGCATCAATATCTCCCAGGCAGCATACAGTGTTGGCTTTGAATCACCTGCTCATTTCAGCAATTCTTTCAAAACGCTGTTTGGGGTAACCCCCAGCGAATATGTAAGCACTCACACAAGTTAGTTTTTTTATGTGCCCGGCATTTGTGCCCATGGCAACAGCTCTTGCGTCGCACCTGTTAGCTGCATCACCCTGAGGAACCCCGCCTGACAGCAATTGAAAAAATAAATCAGTCGGGCAGGGAAAGGTAGATGCACTTCATCCCGATAGCGATAACGTATCGGGACTTCTGCATCCCGACAAAACAGGAACAGGCAATAAGTATAAGTAGTGGTATAAAGAAGCCTTTCCATTTGAAAAGGCATTAATACCTGCTACAAAATCACCCTTTGTCCAAAATCCGCAAGCATTTGTCTCTTTTCAGCAATTGATTATAGCGCAGGCGCTTCAATTTACACATCAATAAAACAGTGAGTAACGGTATGGCTTCTTCAGCTATTATACCCTGTTTATTCACCCCCCTGATTTATTCACCTATAAAAATTAAAAAATGAAAAAAGCAATCCTTTTTCTGATGCTCATGTTGTCTCTTTATGCCGGTGCACAAACAAATATTTTCCCTTCCACAGGACGGGCTGGTATTAACACACTGTCACCCCAAGCCTCTTTCCAGGTGCAGGGCGGTGTAAGAGTTGGCTCGCTTACGAATTACCTTAATATAGATAGCGCCACCGGTAGCCTCAGTTTCGTGGGAACGGCAGGCTACCAGGTTGCCAACAACCAGTTCGCTTTTAGTGCCGCGAAATCGCCCTCTGCGGGGCTTTTCTTTAATGCCAAAGACCTGCGTTACGAGTTCAGGAGTACCACAGGGGTTTCAAATTTTAATATTGGCGCTGATGCCAACGGAAGGGTTGGCATTGGCATTGCCAGCCCAGCCGCTAAACTGGATATCCTGGGTAATATTAAAATTGCAGATGGTACACAGGGTTTGGGAAAAGTACTTACATCCGATGGGGTCGGGCTTGCAAGCTGGCAAATACCGGCTGCTTCTGGCTGGGCTGTAAGCGGAGCTAATGTTTATAATGTTAATGCAGGACGTGTCGGTGTAAATACACCGAATCCCGATTATATTTTAGATGTAAGGGGCACGGCTAATAACGATCAGGCAAATATAGCTGTCACTAATTACAACTATAGTCATGTGCTTGTACTTGGTTCAGGAGCACAAGGCGAACCAGGGCCGCAAATTTCCTGGTTAAGCGGAGATACCTTGCTGTTTAAATTGTCTTCCGGCAACCAGTTGCTCAAGTTGCAGGAGTCGTTGATAACTGCAAATGGGAATCTTACCCTTAACGGGGCTCTAAAAATTGCAGATGGAACGCAGGCTAATGGCAGAGTCCTTACTTCAGACGCCAACGGCCTTGCAAGTTGGCAGACACCAAGTGTCGGTTGGGCTTTAGGCGGAAATGCCGGCACTTCCACTTCCAGCTTTCTCGGTACAACAGACAACAGAACCATGCGGATACGTACCAACAATGTCGAAAGGATGTTGATCGACTCTGTGGGTAATGTTGTAATTGCCAATGCCAAAGCTGCAACAGGCTATAAGCTTACGGTTGGTGGTAAAATCATGTGTACAGAGGTGAAAGTCCAGTTGACACCTTTTCCAGACTATGTTTTTGACAAAAACTATAAGTTGCTTTCTTTTGAAGAACTACAAAACCACTTAAATACATATCACCACCTGCCTGGTATGCCGGCTGCAAGCGAAGTTGAGACTGAGGGAATGGATGTAGGTGCAATGCAAGGTAAAATCGTTGAAAAGGTGGAGGAAAACACCCTATACATTTTACAATTAAGTAAAGAAAATCAACAATTAAAGCAGCAATTAGAGAACCTCGCCAAAGCGTTTGCATCGTTGCAGGCTGAAATGCAGCACCTTAAGCAATAATTCCATTTTGAAAAAGTGATTAATTAATCGATTAAAATTATCAAAATGAGAAAAAAAAGTAAACGCGCCAGTTCCTGTTATGAGATTTATAAACTGCTTCTTTGTGCGCTACCAATGCTGTTTTTTACAAGCATCTCAGCGCAGGATAATATTGCCGAATTGATCAGGGGTGATAGTGGCATTTCGAAACATTACACCTTTCTCCGTGCCGAACAACAAATCAAATTTGACCGGGCTACTATTAACGATGCTTTTCGGCTTGACCCGAACAGCAGGTTGGTATTAAGAAGTGAAGAACCAGATCAAATCGGGGAAACACATTACCGCTACTACCAAACATACCTTGGCTACGAAGTTGAAAACTCGATGTTTATTTTGCATACAAAAAAAGGAATGTTGACAGGAATATCGGGCTCTATTGTGTGTGTTTTTGATCCAAAAATTTCCAAGGTTTATCCTTCTATAACGGGGGCGCAAGCAATAAGATCAGCTATTAAATCAGTGCATGCCGAAAAATATATGTGGGAAAACCCTGCCATGGAAGGCGAATTGAAAAGGCGAGTTGCAAAGCAAGACACCACTTACTTCCCTACAGCGGCACTGGTATGGTATAGTGGAAGTGGCGAAATTAAACCCCAACAAATGAGGCTTGCTTATAAAATAGATGTTTATGCAGAAAAACCATTGAGCCGGGCATACATTTATATAGATGCAAAGACAGGCGAAGTTTTAGGTGCCTTAAATATGTTACATTCCACTGATGCGGTGGGAACGGCAAATACCACGTACAGCGGGACACAAACCATCCATAGTAATTTTGTTGGCGGATCTCCTATACCCACCTACAGGCTCGAAGACATAACCAGGGGGAATGGCATATCAACTTATCATGGTGATATGAGTGGTACTGTGTATTATGGCTATTATTCGTCAAATTGGGTACTTACGGGTGACGACCAGGCAGCAATGGATGTACACTATGGGGTTTCAGCGACTTATGATTTTTATAAAACTGTTTTCAACAGAAACAGCATTGACGGCAATGGATATGCGCTGTCCAGTCTTGTGAATGATCCATCGCAATTAAACAATGCCGCATTTGACGGTAGCATTATGCGTTTTGGCAGAACGGAATCAACAAGCGGCGATGGCAGACCTGATAATATAAGTGTTAGTTCAATTGATGTTACGGGCCATGAATTGACCCATGGTGTTACCTACAACACGTCCAAGTTAATAAATCAGGGGGTACAGGAATCTGGCGCTATTAACGAAAGCATGAGCGATATTATGGGCAAATGCGTGCAGTTTTGGGCAAAATCAGCTGACATAGACTGGCGCATTGGCAACGATATGAACTGGATTCTTCGCGATATGTCAAATCCAAATGCACTTGGCGATCCAGACACCTACCAGGGCACGAACTGGTATACAGGTACGGACCACCTCACGTATGTACACGTTAACGCCGGTGTCGGTAACTTTATGTTTTACCTTTTAGTGAACGGGGGATCTGGTATAAATGACAAGGGTAACAGCTATTCAGTTTCCGGCATCGGTTTGGCCAAGGCGGAACAAATCATTTACCGCTCAGAGACAGTACACCTTTTTCCAAATGCAACGTATGATAACTGGCGAACAGCTTGCATTCAATCGGCCAACGAGCTTTACGGCAGTTGTAGTAATGAAGCTTACCAGGTTGCGAATGCCTGGTATGCAGTAGGTGTTGGTGTTCCGGCAACAGCTTTGGCCATAAATGTTTGTAATATGTTTGGACTTCCTCATATTTTAGCAACCAGCTTCACAGCCTTGTCTTCTATTTCTTCCGGTCTTATTACTTGTAGTTCAAATCCTACGACTCAAATTTCGGCAACGACTACGTTTACCGCTAATGAAATTACACTGTTGCCAGGATTTACGGCTGTAGAAGGAAGTATATTTCGGGCGTACGTTACGCCTTGTACGGCAGGAAGTCAGCCAGCGCTGCAGAATACTCCGATACTTGCGAATTATGCCAATGATTTTTCTTCCATTGAGCAAAATAAGGGAAAACCCACGGCGAAAGATGATTTGAAAGCTGTGGTGTATCCAAATCCTACACAGTCTGATGCTATTTTGAAAGTGACGGGTCTGAAAGGCGCTGTAGATATTATGCTTACCAACCCGGAAGGCAAAGTATTGTTGCAAACCCGGCAACTGGTAGGTAACAGTTTGACTTTACCGGTTGCACATTTGCCAGGAGGTATTTATTTCATAACGGTCAAAGCCAATAATCGTTATGTAAAACTGAAGCTTGTAAAGAATTGACACGCAATTGTGTGTGAAGATGTAGCGGAAGGCAGACTTTCAAATTTACACAGTGATTTTTGGCTTCAGCTACGTGTATTGGCTAAGCCTTTTATACGGTGGTGCGTTGAAGGCCCCAAGAATAAAGCGTGGCCGAAAGGCCACGCTTTTACATAATAACGGTGTTGTTTTTTGCTGAAAAAAATTTGGAACGTACAAATGTGCTATGCAACAAAATCGCCAGTGGATACTGCAGACCGGCCCCCAAAGAGCTTTTTACATAACAGATCTACGTTGGGGTAGCAATGATCAATTAGTAAGATTGATCTTCAAAGCATTGAAATAAAATAAAAAACTCCTTTTTTGTCTCAAATACTCAAGCATTTGTCTGTTTTCAGCAATGACATTACCATCTAAAGCGAGAATTTTCGAAATCATAAAAAACAAAAACTGTAATGAGTATGAAAATCAAACTTTCATTAAATGTCTCTAATGTGAGACCGGCATTCTTTCTTTTTTTTCTTTTTTTTAATGGGTTAATAAATGCCCAAACCAATACTTTTCCCTCTACCGGTGCGGCGGGCATAGGAACCATTACGCCCAATGCATCTTCATTACTTGATATTACATCAACATCGAAAGGAATGCTTATTCCGCGGATGACAATTACCCAACGCAATGCAATCTTATCACCCGCAACAGGGTTGCTGATCTATCAAACCAATAATACACCTGGTTTTTATTACTATAGTGGCACTGCATGGACAGCTATATCTACTAAAGGGGCCAATACATCATTGTCAAACCTGTTAGGAACCACTGCCATCAACAGCAGCCTGTTGGCGGGCGCCGATTCGGTGTTAGATCTTGGATCTGCAACACGCAGGTGGAGGAGCCTCTACACAGGTAATGCAATAATCAGCAGTGACGCGTTGGTGCATGGTCTTATAGTGGGGCAGGGAGGTGGAGCATATGTAACCAACACCACCGTTGGCGCCGGTGCATTGGAAATAAACTTTACCGGAGCAAATAATACCGCATTTGGCTTTAATTCTTTGCACAACAATAGCTCAGGTTTGGATAATACTGCGATGGGTGTCTATTCTGGTTTACAGAATGTGATTGGTAACAGTAATACTTCGATTGGAAGTTACTCATTGTTCAGCAACAGCAGTGGCAATGGTAATGCCGCTTTTGGCGCAGGTGCTTTATACAGCAATCAATCCGGCAATAACAATGTGGCAATGGGCTTAAATGCGCTTTCGTCAAACACAACGCAATCAAGTTTGGTAGCCATAGGAGATTCTGCTTTGTATGCCAATACCGGTGGTTCTGCAAACACGTCTGTCGGCAGTGGCACTTTGCGTTTTAATACTGCAGGGTCTCAGAATGTGGCAAATGGGTTTCTAGCCCTTTATTTCAATACGACTGGGTATGGAAATGTCGCAAGCGGTTACAAGGCGCTATTTTCTAATTCTGATGGAACGGACCCCAAAAGAGGTTATGTACAGGGAAATGTTAATGTGGCTATAGGTTACCAATCGATTTATTCCAATACATGGGGCTCTGCAAATGTAGGGGTTGGGAATAATGCACTTTATACAAACATTTCCGGCAGTACCAATACTGCTATAGGTGCTAACGCAGATGTATCTCTTGGCAATCTATCTAATGCGACGGCTATTGGTGCAAATGCAATTGTAAACGCTTTCAATAAAGTAGTGATAGGAGATAATAATGTTACAGTTATAGGTGGTAAAGTCGGCTGGAGTACTTTAAGTGATGGACGTTTTAAGTCAAACATAAAAGAGAATGTTCCCGGGCTCGAGTTTATTAAAAAGCTCAGACCAGTAACCTACAACTTGCAGGTGCAAAAATTTGATAAGTTCTTAGGTAAAAAAGATAACCTGATACAAGCCAATGCCGCAAATTATGCAAATGAAGAAAGGAAACAACACACTGGTTTTATCGCACAGGAAGTGGAAAAAGCTGCAAAAGAACTGAATTATGATTTTGACGGAGTAAATGCGCCTCAAAATGAAAAGGACAATTATTCATTGGTGTATGCAGACTTTGTGCCTTCCTTAGTAAAAGCAGTGCAGGAACTTTCTGCAAAAAATGATGATCTACAGCAGCAGATCAACGAGCTGAAATCAATCATTGCATCGAACCAGTCATCGACTACTACTCAGCTCTCTTCGGCTGCATTGCAACAAAATGCCCCGAATCCATTCAGGCAAACAACAACGATCAGTTACAGTTTGCCCCAGAACTGTTCCTCTGCAAAGATTATTATTACAGACAAATCGGGAAAAGCATTGAAAGAGATTAAGGTTTCCGCAAAGGGAAACGGCACTCTAAACTTTGATGCAGCTTCACTCGCTTCCGGGGCTTATCAATATTCCCTATATGTTAATGGGAAACTAGTTGACAGCAAACAAATGCTTTTAGCGAAATAGCAATGAAAGGCTTGTGGCAGAAATACCCTCTTTTACGGTTGGTAGAGTGGGACAACAACCGATAGATAGGGCGAAAAGCGTGGCTCGTAGCCGCGCTTTTTTCACTATAACAGTGCTTACATTGTTTGCAGCGATGCGTCACTGTAAAAATATGCGATGCAACGAAGCTGCTGGAAATTTCTGCAGCTTCGTTCAAATCTCCTTTTTGGCATTGCAGCAAGTGAATGCCAGCATCAAACCGATAGATCAACCTGGTCTAAGGTTTCCGGCTATTGAAAACCGGTTTGCGCAAACAAAACAGCTGTGAAAATGTGCCGTCAATGAAAGACACATTTCACAGCTTTCCAGGTTGGTTAACCAACATTATGATCGTATCACAGCGGTGCTCATTGTGCTTCCCGTGCTATTTTCTGTTGCCCGAGCGCCCTGGTTTCCGCATCATCCAATACCATTTTTGTTTCGAGGTCAAGCGCGCCGCTCCAGTTGAGTGCCCATGCCGCCATCGCCATCGGGTCGTCGGATTCGACGATCGCTACCCCGGTAAAATCGCCAACGGCATGCCACCTGCCGATGAGTTTTATTGAACCTAAATCATGCTGATCATCTGCAGCGGTCATGCCGGCAAATGCTTTGAGCACGGCTTCGCGTTTTTCAGGATGAACGCGCCAGTTTACCATAAATTTCATAAAGTCTCCTTTTTTGAATGATTGAAAAAATAAAAAACTATTGCGAATACGCCCATTAGCCGGGTATGCCGGATTTTAGCAGCGAAACGTTGTTTGGGGTATGATAACCACCGCAGGTTTTTCAGGCAACCGCGGTGTAAATCCCCTACAAATTCGTTTAATCGATTGCAATAGCCTTTCTGTATTCAGACAAATGCTTTCATTTTTTGGACAATACCTAAGTCACGATATGCAACCAACCGTTTTTTAGTTACCGGAAACCTTGTACAACCAAAACAGCTGCGAACTGAAATAGAAGTGCAGTGTTTTTTTCGAATGGCCCGCTGGTTACGGCCTGTTTACAACAGGAATAAACTACAAGATGCCTATTGCGATAAAAGCTGAAGTGTGCGACGCAACAGGCGTTGCCATGAAAACTGCAGCATGGCCCCTAAAAATTGTACATCAAGGATCTTTCCGGCTGAATTACCATAAGGCGGCTATCAAGACCTGGCATCTTTGGTTGCGTCGCCCTGTTCCTGCACGCTGTTCACGAGTGAGCTGACCAGGGCGGGTATTCGCTTATTTCGGTTTCGCAGTATGTGGAGGAATCAAAAAATCATTGGTGTGCAATTAAAAAACATTCAAAATCAGTAGCTGTCCGAAAATTGAAAGCTTTTGTCCGTTTTGAGAAAGTGGTTTTGCTTTCACCGGAAGAAATTACAGGATCATTAAAACCACTCAAAATGAAAACAATTACGTCCACAAGCATCCTTCTTGCATTCCTGCTGCTTTTCTCAACATCCTCGCTGCGTGCACAAGATGGTAATGCCATGCACCACAAAGATTATATTGGTGAAAACCCGACTGCTGACGCGGACATTAAGGTTGTCAGCGACTATACCAATGCGGTTGTTTCAGGTGATTTAGTTAAGGCCAAAAGTCTGTTAGCCGCAAGCTATATGGGTTATGGGCCAGGCCCGGTTGATTCTGCAAATGTTAACAAGGAAATGCAGTCCTGGGAAACTAATTATACAACGCAGACAAACCGCAAGGTGGAATTTATCACACAGACTTTCCGGGTATTAAATGGTGATCTCCAGGGTAATTGGGTATCGGTATGGGGAACCTATTATTTTACTACCGATGGTAAAGACATCAAGCTGCCCTATCAATCAACCATGCATGTAACAAATGGTAAGATCGACCGCTCTATTATTTATTTTGACCTGTTATCAGTTTTTCAAAAACTTGGTTATACGCTCACTCCACCGGCAGGAAACAAGTAGCCGCTATGGTTACCTGCCAATACTCTTTCGATCACTAAAACAATAAACTTATCAATTGATGGAACCCATTACCCCCGACCAAAATAAGCGTGTTTACGCGCTGGATGCCCTGCGCGCCATTATGATGCTTCTTGGCATTGTCTTACACACCGGAATCACCTATACGGTGATTGACTATACACCTGCATGGATACTTAAAGATCCTGTTTCTCAAAGCCTTTTCTTTGATGTTCTTTCCGGCTTTATCCATTCCTTCCGTATGCCCGTATTTTTTGTGGCTGCCGGTTTCTTTGGCGCCTTGCTTTTTTATAAAAAAGGACCTAAAGCAATGCTGGCTAACCGGTTTAAAAGAATTGTTTTACCTTTTATTGCCGGTATCCTGGTGATCTACCCAATGGTGTTTTTTGCTTTTGCTTTTACAGGCGAAGCCTTTTCAGGAAATCCGGGCGCATTGCAAGATGCATGGCAGCTTATCGTTTCAGGTGCTTTTATTCCGACAATAGGTGTGATACATCTATGGTTCCTTTATTTTCTTGCCATGTTCGCTGTACTTGCATGGGCGCTTGGTATGCTGTTCCGCAAATCAACTGCTTTTACCAACTCAGTGAACAGCGCATGCAGGTTTGTATTACAAAGGCCGTTGCTACGCCTCGCCGTTCTTATTGTCCCTTATTTTTTCTGCCTGGTCTGGATGGGGCTGCCCGGTATATTTACCAACCTTTCGTGGAAAGTAGATCCGGCCACATTTTCTGTGTACTTCCTGTTTTTTGGCTGCGGCTGGATGATCTATAAAACCAATAGCCTTAGCTATCTTGCCGGCGGTACCTGGTGGCAACTTGTGCTTGCAACGGTTCTCTTTTTTGGAACGAACGTGTACCAGTGGCCCAAGGAAGCATGGGTATTGACCGTACAACAGCTTTCGACTGCTGTTTCCGGTACCCTGTTCATCTTTGGCTTTCTTGCCCTGTTCCTGCGATATTTCAATCATTATGCCCCGCGCCTGAGTTACTTAATGGATGCAGCTTATTGGGTGTATATTATCCACTTGCCTATTGCCGGACTGCTCCCCGGAATAATGGCTGCCTGGCCGATATCTGTATTTGCCAAATTTGGGATCAGTTTTACGCTGACAACCATTCTGTCCCTGGCAAGTTATCATTACCTGGTACGCGGCAGCTTTATTGGAATGTTCTTAAACGGAAAAGTGCACCCAAGAAAAAAGCTGCTGAAAATTGAAGTTGCCACAGCGTAATAAAGGTTCAAGAAAGCATAAGAAACCCAGCCGGGAAATATTTATCGGTGTATTTCTTTTGTACCCAGCCACTGTTGTTTTAGCAACTGTGGTTGCGTCGCACACTTGAACTGTTGAACAACCGGCAGCAAAAAGCTTCAGTTTTCAACTGCCTGCCTACCCACGGCATTGTCCGTTAATAAAGTGCTGCTCCCCCAAAACAAAGCGTGGCCATATGGCCACGCTTTGTTTATAACAGCACTTATATAAAATAGATTCCTTGATTGTACGTATCCCTTTGCGCGGAGCATTTAAAGTGTGCGATGCCGTGGATGATGCCTTCTTTCCGGTTGGTGGGACAGCAACCGGTAGGGCGAAGCGCGGGCTACCAGCCACGCTTTTGCATTATTTGCGTTACTGCTGAAAAAGTTATGTAACGCACAAGCGTGCGACGCAACGGCTGCCTATTTGAAATACAAAAGCCGGGCTCATAAAAAATTACTTCTTCCTGAAAAATATTCTTACAGGTACGCCGCTGAAATTGAAGTTGGAGCGTAACTGGTTTTCGAGGTAATTTTTGTAAGGCGTTTTGATATCGTCGGGGTAGTTGCAGAAGAACGCAAAAGAGGGCACATGCGTTGGCAACTGTGTAATAAATTTTATTTTAACCGAATGGCCCCGCACAACAGGTGCGTGATAAGCTTCTACAGCCTTTAGCATAACCTCGTTGAGTTTACTTGTGGGTATTTTCTGGCTTTTGCTGCTGTACACTTCGAGCGCCTTTTCAATTACCTTGAATATGCGGACCTTTTCTTTTGCAGAGATAAATATTACCGGGAAATCTGTAAAAGGAGCCAGCTTTTCTTTTAGTTGTTTTTCATAGTCGCGTGCCGTGTTGGTGGCTTTATTCTCCACCAGGTCCCACTTGTTCACGAGTACCACCACGCCCTTGCCCTTCCTGACGGCCAGCGAGCAAATGCTCACATCCTGCGCTGTGATGCCCTTTTCAGCATCCAGCACGAGCAGGCAAACATCGGCTTCATCCATGGCACGGATTGCACGGATGACAGAATAGAATTCAAGGTCGTCTTTCTCTTTGTTCTTTTTACGCAGCCCGGCTGTATCAATCAGGATGAATTCTTTGCTGAACAGGTTATAGTGTGTGTGAATGGTGTCTCTTGTAGTGCCGGCAACATCGCTCACGATGGTACGTTCCTGCCCCACGAGGGCATTCAGCAGGGAAGACTTGCCTACATTCGGCTGCCCGATGATCGCAAACTTAGGCAGCTCGCTGATGCGCTTGTTTTCGTCGGAATCGTCTTCGGTGATGAGTGTGGTAAGTGCGTCAAGGATCTCGCCTGTGCCGCTGCCTGTCATCGCACTGAGGAAAAAAACATTATCGAACCCGAGCGCATAAAACTCGGTAGCAAGTATTTGCCTTTCGCTGTTGTCTACTTTGTTCACCACGAGGAAAACAGGCTTTGAAGAACGGCGTAAAAGATCGGCCATGCTTTCGTCAAGGTCGGTGATGCCAACGGCCGCATCGGTCATGAAAATGACCGCATCGGCTTCATCGATCGCTATCCTTACCTGTTTCCGTATCTCCCTTTCAAAAACATCATCACTGTCGGGCACAAAGCCGCCGGTATCGATGACGTTGAATGTTTTACCATTCCAATCGGCCACTCCATATTGCCGGTCGCGGGTAACACCGCTAATGTCATCAACGATGGCTTTGCGCTGTTCCAGTAAGCGGTTGAATAAAGTACTCTTTCCCACATTGGGCCTTCCTGTAATGGCAACTGTAAAACTCATAATCTTTTGCTGTGTTTAATACGGATGGTAACCTGATATAGCTGATTTTACCACCCGACCAGGCTGCAAATGTAGCGGATTGGATTTTATCGTGTTTTCTGGCCGGTATCAGTGTTGCTTGTTATAGTGGTTGAAGAATGCAATATAATCGTTCTCGTTCTTTAGCTTATTGCTGGTTTGTTTTAGCCAGGCCTCGTCCCCGGAAGAAGCCTGCAGTGTTGTTAATACTTCGTCCCTGGTAAGGCTTTTCAGTTTCTTTATCTCGTGATTGTGAAAGACATAATAGTCGGCTTTATTGGAAAAGCCATATTCTTCCTTGCCATTCAGGACATCCGGTGAGCCTTTATATAGTTTGATGCTGGTTAATTTTAAGAGCTGGGTTTTGCCATCGTTTAATATCTGGACATAATGGTTGGGACCTTCGCCTATTGTTTCCATGTAAATGAATTGCGTTAAGATGGTTGACGTGTCATTGGCTTTATAAAAAACAATCTTTTTGACGACTCCCGGTTTTACCACCAACGGTTTGCCATTTTGGTCCTGGTACCAAATCTCGTTGGCGTAGAGATTGAGTTTTACCGCGCCTACCAATATGCTGTTGGTGGAAGTGTAAAACATGGCTGTATTCCAATGGTCGTCCCAGAAGGCAGAACCCCTGACATCGCTGTAGTCGAAGTCAGACACTGCGCCGCCGCCCAATATGCCGAGGTTGGTAACGCGGGCAGAGCCGAAGGCACTGAAACCTTCGAGGTTGACTTCAAATTGTGGATCCTGGGCATTAACACCCATGGCTGCAAATAATAACAGGAGGATGACTGCTGATCTTTTCATGGTTTTATGTGATTATTATAAAGATACCTCAAAAAATGTTTGACTGATAATACATTTTCCTTTCTAACACCTGCCTGGTTGTTCATTGCAGCTTGCGTAAATACAGCGTTACCGGTGAATGTGCCCGCTATGGGCAGTTCCGCTATTTATCTGGCATTTGCCGGGGCGCTTTGCTGTTTGTTGTAGTAATCTAAAAAAGCAACAAAGTCTTTTTCGTTTTTTAGTTTGTTGTTGGTTTTTTTCAGCCAGTCAAGGTCTCCGGCAGTTGGCCGGATGCCGGCAAAAAATGCTTCCCGGTTAAGGCTTTGCAGTTTTATGGGATTGTTGTCGTGAAAAAGATAATAGTCAGCTTTTCCGGTGAAACCATATACATGTTTGCCCTGTATTACATCGTACGGGCGTTCAACAACAATGACGTCGCGGAGTTTTAAAAGCAGGGTATTGCCTTCGTTCAGCAATTCCGCAAAATGATTGGCCGATTCACCTGCTTTTTGCAGGTAAAGGAATGTTGCTATGGTGACGGAAGTATCGCTCCCTTTGTAGAAAACGATTTTGTTGATCGCGCCCGGGCTGATTGCCCTTACCTGGCCGGTGTCATTTTTATAGAAGATCTCACCTGAATAGCAATTGAGTTTGGCTTCGGGCAGCATTATTTTATAGGCTTCTGTGTACAACATGGCCGCATTCCAGTTGTTGCTCCAGAAGGCGCTCCCGTCAATATCGTCGTAGTTGATGTTGGCGGCCGGTTGTGAACGCACGTCTTTCATGTCGGTGATACGAACAAAACCAAAGGGCCTCATGCCCTGGAGGTCAACATCCACATGAAGATCCTGCGCAGCCGCATGATTGATACAAACAAGGAATAGTAAAATTTTTAAAAGTATTTTCATCTTCAAAGGCAGTTATCAAAAGATGACGTTGATGAATTTTTATCAGTGATAGCCATATTCTTTCAGTTGCAGCTCATTGTCCCTCCACTTAGGCCTTACTTTAATAAACAACTGCAGGAACACTTTGCGGCCGAGGAATTTCTCAATTTCAACCCGTGCATCTGTACCTAATTTTTTGATCATTTTGCCGCCCTCGCCCAACAGTATGCCTTTCTGGCTTTCGCGAACCACAATAATGTCGGCCTGAATTACGGTAAGCGCCTCTTTTTCTTTGAATTCGTTTACCAGCACAGCGGTATGGTAGGGGATTTCTTCGCCGTAAAGTTCAAATATTTTCTCCCTGACAAACTCGCCAACAAAAAATCGCTGCGAGAGATCGGTGATATCATCGTCAGGGTAAAAAGCGTCACCCTCGGGCAGCCATTGCAGGATGGCATTGATCAGTTCTGTGAAACTATCTTGCCTGAGCGCCGATATTTTTACCAGTGCCTTGCAGTACGGCTGTTCTGTGAAGTATTTTTCCGCTGCGGCTATTTTTTGTTTTGAGGCTTTATCAATTTTATTGAGCACGATAATAGCCGGCACTTTTAGCCGAAGAGAGGCGAATAACCCGTTATTGCTTTCCAGGGGCTCGTTTACATCAGCAATCAGTAGTGCTACATCTGCATCTTCCACAGCACTTTTTACTGATTGCATCATTTTTTCCTGCAGTTTGTAACGCGGCTCAATGATGCCCGGTGTGTCGGAAAAAATAACCTGGTATTCGCCGGGTTTGGTAAGAAAACCTTTTATACGGTTGCGGGTTGTTTGCACTTTTGAGGAAACGATGGCCAGCTTTTCGCCAAGAAGCCCGTTTAGTAATGTGCTTTTGCCGGCATTGGGTTTTCCGAATATGTTTACAAAGCCTGCTTTCATCTGTTTTTATTTATGCCGTTTATGCTACCCAGCCTGTTGCGGTACAGGTGCGCGATACCGGATAAGCCGGCACTATCGCGCAGCCGAAGTTACATGCTTATTTTGCTGCCGGATACAAAACTGTAATAAATGACGATAATAGTACGCACAAAAAAACCCCGTTATGAAACGAGGTTTTTGTTCGTTGCGAAGGGAGGGTTCGAACCTCCGACCTTCGGGTTATGAGCCCGACGAGCTACCGCTGCTCTACTTCGCGATTTTGAGGTTGCGAAGATAAGCTGCAGCACCATACGAGCCAAACTTTTTAAAAATAGTTTAATCTTTCTTTTTGATAATAGAGCCGCCGCTTGCATCAACACTTGTTATTACGCCCGGCCCTTTGTAATTAATGATGGAGCCGCCGCTTGCATCGGCATTTAATTCTTTGTTTATCGAAACATTGATGATGGAACCGCCGCTTGCTTCAACCTGGCAAGTGCCTATGGAGAAATCAAAATCTTTGAAAATACTGCCGCCACTTGCTTCTATGCTGGCATGACTAAAATCGCCTGAGAGCCTGCCAATGCTTCCGCCACTTAGGTCAATTTTAAGGCTGCCGCCACTAATATTTCCCTCGACAATACTACCGCCGCTGATGTCTGATGACAACTCGCTCACTTTTATCTGGTCGATGAGTTTGGCAACGGAGCCACCCGATACGCCGAGGAAATTCAGTTCTTTCACCGTTACGTAGGCTTTGAGTTTTTTATTGCCCCAGTTCCAGTTATTCCACATTTTGCCATCGACGCGTATACGCAGGGTGCCGTCCTTTACTTCGGTGATGATGCGTTCAACATATTTGGGATCTTCTGCGCTCACGGCCACAGCCTGTTCGTTGCCCTGTGAAAGGTAGAGCGCGATGCCGCTGCCTACCGAGACGCCGTTAAAACTACCCACTTTTCTCACTTCCGCATTGGCGTCGTAAACGACATTCTGGGCCTTTGCCCCGGCGCCGGCGATAAGTATTGCCAAAAGGCTGCACGATAATATCTTCATGTCTTTTTTTGCATTTGTAACGAATGTCATTAAAAAAAGTTACAGCATATTACAATTTTCTACCCTTATTTTGCAGCTCGGTATTGCGTGTAATTTACTGCGAATTGCGGAGCCGCCCTTAGTGCCCACGTCAGCTTTGGTTGTGTCACTCACTTGTACGGCTGGTAATTCGCTTCAGCAACACTTAAATACCGTTCCCGGGGTGCTCTTCCTGTAAGGGGAGGGCTGAGATCAAACCCGTTGAACCTGAACAGGGTAATTCCTGCGAAGGGAAGGCACAACTTTCTACACAGTGTTCCTCTCCATCAGCAATTTATTCCTGTTCCCATTTTTTTAATTTAAACTATTTAAAATGAAAAAGTTTTTGGGAACACTCGTTTTGCTTTTACTTGTCACATTTGTTCATGCGCAGGTTGTAAAAGGCGTCGTTACCGACAACCAGCATAACCGGCTTGCTTCCGCAACGGTGACATTAAAGGGTGGCGCCACCGAGAAAAAGACAACCACTTCCGCATCGGGTGAATTTCAGTTTACTGCTTTAACAGCAAACGAAACTTACACACTGCTGGTTGAATATGTGGGAATGAAGACTTACCGGCAGCAACTGACAACCGCAGAAAGCACCAACCTCGACATCGTGCTGACGCCATCGGAGTTCTTACTTGAGCCGCTCGAAGTAAAAGCTGTTCGTGCTTCGGAGAAAGCACCTTTTACTAAAACCGATATCAGCAAAAAGCAGCTTGAACAGATGAACCTTGGGCAGGACCTGCCGTTCATGCTTAACCAGGTACCCTCTGTAACGATCACTTCCGATGCAGGAAACGGTGTTGGCTACACCGGCATAAGGGTAAGGGGTTCTGATGCAACGCGCATTAATGTAACGCTGAACGGTATCCCTTACAACGATGCAGAAAGCCAGGGCACGTATTTCGTTGACCTGCCCGATTTTACTTCCTCTGTGAACTCGATACAGGTGCAACGCGGCGTAGGCACTTCCACCAATGGTGCCGGCGCATTTGGTGCGACCATTAACATGAGCACCAATGAATTTCACGAACAGGCATATGCCGAATCAAATAACAGCTTTGGCTCTTTTAATACCTGGAAGAACAATATAAAAGTGGGCTCGGGCTTTATCAACGATCATTTTACGTTTGATGCACGACTCAGCCGCATCAGCAGCGACGGCTATATCGACCGCGCTGCCAGCAGCCTGCAGTCGTTTTATTTTTCGCCGGCTTATACCAGTAAAAACACTTCGGTAAGGTTCAATATTTTTTCGGGCAAAGAAAAAACCTACCAGGCATGGTATGGCATTGATGAAGCTACACTTGCATCTGACAGAACCTATAACCCTGCCGGAACGGAAAAACCGGGCGAGCCATACAGCAACCAAACGGACAATTACCAGCAAGACCATTACCAATTGTTCTTTAACCAGGTGTTGAGTTCAGCATGGAGTTTGAATATTGCCAGCTTTCTTACGAGGGGCAAAGGATATTACGAGGAGTACAAAGCGGAACAGGCATACGCCGATTACGGCCTTGATCCCGTTGTTACAGGCGCAGACACTGTTTTTGCCACCGATCTTGTCCGCCAGCGCTGGCTCGATAATTATTTCTACGGGCAGGTATTTTCCCTGCAATACAAAAAAGCAGCCGACGAATTAACCATTGGCGGCAGCTGGACCAATTACAAGGGCAAACATTATGGTAACATCACCTGGGCAGCATATGGGGCACCGGTCGATTTCCGTTATTATGATTATCCCGCTGACAAGAAGGACATGAATGTATACAGCAAATGGCTGCATTCACTTAATAATTCCTGGAGCCTCTTTGCCGATCTGCAATACAGGCATGTAGGCCACCACATGGATGGTTTTGAAGGCAACCCGGATCTTTTTATCAAACGCGATTTTAATTTCTTTAACCCGAAAGCAGGGTTGAGTTATAACCACAACGGTTATAATGCTTATCTCAGTTATGCGCTTGCACACAAAGAACCCAACCGCGACGATTTCCAGGCAAGTCCCTCAGAGCAGCCGGTTTACGAAACGCTGCATGATGTTGAATCGGGCATCGGTAAAAAAGCCGCGAACTACAACTGGGCAGTTACTTTTTATTACATGTATTACAACAACCAACTGGTGTTAACGGGCAAGATCAACGATGTTGGAAGTTATACCCGCACCAATGTGCCATCGAGTTACCGTACCGGGGTTGAACTGCAGGGAGGTATTGTTGCCGGCAACTGGTTTAACGCAAGCGCCAATCTTACACTTAGTAACAACAAAATAAAATCCTTCACAGAGTATGTAGACAATTACGACGACTACAGCCAGAAGGCCACTGCTCACAGTAACACAGACATCTCTTTTTCTCCTGCTGTTATCAGCAGCGTGCTGCTGAATTTTGTTCCGTTGAAAAATGCGGAGATAAGCCTTGCCGGCAAATACGTTGGCAAACAATATCTCGACAACACGCAGAATGGCCTGAGAGCATTGAGTGCCTATTATACACAAGACGCGAGGTTCAGTTATAAGGTGGAGCACCTGTTATTTTCTGAATGGAATATCATGCTGCAGGTGAATAACCTGTTTAACAAAAAGTACGAACCTAATGGTTATACGTATCCATATATCTATGGCGGCGAATTAACAGAGGGCAATTATTACTATCCAATGGGCGGCACCAATTTTATGTTTGCCGTAAATATAAAACTGTAAATAGTTTTTTGTTACCGGGCACCTGCAACTCAGGTTAAGCTTTGGTTGTGTCGCACGCTTGTACTGAAGGGTAAATGTCAAACAATCGAAACAGCCTGCAATAAGGGAAATGAGTTTCGGGCTTTGGGTCTTTGCCCGTTTGCAGGGAAACTACGCAAGCGTGCGATCCCGAATCGTTCGTCCCGGGCAGGCGCAACAGCAGCTTAATATTTATGCAGGCGCCGGGTACAAAACAATTCCCGGGAAAAATCAGAACTGGAGTAAAAAGGCGGTGCCTTCATCGACCCGGCTTTGCACCTGTATGTTGCCTTTGTGCTTCATCATAATTTGCTTGCAAAGGCTGAGGCCTATGCCGCTCCCTGTTTTCTTTGTGCTGAAGAAGGGTATGAATATTTTGTCGAGCAGTTCTTCGGGCATGCCGCTGCCGTTGTCTGCAACCTTGATGACGATTTTATTGTTGGGTGTGTGGTATGCCGAGAGTGAGATAACGGGCTGCTCTTTTTCTTTTACTGCTTCGATCGCGTTTACAATGAGGTTGATGAGTACCTGCTCAATAAGATTGGTGTCGACATCAACTACCAGGTCAGGATCTTTTAAAATAACATCCATCTCGATTTGTTTCTGATCGAGCGTCGGCTCCATGAGCGTGTGCATCGTTTCAAAGAGATCGCGTACGTAGACTTTTTTTAAGTTGAGGTCGGAGATCTTGTTGAGGTTGCGGTAAGTTTCAGCAAATTTCAACAGGCCTTCGCTTCTGCGGCGAATGGTATCGATGCCGAGTTCGAGGTCTTCAAATCCCGCAAGATTTTCAGGCGATACCTTATGCCGTGAACTGGCAAGCATATTCTTTAATGTGGCTGACAGAGAAGAGATGGGAGCCACGGAGTTCATGATCTCGTGTGTCATTACGCTTAGCAGCCTTTGCCATGCTTTGCTTTCTGTCTCGTCGAGGGCTTCGTTCACGTTCTGAAATGCTATGAGCTTGTATTTTTTTCCTTCCGTCTGGAATGCGGTTGCCGACAGCAGCACCTTGAATGGTGTGCGTTCATTGTGCGCCGTTGCTATCAGTGATTCACCGAGCGGCAGAGACATCACTTCATGATACAATCCC
Organism: Chitinophagaceae bacterium UBA7600; assembly: GCA_002478885.1. Classification (GTDB taxonomy): domain Bacteria; phylum Bacteroidota; class Bacteroidia; order Chitinophagales; family Chitinophagaceae; genus DLKC01. The sequence continues at coordinate 20,014 of DLKC01000088.1, forward strand.
CAGTCGCGCTTCGACAGTGAATGAATCGTTTTTAAATAAGGTACCTGTAACAGCTTTTTTAGCGACTCGTTCATCCAAACCACTTCGCCGCTGTCCATTTCATAAGAAAGGATGCCCGTATCTACAAGCTCGAGGATTTTCTGGAGATACTGGTATTGTGTTTCCTTTTCCTTACTGATGCTTTTCATGGTAAGGTTAATGTCGTTAAAGCCTTTGCGGAGCGGCTGTAACTCCAACGGGGCCTGCTTTACATCGAAGTAACGTGAGAAGTCGCGGTAATGAACGCTTTCTACAAACTGGTCGACTTCATCCTGCGCTTTCTTGTGCAGTTTGAAAAAATCGATGACCTGGTAAATGATCACCGGTACCACCAGTATCTCGTATACGACCTGGTTGGTTGTGAGCAGGAAAGCTGCCAGGCTGATGGTTATAAACATCAGCGCAACCTTGAGCATGATTGTCCACTCGTATCGTTTGAACATAGGCTTGTTTGCAATTATTTAGATGTCGTATTTGCTCAGTCTCCGGTAAAGAGCGGTCCGGGTAAGGCCCAATTCCTTTGCGGCCTTTGTAATATTGCCATTGTGTTTCTCTATCACTTTAAGAATGGTATTCTTCTCGATGCTGCTGAGATTGAGGTCGTCGGCGTCGTTTGAAGCAACCTGTGTAGATTCTATGGGAGAGAAGATCAGGTCTTTCGCCTGCAAAGTGTTTCCATCGCTCATAATGATCGCCCTTTCGATGGTATATTGCAATTCTCTTACGTTACCGGGATAATGATATTGCAGCAACCTGCTCATAGCACTTTCATCCAACGCTATGGAACTGCGCATATATTTGTTGGAGTAGATCTTTATAAAATGTTTTGCCAGTAATAATATATCATCCGCTCTTTTGCGCAATGGCGGAACCGTTATTTCAACAGTGTTGATCCTGTAGATCAAATCTTTTCTAAAACGCCCTTCATTCGCCAGTTCGCTTAGCGGTAAATTGGTGGCGCAAATAAGCCTTATGTTCACCGGCACCGGCTGGTTACTGCCAAGCCTTGTTATATAGCGGTTTTGCAAAACGGTCAGCAATTTTGCCTGTTGTGTAAGGCCTATATTCCCGATCTCATCAAGAAAAAGCGTGCCTTCATTGGCGCTTTCAAAAAGCCCCTGCCTGTCTTCCCTCGCATCGGTGAATGCGCCTTTTTTATGCCCAAAAAGCTCGCTCTCAAACAGTGTTTCAGTAAGTGCGCCTACGTCAACTTTTATAAAGGGCTTGCCGGCGCGCAAAGATTTTTCATGAATGGCCTTGGCAATAAGATCTTTACCCGTTCCGTTCTCGCCAAGAATAAGAATGTTTGCATCGGTTGGCGCCACCTTGTCGATCTTTAAAAATATATCTTCCATCACTTCGCTTTCGCCGATAAGGTCTGTACCAATAATGCTGCTACCTGAGCCCGAAGCGCCGGCCTTGCTTTTTGATCCGGCGGCACGGTTGCGCAGCGCATCTGAAATGGTGCCTAATAGCCTTTCATTGTGCCACGGTTTTACCACGAAATCAGAAGCGCCTTCCTTCAGCGAGCGCACAGCAAGGTCGATATCACCGTATGCGGTAATCATTATAACGGCAATATCAGGCTTTAATTCCTTTACCTTCTTGAGCCAGTAAATGCCTTCGTTGCCGGTGTTGATCGAGGCTTTAAAATTCATATCGAGCAACAGCAGGTCGGGGTTCAGTTTTTGCAGCAGCGACGGCAGGTTTTCGGGACTCTTCTCGGTAGTGATCTCGTTCACTTCCGGTTTAAGCAAAAGCCTTACTGCTGTTAACACATCCGGATCATCGTCAACGGCCAGTATCTTGTATTTTTTCATTTTAAAAACGGTTCTTTGTTAAGCTTCCTTTAGTTCGGTAAATATGTTATTGCTATGAACTGCTGTTCTTCGTGGCATCTTCGTTGCGTCGCACCTTTGTACCGTTTATTTTCTGTGCAGCAATCTTACAGTTTTATTGCGCGGTAGCTTTTGTGACGCTGAGTGCATGTTCAAATATTGCACTTCCCATTCTGCTAATATAGTTTACTCAACCAACTATAAATATACCAAGGAAATATTTTTACTGATTCTGAGTGCTTTGCAGATTTTCAGCAATCCATTTTGTTGCAATAGCGAACACAAACTGTATCGGAAGCGGACGGTAAAAAACTACACATTAGAAGGGGGGGCAAACTTTTCACCGGCGATTGGTTGCTTCCTCTTCGGAACCAAACAGCAATAACCGGCGAAAGGAAAGGCCCGGGGCGGGTGTTCGCCCCCTGTTACAGTACCGGACACAAATTGTATCGAAAGCGTACACCCTGTTTCGTACATCTTTTCTAAAGGGTTGTTTTTCAATGCTTAAAATTCTGGCACTACTATTTATTCATTATTGGCACGGCATTAAAAAAGTTCTTTGGCCAACAGTAACAGAAAGGTGAGCATTGAACGGAACGATGAAGTGATTGCGACGCAACAGGCGACGCCCAAAGAATGGAAGCCGGTATAAAAAAGGTTTAGTTTCTCATGTGCAATATAGATCCTGTGTTTCTACACAAGGATTTTTTTTAAGATAGCATCAGCCATGCAGCGGGAACCTGAATATTAAGCAAAAAGTAAACATTTAAACAAGTAAACTATACAATCGTGGACAGAGTAATTGAAAAAAAGAAGTGGAGTAAAAAGAGGATACTGACTATTCTTGGTATTACGGCATTGCTGGCTTTGATAGGGGCGAGTTATTATTTTACGTCGGGCAACAGCAAACTGAATGTTGATCTCGAACGTATTACCATAAGCGAAGTAAAGAAGGGGCCTTACAAAGACATTATTCCTGTTAATGGCATTGTGTTGCCGGAGACCACGATTTATCTTGATGCGGTGGAGGGTGGCCGTGTGGAAGAAAAATATGTAGAAGACGGAACCGTAATGAAAAAGGGCCAGCCCATTTTGCGGTTAAGCAACACCGATCTTGAACTGAGCCTTGTTAACCAGGAAACATCGGTATATAACCTGCTTACGCAAATGCAGATCGCAAGAAATGCTGCCCAGCAGAACACTACCACCAAACTGAACCAGATGACCGATGTGGAGAATTCTTTGAAAGAGGCAGAACGTATTTATAATCTCGATAAACACCTGTACGAGCAAAAAGTGATCGGTTCGCAGGAATACAAACAGGCTGAAAATACTTACAAATACCAGTTGGCCAAAAAAGAGCTTACACAAAAAATACTTTCTCAGGATTCTGTTTCCACAACACAGCAGTTAGACCAGGCAAGGCAATCTTATACTGGTTCGCAAAATGCATTGGCAGTGATGAGGAAAAAAGTAGATGACCTTGTAGTGAGGGCGCCGGTAGATGGCCAGTTAACATCGCTCGACGCAGAAGTTGGACAGAATAAAAATAAAGGCGAACGCCTCGGCCAGATAGATGTGCTGAGTGGTTTTAAAGTAAGGGTTGATGTGGATGAGCACTATCTTTCGCGTGTTTACACCGGCCAGCGCGGAAATTTCACTTTCGCCGATACAAGTTATGACCTCGAAATTAAAAAAGTATATACACAGGTAGCCAACGGCCGTTTCCAGGTAGATATGATGTTCATTGGCAAAGTGCCCAAAGGTATACGCCGTGGCCAGACATTGCAGATAACTCTTGCACTTAGTGATGAAACGCAGGCTTTATTGCTGCCACGGGGTGGCTTTTACCAGCAAACAGGTGGAAACTGGGTTTATAAAGTAAGCGCCGATGGCAGCAAAGCGTATAAAGTAGATATTCAACTCGGCCGCCAGAACCCCGATTATTACGAAGTACTGCAAGGTTTGCAGCCGGGTGACAAAGTGGTAACCAGCAGTTATGAAAATTATGGCACCATACAGGAGTTAATTTTAAAAGGGAAGTAACTAATTCAAATTTTAAACGTAAACTATCATTAACAAACGCGTAAACAGTCAATCATGATCAAAATAACCGATCTCGAAAAAGTATACCGCACAGAAGAAGTAGAAACAATTGCGCTGAACAAGCTTTCCATTGAAGTGAAAGAAGGCGAATTCCTTGCTGTGATGGGCCCATCCGGCTGCGGCAAATCAACCCTGTTAAACATCCTGGGTTTACTCGATGATCCTGATTCAGGCAGCTTTGTTTTTAATGGTATTGAAGTGGCCAAATTCAATGAGCGCAAAAGGGCCGACCTGCGTAAGCACAATATCGGTTTTGTGTTTCAGAGTTTTAACCTTATCGACGAACTCACCGTTTTTGAAAACGTCGAACTCCCTTTGATATACACCGGTATGAAAGCTCCCGATCGTAAGAAACGCGTGGAAGAAGTACTTGACAAAGTGCAGATCATGCACCGCAGAAACCACTACCCGCAACAGCTTTCCGGTGGTCAGCAACAGCGTGTGGCAGTGGCAAGGGCGGTTGTTAACAGGCCCAAGTTAATACTGGCCGATGAGCCTACCGGTAACCTCGACAGTCATAATGGTAATGAAGTAATGGAACTGCTAACTGAGCTTAACGAACAGGGAACAACCATTATTATGGTAACACACAGTGAACATGATGCGCGTTACAGCCATCGCATCGTGCGTATGCTCGATGGGCAAGCCGTAACGGAAAATATACTTATCTGATGAACTGCCAGCCAGTCATTTGTAAACCTCAATCAATGAAAAAGATAGCGAACACAGCAGGAATAATTACAAACCTGCTGGTTTATGTTTTCTTCCTGGCAACATCCTGCGCGGTAGTCGAGCTTAACACTTCGGAAGCTGAAGCCCCGGCTGTTTGTGTAGCGGCATCGCCGGTGAGCAACAATGCCGACAATATCAACACCACCGGGCTTGTCTCTTTTGGAGGTATGCAACTGCTTTAAATAATAAAACCTAAAAGCTTAAATCATGGCAAAGGTTAGCAACAACAAACACGAAATGAGAAAGAATATGCTGCTCGCGGTTATGATGACCATAGTGGTTTGTGGAATAATGCTTACCATGTACTACATCAATAACCGGTGGCATACTGCACACAAAGGCGAGGCAGTTACAAAACAACAAATGTCGCAGCGTCTCGCTGAGTCGGCGTCAGACACAAATCCACTCATAGATATTCATTCTTTTTTGTCGTTCAGGCTTGGTTTTTAATGCCTGTAAGGTTTTGGGAGCCGGCTTTTGCAACCCCGGTTTAACATCGTTGCGTCGCACACTTCGGCTGTTGAAACGCTATTCAGCAATGGCGTGGTCATTGTTGCAGGCCTGGCAGTAGAGCATCGCAAATCATAATTATAAGTCATGGTAAAGAATTTTTTTAAGATCGCTTTCAGAAACCTGTTTCGCAGCAAGGGTTTTTCTTTTATCAACATCGCAGGCCTGGCTGTGGGCATGGCGAGCGCCATACTTATTCTCTTATGGATACAAAATGAAATGAGTTACGACCAGTTTCATGCAAACAAAGACCGTATTTATGAAGCATGGAACAAAGCCGCCTTCAGTGGTGAACTTCATGCATGGAACACTACGCCTAAGGTGCTTGCACGTACACTGGAGCGCGATATACCCGAAGTAGAGCAATCAGTGAGGGTAGACTGGCCTGGCAACAAGCTCTTTAGTATTGGCGAAAAAAGAATAACAGCTAAGGGGAGCATTGTTGACTCGAACTTTCTCCAGGTATTTAGCTTCCCTCTTTTGAAAGGCAACCCCAAAATGGTACTACAGGAAATGCATTCGGTAGTACTCACAGAAACATTTGCCAAAAAGCTTTTTGGAAACGAAGACCCAATGGGCAAAGTCCTTAAGATCGACAATAAGGAAAACTTTACAGTAACCGGCGTTTTAAGCGATCTTCCCAATAACACAAGGTTCGATTTTGAATACCTGTTGCCATGGTCCTATAAACGGTTTTTGGGAGATGATGATGAATACTGGGGCAATAACAGCACCCGTACCTATGTAATGCTGAGGCCAAATGCATCGATTGCATCGGCAAACTCAAAAATAAAACTGATTAAACAGAAATATGATAAGGATGAAGAGAAATGGGAAATGTTTCTTTATCCAATGAGCAAGTGGAGATTGTATTCAAGCTTTACTGATGGCGTCGAAGATGGCGGCGGACTAATTGAATTTGTAAAATTGTTTGGCATTATCGCCGCATTTATCCTGCTCATTGCCTGTATCAATTTTATGAACCTGAGCACAGCCCGCAGCGAAAAACGTGCAAAAGAAGTGGGCATCAGGAAAGTGGTTGGCGCCCGAAAAGGTTCATTGATTTCGCAGTTTATCGGTGAGTCAATTCTGTTGGCATTTATTGCAGGCGTTTTAGCGTTGGGGATTGTACAACTCAGTCTTCCTGCCTTTAATGAGCTTACGGACAAAAAACTATTTATCGACTACGGCAATGTCAATTTTTGGGCTGCTGCAATTGGATTCGTGGTCTTTACTGGAATTATTGCCGGCAGTTATCCCGCTTTTTTTCTTTCCTCTTTCCAGCCGGTAAAAGTACTGAAGGGAACTTTTAAGAAGACCAATGCTCTTGTTACGCCCCGAAAAGTGTTAGTGGTATTACAATTTACGTTTGCCATTATTCTTATTATCTGTACAATTATTGTTAAGCAACAAATAAATTATGCGCAAAGCAGGGAAACAGGTTATAACAAAGAAAATCTTATCTACCACTTTTTTACGGGCGACATCGAAAAAAATTATGACCTTATAAAAAGTGAGCTGCTTTCTTCCAGCATCGCTGCGTCGGTCACCAAAACAAGCGCTCCGCTAACAGAAAGCTGGAGCGATGGATGGGGACAGGAGTGGGAAGGCAAAGACCCGAATGATAAAACAGATTTCTACCGTTACGACGAAGACCAGGACCTGGGAAAAACTGCCGGGCTCACATTTATACAGGGCCGTGATTTTGATCCCAGGCAATACCCCACCGATTCCAATGCAATGATCATTAACGAATCGGCGCTAAAGGTGTTTAAGTTTAAAGACCCTCTTGGTAAAATCGTGAAGGACAACGGGCAGGACTGGCACATAGTGGGCGTAATAAAAGATTTCATTCTTACGAACCCATACCAGCCAACAAAGCCAATGCTTATCTATGGATTAAATTCCGGGTGGTTTCAAACAATGCTTATAAAGCTCAATCATAATAACGCTACCGCTGATAATCTCAAAAGGGCAGAAGATATATTCAAGAAATACAATCCTGAATATCCCTTTGAATACAAATTCATTGATGAGGAATATGAGCAGAAATTTCAAAGCGAAACGCGTATTGCGGTACTTGCTTCATTGTTCGCCGGCCTTACTATTTTTATTTCCTGCCTTGGCTTATTTGGTTTGGCCACTTATATGGCGGAAAACCGGATCAAAGAGATTGGTGTTAGAAAAGTTCTTGGCGCCAGTGTTACAGGCATAACAGCTTTGTTATCTAAAGACTTTCTGAAGCTGGTATTTTTATCTTTTCTTATCGCTACGCCTATCGCATGGTGGGCGATGAATACGTGGTTGGCCAACTACCCTTACCATGTTTCCATTCAATGGTGGGTTTTTGCAATCACAGCTTTTGTGTCGATACTTATCGCACTCATATCGGTTGCTTACCAGGCGGTGAGGGCTGCCGTAGCTAATCCTGTAAAGTCTTTGCGAACAGAATAGCGGAATAGTTGTTAAGCCTGTCACTATGCTGATAAAATGATGCACACTATCATAACAAAATTTATCGCGGCTTTTCAAAATCAAAACCATGCTGAAAAATTATATCATTGTTGCATTCAGGAACCTGATGCGTAACAAGACTTTTACGCTCATTAATATTGCAGGGCTTGCTGTAGGCATAGCTGTATTCCTGCTGATATTTGAATACATCGCCGCTGAATGGAGCAGTAACCGTTTTCACAAAAATTATAATGAACTCTACCGCGTTGCTGTTCAAAGCACAACGGGTGATGTGAGCTATTATGTTGCGCCTGGCTATGCGGGAATATTAAAAGATAAATTCCCTGCTATAAAGTCTGCCGTACCGGTAGCCGATGGAATTGGGTCCGGGGTCATCAGTGTGAGTAATGATGCAGATCACAGCTTTCGTAACAACAGGATGCTGTATGTAGGAGCCGATTTTCTTAGCGTATTTACTTTTCCTTTGATTGAGGGTACAGGCTCTCTTGAAGATGGGCAAACACTTGCTTTAAGCAAGTCTATGGCCTTGAAGCTTTTCGGGTCTGTGAATGCGGTTGGAAAAACTGTTACGGTGAGCAATCAGTTTGGTAGTACGCTTTATAGCATAAGAGGTGTTTATGAAGACATGCCACAACAATCCGATATCCAGGCGGACGTGCTGCTTTCAATGAATACACTACTAACCGCAGCAAACCGGGACGGCAATGACTGGGCCGATCCCAATACCATGACCTCTGCTTTTTCAAATATTTACTTTTTACTTGACAAGAATGCCAATGCTGCGTCACTTACCAGCCAGATCAACAGTTTTGTACAAAGCAGGTCAGACAACGACGGGGATAAAGCAGTGCTGCAACCTTTCAGTGAACTGCATCTTGCTCCTGGTTTCGATTATCCTTATGCAACATTTGGCAACCTTGGCCTGGTGGCGGGATTGCTGGCGGTAGCGATATTGATCATGATTATTGCCTGGGTAAATTATATTAACCTTTCAACGGTGCAGTCGTTTACCCGTTTTAAAGAAACCGGCGTACGCAAAGTGCTTGGCGCAAGCAGGGCGCAGCTTACGGGACAGTACCTTTCAGAAACGTTTTTGCTCAGTTTTTTTGCAGTGCTGGTTTCCCTTGCATTGGTTTCGGCTATGCAGGATACCTTTAACGGATTTGCAGGAAAATCATTGTCTCTTTCTACGCTCAGCCAGGGATGGTTCTGGTATTTCGCAGCTGCAATCGTATTGCTGGGAACACTGTTTTCCGGGTCCTATGTAGCGTTTGTGCTTAGTTCATTTAAACCGGTTGCTGCGATAAAAGGCAAGGCTGAAAACAACCACCAGGGCATTTCTTTAAGAAAAGCATTGGTTGTCTTTCAATTCTGCGTGTCTGTGGTTTTTATTATTGCAACTATTGTTATTTACAACCAGGTGAATTACATGAAAGGAAATAACAGCGGTTTAAAACTAGACCAGTTGCTTGTGTTAAAAGGCCCCACAGTTTCCAGCGAAGGGCAGGCTGCGAAGAATTTTGCTTTTAAAAACGCGCTTGCACAGCTGCCTTTTGTAAAAAAATATTCAGGTTCTAATAATGTTCCGGGCCAGGGATACAATTTTTCTGCGGATGGTATAACCAAACTCAATCCTATGAAAGACGACGATAAGAAGTCTTACAATATGGCCATCAGCGACCAGAATTTTTTTGACACGTACGGGATCCGGTTTGTGCAGGGAAAAGCTTTTTCTGAAGAAGATGCTCTTGCTGGCTGGGTTAATTCAAAAAAAGTGATCCTTAATGAAAAAGCCGCAGCTCAACTTGGGTTTGCCAAAAGCGAAAATATCGTTGGGAAAAAGATCAGGTGGGGCAGCGAATATGAAATTGCCGGCGTAGTAAAAGACTATCATCATCTTTCCATGAGGCAGCCGATAGACCCGGTTATTTTTCTGCCCTCTGTTTCGTTTGTATATTTTACCGTGCAGACTGATGCACAAAACATGCAGAGCAAGATTGCGACATTGAATAAGTTGTATAAAGAATATTTTCCCGGTAACCCGTTTGAATACTTTTTTGAAGATGAAACCTACAATGCGCAGTATCATGCCGATGAGCAAATGGGTAACATAAGTGTGGCGGCATCGTTACTGGCCATCATCATCGCCTGTCTTGGTTTATTCGGGCTTGCCGCCTTTACGGCGAAACAACGAGTAAAGGAGATTGGCATAAGAAAGGTTCTTGGCGCTACTACGCTCCAGGTTACACAGCTTATTTCAAAAGACTTTTTGAAGCTGGTTTTTGTGGGAATGGTCATCGCATTTCCGGTGGCCTGGTTTGCCATGAATAAATGGCTGGATTCATATGCCTATCGCATCAGCCTGGAAGCATGGGTATTTATCGTTGCCGGCGCTGCCGCGTTATTCATCGCCCTGATCACTGTGAGCGTGCAGGCTTATAAGGCTTCGCTGGCAAATCCTATCAACAATTTAAGGAGCGAATAATGTGTAATTTTTTTTCGGTATGCTGTAACATCTTAAACACATACCCGTTACACATGAAACCAGTTGCTTACTGCTGATCATTGAACAAGGCGTACAAGTGAGTGACACAACAGCGGTTGAGGAGCGGTATACAGCTCAGTCAATAAAAAAATAAACCTACGCCGCACATGGCGTGAAAAAAGATCACAAACATGAAAAAAAATCTTCTCCTTTTGGCTGCAACAGCGATTGCATTTGCAAGCCAGGCGCAATCAGACAAAGAACCGTATCTTACCCAAACACTTTCAAAGGAAAGCATTAAGCAGGTAAATGTTGAAACCTCGGGTGGAAGCATAATGGTGCAGGGCAGCAATGCCGACGAAGCCCGGATTGAAATGTATGTAACTGCCAATGGAAACATTACCGGCATTTCAAAAGACGAAATTAAAAAGCGGCTTGAGGACAATTACATCGTAAAGATTAATGTGGCAGGTGGTGTGCTTAATGCAAGCGCAAAGAACAAGAACAACGACTGGAACTGGAAGAAGTCGCTGAGCATATCTTTTAAAGTGTATGTACCCGGCGATATTTCAACTGACCTGAGCACCAGCGGTGGCAGCATCAAACTCGGTAACCTTAACGGTTCGCAGGTTTTTAGAACAAGCGGTGGCAGCCTTAAGATAGATCATGTGTCTGGCAAGATCGACGGAAAAACAAGCGGCGGCAGCATCAACGTTTCTTATGCTAACGATGATATTGACCTCGCAACAAGCGGAGGTTCTATTACGGCGGAGAATTGTAAGGGCAATCTTCAGTTGTCAACAAGCGGCGGTTCATTGCATCTTACAGCGCTCAGTGGCGACATTGATGCATCAACCAGTGGTGGCAGAATCGACGGTGAAGATATTTCCGGTGAACTTTCTGCAAGAACAAGTGGGGGCAGCGTAAACCTCCGGAATATCCGCGCTTCGCTTGAAGCGTCAACAAGCGGCGGCAGCATGGACATACAGGTTGCTGAACTTGGCAAATGGGTGCGTGTAAGCAATTCGGGCGGCGGCATCGACCTTCAATTGCCTGCCGGCAAGGGCCTCGATCTCGACCTTAGCGGCAACAACATAAAAACAGACATGCTTAAAAATTTCAGCGGATCTGTTGACAATAATTCTGTTGACGGCAAACTCAATGGTGGCGGTGTTCCGGTTAAAGTGCATGCCGGCAGTGGCCACGTGAGACTTGTTTTCAATTAGGTCTGCAACAACAACTAAACATAAAAAATAATGCAGTCGAAATGGCTGCATTATTTGTTTCAGAAATGCAGGTGGAGCCCGGCATATGATCGCTGTAGCAGCTTTTCTTGCGTCGCACACTTGAGCGCCCGGTTCATGAAGCAGCAAAGTCGGGTAATTATCAGCGTAAACAACATCATGTTTTGCATTTGAATTGATTGACGCCAGGGGCATTGCCGCCGAAGCGTGCGACGCAACTGGTGTTGGCCAAAGCTGAAAAAGCCCGGCTCCAGCAACGCATTTTTTCGGAAAGTTTTGCCCGTAACAGGTTACTGTTTGTGCCGCTCATCACAGCGCTGTATCGATACAGGACGAGCATTGTATCGAAAGCGTACACCCGCTAAACCGCATTGGCTTTAAACTCCTGATTTTCAGTGAATTTATTTGTGGCATATTATTCATGTGTCTTTATTAACGAAACAATTCGTGTATCGCATTAATGCAATTGATTAAAACCGAAAACATCTGCAATGATCCGCAACTATTTTAAAACAGCATTCCGGAATCTTTACAGGAATAAAGGGTATGCGATTATTAATATTGGCGGGCTTGCAATTGCGCTGGCCGCCTGTATTATTATCTTCCTTGTTATCCAGTTCGAGACCAGTTACGATTCGTTTCAAAAGAATGGCGACCAGATATACCAGATAGTAACAAAAGATATTGACGCAGACGGCGAACAATACACCATTGGCCTTCCTTTTCCTTCGATAAATTTTTTGCGCAAAGACTACCCCCAAATAACCTTCGCACAGTTAATGCAGAGTTATGATAGCCAGATAACAGCAACCGATGAAACCGGCATTAATAACGGCAAAAAGTTTATAGAAGAATCAGGAGTATTCTTTGCCGAGCCGGAGTTGCTGAAAATATTCTCTGTTAACTGGCTTAGTGGAAACGAAGGGGTTTTGAAAGATGTGAACAGCGCTGCCATCTGCAAATCTGTAGCGGAAAAATATTTCGGCAAATGGCAGGACGCAGAAGGTAAATACATAAAATTTGATAACGGCGACCATGTATTAAAAATCGCCGCCGTGTTTGATGATGTGCCTGCCAACTCTGATTTTCCATTTCGCATACTGGCTTCTTATGAAGGATGGAGAAACAATGAGGGTAAAGGCTGGCCGCTCGAAGACTGGGGTTCCAATACCAGCAATCACCAGGTTTATGCATTGCTTCCGCACGGAACGAATATTGCATCGTTCAACAGTTACCTTGCCGGCTTTGAAAAAAAGTATAACACAGAAAACAAGCAAACAACACGGTCGCATTTTGTTCAGCCGCTTAAAAACATACATTTCGACGAGCGTTTTGAAAACAATAACGACCATGTAACCAGCACAACATCGCTTTATACGCTTGCCTTCGTGGGGCTGCTTATTATTTTGATGGCATGTATCAATTTTATTAATCTCTCTACAGCATTAGCCGTAACAAGGAGCAAGGAAGTGGGTGTTCGCAAGGTAATGGGCAGCAGCCGTGCACAATTGCGCTGGCAGGTGTTTTCAGAAACAACGCTGGTGGTGCTCATGGCCGTTGCTTTGTCGTTGCTGATAGCTGAACTCGCATTGCCTTATGTAAAATACATTGTTGTTGTACAGGCACCGTTGAGTTTATTATCTGCACAAAGCATCTTATTCCTTTTTGCCATAACGGTAATAACCATTTTATTGTCGGGCCTGTACCCCGCAACCGTGCTGAGCAGGTTTAAGCCTATTGAAGCTATTAAGAACAAAATCAATACCTCAAGAGTCGGCAGCAAGTCGCTGAGAAGATTGTTGGTGGTATTGCAGTTTTCTTTTTCACAAATACTCATTATTGCAACCATCATCGCTATAAGCCAGATGAACTATATTAAGAACGCTGACCTTGGCTTTAATAAAAATGCGGTACTTATTTTAAATGGCAATTCAGACAGTGCAAGCCTTGCAAAGCAAAAAGCATTTAAAGACGAATTGCTGTCAAGAAGCGATGTGAAAAGTGTAAGCTTCAGTTTTGATGCGCCAAGCAGTGACAATTCATGGAATTCGAATTTTGCCTTCGACAAAATGATCGATAAAGATTATTCAATACGATTGAAATTTGGTGACCAGGATTATTTGAAGACTTATGGCCTGCAACTGGCCGCAGGTGAGTTTTATGGCGAAAGTGATACCGCACGTGGATATGTGGTAAATGAGACCCTTGTAAAAAAAGTTGGGCTAAAAACCGACCAGGAGGCTATCGGTAAGATGATGCGGATTGGTGGTGGCCGGCCTAAACCCGTGGTTGCCGTTATTAAAGACTTTAAACTGCAGTCGCTGAGAGAAGAAGTGCCGCCATTGGTGCTTTACCCCAATAAAAAATATTCAGGCACGGTGGGCATCAAATTAAGCACGCCTGATCTTTCCCGCAGTTTCAACGACATTAAAAGTTTATGGGACAAATATTACCCGGAATATGTGTATAACGCGCATTTTTTCGACGATAATATCAATGCGTTTTATGTGCAGGAAGAACGACTAAGCCTTATGTATAAAGTCTGTGCCATGCTCGCCATATTTATAAGCTGCCTCGGTTTGTATGGTTTGGTTTCTTTTATGGTGGTGCAAAAAACAAAAGAGGTAGGCATTAGAAAAGTGTTGGGTGCAAGCATCAAAAGCATTGTTTATCTATTTTCCAAAGAGTTTACGGTGCTCATAGGCATCGCATTTCTTGTTGCCGCACCTGTTGCATGGTATCTCATGAATAGCTGGCTTAAGAATTTTGTTTTCAGAATAGATATTGGTGTTGGTGTTTTCGCGCTTTCAATACTTACGTCAATTATTATTGCATGGCTTACGGTCGGCTACAAATCAATAAGGGCGGCCACTGCGAACCCCGTCAAGAGTCTGAGAACAGAGTAATAATGATTGCCGGCCGGTTCGTTGGATGTATTAAAAGCTGCATGGAGCGCTTCCGTACAAGTGAGTGACACAACAACTGCTGCACAGCGGACAAATGCCGGACACCCCCACATCGGAACATATTGTTTACAACTTATTTCACACACAGATGATCCGCAACTATCTAAAAATTGCCTGGCGAAACCTGATGAAGAATAAAATATTTTCTTTCATCAACATCTTTGGCTTATCTGTTGGCCTTGCCTGCTGTATGCTTATTGCCCTGTACCTGGATTATGAAACCAGCTACGATGCTTACCATAAGAATGCGGGCAATATTTATGAAGTAGTAACAGGTTTTGTACAGGAGGCAAAGGAAAAATCGAAATTGCCCAACACGCCTGCGCCGATGGCCGCGGCTATGAAGAGGGAGTTTCCTGAAATTGTCGAAAGCGCCAGGCTACTTCAACTGTTTTCAGACGGTAAGACACTGCTGCAAACCAATAACAGTAACGGGACCGAACGAAAGTCTTTCTACCAGGAAAAAGGCTATATGGCCGATGCATCTTTTTTTAAGATGTTCGACTACGACTTTATCGAAGGCAATGCAAACGCAACACTGCAAAACCCGAACACGATCGTATTGAATGAGGCAATTGCGAAAAAGCTTTTTGGTAACCAGCCTGCATTGAATCAAACAGTGCATGTGAACAGCAACACAAATGGTGAGCATGATTGTATTGTTACCGGCGTGTTCCGCCCGGTGAATGCGCCCAGTCATATTGATGCGCAGTTTTTCCTGGGCATGAAAGGCGGCGATATGGAAGCATATCTTAAAGATCACGAGAATGATTTTGCATCAAACAACATGTTTTACTCTTACCTGCAGTTGAGGCCCGGTGCAGATTACCATCAACTCGAGAAAAAGTTCCCTGCATTTATTGATAAGTATGCAGGTAAAGACCTTAAGGCGATGGGTTTTGCAAAAAATCAATACCTGCTGCCATTGGAAGATATTCACCTGAGCAGCATGGTGGAAAATAATGTAACACCGCCTTCGAGTAAAACATACTTATACATTCTTGCGTCTATTGCCATATTTACCTTGCTTATTGCATGCATCAACTTCATGAATCTTTCAACTGCACGCAGCAGTAAGCGCAGCGCTGAAGTGGGGATAAGGAAAGTACTGGGTGCAGAAAAGGGATCGCTTGTGCGGCAATTTCTTGGTGAAAGTTTTTTCATGAGCCTTATCGCCTTTGTTTTTGCACTGGCACTAACCTATTTGTTGCTGCCGGTTTTCAATAATGTATCCGGCCGCAACATCACGCTCGATTTTGGCCGCGATGCATTTATGTTACTTGCGTTTTTGGGAATGGCCTTGTTTGCAGGGCTGCTCGCCGGAAGTTACCCCGCCCTTTACCTGTCGTCGTTTATACCGGTGAAGGTTCTCAAAGGAAGATTCAGCAATTCAATGGCAGTGGCCTCATTGCGCAAAGGTCTCGTGGTGTTCCAGTTTGTGATATCGGTTGTGCTCATCATCTCGTCTGTTGTCATCGCCTCTCAAATGAGTTATATGCGCAGTAAAGACCTCGGTTTTGACAAAGACAGCCAGCTGATTATTCCACTGCGCAGCATGAACTCGAAAAACATTTACGCTTCGCTAAAAAATGATCTGCAGAACAATACACAGGTTCAATCTGTGGGTGCTTCCATGTATTACCCCGGTATATTCAACCCTTCTGACAATCTCTTTTACAAGCAGGGGCAATCAATGAACGAGGGTAAACGCACACGAATGAACTGGGTTGATTTTGACTTTTTAAAAACACTCAATTTTAAACCAATTGCAGGCCGCCTGTTCTCTTCAGATTTCCAGGCAGACACCAACAGGAACATTGTTATAAACGAAGACGGCATAAAAGAGATTGGTTTCACCTCCGCTCAACAGGCCATAGGCCAAAAAGTTTATTTCGACTGGCAAGGAAGTAAATATGATTTCAATATTATTGGCGTAGTAAAAGACTTTCACTTCGAAGACCTGCACCTTGCCATTGAGCCTTATGCTTTCCAGGTACTGGCAAACAACAATATGGCCGCCTTCAACTATATGGTCGTTCATGCAAAGCAGGGCGATATGGGTGCTGTAATAAACGCGGCGCAGGCTTCTTGGAAAAGACTGAACCCGAACGAGCCACTTGAATACAGTTTTCTCGATGCAGACTTCCAGAAAAACTTTGAAGCAGAGAGCCGGTTGTCTTCAATCGTACTTTATTTCACCATCATCGCGATTCTTATTTCCTGCCTTGGTTTGTTTGGCCTGGCCACCTTTAGCGCAGAACAACGAATAAAAGAGATCGGTGTACGAAAAGTACTCGGCGCAAGTGTTGGTGGAATCGTTACACTGCTTTCAAAAGAGTTTTTAGTGCTGGTTGGCATTGCCGTTGTAATCGCATCGCCGATCGCCTGGTTTGTAATGAATAAGTGGCTGCAGAATTTTGTGTACCGAACCAGTATCGGCTGGCAGGTATTTGCCATCACCACCGCTATTGCATTGTTTATTGCATTGGCTACCATCAGTTTCCAGGCAATAAAAGCCGCGTTGGCAAACCCGGTGAAAAGTTTGAGAACAGAATAGTCAATATCGAATATCGAATATGCCCATATGTTTTTTGGGCCCGGCCGCACAACAACAATCAGGCTTTACTTGCGTGGCACACTTCAGCGTTCTGATCATCATTGAACAAAGCGTACAAGAGTGCGACGCAACGCAGCTGCACAAAGAGAAAAGTTGGTAACAAAAATATTTACCAAACATGTTGTAAAATTTTTTCTATGCTAAAGAATTATTTCAAGATCGCCATTCGCAGCCTTTGGAAGAACAAAGGCTTTACTGCTATCAATATCGCCGGACTGGCCACCGGCCTTGCCTGTTTTATACTCATCGCACTTTATGTGGTAGATGAATTAAGCTACGATCGCTACAATGAAAAGGCCGATCGTATTTACCGGGTTGATGCCGATATAAAATTTGGTGGTAACGAATTGAAACTTTGTGTCAGCAGCGATCCTATGGGCCCTACGCTGAAAAAAGATTACCCGCAAGTGGAAGAATTCACCCGCATTTATGCAAGCGAGGGCGATAAGCTGGTGAAAAAAGGAAATGAATATATAGACGAACAGCATATTGCTTATGTAGATTCCACGTTTTTTAACGTATTCACTTTGCCGGCACTTTCGGGCGATACCAGGCATGCGCTTGACGAACCAAATACGGTGGTGATAACAGCGTCAACAGCACAAAAATATTTTGGCCCGGCAAACGCGCTCGGTAAGGCGTTGGAAATAGATAAGAAGCCTTACAAGATAACCGCTGTGATAAAAGATATTCCACAGAACTCACACTTTCATTTCGACTTTATGCTGTCCATGAAGAACGTGGACTATGGTTTTGGTAATTTTCTCAGTCACAACTTTCAAACCTATATAGTGCTAAGGCCCGGCACGGATTACCACGACTTTGAAAAGAACTTTACCCAAATCGTCAACAACTATATTTTCCCGCAGGCGAAACAATTCATGAGCATCAACAGCATGGACGACTTTTATAAGGCAGGTAACCAGCTTCAATACCATTTGATGCCGCTGACGGACATTCATCTTAAAAGTGCCCGCTTCCCCGAACTCGATACGAATGGAAACATGCAGTATGTGTATATTTTCGGGGTTGTTGCCCTTTTTATCCTGCTTATCGCATGCATCAACTTTATTAATTTATCTACAGCGCGCAGTGCTAACAGGGCGAAAGAAGTTGGCATCAGGAAAGTGCTTGGTACCGAGAAGAAAAACCTTATTTTCCAGTTTCTTACCGAGTCTGCATTGATGGCGCTCATTTCTTTGATCATCGCTATAGGGATCGCTTATGCCGTACTTCCGTTATTCAATGATATTGCTGCCAAGTCGTTAACGGTAAGCAGCATTTTCAGCGGGAAGATCCTGCCTTTTCTTATCGCCTTGCCTTTTTTAGTAGGCATTGTTGCAGGCAGTTACCCTGCTTTTTTCCTTTCTAAATTTAAGCCGGTTACAGTGCTTAAAGGCAAGATCAATGCGGGTTTTAGAAAGAGCTACCTGCGCAGCAGTCTTGTAGTGTTGCAGTTCTTTACCTCCATTATTCTTATCGTTGGCACCGTGGTAATTTACAAACAGCTCAACTATATTCAAACAACCAATCTTGGTTTTAATAAAGACCAGGTACTTATCATCAATGGTTACAGCGCCCTTGATAAAAATGCAGAGGCATTCAAAAATGACATTCTGAATTTGCCGGGTGTTAAAAGCGGAACCATCAGCGGCTTTTTGCCCGTTGCCAATTCGTCGAGGAATGATGTTAGTTATTCGAGAGATGCCGTCCAGGATTCTAAAAATTCTCTATCGGCCCAGTCGTGGCGTGTCGAT
>DLKC01000021.1 GCA_002478885.1 Chitinophagaceae bacterium UBA7600
ACAAGTGTGCGACGCAACAGCCGACGCCATGGAAAAAAGGAAGCCAGGCTCACAAAGTCTTCCTGCATAATACTGAAATTCGGTGGCCAATGAATGAAGCAGCGGCATGAAGGAAAAAATATGCCCGGCGATTATCACAGTTTTTTTATCTGTAAATATGGGGTATATTTCAGCTTCAAATTTTCTGGTCAAATGAGAAAAAAATGCTTGCTTCTGCCCGCCCTGCTAATGCTGTTTTTTTGTGTCAGTGCGCAAACAAAAGATGACAGCGCTTCAAAGAATTCAGACGCGTATTTGAAACCCGCTAAATGGAGATGTATCGGCCCCTTCAGAGGTGGCCGCTCCAATTGTGCTACCGGCGTAACGGGCAACCCTTACGTTTACTACCAGGGCACTACGGGTGGCGGCCTTTGGAAGACCGACGACATGGGTATTACCTGGAGAAATATTTCTGACGGGTATTTTAAAACCGGTTCTGTAGGTGCTGTGGCTGTTGCAGAAAGTGATCCCAATATCGTTTACGTTGGTATGGGCGAGCATGCTATTCGCGGTGTGATGACATCGCACGGCGATGGCGTTTATAAATCAACTGATGCGGGAAAAACATGGAAAAAAATGGGGCTTGATTTGACCCAGCAAATTGCGCGGATCGCCATTAATCCCAAAGATCCCAATATTGTATACGTGGCAGCGCAGGGTGCCATATATAGTCCTACCAGGGAAAGAGGTATTTATAAATCTGTTGACGGCGGCGTTACCTGGAAGAATGTATTGTTTGTAGATGAGAAGACCGGCTGTGCAGAATTATCGATGGACATGAATAACCCTTC
Source organism: Chitinophagaceae bacterium UBA7600 (assembly GCA_002478885.1). Lineage (GTDB taxonomy): Bacteria > Bacteroidota > Bacteroidia > Chitinophagales > Chitinophagaceae > DLKC01. The sequence goes on from DLKC01000021.1 coordinate 831, forward strand.
CATTCTTTATGCGGCCATGTGGGACCATGGAAGATTGCCGTGGCAGGTAATCAGCGGTGGGCCGGGCAGTGGTTTGTACAAATCAACCGACGCGGGTGAACATTGGGAGAAAATGACCGACGGGCTGCCAAAGGAAATGGGTAAAATGGCTATTGCGGTTTGTCGCTCCAATTCCGAAAAAGTATATGCCCTTATTGAAAGTGACTTTTCAAAAGATGCAGGCGGCTTGTATATGTCATCCGACGCCGGAAAGAGCTGGAGCCAGGTAACAGGCGACCATCACCTGCTTCAAAGAGCGTGGTACTACATTGAACTCTTTCCTGATCCAAATAATGAAAACAATTTGTACGTGATGAGTTCCCCTGCCATGCATTCCATTGATGGCGGCAAAACATGGGAAGACATTTCAAATACGCATGGCGATTACCACAATCTCTGGATCAACCCCAACAATTCCGCCAACATGATCATCTCTGATGATGGTGGCTCGGCCATTACCATCAATGCGGGAAAAACCTGGACAAGCCAGAATAACCAACCCACCGCCCAGTTTTATCGCATCAATGTTGACAATATGTTCCCCTATAATATTTATGCGGGCCAACAGGACAATAGCTCAGTTAAAATTGCCAGCCGCGCCTTTGGAAGCGGGGGGATAGATGTAACCAACTGGACTTCTTCCGCAGGTGGTGAGAGCGCTTTTCTTGCATTCAATCCTGATGACCCGAAATACGTGATGGGTGGCGGCTATAATGGAGGTATTGATATCCTCAATTCCACTGCGTTTGCCGGCACCAGTGTGATGGAAGCGCCGATTCAATACCAGTCCCGCTCTGCAAAAGACATAAAATATCGATGTAACTGGAATGCTCCTATTATATGCAGTAAATATGACCCCAACGTTTTCTATCATGGCGCACAGTTATTGCTGCGCACTTCAGACATGGGCAAAACCTGGACAGAAGCCTCGCCTGATTTAACCCGCAACGAAAAAGCAAAACAGGGCACTCCGGGTGTTCCGTTTACCAATGAAGGTGTAGGCGCGGAGAACTACGGCACCCTCGCTTATATCATGGAATCGCCCATTGAGAAAGGCGTTATTTACACAGGCAGTGATGATGGACTGGTTTATGTAACCAGGGACAATTGTGCACACTGGACAAACGTTACGCCTGCCGGCCTGCAGGAATGCCTGGTCAACGCCATTGAGGTCTCCCCTTTTGATAAAGCGACGGCATATATCGCTACAACGAGATATAAATTCAATGATAAAAGCCCCGGCCTTTATAAAACAACCGATTATGGTAAAACGTGGACAAAGATCAACAACGGTATTCCCGACGGAGCTTTTACAAGGGTTGTGAGAGAAGATCCTGTTAGAAAAGACCTGTTGTTCGCAGGCACCGAAACAGGAATTTATATTTCATGGAACGGTGGCAAAAACTGGGAACCTTTTCAATTGAATATGCCGGTATGCCCGATCACCGATTTGCGTATCCATAAAGGCAATCTTATAGCCGCCACTTCGGGCAGGTCTTTCTGGATCCTCGATGACCTTAGCTTGATCGAGCAATACAAAAAAGACAATAAGGCATTTTCATTATACACCCCCGACCCTGCCGTCATAAACAACAGTGGCAGCGAACTCGACGACAATAATGCGGATTTCAACGGGTTAACAACAAATCATGGGGTAAACCCGGCCAGTGGTATTGTATTCTATTACCAGCTGCCTGATGCAAAAGATTCAGTTGCGCTTACAATGGAGATTAAAGATGTATCGGGCAACCTGGTGAGAACATTCAGTTCATTAAAAGATAGCAATTACAGGAGATATGACGGCGCACCTCCGGCAGACCCTGTTTTATCAAAATCCAAAGGTCTTAACCGTTTTGTATGGAACATGCGGTACCCCAGTATTCCCGGAATTCCGGATGTTTATTTTGACGGAACACTGCATGGCCACAAAGCCATTCCGGGAACCTATACCGTTACGCTGAAAATGGGTAGCCAGCAACTTTCAACACAGGCCCAGATATTGTCAAATCCGCTCTATCCAACCGACGCGACTACTTACCAGGAGTACAACACCGTAATGACAAACCTGGAAAAAGAATTAACCGTTATGCATAATATGGTAAACAAGATGGATGCAAAAAGGCAGCAACTGGAAAAACTTGTTGCCTCATTGACAGGTGACAAATATGCCTCACTGAAAACAGAAGCAGCGGCACTTGCAAAAAAGATGAAGACATGGGATGAAGACATGGTGCAGCGCCAGACAAAAGTGTATGACGATGCTGAGAACTTCCCGGTAAAATTCACGGGCAATTACGTGTTCCTCGTTAATCAAACCGAAAGCGATATTCCGCGTGTGAACCAGCCTTCGCTCGATAGGATGAAGGACCTGAATGCACAATGGTCTGTACTAAAAAACAGGGGTATGGAAATCCTCGATACAGACATTGCCGCTTTAAATAAGAAATTGTGGGATGCAGGCCTGGGAGCCGTTTGGACAAATTAATCACCCGGGCAACACAGCAGGATTGTTAAAATATGGTTGGCAATGCCAGCCATATTTTTTTGCCCTGGATGCAGCATGTATCGCGAGCACCTGGCTGCGCAAAGTTCAGAAAGTACAAGAGTGCGACGCAAGCGCTGTTGCCATATAAACAAAAGCCGGGGCCATAAATTATCATTCAACATGCAGCTAAGTGAGCTGCATTGCAACGACCATGCAAACATTTTTACACGCAGCATATTTTGTAAAAATAACTTTGCGCATTATTGAAAAAAAGCATGGCACACGAGCAGCACGAACATCACCACGCAGGGCATAGCCACAGTCACGCACCTGTTATCACAAGCGTGAACAGGGCTTTTGTCACCGGTATTGTTTTAAACCTTGCCTATGTGATGATACAGGTAGTGATGGGCCTGCGGATAAATTCATTGTCGCTGCTTTCAGATGCCGGCCATAATTTTCTTGATGTTGCCGGGCTCGCTTTGGCGATGATCGCTTTTAAATTATCGAAATCGAAAAGCACAGAGAAATACACGTATGGCTACCGGAAATCCTCAATACTTATCTCGCTGCTCAATGCGGTGATATTACTGGTCTCGATCGGCGCCATCGGCTACGAAGCTGTGCTGCGGTTCGGCCACCCCGAACCGCTGCCCGGTGTTACCATCGCTGTTATCGCAGCAGTTGGCATTGTTATAAATGGAGTTTCGGCATTCTTGTTTTTCAGGGATAAGGAAAGCGACATTAATGTAAAGGCCGCATTCCTGCATCTTGCTTCAGATGCATTGGTATCGCTTGGGTTGGTTGCCGGAGGCGTGATCATTTATTACACGAATCTTTATTGGATCGACCCGTTGCTAAGCATACTTATTTGCGTCGTGATCATCGCAAGCACATGGGGATTATTGAGAGACAGCCTGCGGTTATCACTCGATGGCGTGCCTTCTGACATTGATCTGAACAAAATAAAAAAAGAGGTTTTGAAAGTAGCCGGTGTGGTAGATTTTCATCACCTGCACGTATGGGCCATCAGCACCACGCAAAATGCACTCACTGCACACCTTGTAGTGTCAGAACAACTTTCAAATGCGGAAGTTGCAAAACTGAAACAACATATTAAACATGAGTTGGAACACCTGAACATACAGCATGCAACGCTCGAAACAGAAACCGGCTTGTGTTTAGAAAAGAACTGTGAACACGAAAACCATGTGGATGAGTAACAAAGATCTTTTTGGGTTGCCGGCTACAGAGCTATGACCGGCTTCGTTGTGTCACTCCCTTGTACGCTGGTGCATGCAGCAGCAACGTTACTGGCTGAAGTCTTAAAACAAAAATCCCCGCTGTGCGGGGATCTTATCTTAATCAACTTTTGAAATTTTTAAAACATTGGTGGGAAGGTGCATGTGAACCGGCGTGCTTCCGGTGTTAACCACAATATCACCGCTCTTAACGAAACCACGTTCTTTAAGAATATTGATCTGGTCTTCGATAATATCGTCAAGACTTTCTTCTTCATCGTAATAAAAAGCCCTTACACCCCAGCTAAGACTCAGCTGGTTAACCAGTGTCTTTGTTTTTGTAAATACATACAGGTGGGATTTTGGCCGGTAACTGCTGAGAATAAAACCGGTGTAACCACTTTGCGTCATACCTACAAGCGCATTGGCGTTGGTATCCTGTGCTATTTTACAGGCATTGTAACAAATAGCATCACTGAGGAACGAAGGTGATTTTTGCTGCGGCTTCAAATCCCCTTCCCTGTCATAACGGTATTCTGTTTTCTCCACCTCCAGGATAATCTTACGCATTGTTTGCACAACAAGCGCCGGGTGATTGCCGGTTGCTGTTTCGCCGCTGAGCATCACGGCGTCTGCGCCTTCCAGTACCGCGTTGGCCACGTCGGTGATTTCACTGCGGTTTGGCTTTACACGGTCGATCATGCTTTCCATCATTTGTGTTGCCACAATAACGGGCTTTGCACGGTGAATACATTTACGGATGATGTCGCGCTGAGCCATCGGGACTTTCTCAACAGGCAGCTCCACACCAAGGTCACCACGGGCAACCATCACGCCATCTGATTCAACGATAATATTCCTCAGGTCTACAAGCGCCGAAGGCATTTCTATTTTAGCAATAACTTTTGTCGGGCTGTTCGCTTTGTTGAGCCTTGCCTTGAGGTCAATGATATCATCTGCCTTACGAACAAAAGACAATGCAACCCATTCCACTTTTTGCGAAATAATAAACTCAAGATCGACCAGGTCTTTCTCTGTAAGAGAAGGGAGAGATATTTCCGTATCGGGAAGGTTAACTCCTTTTTTCGGATAAAGGGTACCCCCATAGGTAACGCTCACTTTCACATCGCCATCTTCTGTAATGTTTACAACAACTACTTCGAGTTTCCCGTCATCTATCAATATTTTGTTACCGACTTTTACATCTTCATGAAGATTGGGATATGAAACATAGATCTTTTCTTTTGTACCGACTACCTTTTGTTTGGAGGTAAAAGTGAGTATATCGCCCGGTGCAATTTCCAAAGCGCCATTTTCTATCTCGCCAACCCTTAATTTGGGTCCTTGCAAATCAGCGAGAATAGCGATATTAAACGGCTCTTTTGCTCTCAATTCCCTTATGTATTCTATAATACGGGCTTTATCTTCATGCGTACCATGCGAGAAGTTTAACCTGAACACATTTACGCCTGCAAGGCAAAGCTCATGCAATTTTTCATAAGTGTCACAGGCTGGCCCTACAGTTGCAACAATCTTTGTACGGTGAAAGGCGTGTTGAATACCCAGCTCTTTATCCATTTCAGGATGCAGGTACTTGTTGATGTTTACTGACATATTTTTTCAAATTAATGACCGTTGTTGGTTAATGAAGGCAAGCAATTACGGTCGTATTAACTGGCAAGTATTTTTATGATCTTCATCCACTCATCGCTGATCTGTTGCTTCTCCCTGATGGCGACATTGATGGGGGTGTAATGCATTTTGTTGTCTTGTATCCCTACCATAACGTTATGGGTACCATCAAGCAAACACTCCACCGCGTGATATCCCATACGGCTGGAGATAACCCTGTCCAGGCAGGAAGGCGAGCCACCTCGCTGGATATGCCCGAGAATCGTAACACGAATATCAAGGTTTGGCAAATGCTGCTTCAGGATGTTGGCCACACCGTTTGCGCCACCAGAACTATGTCCTTCTGCAACCACCACAAGGTTCACCAGCTTTTTTCGCTTCTCTTTTTCAGACATGGAAGCTATTACTTCTTCGAGTGTGGTCTCTTCTTCCGGTATCAAAATATTTTCTGCGCCGGTGGCAATACCGCTGTGCAACGCAATATACCCTGCATGACGGCCCATTACTTCCACGATAAATAAGCGGTCGTGTGCATCGGCCGTATCGCGTATTTTGTCTATACACTCAACCGCTGTATTAACCGCGGTATCAAAACCAATAGTAAAATCTGTTCCGTAAAGATCTTTATCAATTGTACCGGGCAGACCAACGCAGGGAATTCCAAACTCCTGGCTCAATTTATAAGCACCTGTAAAACTGCCGTCACCACCAATCACAACAAGTCCGTCGATTCCTCTTTTGTCCAGGTTGTCGAAAGCTTTCTTCCTCCCTTCTTCGCTATAGAATTCTTTACTGCGTGCCGTTTTAAGAATGGTGCCACCACGTTGAATAATGTTTGCAACAGAGCGGGAATTCATTTGTACTATTTCATCTTCGATCATGCCGTTATACCCCCTGTAAATCCCAAAAACATCAAGCCCATGGTATAGTCCGGTTCTTACTGCTGCTCTAATTGCCGCATTCATTCCAGGTGAATCACCACCCGAGGTTAACACCCCGATTTTTGTAACTTTTTTTGACATTGTATCAGAATAAGAAATAATTCTTAAAAAATTTCCACACCGGCAGGCAAATCGTTAAATGAGTTCTACTCATTTTTTTGAAGTCACGAAAGTAAGGATTTGCTGATAAAATATAAAGCAGATAGAAAAACAAAATATTTACCACAGCAGGCACAAACCCTTATTTGTTTAACGGGCATTTTTTAATACAGGATATCGTCTCTTCTTTTCATATGCTAACAAACAAGTATTAGCCAAACGTCGATGCCTGCGAAAAGCTTAGAGGTATTTTAGGGTAAATATCGTTGCCTTGTGATGCTGCAGTACAAGAGTGCGACGCAACAACTGTTGAAGTTGTTTACCGCGGCCTGGTAACAAAAAATAAATGACAATGGCATTTATCATATACCAACCGACCAATAGCATAATTATTACAAAACACAAAGGCAAGGTAGACAACGGAATAATGAAAAGACACTATTGAAATTTATTCGCTTAGCCTTAAATCAACATCAAAAGTATTGCTGAAAACACTGCCGCGGAACGCCGCTGATTTTAATTGCAAAACAATTACGCTGTCTAAGCGTTTATGTAAAAGTTTAAGACTTCGCTTGTATTTGAATGAAAAACAACCCCTTAAAAAAGGGTTAATAAATCTATGGCATTGCAATTATAAATGATAATGAACCCACATTTGTGTTAGCATGTTGTGAGGTCGCAGGTAACATGGGTCGTTTGATGACTAGATTTCAGGGATCAAGCAGTTTGAATAGACAAGCATTAAATTCAATTCCAGATAAACCAATATTGTTTTGTACCGTGCTGTACAAAATAAATTTTTCAACAAACTGTCATCATTATGAAGAAAAAACTGACCCATTTTTTCCCAGTAATTCTTTCTTTATTTTTTTTCATTAGCAAGGCACAAACATCAGATTGTGGGCTTTTGTCCAATCCACTTAACTGCAACATAAGTCCTGTAATTCCTATTCTCGGCGACGAAAACATAGCGACAGAGTTGGGTGTTAAATATGCGCAGAAGAATAAGATTTTCGATATCTCTTACTATAATTCAGACCAGTTTCTTTCAGACTGCGGCACGGTAGCACCCTACTCCTGCACATCTGATTTAACAGATATGCTTACGTACGATGTTTATTTTCCAAGCCCCGGTGTTTACAGCTGCTACAGGAAAAATCCATTGCCCGCGATCGTACTGTTTCACGGTGGAGGGTTTTCTGATTGCTCCAGCCCTGATGGAACCGGGGGTATTGCTCAGTATTGCATGGAGTTTGCGAAAAGAGGTTTTATTGCCTTTAATGTTCAATATCGAACAGGGAGGATAAAAGATCCGCAATCTGTTGCAGGTGAAACCGGGAACTATATGTCGGCAAGTAATTTCCTGGCAATATACCGCGCTTACCAGGATGCAAGAGGATCAGTAAGATCAATTCTTTCAAGACAGCTCAGTAACACTCCGCCACCATATAGGATAGACCCTGACAATATTTATGTAGGCGGAGTAAGTGCCGGCGGATTTGTTGCACTTAGCCTTGCCTATTATACACCCGATATGCTCTATGAAATATTTGGTGATGCCCAGCCAAAGCTTGGTTCACTGAATGAAAATGCATACAAGGGAAGCCCGGACATCAATTTTAAAATTAAAGGAGTATTAAATCTTTGGGGTGGAACTTATATACCTGCCGCATATGGTTCGTCGGTATCTGGCTTCTTTGTAAAAAATATTGACAAGCGTGGAAACAGTTTAAATCCACCCATGATCGCTTTCCAGGGCGCGCAGGATAATGTTGTACCCGTAAAGAAAGCCAATGTTTATTATTCCGTTTCGTCTTCCTTTATAAAAACGAAAGTTTGTACTGATGCAGGAGACACTTATTATTCCCTGTCTAACAACGACACCGACAAAGCCAGGAAAGACCTGATCATGTATGGTTCGCAGAACATGTATGATCTGCTTACCGGAGATCTTAGAATTCCATGTGAATTATATCTTGACAGCGATATGCAGCATGGTCTCAGCGATAAATCAGATTTTGGAACAAACGCAAACGTAAAGCAGGATAAAACAGCTATAATTCCCTACTTTGTCCAAAGAGCTATTGCTTTCTTCCAGGCTGTATCAAATGATTTTTCAGACAAGCTGATCGATACCAGGTTTTCAGACTGTGAAAACTTCAGGGTAGGCTGTTCGCCTGCCAACAACCACGAAGATTGTTCAAGCAAGGCAGCTTTACTGTCTTCATCAGCAAGCAATATCTTGTTGCAAAAGAACGGGGATAAAATATTTACCGTATCACAATCCAATCGCAGCATTTTAATATCGCTTAATAAAGAGGGCAGTTCGGATATCCTGCTGACTGATCTTTACGGAAACCCGGTTAAACAGCTGTTTGCCAATCACGCAAACCGGGTAACCATTAATGCAGCAAATGCTGCGTCGGGTGTTTATGTATTATCGGTACAACAAAACGGGCAACGTCAAACAACAAAGATCAGCCTGTATTAATAAATAATAGAAAAACAAGTTTGCATCAGGGTTTTGCTTTCGCAAAACCCTGATGCATTTAAAGAAGTTCCTCTACTGCATACCGCTACCGTAGCGATAGTGCAGGGTAGATTAGCCTTGAGCATCCAGTCCAATCCTTTTGCATATAATTTTTATCTTTGACTATATATCCAGGTTTATGGAAACTTACGGCAAAATCCTGCTTATCGCGATGCCCGCATTTCTGGCGCTTGTACTTTTTGAAAAATGGTATGGCTGGCTTAAGGGCTTTGACACAGTCCGTGGAATCGATATGCTCAGCAGCCTCAGCAGCGGTGTTACCAACGTAACCAAAGACGTTCTGGGCATAAGCGTTTCCATTATCACTTATGAGTGGCTTGTGCAGCACATAGCGGTTGTGCATGTACAGTCAACTGTATGGACTTATGTCATCGCTTTTGTGGTGCTCGACTTTGCCGGATACTGGATCCACCGCATCGATCATAAGCTCAATTTTTTCTGGAACGCACACATAGTGCACCACAGCAGCGAAGAGTTTAATCTTGCCTGTGCGCTGCGTCAGAGTATTTCTGTTTTTGTAAACCTGTTTGTATTCCTGTTGATTCCTGCTGCACTACTGGGCGTGCCGGCTACCGTTATCGCCATAGTAGCGCCTATTCACTTGTTCGCCCAGTTCTGGTACCATACGCGGCATATCAACAAAATGGGTGTACTCGAGTATGTGCTTGTTACCCCATCGCACCATCGCGTGCATCACGCCATTAACCCGGAATACATCGACAAAAACCTTTCCCAGGTATTTATTATCTGGGACAAGCTGTTTGGAACATTCCAGGAAGAGTTGCCAAATGTGCCACCTGTTTACGGCATTACGAGGCCGGTAAGCACCTGGAACCCCATAAAAATAAACTTCCAGCACATGTGGCTGCTGATAAAAGATGCATGGCGCGCCAAAAGCATAAAAGACAAACTGCGGATTTGGTTTATGCCTACCGGATGGCGCCCCGCCGATGTTGCGGAGAAATACCCGGTTTATAAGATTGCAGATGTGTACAATTTTGAAAAATACAATCCGCCTGCATCGCCAGGCTTATATGTATGGGCGTGGATACAGGTTGCCATTACACTGCTTTTTGTAAGCTATCTTTTTGGAAACATCGCAGGCATAGGCAAACCGCAAATGTTTTTTTACGGTGCTTTTGTTTTCCTTCATATTTATGCCTATTCCGAATTAATGGACCAGCATAAATCAGCCTTCTTGTGGGAGCTCGTCAAATGTGTATTCGGTGCTACGATCATCCTATTTTATGGAGACTGGTTTGGGGCCAGTTTATTTATTCCATGGCTAAATATTTTACTCCTGGGTTATTTCATTTCTTCCCTCGCCGTAACAGCTTGGTTTGTGTTGGTGGGTTTTAAAAAATCTCCTTCAGTAACTGCTGCGTTATAGTTATTTTTTTCCCGGGGCCGGGCTGTTGACCGCCCATTGAACTTTTGTTGCGTCGCACTCTTCAGCAGCTGTAGCCTTATTGATCATACTTTAAATCAAAATCCCCGGAGTTGTTCCGGGGTAGTGTTTTTCATTACGCATTGCAAGGTTAAGCCGGCTTCTTTTTATCGATCGCTTTTTTATCCTGGTTGCGATCTTTCTTCAGGTCATGTTTGTCTTTGGCCAGGCTCTTTTCGTCTTTTGCAATAGCCTTCCTGTCGTCTTTTTTTGTCGTGGCCCCGGCACCGGCTTTCTTGTCTGTTTTCAATTGTTTGGCATCAGCTTTCACCTCCTGCTTGTCTTTGTGTTTGCTCTTTTGATCTGCGGCCTGTTCTTTGGCTTGTTTCTTAACTTCCTGCCTGTGACCTGGTGCTGCGTTTACCATTCCTGTTCCAAGTAAGAGCGCGCATGCAGCAATAAAAATTGACTTTTTCATTTTTGTATGTTTTATTGTTTTAAAAAATTGCATGCAGTAACAGACCGCACACACATGCTGCAGTTTAAACAACCCGTAAACCTTGTATGTGCTTTAACAATTTCGCCTTTAAAGTATGAAGGCCGCAGTTCGTTTATGCTGCGCAACGAACAGGAAGCACAAGAGTGCGACGCAACAAGAGCCCGGCTGTGATGCAATGCCCGGCCCAAAAACCTTATACCAAATCTCATTACCTTCGCGCCAATTATGAAGGCAAGAACATTACAGAAAGACAAGGTGAATATTATAACATTGGGCTGCAGCAAAAATCTTGTTGACAGTGAAGTGCTGAGCGGGCAACTGAAAGCCAATGAAATTGATGTAGTGCATGAGAGCGGCAAACTTGATCATAACATTGTTGTGGTAAATACCTGCGGCTTTATTGATAAGGCAAAAGAAGAAAGCATTAATACGATTCTTGACCAGGTGAACCTGAAGAAAAAAGGCAGGCTGGACAAAGTATATGTGACCGGTTGCTTAAGTGAAAGATACCGAAACGACCTTGAAGCAGAGATACCCGAAGTAGATGCATGGTTTGGAACGCTCGAACTTCCGTTGATGCTGAAGCAATTTGATGCAGATTATAAGAGTGAACTGCTGGGCGAGCGCATGCTTAGCACGCCAAAACATTACGCCTATTTAAAAATAAGTGAAGGCTGTAACAGAACCTGTGCGTTTTGTGCTATTCCGCTGATGCGCGGCGCACACATCAGCAGGCCAATGGAAGACCTGGTAAAAGAAGCGGAAAGCCTGGTGCAAAAAGGTGTGAAAGAAATTATGCTGATTGCCCAGGAACTCACCTATTATGGACTTGACCTCTACAAGAAGCGCATGCTTGCTGAGTTGCTTGGCAAACTCGCCGATGTAAAAGGGGTAGAATGGATAAGGCTACATTATGCTTACCCGAATAAGTTTCCTTTAGAGGTGCTGGATGTGATGCGCGAAAGACCAAACATTTGCAACTATCTTGATATGCCTTTGCAGCACGCCAGCAACAATATGCTCAAGGCCATGAAGCGGCAAAGTACCAGGCAGGAAATGGAGGAATTGATTGCTGCAATACGGGAAAGAAACCCCGGCATCTGTTTAAGGACTACCCTGATCGCAGGCTTTCCCGGCGAGACAAGAGCTGATGTGGAAGAATTAAAAGATTTCCTTACCCGCATGCGTTTTGACCGGGTGGGCATTTTTACCTACAGCCATGAAGAAGGCACAAGCGGGTACGAATTGGTTGACGATGTTCCTGCAAAAGAAAAGCAGGCGCGTGCAGAGGAGATAATGGAACTGCAACAGGAGATCAGCTATGAAAAAAATGTGGAGAAGATCGGCAAGGTATTTAAAGTGATCATAGATAAAAAAGAAGCAGGCCGCTACCTGGGGAGAACTGAATTCGACAGCGTTGAAGTGGATAATGAAGTGGTGATACATTCTACAAAGAAGCTTACTGTTGGAGAGTTCTACGATGTAAAGATCACCAAGGCCTATGACTACGACATTGAAGGAGAAATTGTTAACCAGCTGCCCGATTAAAAAGAACCACCAAAACAGTTTTATGAATATCAGCTGTCATTCTGAGTTTGGAAAAATACATTCCTTGCTTATTAAACGTGCACCCGCGGCTTTTATCAGTGATGCACATATTCAGCAATACTGGCAACAATTAAACTACCTTGGCAAGCCCTCGCTGGCAGGTGCTGTAGAAGAATATAACAGCTTTGAGTCTGTACTGCGACAGCATGCGGACACAATCTATCATTTACCCGAAGACGGTTCTGTAAACATGGATTCGATCTACTGCCGCGATGCATCCATCGCTACCAATGCAGGAATGATCATCTGCAATATGGGGAAGGCTGCAAGAATGAATGAACCGGCGGCAGAGCAGAAAGCATTTGAGGCAAACAATATCAAGATACTGGGCAGCATAACCGCACCGGGAACGCTTGAAGGGGGTGATGTAGCCTGGCTCGATGAAAATACACTGGCCGTTGGCCACACTTACAGAACCAATGAAGAAGGGATAAGGCAATTAAAGGCTTTGCTGAACCCGATCGGTGTTGATGTGATCGTTGCAGCATTACCACATTACAAGGGGCCGTCAGATGTATTTCATCTTATGTCAATTCTCAGCCCGGTCGATAAAGACCTTGCTGTAGTTTATTCACCATTAATGCCAATCGCGGTCCGCGATTTATTGATGGCCCGCGGGTACCAGTTTGTTGAAGTGCCCGATGAAGAGTTTGACAGTATGGGCTGCAATGTACTTGCACTGGCCCCGCGTGTTTGCCTGATGGCTGATGGCAACCCGATAACAAAGGCGGCGTTGGAAAAGGCCGGCTGCAAAGTAATTGTTTATACCGGCACAGAGATCAGTGTTAAAGGCGGCGGTGGGCCAACCTGTCTTACGAGGCCAATATATCGTTATACGCCCCAAACATAGTGGTGTGTGGAAGATGGTGCAGTTTACCATTTTGTGATGCTGTTTCATAAACGCAAAACATACCTGCGTAGAGTTCACAGTCTCTCATCAATTCCTGGTGGTTGCCTCCGGCAACAATAATCCCGTTTTTTAGTACAAATATTTTGTCGGCATGCATAATGGTGTTCAGCCGGTGCGTAATCGTAATCACCGTGCGGCCATTCATCAATCTTTCAAGTGCCTCGCTTACCAGCTTTTCCGATTCCGCATCGAGTGATGCGGTAGGCTCATCAAGGATAAGGATAGGAGCATTTCTTACGACAGCCCTTGCAATGCCTATCCGTTGCCTTTGACCGCCGGAGAGAGTAACTCCGCGCTCTCCTATTATGGTGCTGTAACCTTCCGGTAGCTTTGTTATAAATTCATCGGCATTGGCGAGCCTTGCCGCTTCAAAGATCTCTTTATCGGTGGCTTCGGGTTTTCCGTAGGCGATATTGTCCCTTACTGTTCCGTAAAAAAGCATGGTATCCTGCAGTACAAAACCAATCTGCTGCCGTAGACCTTCCAGCGTAAAACCGGTGATATCTTTGCCATCCATCAGCACTTTGCCACGGGTTGGATCGTACAGCCTCGGGATAAGGCTGGCAATTGTTGATTTGCCGCTGCCGGTTGGGCCACAAATGCCTATTCGCTGACCTGCTTTGATGGAAAGGTTTATATTCCTCAGAACCGGAACGCCGGGTTGATAGCTAAAGCAAACATCTTTAAAGCAAAGATCGCCGTTGATCTTACCCGGATCTTTTGCGTCCTTTTTAGTGGGAATAATCATATCGGCTTCAAGAATTTGCTGTATACGTTCCAATGCAACTGTTGCCTGCGCGATATTTACTGTCATCTTTGCGAGGTCTTTAACGGGGTTAAAGAATTTATTCAGGTAAGCAAGAAACACTGTGAGCGCCCCAATGGACATTACTCCTGCTATTACCAGCGAAGTGCCGCGCCAAAGTACGAATGCGGTACACAACGAGACCGCAATCATAAAAACAGGTGTGATGATGGATTTAATCTTCCGTGCCCGCAATGCCGCGTAAACAGTTTCCATACTTATCAGCTTCAGCCGTTCTTCTTCCACTTCCTGCATGCCGTATGCATTCACGAGCCTGATCGATTCAAGGCCGCGTTGCAAAACGGTATTCATTTCTGCCTGGTCGCGCCGCACTTCATGCGTGGCTTTTTTCACCAGCCGCTTAAAACGCACAACGAACAGCAGAAGCAATGGAGAAAGTCCGACAGCAATCAGGGCAAAGTCCCAACGCAGGGAAAGCATCAGGGCAAACATTCCCGCGATTGTGAGTGAATCAACCAGGATACTCAACACTGTGGCGGAGACAAAATCCTGTATGGTCAATACATCGGCCGTCATTGTGTTCAGCAATTTTGCCACCTGGTGTGTATCGTAATAAGCGAGTGAAAGTTTTTGCAGGTGATGGTATATTTTCCTTCTGAGATCGTTCGCCATATACTGGGCTACGCTTTCTGTGAAATAATTATCAATATAACCGGCAAGTCCACCAATGGCAGTAAGCAAGACCAGGGCGAGGGCACAAAAAGCGGTTACCGATAGTTTATCGTTACCGGGAACCACCTCATTCATCCATAAGAGCCAGGAGGGCAACGGTTTTGCGGAGATCACATTATCAATGATGATCTTCAGGGGCCAGGGTGCAGCGAGCCCCATTACCGTTTCAGCGACCATCGCAATGAAAATAAAAAGCAGCCATTTGCGGTAGGGCCGCATCAGTTCTGAAAGCAATTTGGGAAGCGCTTTATAAGAATGGTTTTTCACAACCCGCACATCTTCCATTCCTTCGTTTGAAATAAGTCCGGTCATATGCAAGGGTTAAATGCTATGGATTGAAGGGCAAGCATCGATGCATTATTATGTGCGCAAGTTAGTCGATTTGAAAATCAGGAAACATGCTCCAGGTCATAGAACAGCACTGTTCCAGGTCCGCGTCAGAAACAAAACATCAGGCTGTTACATTCAACGATGATTGGTTGGCTTCTTTATTTTGAAAGCTGCAACAATCAAGTTATCGTGCGCATACCATTCATTGAACAATCCGGGAGAAGAGCTGCTGATTTAGATTAGCCTTTTGCGATCGTGTGGCCGGCAAGCAGGGTAGTGCGACAGATAGTCACCTGAAAATTTGCCTGCCATGGTAAGGCAGGTTTTATCAAATGCAAATCAGGACATTATTTATAAAAACCCTTTACATTCGCTACCTGTTACGTAAAACCTCACTCAAAAAAAATATTGCTATGCAGGCCTGGAAAGATTATCAAAATGCAAACAAAGACCGCTTTCTTGAAGAGTTGCTCGAACTGTTACGCATACCCAGTGTAAGTGCACGAAGCGAACATAAAGATGATATGCTGCGTTGTGCCGAGGCGGTAAAACAACGCATGCTGGAAGCCGGTGCCGATAACGCCGTTATTTATCCAACGGAAGGCCACCCCGTTGTTTATGCTGAAAAATTTATTGATGCCGCAAAGCCCACCGTGCTGGTGTATGGCCATTACGACGTACAGCCTGCCGATCCGCTGGAGCTCTGGAACAGCGGCCCTTTTGAGCCAACCGTCAAAGACGGGAAAATATTTGCCCGTGGATCCTGCGATGATAAAGGCCAGTTTTATATGCACATAAAAGCGTTGGAAACCCTGGTGCAAACCAACACGCTCCCGGTGAATGTGAAAATGATCATCGAGGGTGAAGAAGAAATAGGGTCGCCCAGCCTCGCAACCTTTGTAAAGGCAAACAAGGAGTTGTTGCAGGCCGATGTAATCCTCATCAGCGACACAGCCATGATAAGCATGGAACATCCCAGCATTGATGTAGGTGTACGCGGGTTAACCTATGTGCAGATTGAAGTAACCGGCGCCAACCGCGACCTGCACAGCGGCGTTTACGGCGGAGCGGTTGCCAACCCTATTACCATCCTGGCCCGGATGATCGCAAGTTTGCATGATGAGAATAACCACATTACCATTCCGAACTTTTATGATGATGTTGTGGAAGCATCTGTTGAAGAAAGGGCCGAACTGGCCAAAGCGCCTTTTGATGAAGCCGAATACAAACAAGAGCTCGGTGTAAACGAACTGTGGGGCGAAAAAGGCTATTCAACCAATGAGCGCACCGGCATCAGGCCCACGCTGGAGATTAATGGCATCTGGGGTGGCTATACCGGGGAAGGCTCTAAAACGGTGCTGCCATCCAAGGCTTTTGCCAAGATCAGCTGCAGGCTTGTACCCAACCAGAAAAGCCCTAAGATGGAAAAACTGCTTATTGATCATTTATATAAAATCGCTCCGGCCAACGTCACGGTAAAGGTAGAACCGCATCATGGCGGCGATCCTTATATGACGCCGGTAGACAGCAACGAATATCTCGCCGCTGCCAAAGCTATAGAAGCAACATTTGGCAAAGCACCTATACCGGTGCGTGGTGGTGGCAGCATTCCAATCACCGCACTTTTCGAGAGCGAGCTCGGGTGCAAAGTGGTATTTCTTGGTTTTGGTCTGGACAGCGACAACCTGCATAGCCCAAATGAGAAATACGACATCTTCAATTTCTATAAAGGCATTGAAACCATTCCTTATTTCCACCAGTTTTATGCAGCGTTGAAGCAGGCTTAACACTGTCAAACCAGAACAGGAATATCTGGAGCCCGGCCAGGGGTCAGCGCCCGGCTTTTGTTGCGTCGCACACTTGTGCTTCCGGTAACCCTGTTCAGCAAATACAGGTATCGCTTTTTCTTTTGCAGCAAATAATTTTTGAACATGATCAAGCTTATCGGCCTGCCATTTGATGAAAACTCCTCTTTTCTCAGAGGCCCGGCAGATGCGCCCGCTGTTATCCGGGCTATCTGGAACGATGGCGCCTCCAATGACTACGCAGAAAATCTGTCCGAAATAAAAGAGCATGTGATTTGGGAAGATGCAGGAAATATCGACAAAACGACTCAAACAACAGCTGCCTATTTCGATCAAATAACGTCAACCATTGCTGCGATAGTGGATAAGGGTGATAAGCCGCTTTGTATTGGTGGCGACCATTCACTCACGTTCCCGGCAATACGGGGCATAGCCACAAAATATAAGCAGTTACATATTTTGCACGTTGATGCGCATCCTGACCTCTACCACAATTTTGAGGATAATTATTTTTCCCATGCTTCCCCTTTCGCAAGAGTGATGGAAAATAAGCTGGCCGTTTCTTTAACACAGGTCGGCATAAGAACGCTCAACAAGCATCAAAAAGAACAAGCTGAGCTGTTTGGCGTAAAACAATTTTCACCGGATGCATGGACCATCAACGATATTCAGTCATTAAAGGGTCCGTTATATATATCTGTTGACCTTGATGGACTCGATCCTGCTTATGCACCCGGCGTTTCACACCATGAACCCGGGGGCCTGAGCGTAAGAGCACTGTTGCATATTATCCAGTCAGGCAAAGCCGAGATTGTTGGAGCCGATATAGTAGAGTACAACCCTTCAAGAGATGTACACCATATGACAGCGAGAGTTGCCTATAAAATCGCCAAAGAATTAATGGCCCGGATGGCTTAAGGTTTAAGAATGCTTATTACTCAGCACCAGGTATTCGAGTAACAATGCATCGTTGAATGCAGGGCAATAATGGTAGTAGATAAACCAGTTGCTGTTACTTGCATACACCCTCAACCAATCTGAAAAATAAGAAGGCACGTTGCCTGCAAAGAATGCATAGTTATTCTGCTCGATCTCCTTTTGAAAAGTCGCAACTGGCGGCAATGCAACCGGTGGCGGATCTGCGCCCCATTTGAGCAGTGCCAGGGCAAGGATCATTTGTTCAACCCGGTTATTGCTGTTTTTCAATTGCGCACCCGCCTGTTCGATGAGCCGGGGTTTTAAAGCTTCGAGTGCAGGGATGGGCTTCACCGCCATTAACCTCGCAACGTGATACAAAATCAGTGCAGTTTTCGGATAATATGGTGAAGCATATATCGGCTGACCAATATGGTATTGTTCTTTAATGGTGGCAGCGATCACATCGAGGCATGCACTGTCGGCTTTTGTCCATGGCAGGTTATAGTGCTGCACAAAAGAAAGCACATTACACATTACGCTTACGTCGAATACAACGGGAAATTTTTTACCAAACCAGGTAGAATAGGCAGGGTATTGTTCATACCCTTTAATAATGGTATGCACTTTATTGGAATCATTGTTCACGTACTGCTGCATGAGCCGATGAACATCCTTTGCAGTTGAATCGTTCGCTGACAAGGCGAGTAAAGAAAGCACCGTATCGTCCATATCATCGGGCAAGGCTGTCTTTTTCATAAACAGGTTGACAAGACCGATATATGGATAATGAAAAGCGGTGTCTGTTCGCCAGAAATTATAGGTGCTTCTCCCCTTCTGATTTCTGAACCGGTCAAATGCCGGTTTAGCATTTTGCAGTAAAGCATCGATGCGTTGCTGCTGTTTTTGATTCAATTGATCTTTTATGCCTGTAAGCGTATAAGCGATAAGACCATTGTAAAAGATATTGTGATCAGCTTTTTTGTCGCTGAATTTCTCATGGTCAGCTATATAAGATGGGAACAGCCCGTTTATAAGCGCCGTATTTTCCTGTGTTTGCCATGCAGCGATACGATTGATCAGGAAGTCTATATTTACGCTATCCTGGCCACAAGAAACATATGCCGGCAACAGCGCCACTGCTGTCAGAAAGAGAAAGGTTATTTTCCTGCTTCGTTTCATTGTCTGTGAATAACCTGTAAAATAATCATAAAGGGTCAAGCTGCAAGCAGGCATTTGCCCACCCCATTCTTACCCGCCAGAGACATTACCATTTACTCAGATGAACGAAGGATGAACGAAGGATGAGCGAAGGATGAACGAATTACCTACCGGGTAAGTACTAATGAATTACCAGTTATATTGTAAGGAGTGGGCATTTTGGCACTGATGCCGGTTGCATCAATACAAGGCGCCTGGCATGGTGGCAGCATTTGCAAGCAGTATTTGTTCCAACAGTGTTCCAGCAGCTGAAGCGTGCGACGCAACAACAGCCTTATCGCTGTTGTGCAGCCGGTCCCCAAAAAATAACCCGCATGAAGCGGGTTAATTTATTTATGCAGGCGCTTATACAACTTATTATTTAAGGATGCTCCGGCCGATAACGATACGTTGCACTTCGCTGGTGCCCTCGTATATCTGGGTAATTTTCGCGTCGCGCATGAAACGCTCGACATGGTATTCTTTCACAAACCCATAGCCGCCGTGAATCTGCACTGCCTCTGTTGCGCACCACATGGCGGTTTCGCTGGCAAAAACTTTGGCCATGGAAGAGCTTAAGGTATAATCGATGCCATTGTCTTTTTCCCAGGCGGCTTTCAGGCAAAGCATTCTTGCTGCTTCGATGCGTGTTGCCATGTCGGCCAGTTTAAACTGGATGGCCTGGTGATGCATGATCTCTTTCCCGAAAGCTTTGCGTTCTTTTGAATATTTGAGCGACAGTTCATAAGAACCGCTTGCGATCCCGAGTGCCTGTGAAGCGATGCCGATGCGACCGCCGGCGAGTGTTTTCATGGCAAATTTGAACCCGAACCCATCTTCGCCGATACGGTTTTCTTTCGGCACTTTTACATCGTTGAAAGAAATGCTGTGCGTATCGCTTCCCCGGATGCCGAGTTTGTTTTCCTTTGCACCAACAGTAACGCCGGGCCAGTGTTTTTCAACAATCAATGTGTTGATGCCGTGCGAACCCTTGCTGGCATCTGTCTGCGCCATTACCAGGTAAACACTTGCAGAAGACCCGTTGGTGATCCAGTTCTTTGTACCGTTGAGCAGGTAATGATCGCCCATATCGATGGCGGTCGTATGCTGGGAGGTAGCGTCGCTCCCTGCTTCCGGCTCGCTTAATAAGAAAGCGCCGATATATAACTGCCCATCCTTTTTTCCCTGGGCCAGCGGCACCAGGTATTTTTGTTTCTGCTCTTCTGTGGCATATTTATCGAGCCCCCAGGTAACAAGGCTGTTGTTCACGCTCATGCAAACACTAACACTCGCGTCTATTTTACTTATTTCTTCCATGGCGAGCACATAACTGATGGTGTCCATACCTGCACCTCCGTAGCCGGGAGAAACCATCATGCCCATAAAGCCAAGATCGGCGAGCTGCATGACCTGGTCATGCGGGAAACGCTGGTGTTCATCCCGTTCTATAACGCCGGGCAGGCATTCGTTTACCGCAAAATCGCGTGCTGCTTTTTGTATCATCAGGTGTTCTTCGCTAAACTGGAAATGCATGATCAGAGATTTTAAAGATGCGCAAATGTAGTTTAAACCATAGCAAAACTAACAAACGGTAGGATTAAATATTTTCCTACAAGTTACATGATCGCATTAAACATTGCGCATTAAAAGTATAAGCAGGCACAACACACAGGTTACCACCCGCAACAGACGCTATCGTTCATAAAAAACTAACGCTGTTTGAAAGCAGATTTTAATACTTTTGCCAGCACAAAATTTATGCATGAGTAAAATCACAGCTGCGATCACTGCCGTTGGCGGATATGTTCCTGAGTACAGGCTAACCAATTCAGAACTGGAAAAAATGGTAGACACGAATGATGAATGGATACGCAGTCGCACGGGTATTGAAGAAAGAAGAATTTTAAAAGAGCCGGGCAAAGCCTCCAGCGACATAGCAGTACCTGCCGTGCAGGAGATACTCAGAAAGAAAAACCTTGACCCCAAAGAAATTGACTGTATTATTTGTGCGACTGTTACCCCTGATATGGTTTTTCCATCCACAGCAAATATTATCGCTGATAAAGTTGGCGCGACCAATGCATGGGGCTATGATCTAAGCGCAGCCTGCAGCGGTTTTTTATTTGCATTAAGCACGGGAGCTTCTTATATACAGAGTGGCCTGTATAAAAAAGTGATTGTTGTAGGTGTTGATAAAATGAGTGCGATCATTGACTATACCGACCGTGCCACCTGCATCATATTCGGAGACGGCGGCGGCGCTGTTTTACTCGAGCCCAATGAAGAAGGATATGGTTTGCGCGACAGTGTTTTAAAAAGTGATGGCAAGGGCCGTGAATTCCTGCACATGAAAGCAGGCGGGTCTTTGAAGCCGGCATCAATTGAAACCGTTACCGCACGTGAACATTATATTTTCCAGGAAGGCAAGACCGTTTTTAAATTCGCGGTTGTGGGCATGGCCGATGTAAGTGCACAAATAATGGAACGCAATAACCTAACTGCAGCTGATATTTCGTGGCTGGTGCCTCACCAGGCGAATCTCCGTATTATTGATGCCACGGCCAAACGGATGAACCTGCCCCATGAGAAGGTGATGATCAATATTCAGAAGTATGGCAATACAACAGCGGGAACCCTCCCGCTTTGCCTGTGGGACTGGGAAAAACAATTAAAAAAAGGCGACAATATTATTCTTGCAGCTTTTGGCGGCGGCTTTACCTGGGGTGCATCCTGGGTAAAGTGGGCGTATGACAGTGAATAGTTATTTTGAGCCCGGCTGCCCTGCAGATGGCATCTTCCGTTGCGTCGCACACTTCAACGCAGGATCTTTATTCAGCTATAAAAACGCGGATCCTTTTATGTAACAGTTGCCAGCATTAATAATGTAAGC
The DNA here is from genome assembly GCA_002478885.1 of Chitinophagaceae bacterium UBA7600. Taxonomy (GTDB): domain Bacteria; phylum Bacteroidota; class Bacteroidia; order Chitinophagales; family Chitinophagaceae; genus DLKC01. The sequence continues at coordinate 22,861 of DLKC01000021.1, forward strand.
CTGAACATTTATGCCGGTTGAAAAAACGATAAATAGCCGCTTTTCCTATCTTCCACGACAATTATTGACCTCCTGTAACAGCAGCAATATATTAGCGCTGAAATATAAATTTAATCCCAGGCAAACAGCAAAAAGAGACTGCGCCAACTTTACCGCTTAATAAATGCTTTGTACATTTTTCAAAAAAATTTGTGAATATCAATTGCATTTATTTATTTTGAGCCCGTTAAACCGTACCAAAGTAAATTGCTTAGCCTCAACAACCGGCTAAACCCCTTGTAAACAATTGCAAAATTTCCCATTTATTTTTTGGTAAACGTGGTTTGCTTTTTTAAAGAAATAAAGTCAGTAGTTTTATTTTTTCAACTTATAACCCAATGAATTACACCTGGTAAACCTTTATCCTGGAATTTCCTCATTCGATAGACGCAAATAATCCGGCGTTTATTTTATAAGAATGTACCCTTCAAAACTTAAAAACTGTTTATGGTTACCCTTTTCCTTAAACCGGGCATTACGTACAGCAGTATGGAAAGCCCGATTTTAAAGATCCAACTTAAAAAACGCTTTTTTTATACCCGTATTCGCAAAGCAACAATCCCCCCGTTGCAGGTGAATATCAGAACGAATTTTCCTGTTATCACATAACACAAGTCTTTCAATAATTCCGTTCCCTAAAAATTCCGAAAATGAAAACAACAATTTTACGCACCAACGCCAGTACCGGCAACCCTAAGCCGGCATCCAGGCTTTTGTCGTTTGCAAAAATGATCAGCCTGCTGCTAGTCATTTTTGCTGTTTGTTCAACCACCGTAAGCGCCCAATCGCTGCAAAAACCTGACCAGGGACTTGACAGCAAGGTTAAGCAAACGTTGAAAAAGAATGCAGAAACACTGCGGTTCATGGAGAACAAAGGGCAGATCGCCGACAAAAACATCCTTTACTATTTTGAAGGAAAAAATGGCGCTGCCTATATCGAGCGTAACAAAATTCATTTTGTTGCCAACGACAACGAAAAGAGCCCTGTGAAGAAAGTTAACGGGAAGGCCGACACTTATGTAAAAGGCACACACACGTTTACACTAAACCTGGATGGGGCAAACAGCAATGCTGCTTTGCAGTTGGGCGAATCTTTTGCCACCAAATACAATTACTTCCTGGGACGGACCGCGAAAGATGGTGTTACCGGAATCAAAGCTGCCAAAGATCTTACGATCCGTGAGGTTTACCCGGGAATAGACCTTCGCTTATACAGTTCTGCAGAAGGCACACTGGAATTTGACTGGCTCATGAAACCGGGTGCGGATTATTCCAAAGTAAAATTGAATTTCACAGGACAGGATAAATTGACTGTTGATCAGAAAGGAAACCTTAAAGTAGGTTTACGTTTTGCAGACGTGAAATTCAATATTCCTGAGTCATACCAGGTTAGTGCTTCGGGCAAGATTCCCGTCAAATTTTCGTTTACCGAGCCGGAGGAAAATACTATTGCATTCGCGACCAATTCGAGAGTTGACCCGAGATTAGCACTGGTGATCGATCCTGTGTTAAGCTGGGGAACTTTTATGGATGCGAACAACAGTAATTTTGACGACTACCTTTTTGCTATACAGGTCGACCCTGTTGATGGTATGGTTTATTGTGCAGGAAATACCCAACGACCTATCCCTACAAATGCAGCGCCTTATGATGCCGATGGTTATCTGAATACCGTAAGCGGGCTTTCAGGAGGCACCGGGCAATCAAGTAAGCCCAGCGTAGCCGTTGTTTACCGGATTAACAGCACGGGTACCGACCTTGTTGACCTCACCCTTTATGGTCCATCTACTGTTTCAGGTACGAACCAGGTGCAGGCATATGCATTGAGCCTGTCTGCGAACAGAGTCTTTATCGGGGGAACGACCAATGTATCGATCCCAACAGCAGGTACACCCTTTGACAACGGCCTCAGTGGAACGAGTGATGGATATGTAGCTGTTTTTTCAAGGGACCTTGGAACATTGACTTATGCTACCTACCTGGGAGGGTCAGGAGACGACAGCCGTGGGGTTACTTCTATCAGGGCCATCGATGACAATTCTTTTGTAGTGGGCGCGACAGTCGCTGCCGCACTTCCCACCAGTTCACCCAATTATATTTCAGGCGCTGCGCAGTCCGGTTTTGTCGGAACCGGCAGTAATATGTATATAGCCAAGTTTACCAGCCTCAATGCGCTATCCTGGGGAACTTATGTTGGCGGTTCGGGAACTACAACTTTCAACGATCTCGAAATCTTAAACGATAACAGAATCGCCTTTTGTGGTTATGGCACCGGGCAATTTAGTGGAACTGCGGGGGTGCCAGGTGAAGTTAACAGCGCTGCGGCACGTTCGACTTCAACTGATGAAGATGGTATCATAGGCGTTCTAAACAGTAATGGCTCTGCATTTAATTATTTAGATGAGATAGGTGGATCTGCAAATGACCGCATCAATGATGTTGAAATTGTAGGAAACACACTTTACTGGACGGGTGCTGCAGGAAACGGCTTCCCGATTTCGGGTGGAAAGTATACAAGTTATTCGGGAGGAACCAGTGACGCGATCGTAGGAAAAGTAGATGCAGGGGGCAGTACAGGTTATGTATCGACTTATTACGGCACAAGCGGAACAGATCTTGGTAACGGTATAAGACTTGTAACCCAATCCAGTTGCGACGGGAGTACATCCTCCACATTTCTTTTGGTATTCGGAACTGTTGGAGCATCCGGCCTGCCTACTCAAAACATTAACAACGAAAGTTTCTTTAATTCCAACTTTACCGCAGGTGGCAACACTGGTCTTGATATGTTCTTTGCCGGTTTCACCAGCGACCTGGGCACTTTGAAATACGGGACTTATATGGGTGGCAACGCGGATGACTACCTTGGTGCCACAGGCGATCCAAGGGGCGCGAATCACCTATGGGTGCAAGGGGCCAATGTATTCCTTGGTACAACAACACATAGTGCAAGCCATACGCCAACACTTGTTTCAGGAGGTTTTGACATTGGCAAGTCCAATACCACTAACGATACACATATTATCCTGGGCATTCAATTTGCGTCGATCCTGTTAAGTGACTATGGTGATGCACCTGTGAGTTATGGTGTACCTGCACATATCCTTGACAACTGTAGCAAATTACGTATCGGTGCTTTGATAGATGGAGAAGCATCGGCAGCCAATTCAGTGGGTGCCGACGGAGATAATTTAAACGGACTTAATGATGAAGACGGTATCAGTACACTTCCATTGCTGAATGGCGGTACCGGCAGTTACAGCGTTGTTGTAAACAATATCTTAAATAATTACGGCAGTGCTGCCAATCTTTACGGATGGATCGATTTTAATGGCGATGGCCAATTCCAAAGTAGTGAATTTGCTTCCACGACCGTGGCCAACGGATTCAGCGGTAGCAAGACCCTCACGTGGACCGGTGTTACGGTTAGCGGAGATGCTTCCAAACATTACCTGAGGATTCGTTTAACCACCGACAATCTCTCAGATAATGCCGGTACTACTTCATTGGACGAACGCTCTACCACACAGGCTGCAAACGGCGAGGTAGAAGATTACCGTTGCCAGGAATTTACCTGCCCGACAGCTCAAACTGAATTGCCTTGTCAAACCCAGTCAGCAATTGATACCAAATATGCTGCATGGTTGGCAACGGTAAGAGCAGGCGGCGGCTGTAGTGATGGTGTAACCAACAATGCGCCCGCAAACGCGCCAAAAGTTGGCATCGGTGGGACCGTGACTGTTAAATTCACTTATACGAGCAGTTGCGGAACGTTATCTTCCGAATGCACATCCACATTCACCGTGCAGGCAGCATCGAATATTCAGTTATCCTCTTCCATTACCACCCCAATCGCCTGTAATGGCGGGGGAAATGCAACTGTTCTTATCTCCGCTACGGGTGGCTCAACACCGTATACAGGAACCGGAAGTTTTTCACAAGCCCCGGGCACACATACATATGTTGTGAGCGATAAAAATGGCTGCGGCAATTCCATTGATGTAACGGTTACACAGCCCGATCCGATCAGCTTTACAGCGACACCGGTTCAGCCTAGCTGCTTTGGTGATAAAGGTTCTGTAACGCTCAGCACTCCGACAGGTGGTACTGGTGGTATTACATTTGATGGTACTGCGACAAGCAATCTTGCACCTGGCGATTACACTTATACTGCTA
>DLKC01000027.1 GCA_002478885.1 Chitinophagaceae bacterium UBA7600
GGGTGATGAAATTTTTTGTGATAACGCTTTGTATAACATTCCTCGTTATAAATCTTTTTATTCCGGTCTGGCGCTATTTCATTGATAAATCTTATTGGGAGGGACTGGCTGTGGTACCAATCTTAGTGCTCGCCAATATGAGCTTGGGCATTTATTATAACCTCAGCATTTGGTATAAACTCAGCAAAAGAACAATGGCAGGAGCTACCATTACTTTAATAGGGGCAGGCATTACTTTTTTAATCAATTTCCTCTTTATTCCGCGTTTTAGCTATATGGCAAGCGCATGGGCAACCTTTGCCTGCTATGCATCTATGATGGCCATCAGCTATTTCTGGGGTCAAAAAGTGTTTCCCGTGCCCTATGCCTGGAAAAAACTGCTTGCTTACATCGGCATAGTGATTATCCTGTATTTTATTGAAATGGGTATTGTTTCATTAATTGATAATATTTACTTCGACCTGGCATTATCGGTTTTCTTTACCTCAGCTTTTGTCTTTTTCGTGATTAAGGTAGAGAAGAAAGAGTTTGTGCAATTACCTCTTGCAGGCAAATACATCGGGAAGTATTTTTAAAAGCCGGTTTCCCGTGGCTAATCGAGGCACGCTTGTAATTAGCAAAAAACTGCTTTTGCCCGTTTTCCTAATTTCACTATTTTTGCGCCCCCGATTAGAAAAGCCCGGCGGAACAATCGGGGTAAATGGAAGGCAATATCCAGTCGGAATGTTCTTTTACTGCGGATGTGGCGAAATTGGCAGACGCACCAGACTTAGGATCTGGCGCCGCGAGGCGTGTGGGTTCGACCCCCTCCATCCGCACACTGTTGGTTTAGGGCTTTCGGCAAACTGGTTTGACGAAAGCCCTGAACCTTATACAAACAAAATATTATGGCAACAGTTACCAGAGAAAACATTGGCCAGCTTACTGACAAGTTGGTCGTAAAAGTGGCGAAAGAAGATTACCTGCCCTCGTTTGAGGCTAGTTTAAAAAAACATGCAAAGAGCGCTAATCTTGCAGGCTTCCGTAAAGGCATGGTGCCGGCAGGCCTTATCAGGAAAATGTATGGCCAGGGTGTGTTCGCGGATGAAATTCTGCGCATGGTAGAAAAAGAACTGAACGATTTTATGGTTAAGGAACACCTTGACATTTTCGCCCAGCCACTGCCGCTTGAGAACGACTCCAGGATGCTGGATATGAATAACCCAAGTGACTACGCGTTCGCATTCGAGATTGGCCTTAAACCTGATTTTAGTCTCAATATTCCCGACATAAAGGTTATCCGCTACGTTGTACAGGTAACTCCGGAAATGATCAATGAAGAAGTAGACCGTTTGCAAACAAGGTTCGGCAATATGACGGAACCTGAAATAGTATCTGGTGGCGATAATGTATTGAATCTTCATTTCACAGAGGCAGATGCAGACGGAAATGAGCTGGAAGGCGGCATAAGTAAAGATAATTCCCTGCTTGTAAAATATTTTACCCCAACTGTGGCCGAATCCCTTACCGGTAAGAAAAAAGACGATACTCTTGTAGTACAATTAAAGAATGCTTTCGCAGAAAAGGAACTGGAATGGGTGTTAAGCGATCTTGGCCTCGACAAGGCAAATGCAGCTGATGCCGAAAAATATTTCAAACTGACCATTACGAAGGTTGGATTTGTTGAAAAGGCAAACATGGACGAGACCTTTTTTGAGGCAGCTTATCCCGGCCGCAGCATAAAGACAGAAGAAGAATTTCGTAATGCGGTTAAGGTGGAAATTGAAAATTACTACGCTCAGCAAAGCAGCAGCCAGGTTCAGGACCAGATTTACCATCACCTTACCGACCATACAACGATGGATTTTCCGGAGGGCTTTTTGAAAAGGTGGTTGAAAGACGGAACTGATAAGCCAAAATCTGAAGAAGAGGCTGAAAAAGAATACCCTACGTTTGCTAATCAGCTAAAGTGGTCTCTGATCAGTACAAAACTTATCAATGAACATAAAATTACCGTCGATCCCCAGGAAATAAAAAATTTCGCGTTTCAGCAGATCGCCGGTTACATGGGTATGCAAAATCTTGATGAGGCTCCATGGCTTGACGAATATGCAAACCGGATGATGAAAGACCAGAAGTTCGTTGAGGAAACTTACATGAAAATTCAAACAAGCAAATTGTTTGCAGAATTGGAGCAGCAGGTACAGGCAATCGAAGAAAGCATCTCGGCTGAGGCTTTCGCTTCCAAACTGCACCACCACCATCATTAATTTTTTGAAGAACATATTTTTTGAACCGCGCCATCCGGCGCGGTTTTTTTGTGCCATTGCTTATGCTGAAACACTTGGTGCGGTAAAAGTGTGCGACGCAACAACAGCTCAATGCTTGTGTGTTGTCGGCCAAAAGAAAAATATGCAATGTAAAAAGTGTTCTTAGCTGTTAACACACAGTCGGTTTGGGATGATTAATTTCCTTATTCGCAACGCATGCTTACCTTTAACAGCATCACAAAAACTTAATTTATGCAGGAACTTATTAACCGCCTGGTGGCAGAAGGTTTAACGGAACAACAAGCGCTCAAGGCCATTGAAATTGTAAAAGATTTTGCGAAAGAAAAATTTCCATTGTTTGCCGGGGCAATTAACAAGGTGTTTGATAAATACGCGCCGAAAGATGATGATGATTTTATGCATTAATACCTTTTTTTCAAACGTCATTTACTAAAATAGCTGACCTTTTGTCGCAATTTGGCATTTGCATGGTATTTGGGTAGGTTAATGTTTTTAAGTTCTCAAAACACTTATCTTCAACCGAAAAAATAAGAATATGAATTTTGGAAAGGAATTCGAAAAATATGCTGTTAAGCACCGTGGCATAAGTAGCAACGGGCTTGATGGTTTTGTAAAACACCAGGTGACCAACCTAACACCCTATATTATTGAAGAGAGGCCATTGAATGTCGCCAGTATGGATGTGTTCAGCCGCTTGATGATGGACAGGATTATCTTTCTCGGTGAACCGATAGATGACTACGTTGCCAATATTGTAACTGCGCAGTTACTGTTTCTCGACAGCACAGACCGCACCCGCGATATTCAAATGTACATCAACAGCCCTGGCGGCAGTGTATATGCCGGCCTCGGTATTTACGACACGATGCAGTTTGTAAGCCCCGATGTATCTACCATATGCACCGGCATTGCGGCGAGCATGGGCGCCATACTCATGTGCGCTGGCGTAAAAGGCAAGCGCAGTGCCCTGAAACATTCGCGCATAATGCTACACCAGCCGAGTGGCGCTATCGGTGGTCAGGCAAGCGATATTGCCATTACTGCAAACGAGATTCGTAAGATTAAGCAGGAACTTTATGAGGTTATCGCCAATCATACCGGTCAGGATGTAGCTAAAGTTGCAGCAGATTGCGATCGCGATTTTTGGATGACGGCAGAAGAAAGCAAAGAGTATGGACTCGTTGATGAGGTTTTACATATAAACCCGCGCAAACAAAATAAGTAGTGTTTTTGTTGGCGGGCAGCATTGCAAATCCCGGCTTTGGTTGTGTCACTCACTTGTACTGCAACAAGCGACCCAACAGAAAACATAAAAATAAACTGACAAGAATAAAGAACAAACAGCACAAGATATGATACACTCAAAATATGTTGTAAACCCGTTTTACATGGACGATGAGGAAGAAAATGAAAAAGAGGCCAAACCAGAACAAAGCCCCTTTTTAATGAAAAAAATGGAACAATTATTCCTCGAAAAAAGAGCAGTTTATCTATGGGGAGTAGTTGACGATAAGTCTGCACGCGACGTAGTCTCTAAATTATTATTGCTCGATGCAGATAAGCCGGGGCAGGAAATAAAATTCTTTATCAATAGCCCGGGCGGTATGGTCACCAGTGGCATGGTAATGTACGATACTATGCGGATGATAAAATCACCGGTGAGTACAATTTGTATGGGTTTGGCAGCGAGCATGGGCTCCATCCTCCTTAGTGCAGGTGTTAAGGGTAAAAGATTTATTTACCCGCATGGCGAAGTAATGATCCATCAGCCCAGCATCGGTGGCCGCTACCAGGCTGTTTCTGCCGATCTTGAAATACAAGCAGAACAAATTCAGAAAACAAAAGAAATCAGCGCGAAAATACTTGCCGATAATTGCGGTAAATCTTTTGAACAGATTATGAAAGACTTTGACAGGGATCATTGGATGGACGCTGGTGAGTCTGTGGCTTACGGTATCGTTGATAAGATACTAGACAAACTCTAAACGAGTAGCGGCACATGTTGTAAAAAAGCATTACGCTGTGTCTCTGAATATAATTAACCCGTTTGCTAAAATTCTGCGCGAATTCGGCTACCTGCGTGGGTTTCGTTACATTTGTATATCCAATATCATTTGACAATTCCTTAAAAAGAGTAATCTGTTATGGCTAAACAAACCAATCTACATTGTTCGTTTTGTGGCAAAAGCCGGGATGAAGTCAAGATACTCATCGCTGGCCAGGAAGGGCATATTTGTGAAAACTGTGTAGAACACGCTCAGGAAATTATTGTTCAGGAGCTGCAAAAACGGCACGAAGTACAAACCACTCAATACAGGTTTAATATCCGCAAACCCCTGGAAATAAAAGAGTTTCTTGATCAATACGTAATCGGCCAGTCTGATGCGAAAAAAATACTGTCTGTTGCTGTATACAATCATTATAAACGAATCACTCAAAAACAACAGGCCGACGAAGTTGAAATAGAGAAAAGCAATATCATAATGGTTGGAGAAACAGGTACTGGTAAAACATTGCTTGCTAAGACCATTGCTAAATTGTTAAATGTCCCTTTTGCAATAGTTGATGCTACTGTTTTTACAGAGGCGGGTTATGTGGGTGAAGATGTTGAAAGCATGCTTACACGACTTTTGCAAGTATGTAACTATGATGTGGCAGCTGCCGAAAAAGGCATTGTTTACATCGATGAACTCGATAAAATAGCAAGAAAGGGAGACAACCCTTCTATTACAAGGGATGTAAGTGGCGAAGGTGTACAACAAGGCTTGTTAAAAATGCTTGAAGGAACTGAAGTACTTGTTCCGCCCCAGGGTGGAAGAAAGCATCCGGAGCAAAAGATGATAAAATTGAACACAAGCAATATCCTGTTTGTTTGTGGGGGTGCTTTTGATGGCATAACAAAAATTATTGCAAGGCGTATCAACACCAACTCTATCGGGTTTAATGTGAATAAAAATGAACAGGAAGCACAAAGGGAAAATCTGTTACAGTTTGTAAATGCCCAGGATCTTAAGAGTTTTGGTCTGATACCGGAATTGCTCGGCCGTTTGCCTGTTGTAACACATCTTGATCCGTTGGACGCAGCTACCCTTCGCTCTATTCTAACAGAGCCAAAGAATAGTCTTATAAAACAATATTCGCGGTTATTTGCGTATGAAGGAATCGAGCTTACCATTGAACCTGCGGTGCTCGATTTTATGGTTCAGAAGGCATTGGAATACAAACTTGGAGCAAGAGGTTTAAGAACAATTTGTGAGCATATTTTGACCGATGCAATGTTCGAATTACCTGGAACTGAGGTAACGAAACTGGATGTAACATTAGAGTATGCTGCTCAAAAAATCAGTAAAAGCAAGCTTAATTTGCTTAAGGTAGCATAAAAACGGGTTTTAATCTGATTCTAATATAAGCGATGCTCTTACATCGCTTTTTTATTGTTTAAATGCTACCTTGTTCGGTGGTTCAAAGTATAAAAAAAAGCCCTCACAAATGCTGGAAGGCTTTTTTAAAAATATTTTTACCGGTCTATTTCTTTTTGGATAGGGCAAGAAACTGGTCAAGGGCCGCAATCATGCTTGGCGTTTGTGGCGCAGGCGCCTTTATTACCACTTTTAGCCCGGCTTCTTCTATAGCTTTTATGGTGTTATTGCCAAAAGCACCGATCAAAGTGCCATTTTGGTGATAACCTGGATAGTTATCAAAAAGACTCCTGACCCCGCTTGGTGTAAAAAAACAAATTACATCAAAATCACGGTTGCCCATAATCTCTTTCACATCGTTGCTTACAGAGCGATACATAAAGGCAAGCTGAAATTCACAGTTGTTTGCTTTAAGCCATCCAACAATGTCATTATCCTGTTGGTTCTCGCTGCATACATAAAGAAATTTCTCGTTCTCTTTATGTTTATTTACCACATCGAACATGCTCTTGTTGGTGCCATCTGCACCATAAAACACTTTGCGCTTCCGGTAATGAATAAATTTTTGCAGGTATAAAGCAACAGCTTCGGTAATACAAAAATATTTTGTATCCTGGCCTATCGTGATCCGCATTTCCTCACAAGTCCTGAAAAAATGATCAATCGCATTACGGCTTGTAAAAATTACAGCAGTGTAAAAACTGATGTCAATTTTTTGGCGGCGAAACTCTCTTGCCGGTATCGCCTCCAATTTTATAAACGGATGAAATGTTAACTCAACATTATATTTCCTGGCAAGCTCGAAGTACGGAGATTTTTCACTTTCAGGCTTTGGTTGGGTAATTAGGATACGCTGTGCCTGTTTTGAAGCTACAGGATATTGTTGTGACCCATTTTTTAGCATGCTATTGTTCTATGGATTATTTATTAATTGCTTTTGCCTATGAAACTGAACAATAATTTGAATATAATCATCATAGGCATTATTTCAACAGCGCAAAGGTAAATAAAAAAATGCAAAGGATGTATGCTTAGCGAACTTCTGATAATGGTCAAAGAGATCACATACCTGAAAAAAAGCATAAAAATAACAACGCATCCTGCAACTGTTACCGTAACATCCCAAATGTTGTTTTCAGAAAAAGCCAACAAAAGAAGAAGTGGTAACAAAACCAGGCCAATGATCTTGTTAACAAGAAAAACAATAAAACTGTAAGTGGTTGCGGGCTCTTTTGCATTGAATATCCAGCCAGTCAATTGAATTACGGCAAATTTAAAAAGGTAGACCAGGGCAATAATTGTGATGCTCGAAAATGTTAGTTGCCAGAACGAGCCGCCCAGCCATTGCCGCTTGTGCGCCATAATCGCAATAAACAGCCCCGATACGAGTACGAACAAAATATTCATCAATAAAGATGGCAAGGCCTCCTGCATAAGCTGCTCCCTCCGTTGCTTCTGACGAAACGATGCCTCAAACAAAAATTTAAAAAGGTTTTGAAAATATTTTGGAAACAACTGCCGTGTTACCGCCAGCAACAGTACAACAACCACCAGCGCGTAAAACAAGTAGTCCTTCCGTTCGGTTTTGTGTAGGTCGTCGTCCACCGCTGTAGTGGTTTCCGCTTTAACAACATTAGCCAATGGTGCCAGCAGTAAATGTTGAAAAGCTGTATCCTCACGCCATGTTAAAGGTTTTGCTATAACCAAAGGCAATGCTGCAGCTACCGGCGTTGAATCAACCCTGATCGAGTCAGGGTGAAGTGTTGACGAGGTATCTGAAAACAACGTATCGGCAATTAAAGGCGATATTTTTATACTGTCTTTTTTAAAGGCCGGAAGTTTAACAGAAGGCTTTTGGGTGTCCTTTGTGGCAGGCAGGCTTTTTTTTGTATTTGACTCGGTCTTTACACTGTCAATCAGTCGCTGCAAGAGACTGTCGTCCTGCGCTGCAACATGAAAAAAAGAAAAAAGCAATAGTATGGTTAAGATTTTTTTCAAAGCTCGCTCTTTCGCAAAAGTAACTGTAGCAGCGCTATAAAAATGCACATTTTACGATACTTTTCAGATGCTTTTTTAGATATAAACAATTTGTTAGCCAGCTTCACATCGTTGTGGCATCGTCCCTTGTGTCACTCACTTGTACCGGGGAATCAGTGGGCAACAAATTAGTGAACCTCTTTCAAAATACCCTCGCTAATACTGCGAAGGCTCATAGTGCCTTATCAGCACGCACCGGTTTATGCATTAACTAAATTTTGACGGCCTTTATATATTCGGCTACTTTGCCAAAAAAGCAAGCATGAAATGGATTTTATGCAGTCTCCTGTTCATTTTCGATCTGGCATGTACGGAAAAACAAGAAGTGCCTGCTATGGCTGGCGTTTACACCCTGCGGTCACAATCAGTTAAAAGCAGCAGTGGCGACACAACCTACAACGCAATCAAGCTAATGAAAATATATACAGGCGACCATTACATGTATGCCGGTATCGATCCTTCAGGCATTATTGCCTATTATGGTATTGGCACGTATACAGCCGGGCCAGGTATAGTTACAGAGCGTAATATTTTCAACGCGGCCGGCGCTGCTACCGATAGCAGCCTTCAGGATAGTAAACTGCTGATAGAAAAAAGTGAAAAAGGTTTTACGCAAAAGAACACCGATGCATCAAATCAGCCGCAACCGGTTTCCATCACCGAATCTTATGAAGCAATGTCATCTTCAGCAGTGTCCGCGTTGGATGGCTGCTGGCGGGAGAATCAGTTCTACGCCGTAAAAGGTAATGATACAACTTACACACCTGCAGCTATGCAGCGAACAGAATACAAAGTTTTTTACAAAGGCCATTTTATTTTTGGCATAACCTTTAAAGACAACACGAAAAAAAATATAACCATAGCCGGCTACGGCGTTTTCAGCGGGCAGGAGGAGAATAAGATTAAACAGGTAATCACCGTATCCAATAATCCCAGGATCGTTGATCCAAACGGACTTACTGTGGCTGTTGAAATGGACGGGCCTGATGAGTTCAGGCAAATAACGGAAGAAAGCGATGGAACCAGGTACGTGTCTTTTTTTAAAAGGATAAAATAAAAAAGCGCTGCCGGCAAACTGGTTATTTGGTCAACCGTTTAATTTGCTGCCTGTAGTTTTATAGCACAGGAGTGCGACGCAACCGGCGATGCTATAAAAGACCAAAGCCGGGCTCATAAAAGCCAGCCATATTACACGAAATATTAGCTCACAACATTCCGCTATTTTTGCCATCCTAATATTTGAATATGCTAAACAGAAAGCTGCAACCGGAAATAGTGAATGCCGTGGACTTTGACCTTACATTAAAAACCTGTGAACGATTTACACTCGATAATGGTGTTCCCGTTTATTCCCTTAATGCCGGAGAGCAGGAAGTGCTGATGGTAGAATGGGTCTTTTATGCGGGCAACTGGTACGAAGAAAAAAACATTGTGGCAGCCATTACCAACTTTCTGCTGAAAAACGGTACAACAAACAGGTCCGCCTTTGAAATAAATGAGCACTTCGACAGTTGGGGCGCACATCTTAACCGTGCCTGTTATAACGAAACTGCTACCGTTACGCTTCACAGTTTAAGTAAACACCTCGATAAGCTATTGCCTGTTGTGGCCTCGCTTTTTAACGAGAGCACCATGCCACAGGGCGAACTCGATATTTACAGGCAAATTCAGAAACAGAAATTATCAGTAAGCCTTAAGAAAAGCGAGTTTGTGGCTGGCCGTGTTATCGATGAACTGCTTTATGGCTTCGAACATCCATATGGTATCTATTCCTCGTTCGAGGATTATGATGCATTAACACAACAGGAACTGCTCGACTTTTATAAAAAATTTTACACGCATGGTAACTGTGTGATCTTCGTTGCCGGAATGCTGCCGGCGAATATCCAGTCCTTACTCAACCAGCATTTTGGAAGCCTGCCGTTTAATACGCAGCCATTGCCCCAAACTGATCATGTTATAAAGCCCGCAACAGGGCGGAAAAAGCATATCGCGAACGATCCCAATGGCGTGCAGTCAGCCATCAGGATCGCCCGGCCATTCCCCAACAGGCACCATCCTGATTTTATAAGAGTGCAGGTACTCAACAATATTTTTGGCGGCTATTTCGGCTCAAGACTTATGAGCAATATACGGGAAGACAAAGGTTATACCTATGGCATTCACAGTTACCTCCAAAATCATATCCAGCAGAGTGCATGGGTAGTAAGTACTGAAGCGGGGCGCGATGTATGCGCAGCCACCATCGAAGAAGTGTACAAAGAAATGAAGCGATTGCGGGAAGAACCGGTTGGCGACGAAGAATTGCAACTAGTGCGCAATTATATGATCGGCTCTATACTGGGCGATCTCGATGGGCCGTTCCAGGTTATCAGCCGCTGGAAAAATTATGTGCTCAATCAACTCACCGATGCGTATTTTTATGAAAGCATAAACACGATTAAAACGATATCGGCAGAAGAGATCCGGGAACTTGCTGTAAAATATCTTGACCCGGAAGCTTTTTATGAATTAACCGTAATCTAAATTTTATGGGGAAATTTTTGGTGAAAATACTGATCACCGCAGTCGCTGCAATCATTGCCGCCAACGTTATTCCCGGCGTAGAGCTTAAAGACAGTATAACCGCCATTGTACTGGCCGTTGTATTGGCATTATTGAATAACTTTATTAAGCCCCTGCTCATTATTCTAACCATACCAATCACTATTATCACCCTCGGGCTTTTCCTGCTGGTTATAAACGTACTCATCATCAGGTGGGCATCAGATCTCGTTCCCGGCTTCGCGGTCGACAGCTGGTGGCATGCATTGCTTTTTAGCCTGCTTTTGTCAGTTGTTACATCGCTTATTGAAAGCCTGGCAGGCAGCAATAATAAAACCAACAACAGCAACACCTGATTACTCACGAACACAATTTTTTCCAAGAATTATAGGAGCCCGGCAACAGGAACAAACAGCAGCTTCCGTTGCGTCGCACACTTGTACTCCAGCAATCCACTCAAAAAATTAACAACTGTCTTACGCTTAATTTGTCTGTTGTTTCCAGGGCGTTTGTTTACGCTTATTAGCCAAGCCATTCCACGATGGTAGCAACACTCAGCCAGAGCATTATTGCAACCACAACCCAACCGGCAGCCTGCATCCATTTGGGGTGACGATAATTGCCAATGATCTTTTTATTGCCCGCGGCAAGCAAAATAACAGAGAGCGAAAGTGGAAGGATCAACCCGTTCAAAGCACCCGCTGCAACCAGCAATTGCACCGGCTTGCCAACGCTGATAAAAACAACCGTTGAAAAAACAATCACTACACTGATAAGATAGCGTTGATATTTCTCTATCAGCGGGTGAAAACTGCGGATAAAAGAAACAGAAGTATAGGCTGCACCAACAACCGAAGTAATAGCCGCACTCCACATAACCACGCCAAAAAAACGGTAACCAATGTCGCCGGCGGCAATCTTGAAAACAGCAGCAGCGGGATTATCTTTATCAAGGTTATAACCGGCCGCCACTACGCCCAATGCTGCCAAGAAAAGAATGCTGCGCATAATACCCGTAATGACAATACCACTCACCGCACTGTTGTTAACCTGCCGCATATAGCTTTCACCCTTAATGCCGGCATCGAGTAAACGGTGCACGCCAGCGAAGGAAATATAACCTCCAACAGTTCCGCCAACCAGTGTTATCATAGCTTTTGCATCAAATTGGGCCGGTGCAAACGCTCTCATCAATGCCTCGCCAACGGGTGGTTGGGAACTGATGGCAACATACATGGTAAGCAGTATCATTAAAATGCCAAGTAACTTGGAGAAAATGTCCATCACCGGGCCGGCCTCTTTCATCCAGAACACACCCAGGGCTATTACACAACTTATAAGCGCTGCAGTTTCGGTGTTCATCCCCATCAGCACATTAAGGCCCATCCCACAACCCGCGATATTTCCGATATTGAATGCCAGCCCACCAAGCATAATCAGCGCCGCCAATACATAACCAAGCCCGGGTAACACGGTGTTCGCTATATCCTGCGCTCTTAATGATGATACGGCAACAACGCGCCATATATTCAGTTGTGCGGCAATATCAAGCAGTATGGTGGCCAGTATAATGAAACCAAAGTTGGCTCTTAGCTGGCTGGTGAAAACGGCAGTCTGGGTAAGAAAGCCCGGGCCTATGGCCGAGGTAGCCATCAGGAAAGCAGCCCCCAATACCGCGCTTTTGTGCTTTGAACTAAATCGTTCTGATCTCAATATTATTTTCTTTTAAGAAGTGGTTGATAGCTTTTGCGAATATAACCGCAATGGTTCCATCTCCATGAATGCAAATCGTCTCAGCTGTTATCGGTACGATGATTCCGTTCAGCGAGATCAGTTTTTGCTCACCCGTCATCATAACTACCTGTTCCAGGGATTTATCAATATCATCAATCAGGGCATTGGGTAAATTCCTGGGCGTAAGATTTCCTTCATCAGTATAAGTTCTGTCAGCAAAAACTTCACTCGCTGTTCGCAGGCCAATCTTTTTTGCTGCTGTTATAGAGTAGCTTCCACTCAACCCATACAACACAAGCGATGGGTCAAAATCATACACGGCACTCGCAATAATTGCGGCAAGTTCATTGTCTTTCGCTGCCATGTTATATAGAGCGCCGTGAGGCTTTACGTGATGGAGCGCTGCACCAAGACGCGCTGCTACTTTTTTGAGTTTAAACAACTGTGCAGCAACCAGGTCATAATATCCATTATCGGTCAGTTGTTGTTCCGTTCTTCCAAAATTCTCCTTGTCTGCAAAGCCCGGGTGTGCGCCAATGGCAACATTATAGGTTAACGCGCAAGCGATCGTCCGATGCATACTTTCATCATTACCCGCATGATAACCGCAGGCAATATTTGCCGAACTAACGAATGGCATCAATGCGGCATCGTTATTCATGCCCTCACCCATATCGCAATTGAGATCGATCTGCATCATGCTATGAAGATAGTGGCTTTGTATTTCCGGTCATCAACCGCAGTTGGTCAAGTTGATATTGTTGCTGCAATAGGGCGAGTTCTGCTTCTTTGGTACCAATAAGCCTGAAACAGATTTTTTCATTGGCACACTTCTGGGCCAGTGTTGGTAGATCTGCGCTGATCACGTGCGCTACAATGGGATAGCCTCCTGTAGTCTGGTGATCGGCCATCAGCACAATCAGTTGGCCGGTTGGCAGCAACTGTATGGTTCCCCGCGTAACTGCAGACGATAACACGTCTTTATTGTCGGTTTTCTTTAAGGCTTCACCCTGCAGTCGGTATCCCATCCTGTCGCTCTGTGCTGTAATTAAAAACGCCGATGAGGAAAGGCAATGCCTGGACTGTTCGCTCAATTGCTCATACGCATTGCCTTTTATAATACGCACAAAATGTTGCCGGTAAAACGTCTCCGTATCGATTGTAATGCCCGTTGCAACCAGGGCTGCATTGTTTGGTATTGCTGCCTGTTGTCTTTTGCTAAAAAGAAGGATATCATGTTTTTTCAGGGCCGCACCGTTATGCCCTCCTGCATTCACACGCAGGTTGGTACTATGGCTCCCCAACCAATTTTGCGCCTGCCATCCGCCATGCACAGCAAGGTAACACCGGGCTCCTTTCTTTAAACCAGTAAATTCAAGCAACGCATCTTTGTTTACCTGGATGTTTGTATGTAAGGCTACCTTTTTCCCGTTAATGCTGGCGCCGAAATCGGCACCTGACAAAGCAATTTCCGCCGAATCTTCAAAAAGAAAAGCCGAAGCCGGGAAATGCATTTCAATCACAGGTTCATTTGAATTGTTTCCAACCAACATATTGGCAACAGTTGCTGCAATACGATCTATCACACCACCGGGATTGATGCCCAATTGCTGGTATCCGTACCTGCCAAAGTCCTGTAAGGTGTCCAGCAATCCTTTTTTGATGATGCGTACGCTCATTGCTGTTGTTTTATTTTATCAAAATCATTGCGGCTTATCATTTCAAAAACCACTTCATCTCCTGGCTTTAACAGGCAAGGTTGCTCTCTTTCTTTATCAAACACTTTAACGGGTGTTTGCCCGATAATATTCCAGCCACCCGGCGAGTCGAGCGGGTAAATGCCTGTCTGCGACCCTGCAATCCCCACACTTCCGGCTGCCACAAACTGCCTTGGTGTTGCTTTTCGTGCTGTGGCAATCTTATCGTCAACCATTCCCATATAAGCAAAGCCGGGCAGGAATCCGGTCATATAAACACGATAGGTGACCGACGTATGAAACGCGATGAGCGCATTTAGGCTCATGTTTTTTTCCGCGGCCATTCCTTCTATGTCAGGGCCAAGCGAGGGGTGATAACAAACCGGGATAATCATTTTCCTCGGTGCTTCCAATGCAGTCTCCGGTAACCGCGTTATAAATTCGTTCAACCAATCAGTTACATAAGTGCTTATACAATCAGTGGCGATGAGGTGAATGCTTAGGGGGTCATATATTACCGTTAGGGAACTATAAGCAGGAATAACGTCAAGCAGACCTTCCATCGGGGTTTTATGCAATTGCGCTGCCAGCTGCAGAACCCTTTTATTAATGCGCTCCTGCATTACGTCTGCAAACTGAACAGTAACCGCGTGATCGCCCAACGGAAATATGCTGTAAGAATTATCCAGTTAATTGTTTTGCTGCAAGCTAAAATAATTTCAGAATGAAAGAAGTTATTTATGTACCCTGCTTAAGAACAAAATGCGGCTTCCGTTGCGTCGCACACTTGTGCAGCATAGCTTTATGCAGCGGCTTGGCGCTGCGAACGTAACTTTAAGTGGCCATAAAATGCATTGCGTTATTTTAGTTGTATAAATCCTGTAAACTGCGGGATGAACTGCCAGCAACAAAAAAACGCTTGAGTAAAGCGCCAGCAGCTGAAGAGTGCGACGCAACAGGTGATGCCATTTAAACCAAAGCCGGGAACATGAAAAAAAATTTCTTACTGCTTGTTTTGTTCAACGTTATTACAACAGCCTATGCACAAACAGTTGATTGCATAAGGATCAATCAGCTCGGATACGCGCCTTCGTCGATAAAGGTTGCCGTGTTGGGAAGCGCCGGAGACCTTGCTGAATCAACGTTTAACCTTGTAGATGCCAATACCGGGCAGCAGATTTTTTCTGCGAATATTGGCCTTGATTTTGGGAAATACGGTCCGTTTGCGCATACATGGAGGTTGGATTTTTCCGCGTTCAGGCAACCAGGGAAATATTATTTGCAATGCGGTAGTGTTGTTTCACCCGTATTTGATGTGAACGGACATGTATATGATGGCGCAGCTGATTTTTGCCTGCGTTATATGCGGCAACAGCGTAGTGGCTTTAACCCGTTTTTAAAAGATTCGTGTCACACGCGTGATGGTTATACTTTGTACGGGCCTATGCCTGACAGTACGCATATCGATGTTTCCGGTGGCTGGCACGATGCGAGTGACTACCTGCAATACAGTACAACATCGGCGAATGCAACATATCATTTGCTTGCGGCATACAGGGACTTTCCCAATGTGTTTAAAGATCAAAAACAGGCCAACGGACTCGACGGCAGTAACAGTATTCCCGATGTGCTGGATGAAGCAAAATGGGGTCTAGACTGGCTTTTGAAAATGCATCCCAAAGATGATTGGCTATTTAACCAGTTAGGAGACGATCGTGATCATCGTGGTATGCGCATACCTAAAGAAGACACTAATTTCTATGGCCGCGGATTGGAAAGGCCGGTGTATTTCTGCAACGGCAAGCCACAGGTTAGAGGTAAGTTTATGAATGTCACAACAGGCGTGGCGTCCACCGCCGGCAAATTCTGCAGCGCATTTGCGTTGGGCGCTCAAATATTTTTCACCCGTGATAAGGCATATTCCGACCTGCTTTCAAATAAATCATTGAGCGCTTTACAGCTTGGTCTTGAGAAACCTGGCGTTGCACAAACGGCGTCGGTACGCTCGCCCTATATTTATGCAGAAGACAATTGGGTCGATGATATGGAATTGGCTTTGACTGAGGAAGGCAGGATATCAACCGGGAACACTTCACGCGCACAATTTTTAATTTCAGCTTATGCGTATGCAAAAAATGAACCAGTAACACCATGGCTTGGCAGCGACACAGCGAAACATTACCAGTGGTATCCTTTTATTAATGTGGGGCATTATGAACTGGCAAAGCAATTGACTTCCTCGAAAAGAGATACGCTCATCGCATTTTACAAAGAAGGTATTGAACGCGTATGGAAGAAATCAAAAGACAATGCGTTTTACCGGGGCATTCCATTTATCTGGTGCAGCAATAACCTTACTGTGAACTTTGTCATCCAGTGCTATTGGTACAGGCAACTGAGCGGCGACAAAACTTATACAGCATTGGAACAGGCCTGCTTCGATTGGATCTTTGGATGCAATCCATGGGGGACAAGCATGGTTTATGGCCTGCCTGCATGGGGTGATACACCAGATGATCCACACTCCGCATTCACACATTTGAACAATTACCCCATTGACGGTGGCCTGGTCGACGGGCCCGTTTACACAAGTATTTATAAAAATCTTATCGGCATACAACTGTTCAACGGCGACGAATATGCACCCTATCAAAGTGATCTTGCAGTATATCATGACGACTATGGAGACTACAGTACTAATGAGCCTACCATGGACGGCACGGCTTCCTTGATCTATTTGTTGGCTGCGGAACAGTCAGTTGCAAATCCCCACGATAGACTTAGTCGTTCTTATGGCGCTGTCATTCGGGGAGATTCAACGCAAAAAGAAATCGCCCTGGTATTTACTGCTGATGAATTTGGCGAAGGGTTACCTGCGATTGTAAAAACGCTTACTGATAAAAAGGTAAACGCAGGTTTTTTTTTCACCGGCAATTTTTACCGTAATAAAAAATTCACTGGCTATATTCAACGGCTTAACAATGCCGGGCATTACCTTGGCCCTCATTCTGACCAACATCTTTTGTACAATGACTGGGGTAAACGTGACAGCCTGCTTATTTCAAAAGAGCAATTTGTCGCCGACATGCAAAAGAATTTAAATCAAATGCGGTTTGAAAATATTCCTGTAAACCGCCCACAGTATTATATCCCGCCATACGAATGGTGGAATGACAGTATTGCTGCCTGGAGTGAAGAACTAAATCTGCAACTGATCAGTTTTACACCTGGGATAAGAACAAATGCTGACTATACATACCCTGCGATGGGAGCATCTTATAAAAGCACCGACAGCATTATAAACGGGGTCAAAGCGTTGTCTGTAAACTCGCCCGGAAAGTTAAATGGTGCAATCATTTTAATACATGCCGGGACTGATGCGCGGCGAAGGGACAAGCTTTATAACCGTCTTGATGAAATGATTGACGTGCTTCGGTCAAAAGGTTTTACATTCAAACGGGTTGATGAATTACTAAGCAAATAATGCAATTATCCTTTGAGTAATCAGGAATCAGGCTGCACGTTTTTTTCTTCCACCGATATTGGGAAGAAAGGCGGTAAGTAATCCGATTAGCGGCAGAAATGCGCAAACATTGTAAACATATTCAATGCTTGTATGATCTGCCAATGTGCCCAACAGTGCAGAACCGAGCCCACCCATGCCAAACGCGAAACCGAAGAACAGGCCCGAGATCATGCCTATCTTTCCCGGCAATAATTCCTGTGCATAAACAAGTATCGCGGAAAAAGCAGAAGCAAGTATAACACCGATAAAAACAGACAGCACGCTCGTCCAGAAAAGATTTGCATGAGGCAGCAATAGTGTAAAAGGGGCAACGCCGAGAATGGAGAACCAGATAACATATTTTCTGCCGAAGCGATCACCTATGGGTCCCCCGATAAGTGTGCCTGCCGCAACAGCAAAAAGAAATATGAATAAATACATCTGCGAGCTTTGAACAGACACATGAAATTTGTCCATGAGATAAAATGTATAATAACTCGTGATAGACGCGATGTAAAAATATTTGGAGAAAATAAGCACCAGTAAAATCGCGACAGCAGCAATCACTCTTCCCCGTGAAAGCTTGAGCTCTGTTGTATGAGAAACAGACTTTGATTTCGGTTTTATCCTGTCCATATTGCCCCGGTACCAGTTACCGATTGTTATCAGCACAGCAATAGCAACTAATGCGAGCAATGAAAACCAAAGAATGCTCGACTGCCCGAAGGGAACAATAATTAATGCTGCGAGCAAAGGGCCCAGCGAACTTCCCGTATTGCCACCTACCTGGAAGATAGACTGAGCCAGGCCGCGTTTATTGCCTGCGGCCATGTAGGCCACTTTTGAAGCCTCCGGGTGAAAGATCGAAGATCCGGTGCCGATCATTGCAACAGAAAGCAGCAATATCGCGTAGCTGTTTGCCTGCGACAAAACCACAAGTCCGGCAAGTGTAATGGACATGCCAACCGCCAACGAATAAGGTTGCGGCCGCCGGTCTGTAAACGTTCCAACCAGTGGTTGAAAAAGCGATGCACACAGTTGAAAAACGAGCGTAATAAAACCGATCTGTGAAAAGCTTAGCTGCATCGAGTCCTTTACTACGGGATATATAGAGGGAACCAACGATTGAATGGTATCGTTTAACAAATGCGAAAAGCTAATGCTGAGAAGGATAGAAAAAACAGTCGATTCCGCCGTTTTTTTTATGATGGCTGTTTGGTCTGCTGTGTTCATGATTACTGTGAATAAACTGTGCTGCTAAATGAAACTGCAAATTAATGAGCCCGTTGAAAACAGCCTTACGAAAACTGGTATTTGGTACCGGGCTTAAGTGCTGGAATTGAACATCGTTGCGTCGCACCC
Source organism: Chitinophagaceae bacterium UBA7600 (assembly GCA_002478885.1). Classification (GTDB taxonomy): domain Bacteria; phylum Bacteroidota; class Bacteroidia; order Chitinophagales; family Chitinophagaceae; genus DLKC01. The sequence goes on from DLKC01000027.1 coordinate 18,569, forward strand.
TTGTACTGTAGCATAAATGGCAGTAACTAGAACCCGAGGTTCATGTTGTTATAGCCTGCACAGCTTTCTTCTGCTGATAAGCGAACCAGCCGTACAAATGAGTGACACAACGAAGATGCCGTTTGCACTTAAGCCGGTAACCCAAAATATATGATGAAATATTGGATGGCTGTAATTATTTGCCACTCATTTGCACGAGTTTTTCGTTTTGATCGCGTAACCTTTTACTGAGGATTTTTATAGCACCCATAACAATTTCGGGCCTCACTTCTATTAGCTCGAAGAAAGGTAATTGCTCGAGTTTATACAGCACACAATCTGTTTGTGCAGTGGCGCTTGCCGAGCGTTTTTCTGCATCAAAAAGGGAGAGTTCGCCAAACACTTCGTTCTCTTTCGACAACACAACCAGCGTTGTGCTACCTTTATGAATGCGCACCTGGCCCTGGTACAAAATGAACATGCTTTCGCCTATGGCCCCTTCTTCAAAAATGCTGGCCCCTTCGGCATAAACTATCTCCTGCATAAGTGGCGCAAGATCGGCAAGTACGCTCTCGGGTGTCTCCGCGAAAATGGCTGTTTTCTTAAGCATGAGCACTTTTTCGAGCAGTAATAATTTATTTTCCATATGGTGGGTGAGTGTAAAATTTGCCGTTTCTTTTAATACCGGATGTTCGGAGAGTATGTATTTTTTTACAAGTGCCTGGTCGCCGGCATCCGGTTCTTTTATTGAGAGGTATATGGCGCAGCTTTTTGTCCATTGATTAAATTCATATTCGGCATTGCGCAGCACAATATCTGTTATCTGCAATGCGCTGCTGATTTGGCTGCCTCTTCGGGTATGCAGTACAGCGCATCTTTGTTCTAGATCTCCATGCTCAAATATGATGGTAAAGTCGTGGGCAAATTTTTTGGGAACAGTCATCTCGATCAACTCAAGTGCATTGGCAAAACTTTCCCTGTTATTTAATTTAACGGCTCTCCGTACTTTTTCTATTTCTTCGTTATTATAGATCATGGCGAAAATATATAGAAGGCTTTCTCTTAGGGCAAGTAGTTCAATATCCAGTGCCTCAGAAAGCAAATGACTGGCATCGGTTTTAAGTGAAAGAAATTTTTGCATGAAGAGTATTTCGCCTGCATCGCCAAGTTTTCGTTCCGCAAAATTCTCCAATATTGTGCATTGTTCCGGTGTGCTATTGCCTTTGCAATTATATATGGCACGAAGCAAATTGTGAGAATGATCGGGCAGGTGATGCAACAGGTCCATAAGGTTTGTTCTGGCAACTGCTCCACCGGCTCTTGCGCAAATAGCGATCAATTGATTTTTTTCGTCGTAGCTGGTTGTGGCACCGAGTACAAAGGCCACCACAAACGGCACAGCAATATTTCCTGCGCGGTAAATGCTTTCTGCAACTTCTGTTCTGTTTGTCTTTATGTGTTTAAGAATTTCGGGAATAAGATTTTCATCCTTAAGTTCACCTACCGCAAGTATGGCTGCAGATTTCACTTCGCTTGCTCCATCGTTTATCAGCCTGGCTAACTCGTAGCTCCAGTCCAAGTTACCCGCTTTGCCGATAATGTGGGCAGCTTTGACCCGGAAAGACCTCTTATCAGAATTAAGCAGGTTATCCAGCAGGTTACTGCTTTTAAAATAGTACGGCGATTGTTTGTTGCGCAGCAGAGCAGCATTGCATAGAATATTGATATCGTCGTTGTCATCCTCAATATACCGGGCAAGTTCGGGTTCATGCTGTGCTGATTCGGCCAGCCAGGAAAGTGCCTGCAACCTCAACGTAATATTGCTGTTTGCATCGCCGGAAATGTTGACCACGTATTCTGCGCCAATACTTACCTTACCTGCCAGCAACAACTTTAATAATGCCTCTTTTACCGGGTCTGACGATTCCCGCATCAGCTGTTCGGCAACATCCTGCCTGATGATGTTTTCTGATTGCAGCTCAAGCAGGTGCAGTAATTGCAATACTTCGCTTACCGTTCCCTGCTGCAATTCTCTATTAATAAAACTTCTGGTGGCATCATCGTCAACTGTAAGTCCGTTTTGTAAATAATATTTACGGCTTACTGCGGTAAGAATTGTTTTATAATATTCGTCATTTACGAAATGAATCGCCAGGATCCAGCATGCCCCGAAAAAAAGTAACCAATAAGAAAGCACCAGCAGGTCAACCTCCACCTCCACCCTCATCAACAGGAATAGTAAAATACCGCTAAAGAGATAGGCGAAAGGGTCCATTATGCCTTTTACAATATTATGTGCCCTAAGCCGGTCATGAATGCCCAGGGGCTGCATGACGCTAAGAAATACCGGCTGGTTAACAGCGGTTTTCATTACATCGAGTACAACGCACGAAACACCAAACGTTAGCAACAGTATGGTTTCGTCGTGCACAGAATGTTCAACAATAATAACAACCGCGATAAGGCACATGAAAATGACCGGGGTAAGCAGCAACGACAACTTTATTCCAAGCTTTGATATGATTCTGCTTGTGAGTAAAACCTTTACAAGCATGGCGCAACTCTGAACCACCACAATAAATGAAGCAATGATCACCCCAAAATTCTTGTCGTTATGCCACTTCTCTTTGATAACGCTATAGAAAGCGAAATTGGCAATGACAAGGCAGATAGACATTATAAAAGAAAGCAATGCAACCCGGTAAATAAGTTGGTTAGAAGTAAAGCGTTTTAAAAAGGTCTTAAACCTTTTGTCGGGTTTATGCTCATGGCTATGCCCTCTATCGTGAAAATGGCCTATATGTAACACGCCTGTCTTCTTTATTTGTTTTAAAAATGGAAGCGGTAAAAGCAGGCAAACAAAAGCCGGAATTAACAAGTTAGCGGCACCCAAAGGACCCACCAGGGTTAATGCGAAGCTTGATCCGATCAGTTTTGCAGGAATGTCACCCGCACTGATAATGCTAAACAGCCTTTTACTCTGCCGCACCTCAAAAACAGTGGATGCAATGCCCCAGAATTCAAGGTTGCTTAAAAGATATAGTACGAAATACCATATTGGCCTGAAAAAATTTAGGCCGTGTAAATCGGTAAACTGTTCAGTAACGTAAATGGCAAGGGTGCTGAGCGCCATGAAAAGAATTACGTAACGGCTAAACCTGGTTACGCTATAACGGTGTTCTAAAATGCCGTAGATGTAACCCATGAGCAGCATTAAGAAAGACGCGCAGATATATACAATGGGCAAATCCTTTGAAGGATTTAACTCTTCCAGGAAGGTGGTGATTGCCGACGTAAAGAAAAAGGTAATACCTGCACCCTGGAAAAACTGTATCCAGAAAAGTTTGGTAACCAGCCATCTTTCTTCTTTTCTAACATTGAGCGATCTGAAAAAAGCTGCACCCCACATATTGTTTGTTTATGTATTCCTTTTTGAAAAGATTGTCACGAGTTTTTCCAGGTGGTCTTTTTTTACAGATTGCCTCAGTTGCTTTGAATTATCTGTGAAATAAGTATGATGCTTTAAAAAAGAAATTTGCTTTTCTTCCCAGTCCAGATCGTCTTTCACAATTCCATATTGCAGGAATTCAAGCCGCAGGCCATCGCTTATTTCCGGAAAGTCGTCGCGCCCCAGGTAATCAAGATCTGCATCGCAAATTATTTCACCGAGATGATCCAACGGTGTTTGCGGTATCCTCGTTGCCATAATCATTTTACACACTTCCGTCAGTTCACTTTCATCCAGTTTATTACCAAGCTTCCTGCGCATTATTTCACAGCTCTTTTTTTCGTGTTCACGATAAGTGTAAAGAAAACCTGTGTCGTGAAATAAAGCTGCAATTTTTAATAACAGCAGATCATGTTCATTTGTAACCCCTTCTTCAATTGCTATGCGCTCCGACTGTTGCAGCACATCGGCCGTGTGGCCGGCATGATGATAAGTAAGCCCTGCCGGCAGCGATCTTTTTAATAGGTCAAGCGTGCTTTTTTTCAGTTCTTCAAAAGAGGCAGGCGACATAACACGAAAAGGTTTTACAATAAAAATAACTATTTATAAATAATAACAAAGTTTGAGTGATTATTATCAATCATTTTGAGATTAAAATTTGTGTACCCAGCTGTAAGGCACCGCTCATCTTACGTTGCGTCGCACTCTTGTGCATTCGTGCACTGCTCGGCAGGCCTAAATAGTTTGTTGATTTTTGAAATGGCGCACAAGAGTGCGACGCAACAAAAGTTACATAGCAGCACAAATGCCCGCCCCCTAAAAAATTGTTTTGAGCAAGAGAATATAAAAATGAAAAATCAAACCCTTACATTTATTTTCTAAACCACACTGCATGAGCGATAAAAAAACATTCAGGCCTTTCGTTGCGCCTGAAACACAAATGAAAGAATTTACCGTTAAGGCGATCATTATGGGTTGCCTGATGGGATGTTTGTTTGGAGCCGCCACTGTGTACCTTGCGTTAAAGGCGGGGCTGACGGTTAGTGCCTCTATTCCTATTGCAGTGATTGCCATTACCATTGGGCGCAGGTTCCTAGGAACAACCATTCTTGAAAATAATATTATTCAAACGGCCGGCTCAGCGAGTGAAAGTATTGCAGCAGGCGTTGCATTTACCTTGCCAGGGTTTTTGTTTTTATCTATAGATGCAGGTGGCAACAGCGTTGGTGCGAATTACTTTAACTATATAACCATTCTTGTGCTGGCCATTTTCGGTGGTTTGCTTGGCACGCTGCTTATGATACCGCTTCGCCGTTCTTTAATTGTAAAGGAGCACGATACATTGCCATACCCGGAGGGCACTGCCTGCGCTTCTGTTTTAAAGGCCGGTGAAAAGGGTGGCGATGTTGCTCGAACTGCTTTTCTTGGTGTATCTGTGGCGTTGGTCTATGCTTTTTTGCAAAAGATATTTCATGTGATTGCAGAAACGCCAGCTTATGCAACAAAACTTACGAATAAATATTTTCCAGCAGCAACGGTAAGCGGCGAAATAACGCCTGAGTATATGGGCGTAGGATATATAATCGGCCCGAGAATCTGTGGCGTGCTTGTGGCCGGTGGTGTGCTAAGCTGGCTGGTCTTTAACCCGCTGCTGGCAACATTGATACATGATCAAACCATCATTGCATCTCAACTGGTAAAGCTTGGCTACCTGAAGGACGTAACTGCTACAGGCGGGCCTGGTGGCTGGGATCCTGCAACCCACCAGTTTTCAGATACCGCAACCGCTTTGTACCGGGCTTACATTCGACAGGTTGGTGCAGGTGCCGTTGCTGCTGGCGGCTTTATTACTTTGATAAAAACAATACCAACCATTATTGGATCTTTTAAAGACAGCCTCGGCACTATTGGCAAAAAAAATAACCAGGTGGCGGTTGCAAGAACAGAACAAGATCTTAATATAAAGATCGTACTCTTCGGAAGTGTTGCGCTTATATTACTCATGGCTTTTATACCAATGATACCGGGCGATGGTATTGGCAGCAAATTATTGCTGGGCATACTGGTAGTAATATTTGGTGCTTTCTTCGTGACAGTGTCTTCAAGAATTGTTGGCATAATCGGGTCGAGTAATAATCCAATCAGCGGAATGACCATTGCAACCGTAATGGCTACCTGTCTTGTATTTATTGGTATTGGCTGGAGTGGAAAAACATACGAGCCCATGGTGCTTGTTGTAGGTGGAATGATTTGTATAGCTTCCGCAAATGCCGGTGCTACCTCGCAGGATCTTAAAACAGGGTATATAGTCGGGGCTACGCCAAAATATCAGCAAATGGCTTTGTTCATCGGCGCGATTGTTTCTTCTATCGTTATCGGGCTCACCGTAAAAATACTGGATACGCCAACTGCCGATATGGTACAGCAAGGTTTTACACATGCCATTGGCACAGATAAATTTCCCGGTCCGCAGGCAACATTAATGGCGACGCTTATTAAAGGAATTCTTTCCTTCAACCTCGACTGGCAATTTGTTTTTGTTGGTGTTGCACTTGCCGTTGTTATGGAACTCTGCGGAGTTAAGTCACTCAGCTTTGCCGTGGGCGCTTATCTTCCTTTAAGTACCACACTTCCAATTTTTTGTGGCGGTTTTATCCGCAGTATTGTTGACTGGCGTAAGAAGAAAAAAGGGGAATCAGAAACAGAAGATGATCTCAGTCGCGGCAACCTTTTTGCAACAGGTCTTGTTGCGGGTGGAGCATTGGCCGGTGTGGCTGTGGCGTTGCTTACCGCGGGCAATGAAAATATTGCCAAGTCGCTTGAGTCGGTTAACCTTGAAAACAGTATAGCAGGCGCTATCGGCGATGATGCCTACCAAATAATTGCCGTGTTGTTTTTTGTAACAATGGGTATTATTTTATACCGCAATGGAATGAAAAAGACTGTTACGCTGGAGGGATAAAATTTTTATGAGTCGGGCTCTACTGCTTCATGCAGCAGTTGTTGCGTCGCACTTTTGTGCTACAGTGCTGGTGGCATCAGGAGCCGCTTTCTATAATCGCAACATATTTTTTAATGATCAGGATCCAGTCATGATCTTTTGCCCATCGTATGGCATTGGCTGAGAAACGATCGTAGTTGTTTATAATATCTTGTACCGCAGCAACAATTTCTTTCCTATCAGTTGCATTAACCAGTCGTCCGCTGAAATTATCTGCCACAGCTTCTGCTGTGCCACCGGTATTTGAAGCAATCGACGGAATTCCGCAGGCATTTGCTTCCAGCAAGGCGATTCCAAATCCTTCGAAATCACCCTTGTTTGTGTGGTTGCTAAGCATCAATTTCACTGCTGATTTATCTAAAAGCTTCAGCAACGCCGGCCTTGGCAATTTGCCATGAAATAACACATTTTTTTCAATGGAAAGAAACTTACAGAGGTTTTGCAATTCCTCAGTAATTACAGGTGTACCAACGATATGATAAATTAAACCGGGAAATTCAATAAGCAACTCAGGCATAGCGTTGATAACATTTTCCTGTCCCTTTCTTTCGGTTACACTACCTATCGTAATCAGTTGCAAAGGCCTTTCAGGTCTTGTGTGTGTATTGTGGTCTACAAATTCGCCGTTGTCAATTCCATTTGGAATTACGGTAGTACAAACCTTCCCCCTTGTTTCACCTTCAATAAAACCTTCTGTGTAGCGGGAAACTGCCACAATGTTGGTTGCTTTTACAAGCGCCTTGTTGATCAAAGTCCTCTGCCATGCAGCCGGGAGCAATAATTCAGTTCCATGAACAATAGCAAGAATTTTTTTTTGGGGATAAAAGAGCTTTATCAAATGTATAAGCCAAAGCGAAAATTTTCCCGAGCAGATTATATGCTCTCTGCCGGCTGCCAGCCTCGCCGCCAATTTTAGCCTTTTTAGATAGGTAAGAACGACAAAGTTACCCCTTACAACAGGGATGAAATGGAAAGGAATATTTTTGATAAATGCAGGTAACATATCGCGGCTGCCTGACGTGATATCTGCCAACACGGTAACATGATATCCCTCCAATGCAAGTCCTTTTGCCATGTGGTAGGCATGATTGCCGATACCACCCGGGTCAGGTAAAAACTCACTTGAAATAATGAGTATTTTTTTAGTCATTAGAGAAATTGGGTTTGGCCGCAGTAAGCAAAAAGGGTGGAAGCGAAAAGAATTTTATTTCACTTCCTGCATTTCCACCAGTTTTTTATATATGCCGTCTTGCGCAATAAGAGAATCGTGCGTGCCACGCTCAGCGATTTCACCTTTTTGCAAAACCACGATTTCGTCTGCATGCCGCACAGTGCTTAGCCTGTGTGCGATAACAAGAGAAGTTCTGTCCTGCATTAAATGATTGATGGCATCTTGCACAAGCCGTTCGCTTTCGGTATCAAGTGAAGAAGTGGCTTCATCCAATATAAGAATTGGTGGGTTTTTTAAAACAGCTCTTGCTATAGTCAGGCGCTGACGTTCCCCACCGCTCAGCTTGGAACCCCGATCGCCAATATTTGTCTGGTATCCATTTTCTTTATGTTCAATAAAACTATGTGCATTGGCAATTTTTGCCGCATGAATTATGTCTTGCTCGCTTGCATTCTCCTTACCTAGTGCGATGTTATTTGCTATGGTATCATTAAAAAGTATTGGCTCTTGTGTAACTATTCCCATCAGGTTTCTTACTTCTTTGAGGGAATAATCTTTTATGTTCACTCCATCGATCAATAATTCGCCGGCTGTCACATCGTGAAAACGAGGAACAAGGTCAGCCAATGTTGATTTGCCTGAACCACTGCTACCAACCAACGCTACAGTTGTTCCTTTCCTGACGGTAAGGTTTATATGTTTCAAAATGCTGAAATCATCGTACGAGAAAGAAACGTTTTTAAATTCAATAGCAGCGTTAAATGATTTAATTTGTTTCCCTTCCGGATTTTCATCTACGGTTACTGGCGCCTTCAACACTTCTTCAATACGGTGAATGGCTGCCGTGCCCTTTTGCATATTCGAAAAAGAAGTAGACAATGATTTTGCCGGATTAATAATGTTGTAAAACAAGGCCAGGTAAGTAATAAATGCCGATGCCTCCATAATGTTGTTACCCAGCACAAGCCTTCCTCCAAAATAAAGAATAGCGCAAAAGATGGAAACACCCAAAAACTCTGACATTGGCGAAGCTGCGTCTCTTTTAAAACTGATCTTGTTTTTAGTAGAAACGAGATCTTCATTTACTCTTCTGAATTTCAACTGCAAAACACTTTCTACATTAAATGCTTTTATTACTCTTAAACCGCCCAGCGTTTCATCAAGAATAGAAACAGACTCACCCGATTTTAATGCAACATCCCGCGATTGCTTCTTAAGAGAACGTGTTATTCTTCCTATAATAAATCCCATTATTGGGATAAACAATAAAACAAAAAGAGTTAGCTGAGCGCTAAGTACAAGCAGTATTACGAGATTTATAATGATAGTGAGCGGGTAAGTGACCCAGCCTTCCAGCACACCCACAACAGAGGTTTCTACTTCTGCAAGATCATTCGTGGTGCGGCTCATAAGGTCACCCTTTCTTTGCTCAGTGAAATAGCCAATGGGCAGGCGAAGTATTTTGTCATAGAGTTCCAGGCGAATCGTGTTTACTATGGCATTTTTCACCGGGTTGAGTGCATAAAAAGAAAGGTAAATAAACAGGTTTTTAAAAAAAATAGAGACCATTATTAAAAGACAAATAATACCAAGCGCCTCAATTCGCCCATTTGTTCCGCCGCCTTGTATAATACTTACAAGTGTTTCTCTTATCGTTTTTATGACCGGGTTTGTTGTGACTTCAACAAGAGAACCGGTACCGTTGTCACCTTTAAAAATCAGGTCGAGAAAAGGCATTAACATGCCAACCGATAAAATAGAGAACACAATGGAAAGTACGATTGAAAAAAAATAAACCGCGATGCGTGCCTTATAATCTTTCAGGTAACCAAATATTCTTGCATAACGCTTCATCTGTTAATATTATTCGTGAGAGCGACAAAGTAACTAATTTTACAGCGATTAATACTTACTACAATGACCGAAGGGAAACGTCAGCGCCAGGTGGCAGGAGTTATTCAGCAAGAATTGAACGATATTTTCCGACGCCTCGGATTAAATATGATGCTAGGTGGAATGGTCTCTATTTCAAGCGTGAAAATTACACCAGACCTGCTCGAAGCACGTATATATATAAGCCTTTTTCAGGTAGAGGATAAAGAGGCTGCAATGAGAAAAATAAATGACCGAGCACCCGAAATAAAACGCGAGTTGGGCGATCGCATCAAAAACCAGGTTCGCCGCATACCGGTGATCCATTATTACCTCGACGATACGCTTGACCATGTTTTTAAAATGGAAGAAATATTCAAACAACTTCACGAAGGGGAAAATAAGAACAAAAAGACTGAGTAGATTTTTTTACCCGGCTGTTATTTATTTGGCATCGTTCCTTGCGTCGCACTCTTGTACTGCGGCAGCGGTTTCAGCTGTTGATGCGTGATACGGATTTATTGATTGCTTCCACTGGTTTTTTAATGCTGAAGCTATAAACCCGCGAACAGGTGATTTTGGTTCGGAACGTACAAGTGAGTGACACAACCAGCGATGAGTAATGAACAGAAAGCTTGTGTCAAAAATGTCTTCAATTTTTTCCTGCACTTGTTTCATGTTACATCTTCATAGTATCTTTCGGCAGTAATATTTTTCATATGCTGATAAAGATATGGCATTACACAAAACGTGTGATATTATGGGCTTTTGTATCTTCTTTCCTTTACCTGCTTATTTGTAAATGGGTAATGCCGCCCTTAACACTAACGCAGTTGAGCAGTGTATTTGAGGGCTATGGCCTTAAAAGAGATTATGTGGGTTGGGATGAAATATCGGCAAATGTAAAACTGGCTGCCATTGCAAGCGAAGACCAGTTGTTTCCCGAACACAACGGCTTTGATTGGGATGCGCTGAAGAAAAGCCTTAACCAGGATCCTAAAAGGAAAAGTAAAAAAACGGCAGGCACTGGTGCAAGCACAATTAGCCAGCAAACGGCAAAGAACATTTTCTTGTGGCAGGGAGAGGGGGTGATGAAATATGTTAGGAAGGTTCCGGAGTTTTATTTTACGCAACTTATAGAATGGATATGGGGCAAGCAAAGAATACTGGAGGTTTACCTGAATACAATCGAAATGGGCAAAGGCATTTTTGGTATTGAAGCTGCAGCGCAGACTTATTATCATAAATCCGCAAAGAACCTTACGCGAAGTGAGGCGGCAAGTATTATCGCCTGCCTTCCAAATCCAAAAGTTTATACTGTTCAACCTAAGAGCAGGTTTGTTGCCTGGAAAACAAACTGGATACTCAGGCAGATGAGTAATATCGAAGACGATGATGAAACAAAGGCAATTATAAAATAGTCTTACCGCATTTGCTATTTTTATGTACTCAATCAATTGAAATGATTTCTAAACTTCCTGACGTTGGCACTACAATATTTACGGTTATGAGTTCGCTTGCGATGGAATGCAATGCCATTAATCTTGGGCAGGGCTTCCCTGATTTCCCTATGAGTTCGGAGCTTACAGATCTTGTAGCAAAGGCGATGCGTGATGGGAATAACCAATATGTGCACATGAATGGTCTAGCCTTGTTGCGGGAACGAATTGCCGAGAAATGCGCGAAGCTGTATGGTGCCAAATTGAGCGCTGATTCCCAAATTACGGTTACACCCGGAGGCACTTATGGAATTTACACTGCTCTTACGACTATACTTCATCCCGGCGATGAAGTGATCGTGTTTGAACCTGCCTATGATAGTTATATTCCCAATATAGTTATAAATGGGGCTGTTCCGGTGCGCATTTCACTTGAATATCCGCAATACAGTATTCCTTGGGACGAGGTTAGACAGAAAGTAACCGGGAAAACTAAAGCTATCATCATTAACTCGCCCCATAACCCAACCGGGGCGGTTTTAAGTGCGAATGATATCGCTCAATTGAGCGATATCACAATGGGCACAAAAATAATGATTATAAGCGATGAAGTCTATGAGCATCTTATCTACGACAATCTTCAGCATGAAAGTATATTGCGATATCCCGACCTACTCGAAAAAAGTTTTGTTTGTTTCTCATTTGGCAAAACGTATCACTGCACGGGGTGGAAAATCGGGTATTGTGTGTCGTCGGCGCCGTTGATGAAAGAATTCCGAAAAGTTCATCAATTTAATTGTTTCAGTTGTAACTCAACAGTTCAATTTGCTTTGGCAGAATACCTTTTAAACGAGGATGCCTATCTTTCCCTCGGCAAGTTAATGGAGAAAAAACGCAATTTCTTGCGGAAGTTAATGAGTAATACCCCATTTAAATTAATCCCGTCGCATGGAAGTTATTTTGAATGTTACAGCTACGCCGAATTCAGTGACGAGCGGGATAAAGATCTCGCAATAAGGTTGACCAGGGAAAACGCGGTAGCCACCATTCCGATGAGCAGCTTTTACAAAGACGAAACTGATAACAGAGTATTACGTTTCTGCTTTGCGAAAAAGGAGGAAACGCTGGAACGTGCTATTCAGCGGCTTGTGTCCTGATGATTATACTTGTAGCGAAGCGGTATTTTCCAGATCAGCCATTTAGTATAGAAACTGCCCTATCATATTTGTAGTTAATGCGATAATATTGATTGCGTTGAATAGAAGGCGCTTAACTATCGTTGGTAATAGGTAGCTGTTTTTTATTTAGTAGTTTTTATAAAAAATATGACCTATTTAAGGGATTGTTAATTTTTTTATGTCGTTAGTATGTTGCAACTTTGAAGTGTCAAATTAACACAAAGATAACTATCGAATTTAAATAGGTGTTTTTCATAGGTTAGCAACGGCCCTGGTATTCTTACCAAGGCTTTTTTATTTTTGTGCAAGCTTTTTATCACTCACTATATATCAACTAAGTAATAGACAAAATGGTCTGGTAAATTGCCCGAACACTTCGATAGCAAAAAAGGAACTAAGGATCAAAGCTTTTCGTAAAGTAATCTTAACTTTTCGCGGGTCATGATTTTTTCCCAGTCTTTTCCAAGTGCATTTTCCCACAAGGGTTTCATACCGATCGAAACATTGATCATAGCATCAAATTGATCATCGGTAAGACCTTTGCAAATGCCTGTTGGAATTTCGACGTTGTTTTTTTCGACCATTCTTTTGAATTCGGCAGTGCCGTTAGGGTAATATTCCTCCAAATGGTTCATTACTATGCAGTTGCCAATGCCGTGTTTTGTACCGAGTAAATAGCTGAGTCCATAACTAACTGCATGCGCCACACCTACCTGCGAGTAAGCAATGCTCATACCACCGGCATAAGAAGCCATCATTAATTGATCATCTGACTCGGCATCCCATATATCTTTATCGATAAATACTTTCTGGCAAAGCTGCAGAGCCTTCTCTCCATAGCTTTTACTGAATTCGTTAAGAAAAGTCCCCTCTAGGCTTTCGATACAATGGATGTAGCAGTCCATACCCGTGTAAAATCTTTGATTTACCGGTGCATCAGCTGTGAGTTCTGGATCAAGAACGATTTGATCAAAAGGAGTAAAATCAGAATTCATTCCAAGTTTTCTGGTTGGTCCGGTGAGCACGCAAGTACGGCTTACTTCTGCGCCTGTGCCACTAAGTGTTGGAATCCCGGCCTTATAGACACCAGGGTATTTCACCAAATCCCATCCCTGGTAGTCGGCTGATGAACCCGGATTGTTCATCATAAGAGAAACTGCCTTGGTTAAATCCATCACAGAACCGCCTCCGATGCCGACAATACCCGAAATAGTCCCAAACTCATCTTTCAACTGACTGGTCAGCCCGTCTACGTAAGTTGTCTTAGGCTCATAAGTGACATCCGCAAAAATAATTTTGTCATTACCTCGAACCGGAATTCTGTCAACCAACGGTTTATTCTCGAAAAAATGATCGACAAAAAAGATCATTGGAGCTCCATTTTTACGATGCGGGGTAAGTATTTCATCCAATTGGTTAAAACTCCCCCTTCCATAAACTACATAACTTACCATTCTGAAATTGCGGAATTGGGTCATAATAGAATTTTTTTTACGAAGGTAGTGTTTGTTTGTTCATGCCTTCTCGGCAGTGGCTGCTTTCTCGACGGCTTTTACGGCAAGAGGTCTTTCGTAGCCTTTTTGCAATAGGTATTGAATTGCTTTTGATTTTCTTACTAAAAGATTTTCCTTTGAGAGTAAAAGCCATTTTTTTTCAGCAAGCCGGTTCAGTGCTTTCAAATAATCTTCTTCCGAAATTTCATCGATTGCATCATTAATGTTTGCCGAGCTCACACCTTGTTTTTTCAGGCAATAGCGAATTTTTACGCGCCCCCACTTTTTCATCCTGAATTTTCCACCGGCATAGTGATGTGCAAAACGCTCTTCATTTATGTAACCTTCGCCTATTAATTCCGCCAGTATTTTTTCAACATCTTTTTTGAAAAGGCCGTATCTATATAGTTTTTCCCTTATCTCTGCATGCGATCTTTCCTGGATCGCACAAAACCTCTTTATTTTATTGTAGTCGTCCATAAGCAATATTAATTTTGAATTCTATTACTGAAAATCAGTCAATACTAAAAAAATATTCCCAAATTTTCATCAAATAATTGTAGCTTACAATGCTCTTAAAAAGCGATATATCCATGGAATTACAACACCCAAGGGTAATGTTGGTCGATGACGACGAAGTTTATCTTTTCGCTGCTACAAAAACAATTGAGGCAACCGGCCTTGCAGCAAAGATAGATGTGTGCAACAATGGCTTGGATGCAATCAATTTTTTAAATAATCAACTGCAAAACCCCTCAAATCTTCCCGAAATTATCTTTATTGACCTTAATATGCCCATTATGGATGGATGGGAATTTTTGGAAGCTTATGAGTTACTTCAACAAAAGCTGCCAGGTAAAATCAAAATATATATTCTTAGCTCCTCAGTTGACAAGAATGACATAATGCGATCAAAAAAGTATGGAAGTGTAATCGAGTATATCGTTAAACCCGTATTCAAAGCCAAATTCTCCGAGATTCTTCAAAACGACAAAAATTAATTTCCCACACAACTAATTAACATTCGGCTGTTAATAAGTGTCAGCGTAAAAACCGTAGTTGTTTTTTCTGCTTATTTTACAGTAGGTTTGTTGCTACACATAAAACGAAAGTTGTATTATGAAATTCATTGTTTCCGCATCATCACTTCTTAAACACCTTCAGCAGATAAATGGGGTTATCAATGCAAACACGGTGTTACCTATTTTGGAAGATTTCCTTTTCGACATTGAAGATAAAAAATTAAGTATTCTCGCAACCGATCTGGAAACAGTAATGCGCGTTCAAATGGATGTGGAAAGCAAGGCGAATGGTAAAGTTTGTATTCCTGCAAAAATTCTTATGGAATCTCTTAAAAACATTCCGGATCAGCCATTGACCTTCAATATCGACAAGAATTATTCCATTGAAATAACAAGCGATAACGGAAAGTATAAGGTGATGGGCGAAAACCCTGATAATTTCCCTAAAGAACCCGTTGCTGTTGATACTAATTCATTTACTATTTCAAGCGGTGCATTTGTATCTGCTGTTAATAACACGTTATTCGCTGTTAGTAACGACGATCTCCGGCCTGCTATGACCGGTGTTTTTTTTGAATTGAGTAAAAATGCGATACAATTTGTTGCTACTGATGCCCACAGGCTCGTTCGCTATAAAAGAAACGATGTGAAATGCCCGGCATCAGATAATTTCATCGTTCCTAAAAAGCCGCTTAGCCTGTTGAAGAATGCACTCCCTAATAATGAAGACGAACTCGAAATAAGTTACAACTCAAATCACCTTTTTGTTACCCACGGCTCAACTCAACTCATTTGTCGTTTGATCGACGCAAGGTTCCCCGACTATAAAGTCGTCATCCCGGTCGACAATCCCTATAAACTTCTTGTGAACAAAACCGATTTTCAAAATGCACTTCGCCGTGTTAGTGTGTTTAGCAACAAAAGCACTAACCAGGTGGTTTTAAGTATTAGTGGAAGCGAAATGCAACTCGCCGCGCAGGATGTGGATTTCAGTTTTGAGGGTAACGAACGAATGAGTTGTCAATACGATGGCGAAGACCTCCAAATCGCATTCAACGCAAAATTTCTTATCGAAATATTGAATGCTGCCGGAAGCAATGAAGTAAAAATTGAACTTTCTACACCAGTAAAAGCGGGCATTATTAAGCCAATTGAGGAAGACGAAAACGAAGAATTATTAATGCTGGTTATGCCATTAATGCTTAATAATTGATTAAAGCACTAAAAAGGTATCCGGGAATTTCCCGGATACCTTTATTTATTATGTTACAGGTAAGTTTTCCAGAGGCAAAATCCATTAGTGTCCGCACTCCCAACCTTCCCTCATCCTCGTTGCGTCGCACACTTGTACTGAAGAATAAAGAGCGACAAGCCTGTTGCCAGAAAGGCGCCAAAATATCTGGTAATAAAATCATTTTTTTAGCCGCTACTTATACCAAAGCACAAGTGAGTGACACAACGAAGTTGAGCAGCGAACCATTAGTTTCCACAAAAAATAGTTACTGTGTACCGAGGGGTAACAAAAAGGTACTTGAATGGGCTCACTAAAGCACCGGGTTAAGCTTCATTTAAACGTGCAACATTATTTTCGGGCGTGATATTTTAAGCAATCTTAAGTTGCCAACTTTTGGTTCGGCAAAAAAAAAGCATTTATTTCGCATTATAACCTACTTCTGCACATTATCAATCACTTTAATAATGAACTGAAATTAATCTTATGAAAATTATCGCCTTATTATGTGTCCCTATAATCCTGGTTGCCGGAATCATATTCAACGTTTCACCAGAGCCAACCTACGACTCTGTTAAGGAACCTTCGCCAGCCAGTGAATTGACGGATCTTAAAGCAGTGACTTTTGCGCGAGATTTGAGGGATTACAAAAATCACAAAGTAGATAGTCTCGGAATGGATATCTATTATCCAACAGGTGCAACTTCAGACAAGAAGTATCCGTTGGTTATGTTCTATCATGCCGGTGGATTTATGGCTGGTAACCGTTTTAATGTAATGACCATATGTGATCGCTTTGCCGACGAAGGTTTCATTGCTGTAGGTATCGATTACCGGGTTGGTTATAATAAAGGAAAGGGACATGATTGCCTGTCGGATTCTCTTACTTTTAATGCTGCGACTTACAGGGCTTCCCAGGATGCTAACTCTGCAGTGCGTTTTCTGGTTGCCAATGCGGATAAATATAATATTGATACCAACTGGATATTTATTGCCGGCTCAAGCGCAGGCGCTTCTCTTGCTCTTTACCAGGGTTATGTAAATGACTCTATTGCCAAGCTGTATTATCCAATACCCTTTAACCAGTTAGGTGGCCAGCAATCTACCGGTAACACTCTTTCGAATAAGTTTACTATAAAGGGTATTTGCTCAATGTGGGGTGCGTTGGGCCATGCTCCTGAAATCATCGACACCGGCTACAAAGCCATTCCAACTATTATTTTTAAAGGCGAAGAAGACGGAGGTATACCAGACAGCGCAGGAAATTATGATGACTGTTTAAATATGCCTTATGTTTATGCGGGTATAGCTATTTATGATCAGCTTCGTGCACAAAACCGCCCCTCTGTATTTCATTATTTGCCGTTAGCAGGGCATCCGGCCTTCGACAATGGCTTTTGCGTACAAAACGCTTCCTGCTTCTTTCATACACTTATGCAGGGAAAAAGTTATAGCGGTCAGTTTTCAAACTTTGCGGTCAGTTGTCCGTGACGGTAGTAAATATTTCACATAGGCAATAACCAAACCGGCAACAATAATAGTTTTATTGCCGGTCTCTTATAAAAATATCAGCATTACAGTCGAAAATATTAAATATGAAATCGAAATTTTTATTACTCTGCATAATATCAACAAGTTTAATAACGGCAATAAAGGCTCAGTCGCCAACCATTGCCTGGCAGAAAACTTACGGTGGCACCAAGAACGATAGCCTTATCTGTATCTCTACAACAAATGATGGCGGTTTTATCGTAAGCGGTTTTTCCAACTCTGATATTTCTTCAAACAAAACCCAGAACTCTTATGGCGGCAGTTACGATTTCTGGATACTTAAACTGAATGACAGGGGGCGTATTCAATGGGATAAAACCCTGGGTGGATTCGGTAAGGATGATAATCCTGTCGTGATGCAGGCGCCCGACGGAGGCTATTTGGTCGGAGGCAGATCAATGTCTGATATTTCTGGCAATAAAACCGAAAATGCTTTCAATGGAAGTGCTGACTATTGGGTAATTAAACTAGACAAAGATGGTTTGGTGCAATGGAACAACACAGTTGGCAATATTCAGTTAGAAGGTGTTCAAGCAATGGCTAACATGCCTGAAAAAGGAACCAATTACATGATTGCCGGCTACAGCTATTCAGGATATGGTAACGATAAAACGGATGAAAACCGCGGCGCAAATCTGTGGGCCGATTACTGGATCGTAAAACTCGATGGCAGGGGTAAAATAAAATTCGATAAAACAATCGGTGGCAAAAACGAAGACTTTGTTACTTGCATGAAGCTGAATAAGGATAGCACGTATGTACTGGGTGGCTATTCCTACTCTCCGGCAGGCTACCAGAAAACAGACAGTTTCAAAGGCAACAACGATTTTTGGGTTTATAAAATGGATGCACTGGGCAATCGCATCTGGGACCACGTTTATGGCGGAGCGCTGTCAGATTACCAAACATCTATCGATCAAACCTCAGACGGCGGGTTTATTATGGGTGGTTATTCAAATTCCCCTGCATCGTTCGACAAATCAGGCCCTTTTAAAGGTGTGACAGACTACTGGGTAATAAGAACCGATGCCAATGGAATTAAAAAGTGGGACAAAACGCTTGGCGGTTCACTTGGAGATTATCTTACCTGCCTTATACAAACCTCAGATAAAGGATTTTTGCTTGGCGGTTATTCCAGCTCTGGTATCTCTGGCGATAAAACCGAAAATTCAAAAGGTGGCGATGATATTTGGTTGGTTAAATTAGACAGCACAGGTAAGACCATTTGGAATAAAACATTTGGTGGCTCAGGATCCGACAGATTGAGTTCTTTAAAAGAAATAGCAGCTGGTCAGTATATTCTTGGAGGCACTTCTAATTCTCCGGTATCCGGCGATAAAACAGATGCAACAGTTGGAGGCACCGGTGCAAACGATTATTGGATAATGAAAGTTACCGCAACACCAACACCACCTGCAGTTGCCGTGGTTGACGAAAGTACTGATGCGGTTGCTGTTCAGGCTCCCCAGGAGCTAACAAGGCTTAGCCTGCAGGCTGCACCAAACCCAACAAAAGGATTGGTTAATCTCACTTATTCAGGCACAAAGGATGCGATTTCTCTTATCGTTTATAACAATACCGGTAAAGTGGTTAAAAAGGCAAACTTATCGGCAGGCTCAACGAATTACCAGCTCGATATTTCCAAAGAAGCCGCCGGCACTTATTATGTAGTGATCAACTGCAAAACAAGCTCTGCCACAAGGGTTGTGATCAAACAATAATAAATAACTGTTTATATAAAATGCCTGTTCCAACCGAGCAGGCATTTTTGTGTTCGTAAACAGGTATTTTCGTATAGTACGTTGTTCCGGGCTGCAGCTCAGCCTGCATCATGGTTGCGTCGCACTCTTGTGCCGCAGTCCAAAAAAGCGCCAATTGCTTTTATAATAAATGCCCGCTTCTGTTTTTTAAGTTTTTGCCTCATGCCTGCACAGGTTTTGAACGGAGCGTCGCAAGCGAAGTTGAATGTTGATACAATGGCGGGAATAAAATAATGTTTTATGTTAGCCCGCACGAAAAACCGGCGTCTTCACATCGTGATAGAAAAGAAAAACCCAATGCTCATCCTGTCCCTGCTGCCACCACATTTGCCTTAGCTGCATGGCTTTTTTTCCATCATAATCATACTTGGCTACGAATTTATTTTTCATCTGTTGCAATTGCGGGGCATCATCGCCGCCAAAGAAAATAGTTTCGCCATTTTCCTTTATCCAATATACCTGGTGAAAGGGGCTATGAGCACCACTGAACTGGTAATAAATGTAATCATCTATAACTCCATTGCCGTTAAGAAAGACAACGCGCGGATTGTTTTGTAACAACGAAATTTCTTCAGTCATATAAGAAGGGTAGCCTATGTCCATAGCATAATCGAATTCTTTCTGTTGCACATAATAAGTGGCATTTGGAAAGGCAAGTTGGTAATTTCCAAGTCGGTCTTTTGTGCTTACACCACCTGCATGGTCTTTGTGTAAATGAGAAAGCAACACTTTTGTTACCTGTTCAGGTTGCACCGTATTTGCTTTAAGGTTAGCATATAACTGAAGTTCGCCATTCTTTGAAAACCCAAGTCCTGTATCAAGTAGTAAAACATCTTTGGAAGTTATAAGCAAAAAGGGCAGCACTTCTACCAGCAAACTTCCCAAAGGCCTGTGCTGCAACTCATCAGTTTCCGTATTGAAGGGTACGAAGATTTTTGTTTTGTCGATTGTGAAAACACCTTCTGATAACGGGATAATCTGCATATTTTACCGGATAGTTGACTGCGAAGTTATAAAAGTGCGTTGTTAATCATTCACGGCATTGTTCAGTAGGTCTTTCGCCATGTCTTTCAAATGTAGTGGCACAAATAATTCGATGTAGCCAAACGCCAGGTAACTGCTGTCAAGCTTATTCAACATCACTACCTGTATGTTGTTTTCCTCCAGCATACCTTTAATAATATTTGCTTCAGCGTAGTTTCGGGTTGTATGTAGTTTATACCAATTCTCCATGATCTTCTTGTGTTATAGGTGCTTCAATTGCTAATTTCCTGGCGCTCTCTTTTTTAAAAATTAAGAAAAGGGAGACAACTACTACAGCGCCTGCGATGCCATAGTACCAGGGAAAAGATTCTTCAAATGCATCTGTAGGGTTTTTCCCCTCCCGGCTGTACAAAAACAAGATGGTTAGCGTATATGCGTTCTGTATGAAATGTGCGGTTATACTAAGCCATAGATTTTTGCTGAAATAAAAAATGTAACCCAGCATCATACCAAGCGCTAGTCTTGGTAGAAATCCGTAGTAAGAAAGATGTATGGCGCTGAACACAACACTGGTTATGAAAATGCCAAGAAACGCATTTCTGGTTATGCCAATCATTATTTGTTGTAGGCTGCCTCTAAAAAGCATTTCTTCAAAAATTGCAGGCAATATTGCCAGCACGATAAGAGACGTAAAATAGTCTGCAAAAGATTTCATGCTTGCTATCGCCATTACCTGGTTGGAATAAGTGTCTTCCATTTCTTTAAATGTTTTTTCCAGGTCTGCGCTTAAGGGAATTATCCTGTTTAATTCAGATAAGGCATCGCCAAGCATAAAGCCAAAAAACACCATCAATACAACTATGCCTAATTGCATTATGCCTGATCTTTGTCTAAGGCCAATTCTATACATCGCGTTACCGCCTCCGGCATAAGTGGAAAGAAATGCAGGCAAGGCCATTACAAGAAAAGTGGTAAAGACCTGTAGCAACCGATCGACAGAAACGTTTTCGGGCTTCATTAACTCATCCGCAAGTGTAACAAGAGGAACATGCAGTACAACATTTCCAATGATTGCCGTAATAATAGAACTTAGCACTATGCCAACTCCACAAAATCCAAACAGAAGGGCCAGCTGCGACCACGGATTTAACCTTTGCTGAAACAACATATGTTTATAAAATAAGGCTGTAAATTTGCAACTCTTTTAATTGAAAATGTTTTTTTTCTGTTAACGGCAACCGAATGGTCAAAATAGGTAAATTGGTATTAGATGAATTCCCGCTCTTGCTGGCACCAATGGAAGATGTGAGCGACCCTCCTTTTCGTGCAGTATGTAAAGATAATGGGGCAGATCTTATGTATTCTGAATTCATATCCAGCGAGGGCCTTATCCGCGATGCTATAAAAAGCCGCCAGAAGCTCGATATCTTCGATTACGAAAGACCTGTTGGCATTCAAATATTCGGGGGCGATGAAGAAGCAATGGCCATGAGCGCTAGAATTGTTGAAACCGTAAATCCAGATATTGTTGATATCAACTTCGGTTGTCCTGTAAAAAAAGTAGTGAGTAAAGGTGCTGGTGCCGGCGTTTTAAAAGATATAGACCTTATGGTGCGCTTAACCGAAGCCGTCGTAAGAAGTACATCATTACCTGTTACCGTTAAAACAAGGCTTGGCTGGGACAACGACAACCGGAATATCGAAGAAGTCGCGGAGCGCCTGCAGGATGTTGGTATCCAGGCTCTTTCTATTCATGGACGCACACGCATGCAAATGTATAAAGGCGAGGCCGACTGGTCGCTCATTGGCGCCGTGAAAAATAATGCCCGCATTAGAATTCCCGTCTTTGGTAACGGCGATATTGACTCACCTGAGAAAGCATTGTTGTATAAAAACCGTTATGGTGTAGATGGCATCATGATTGGCCGCGCAGCGATCGGCTACCCGTGGATATTTAATGAGATAAAACATTTCATAAAGACGGGCGAACATTTTCCCCCACCAACAGTGGAGCAGCGGGTGGCAGTTGTGCAAAAACACCTGCACAAAAGTGTTTCGTGGAAAGGTGCAATTACGGGCGTTAACGAAATGCGCCGCCATTATTCCAACTACCTCAAGGGCATGCCCAACATAAAAGAGTTTCGCAACAAGCTCGTAATATTGAAAACAGTGGAAGAAATCGATGAGGTGTTGGCCTCCATTATCGCAAACTACAGTGGTTACAAATTTGAACGAACACCAATCGAAATGATCGACTATCACGAAAAATGCCCCGTATAATTTACTGAAGTTTTTAGCCCGGCTTTTTAGCCCTTGGCAACTGCTATTGCGTCGCACTCTTATGCGCTATCACAATGAGCAGCAATAAACAAAAACTGTAGATATCGTTATAAGCTTGCGTATTAGTTATTTGGTCTTCACATACACGTGTTTAATATTCCCCCTTCCAGTTTCACGTTCGTCTATTTCAAACTGGCTGATGCTTTTAATCAGCTGAACGAGTTTCCCAAAGCCATAGTTACGCGAATCAAAATTGGGTTGTTTTTTTATCAGCATATTTCCTAGGTCGCCCAGGAATGCCCAACCGTTTTCATCAGCAATATCATCAATACTGGCTCTTATTAAATTAATCAATCGCCTGTCGGTTTTTAGTATCGCCTGTTTGGCTTGTTTAGTAGTTGTATCTTTAGGAACATTTGCAGAAACAGGTTTGACTGTGGCTTCAACTTCCTCCTGTTCTGCAGATGCAGATAAGATTTCTACGTATATAAATTTGTCGCAGGCAGAAATGAATGGCTTCGGAGTTTTCTTTTCTCCAAATCCAAACACCTTCATTCCTGCTTCTCGTAGTCTTGTAGCAAGCCTCGTAAAATCGCTGTCGCTTGATACAAGGCAAAAACCATCAACACGGCCCGAATAAAGTATGTCCATCGCATCTATGATCATTGCCGAATCGGTCGCATTCTTTCCCGTTGTATAACTGTATTGTTGAATGGGTGTTATTGCATGTTCAAGTAATACCGATTTCCATCCGCTTACTGTGGGCTTGGTCCAGTCGGCGTAAATTCTTTTGAAGGTTGGCGTGCCGTATTTGGTCATTTCTTCCAGCATGGCACTTATGTTGGCGTAGGGCACATTATCAGCATCTATAAGTACCGCCAGCCTCAGATCATGGCTTCTTTCCATATGTTGTGTTTAAAAAAATAAAGAATATTGATAACGGTGTTTTATCTCAATGAAGATACAATAATTGAAAAGTAAGGCTGCAATTAAAAGCACAAGCAAAACTTTAAATAAATGGTCTTTATAAACGTTGATGTTTAGCTCAATTGATGTAAATGCGTTGAAGTGTGCGACGCAACGAAGATTAGCAAAGATCCGGAGGCGGGCTCAAAAATCATTAAAGCTGAACCTTGGTTTTAATAATAGAAATTTGTTTTGTAAGGGTAGCGTACCTGGTATAACTTTCTTACTTTTTCGAGCACAACATTGCGCAGGCCTTCGAGATTTTCGCGCTCTGTGGCTGAAACAAAAATGCAATTGCCTTGACTGTTATTATCCCATCGTTCATACAATTCGCGGAGAATTTCCTGGCGAACAGAATCTTCTACCCACTCGTCAATATTTTTCTCTTCGTAGCGATCCATTTTATTAAAAACGATGATCACCGGTTTATCGGCAACGTTCAATTCCTGCAACGTTTTGTTCACTACATTTATTTGTTCTTCATATTGGGGATGCGATATGTCTACCACATGCAGCAACAAGTCTGCTTCACGAACTTCGTCGAGTGTGCTTTTAAAACTTTCCACGAGATGATGTGGCAGCTTCCGGATGAAACCAACGGTGTCGCTTAAAAGAAACGGTGTATTTTCAAAAACAACTTTGCGTGTGGTGGTGTCGAGCGTGGCGAACAATTTGTTTTCTGCGAAGACTTCACTTTTGCTCAATACCGTCATTAAAGTGCTTTTGCCAACGTTGGTATAACCAACCAATGCCACCCGGATAAATTCGCCACGGTCTTTTCTTTGAGTGAAAGCCTGCCTGTCGATATCAGAAAGCTTCTTGCGTAAAAGAGATATTTTGTCTTTTACAATACGCCGGTCTGTTTCTATTTCTGTTTCTCCAGGCCCTCTTGTGCCAATACCACCACCTTGCCTCTCGAGGTGTTTCCACATACCTTTTAGTCTTGGCAGCAAATATTGGTATTGGGCAAGTTCAACCTGCACTTTGGCTTGCGCTGTTCTTGCGCGTCTCGCAAAAATGTCGAGAATAAGATCGCTTCTATCTATAGTAACGACCTTAAGTTCTTTTTCAATATTAAGAATTTGGGAACCGGTTAGCTCATCGTCAAATATGAGCAGGTCTATATTTTTGCCCTGCACATAATTTTTTATTTCTTCCAGCTTTCCCTTGCCTACAAAAGTGCGACTGTCGGGATGCTTTAGTTTTTGAGTAAATCTTTTTACGGCAATAGCGCCTGCTGTCTCTGCAAGAAAGGCAAGTTCATCGAGGTATTCATCAACCTGCTCGTAGGTTTGTTCAAGTTGTACGAGCCCTACAAGTACCGCACGCTCATTCGCCTCGACCTTTTGCTTTTTTTCAATCAATCGCTAATAATTTACGGTGAAGGTAACCAGTGTATATAAAATAGAGCAGTAAAAATTATGAATTACAAACCACTTATGGTTAAACCCACAGACCATGGGTTGAATACTGGTCCGGCGCCATCTTTAAGAAACCGGGTTAGTTGGTAAGATCCATCTAAAGAAATAAAACCATAGCCAACCCTCGCGGTTGCGGCAATGCGGGTAGTATTGAAATAATGTTTCTCTTGTTCTTTGGCAATATAGTTTTTACCGTATAAGGTAGTGCCAGTTGCATTCACATAGTTTTTGCCTTTAGTGTATGCTTTCATAAGCATCCCAAACTTTAAACCCAAAGATGCTTTAAAGCCTTTATCCGGCGTGACCGGGTTGGAAGTGTATCGAAATTCCAGCGGAGCTTCAGCAAACATTGTTGTTAGCTTATACTTGTCGAAATGATTTTCGTTGGCAACATTTTTAAAAGGTAACTTGGCTGTAAGTGATTTAACGTCTATGTAGGTGTCTTTAAAAAATATATTACTACTTCCGAGGCCTACTCCAATTCCGATGCTGTAATGCGGATTTGTTTTGAAAGGCTTATCGTACATAAAATAAAAATTAAAATGTCTTGAAAAACCAGATGGATTAATACTGTCAGGTGTATTTAACCAGCCATCGTATCCGTACTGGATCATGAAGTGGTCGTTTGCCCGGTTACTTAAATCAATTTTGCTCCAGTCATTCTTCTTTTTTTCATCCTTATTTTGAGCATTTACCGCCAAAAACAACGCCATACTGAACACTGCCAGTAATAATTTCTTCATTATAAAGCTTTTGTGTAATTAATTTTTTGTATTTTCATCCACTGGCAACAAAAATAATAGAATTGGTGCCATCAGAGGTTAAAAATTAGCCAAAAGGTTTCTCGGCTGGCAATTAGCCTTGCATTCATAAAAAACCATATCCCTTATTAAACCATGATCCTTCATTCTTATACCCATGAAAATTTTAATAGCTGAAGACGACCCGATTATGTCTGCTATGATTCAAAAGCAACTTGAAAAAGAAAGCTATGAACTAAGCATGAACAAAGATGCCCGTGATGCATTAGAGTCTTTGAACAACTTCGAGCCCGATCTTATCATCACTGATATACTTATGCCCTTCACCTCAGGCCTTGAATTTATAGGTATCATCAGGTCGTCAGGCATAAAAACCCCTATTCTTGTTTTATCTGCTATGGACCAGGAGTCGACCGTGCTTGAAGCATTGTCCCTCGGTGCAAACGACTTCATTACAAAACCTTTCAAGTCTAACGAACTTTCTTCCAGAGTTAAAACACTCATAGGGCCGAGGCAAAAAAAATCATAGGTTTCTTTATATAGCTCCAGCAGAAGATACGCTGCTCATCTTCGTTGTGTCACTCACTTGTACTGCTGGTATAGCAATCGGCATATTGATTCTCGAAAGCTTGCATAATGGGTTATAGATTTATTCACTGCCCATTTGTATTCTGTAGCAGAAGAGTGCGACGCAACAAGCGCTCAATTACCGGCCAATGGCTGGGTACATGAAAATATTTACTGATGGCCACGGCTTTGGAATACGCTGCCATTTTGCGGTTTAGCTGTATTATTGCATGAGCTTTTTGCTTATGAATTTGCTCCAACTGATCACATATTCCGGAACTTTTGTTTTCGCCTTAACGGGCGCGCTTAAAGCTAAAGCTTTTAAGATGGACATTTTTGGCGCAGCTGTGCTTGCTTTTGTAACTGCTTATGGTGGCGGAACAGTTCGTGATCTGCTTATTGGCGTAAGACCCGTGAATTGGGTTAACGATTACCTTGCTTTATTTCTTGTTGTTGCCGCAGTACTAATGACGTTTTTATTTGCCGGGCGGGTACACAAATTGCGAAAAGTAATTTTTGTAACAGATGCTATTGGCATTGGGCTTTTTACTGTTGCCGGCATACAGGTATCGCTGCAAAATAACCTGAACAACATTTATGCAATTGTAATGGGCGTTATTTCGGCAACTTTCGGGGGCCTTATTGCAGATGTGCTTAGCAATAATGTTCCCGATCTTTTGAAACGCGGAGAGCTTTATGCCACGGCAAGTCTGGTTGGCGGAATTGCCTACAGCTTTCTTTTAAAAAATAACGTTGACCATGACATAGGCCTTACCATTACAGTGATAATGATCGTTACTATCAGGATTATTTCAAAGATTAAAAGGCTAACGCTGCCTGATATTTAGAGCGGCCTTTATTTGCCCATCCATTTTTTAAACTCTGTTACTTTTTCCCTGCTCACAATCGCTTCTTTGTCTACGGCGGGCTTCAGGTACAACAAAAGCCGGTTACCAAAGTAATCGTGTATCTGGTCAACGCTATTGATGGAAACATAAAATGACCGGCTGATGCGGAAATAGGATTCAGGGTCGAGCATATCTTCGAGCTCATCCATCGTATAATCGACGATGAACTTTTTGTTGTCTTTCGTTTTAAAAAAATTAAGACGGCCATCGCTGTAGAAGTAAGCGATATCTTCCACTTCAACGGAAACAAGTTTTTGTGCATTCTTTACAAGAAAGCGTTTACGGTATTCCTTTGGCTGCAATTTCTGTTGTAGCTCTTTAACCAGGCTTTCCATATTGATCATGCTGTTTGCCGAAGCGGTTGCGCTATACATCTTTTTATACTTGTCGAGTGCCGCGGCCAGGTCTTCTTTTTGCACTGGTTTAAGTAGGTAGTCCACACTATTTACTTTAAATGCTTTCAACGCGTACTCGTCGTACGAAGTGGTAAAAATTACCGGGCTTTTTACTTCAACGCGGTTGAATATTTCAAAACTTTGCCCGTCGAGCAGTTCAATATCCATCAAGATCAGGTCGGGTGCAGGGTTGTTTCTGAGCCATTGGACAGACATCTCAATACAATCCGTTGTGCCGATCACCTCAATATCTTTATCAACACTGAGTAATGTCTTGTGTAATTTTTTTACGGCAAGTTCTTCGTCTTCTATAATCAGGATTTTCATACTACAACTTTTAGCTTGGGTAAATAATCTGTTTATTGGTTATGCGGGCTAAAGACCTTTGTTGGTAAGCAATGACGTTTTACGCTTTGAGCCGTTGTCCCATATAAGTGGCAGCACCACAGTAAAACTTTTTGGTTCCTCCATTACCTGGAACCCCGGCTGTTTTAGCAATTCATATTTTGCGCGAATATTCTTTAAGCCAATTTTGCCCGATGGTGCCTTTTGGGTTCGGGGAACGAGGTTATTGTTTACTACCAGTTTATTGCCGGCAGTGCTGAAAATTTCTATTACCAGCGGGTTGTGCTTTGACAGTGCATTATGTTTTACTGCATTTTCAACAAGCATCTGCAGGCTTAAAGATGGAAGCAGATAATTCTCATACTTCTTATCAATCTCCAGCTCAAGTTGTATGGCATCGCAATGCCGTGTTTTGAGCAATTCAAAATAGGACAAAATGAACTGGAGTTCACTTTTTAACGTTGTCATGCCATCTTCATTGTTGCGAAGGAGGTAGCGGTAAACTTTGCTCAGCTCATCGAGGAACTTTTCGGCCTGTTGCTTATCTTCCGAAATAAGCGAAGACAGGGTATTGAAGCAATTGAAAAGAAAGTGTGGATTTACCTGACTTTTTAGTGTATCGAATTCACTTTGCAAACTCAAATGCTCATATTTCTCTTTTTCTGCAAGGCTTCTTTTCCATTCCGTGAAAATGTAATTTGCTTCCCAGATAATCATTGCGATAAACGTTACAAAATAAGCAAGGCCAAGGCTTATCCAAAAGTTTTCTGTAGAAGGGTCATAGCCAGGAAGATCCATCAGCTTAAAGCCACTCATAATTAAGTTTACCGAAAGCAATACAATGAAAAACTGTTTAACCGTAAGTATAAATAATCGCTTGCCCGTCTCCCGAAAGCCAAATAGGGCTGAATTTATATAACGCGTGCAGATAACATCAATATACCAAACCAGCAAGCCTGTGATCATCGTATAAAAAAAGCCGAAAATCCACAGGCGCACACTCAGGTACCAATGGCTTCCTAAAAGCATAAAGCAGGTACCAGCATCTATCAGCGGCATTAGTATAAAATAACTAGCCCATTCAATCTTCCGTGGTCTTACCAGAATCATACGATATTTATCTTCTTTTCATCAAGTAATGGAACTTTTACGCTGCTTACATTAAAGTCGTTAACAACATTTATTTCTTCGCCAGTTAACAGCCTGTATTTGTCTGAAAGGTTTGTAATGCCGGCAGTACTTACAGTTTCGGCATTTTGCTTTGGCTGAATATTGTTGCTGAATAACAATCGCCCCGAACTGTCTGTTGTAATGTGAAATTTTAAAGGTTTGTCTTTCGCAATCATATTAGTATTAAAGCTGTATTCGAAAAGGGTTTGCAATAAAAGAGGAGTTACCAGTTTGTCTTTATACCGCTCCTCCACATCAAGTGTCATTTGAATAGATTCGCCGTAGCGAGCCTTTATCAGGTAGTAATATGAATTAATGAATTGCAGTTCTGTTTCAAGCTTTACAAATTGTTCTTCGTTGCCGCGCAGCAGGTACCGGTAAATACGGGTTAGCTCGTTTAAGAACTTTTCTGCCTTTTCTTCATCCTCTGTTATCAGGCTCGATAGCGTATTAAGGCAGTTAAAAAGAAAATGCGGGTTAACCTGGCTTTTCAAACTTAATAACTGGCTTTGCGTATAAATTTTCTTAAGTTGCTCTGTTTCCGTCAATGTCACCTTCCATTTTTCAAAACTCTCGAAGCCTTCATGGGCAAAGATTACAATGATGTTGAGTATAAAAGCAATGAGCAATGACCAATAGTATGCGTTCTCGTTTAATTGGTAATCGAGGATGTCAAAATAGTCATACCCTTTAAAGAAAAGCGTTATCACAAGGGCCTGGATGATGGCGATAATAAGTATTGTTAAACCAATACGTTTCATAAGATCTTTATCCGCAGGCAACCTGTTCCTTATCGTTACGGCAAGCCAGGTAAAGCCAATCCATATGATGCTCATGACGGTCCAAATGATCAGGCCAGAGAATACAAAAACTTTTAACTCGGTAAAATACCTGGTTTGAAAGAGCATAAAGTTTATAAGCAATACCACAACAGGCATACTCGTAAAGTAAATTTGCCTATCATTCTTTGTATACTGCGGCAATTGCATAATTAAGCGGTTAATACTGTTAAAAAACGAAAAGCCCATTGCAACAAATTATCCTTAAAGCAAAACATACGGTGTTTATAACGCCAGGTACAACCACGTGACTTACAAATTACTGCCTTTTTTATCTTGTTAGTCGGCCTGACAACATTATATAGCTGCTTTTTGGTATGAATTGATGAAAACACCGCATGAATTGTAAAGCGTTTGACCGGTCCTTTTTGCCGTGCATTTTTTTGGCCTTGTTCAATACTGCAGTGTGTTCAAATTTTTCATTCTTCGTTTGAGAAAATCCATGCACCTGTTTTCGCAATTCATTCGTGAACATGTTTGCTGCAAACAAGCTATGGAACAGCTTTGTAGGATTAAAGCCATTTAATACGCGAAACATGAAAAGTATCATCGATCAATATTACCCGCTTTGGTTTTCCCTTGCATCAAAGTACACCGGTAACTATCACGAGAGCGAAGAACTTGTTGAAGAGGCACTTGCCGCATATGTTCAGTTGCGTCACAACAATATCAGCAACCCCAAAGCATACATTGCACGCACTATTTACCATTTGTATATCGATAAAATCCGCAGGCAAAAGCAAACCCGCAATTACATTCAATATGCTTTGCAAAACCAGGAAATCACTGCCGAAATCGGTAGCCATATTGAGCGCAGTACAGAGGTAACCCAACAGCTTGCCAAAATGTATATACTGCTTTCCCCGGCCGAGCGAGCTGTATTTCTCTTGAAAAAAGCCTTTGATTTTGATTACGAAAAATTGCAGGGAATCTTTGGGATAACTTACGAGAATTGCAGGCAGCTTATGCGCCGTGCTAAAGACAAAATGGAGCGCAACAAAAATCTTCGCTATAATGAAAGGGGACAGGCGGCGAAATTTATAGATGCATTCTTTAAAGCATCAAAATACAACCATCCCGAAACATTATTGCAGTTACTGAAGGCCGAAATGCAGGACAAAGTAAAGACAACGAGCAAGGTGGTGAATCTTTTACCAAAAATGCAATTCGGGTTAAGTGCCTGATCGACCTGAATTTTTTTGGCCCGGCTGCAGTAGAAATGGCGTCAACTGTTGCGTCGCACACTTGTACGGAAACAGTCAGCTCATCGCGGAAAGAATACCATTATTTAGCGATTGCCGCAACGATATTCCAAGTTAAATCCGTCGCATAGTTCAATCTACGAATGTTGCACATGACGGTGCAGTACAAGAGTGCGACGCAACGAAGCTTCACAACGGCACATTGCCGGGTAAAAAAGGATAAAAAACTAGGGCTGCACAATTGTACAGCCCTTTTACTTCTCTGCTTGTGATGACTATCTATACTAATGGGTATCCCAGAAAAGTCTTGTGGTAACGACATCTCCACCAATAGCGGCCGATGCAGTGTTATAGTTCGATGTATTGATATTTTGTTCAAGAATTGGATATGTAAATCTTACGGGAAAGGCACTTTGCGCATTTACTGGTTCCGGCAGTTCTGGATAATCGAGTCGGCGAATTGTGGTCCAAGAATCAAAACCTCTTGAATAAAGCGCAATGTATTCCTGTCTTGCTATTTTTTCTTTATAATCGCCCTCAGCTGTTGAATAGGCAACAGATGGTTGCGCAATATAAGTTGTTGCATCAGCCTCCGTTCCACCCCATACCTCAACGGAAGCAGTAACACCTGCATTGTAGTGCGATTCTGCAGTGCCGCCAACACTCATGCCTCTTTCCACAGCTTCAGCAAGTGTTAGTTGAATGAATGCATAGTCGAGCAGCGTATAGGGCGCGTCAGGTGCTGTTTGAGCATCCGCAACATGTGAAAAATTAGCAAACGTATTTCCTGAGCCAGGTTCGCCACCACTATAACCTCCGTCTGGGTCGGTTGTAAAATACAGTGGAAGTCTTGGATCGTTCAATTGCTGTAACAGATTGACGATAGTACTTGCGGGAACGAAATCGTTCCTTCCACTCTGTATGAGATTTACCCAAACAGGATTTGTATTTGGCGGAGCAGCAAGAAAATGAAAGATTGCATTATCATCGTTTGAGCTGAATACGCCCGGTGCCGCTGATTCGACAACCGATTTTGCTTTTTCAGGATCGCTGTCAGACAGCTGCATGCCCATTACAAGCTTAAGCGAGTTGGCATATTTTTTCCATTTGCTTACATCGCCTGCGTAAATAAGATCTGCACCGTTAAAACTGGCGGCTGACTCATCAAGGTTTGCCATATCGTTATCGAGCCTGGTGAGCAGATCGTAATAAATAGTTTTTGCGTCATCGTATGGAGGAAACAGAATAGTTGGGTCAAGCGCCTTTGTATAAGGAATATCTCCAAACGTATTCACCAGGATGTAGAAGGCATGCACTTCCATAATATCTGTTATGGCCAACTCATTTTTTTGCTGCCCTTCATCAAGAACATCTGTGGGAATAAGCTTTTTTGCTTCTTCCCAATCGCGTAGGCAATCGCGGTAAAATATGGCCCACCATGTATCGGGAATCGCTCTTGTATTAAGATCATAATTGCTTTCGTCTGTATAAGTAGTTTGTGTCCATTGTTGCGTAATAAGCCTGAAAATGTTATTGTTCGGGTTTACATCAGCAACGATGTTCGCAAAATTTTTCTGAGCGTTTGAAAAAAGCGTATAAGAAGGAACGCTGGATGGGTTCTTTGTATCAACATTCAGTTTCGACAAATCCTTGTTGCAAGCCACCAGCATAAAAAGCGTCGCAGCTACTGTCGTTATTTTTTTCATCGTAATTAATTTTAGAATTTAACATTGACATTAAAGCCAATAGATCTCACCGATGGATAAGCGCCTGTTTGAAGCCCTTGAATGTTGCCTGAACTTGTTCCTTCTTCAGGATCGGCGTAAGGCAGGTTCTTGTGAATGATCCAAAGGTTTCTGCCGACAAGCGAAAGATCTATGCTTTTTACCGGGTTTAATTTTTTCATTAAAGATGATGGCAATGAATAAGTAAGTGCCAGTTCCCGCAGCTTTACATAACTCGCATCGTATACGAATGCTGCAGATGGATTTCTTACATATCCATAAGCGCCATAAAAATTGCTGATATCAGCCCTTATGTCGTTTGGTTTACCATCTGCCGTAACACCAGGTAAAACAATACCACCGCCCTGGTCAAGTGGATTTCTTACAGGATTACCTAAATCATTATTGCCGGCAGTTTCAGGATACAAACCAGTGGCAAGACCATAATACATATCGAGCGAGAAAACATCACCACCCTTACGAACATCAATGAGGAAACTAAGAGCGAGATCTTTGTATTTAAAAGTATTGGAGATACTTCCGATCCAATCAGGATTTATATTGCCTATCACTTCATTGGATGTTGCCGATTTTTGATAAAATCCATTTGTCTTAACGAGTCTTTGCCCATCCTGGTAAACATAATTTGACCCGCGAAGCGTTCCGTAAGGCTCGCCAATCGCAGCATTCAGCGTCACATCGCTTTGGAAGTTGGTGATCAACAAGTTTTTTGAAGTGTCATAAAGCGATAAAACTTTACTCCTGTTTTGTGACCAGTTTAAGGTCACAGTCCATGAAAAGTTTCGTGATTTTACAGGTGTGCCGTTTAAAGAAACTTCTACTCCCTGGTTCCTGATAACGCCTGCATTTACAAATTCAAAATTATATCCTGTAGCTGTTGATACAC
The DNA here is from genome assembly GCA_002478885.1 of Chitinophagaceae bacterium UBA7600. Taxonomy (GTDB): domain Bacteria; phylum Bacteroidota; class Bacteroidia; order Chitinophagales; family Chitinophagaceae; genus DLKC01. The sequence goes on from DLKC01000027.1 coordinate 52,183, forward strand.
CAACTGGTAATATCTGGTCAACAGATTTGGTGTTGTAAAATGTAACATCTGCGCCAAACCTGTTTTTAAGCATGGACAATTCAAGACCTGCTTCTATACTTTTTGTTCGCTCCGGTTTCAGGTTACTGTTATTTTTTGTGCCCGCAACCGAAAACAGTGTTGCAGTCCCAAATGAAACGGCATTGTTATCATGGTTATAAGTATCGTTCACGCTTAATGCAGGCGCACTGTTACCTACCTCAGCATAATTGGCTCTTACCTTTCCATAATTTAACCATTTAGCAGAAGGCAATAGCTTGGAGAAAATAAAGCCACCCGAAACAGAAGGATAATAATAAGTGTTATTGGCCTCAGGCAAAGTAGATGATTTGTCTCTTCTTCCCGTTGCGTCAAGCACCAGCATGTCTTTATATGATAAGGTAAGGCCTGCAAATAATCCATCTACCTCCAATTTTGTCAACGCTTCCACAGGCGGGTTTACCGGGTTAAGCGAATTGGAGAGGGCATAGAATTTTGGAATTACTAATCCCCCATTTGTTTTCGCCTGTATTGATGAAACAGTTGTTTGCCTTATATTTCCGCCAACGAGCGCTTTCAGGTTCAGATTCTTCGAAAGATTTTTGTCAAAGTTCACCAGCAGATCGTAGTTCGTTTCACGAAAAGATCGATTGAATCGTGAATAACCGGAAGGTTCACCATTTGCATCGGTTGTTAGCTGTCCATTGATAAATTGACCAATACTCCCTACCGCTACTCGTTCTTCCTGTTGCTCATCATACGCATCATGTGCAATGCGTCCTAAAATATTCAGCCAGTCCGTTACTTTATAATTGAGGCTAACAAGGCCGTAATACCTGTCTCTTCTGTCGTTTTCGAAATTTTCGTAACGGCTCCAGTAAGGGTTATCCCAGTAAATTGGTCGAAGCCCGTTTACTTCATCGCTGGGGTCAGACCAGTTCCAGGTTACATTTTGCCTGTTTCGGAAATAGGCGTCTTTTAACTCATTAACGTCAACATTCATTTCCCACCACTGCCTGAAGTTCGACATAATGTTATTGGGACCGTAACCATTACCATACCTGCCAACACCTTTTACTTTTGAGTAATTGATACTTGCGGTTGCAGAAAGCCTGTCGGTAATGTTATACGTAGAGGCAAAATTTACCAGGTCTTTATTTACCTGGCTATTAGGCAAAATCCCTTTATCGTTATTCCTCGTATAACCAAGTTTGAATGTTGCTTTGTCGCCACCGCCCTGTATGTTCACAGAGTTGTTGTAAGAGACAGCGGTTTCAAGAAACGTCGATGGGTCATTTTGTGCAGCAACCCAAGGTCTCGCCGTGTGGTAATAGGGAGAGAACTCGTCAAATGCATCCCATTGATAAACCTGGAGATTGGGGTCGAATTTTGCACCCCACGAAGCATCCTCAGTTGTTGGAGTAACCAGGTCCGGTTGACCATCGCCATTCACATCAAAATAAAAGAAGTTGCCATCAGGTGATCCATATTCAATCGCAGATCCATAACCTGCCCCATAACTTTTCTGGTAAGTAGGAAAGGTGCTTTTATCTACTGTTCCAACGGTAACGCCGGAATTGACTGTAATCCCCAATCCCTTCTTGCCCTTCTTAGTGGTAATAAGTATTACACCGTTGGCCGCTCTCGATCCATACAAAGCGGTAGCAGCAGCACCTTTCAGTACATTCACAGATTCGATGTCATCTGGATTTATATCTGCTGCAGCATTTCCATAGTCAAAACCTCCGCGACCTGTTAATTGATTACCTGTGTTGGTATTGGAATTGTCAAAAGGCATCCCGTCAACAACAAATAGTGCTTGGTTATTTCCGGTGAGGGATTTAAATCCCCGCAACACAACGTTGGTTGATCCGCCAAGCGTATTGTTTTGCCTTATTTCAAGTCCAGACACCTTCCCGGATAATGCATTTACAAAATTGGTGTTCCGCGTTTTTGTAATATCTGTACCTGCCACCTGCTGCGCGGAATAGGGCAATTGGTTTTTACTTCTTCTTATGCCAAGTGCTGTTACCACAACTTCGTTCACTACATTTTCGCCCTGCGTAAGTCTAATGTTCAACGCACTTTGATTTCCAACACTCACTTCAAACACCTGGTAACCGATGCTCGTAATTTCGAGCACGGCATTGTCGGCTGCAGAGATCCTGAATTCACCGTTAGCATCTGTCACAGTCCCTTTCGCACTGCCTTTAATTTTCACACTCGCTCCTGCAAGCGGAGCGCCGTCTTTTATATCAGTCACCTTGCCGGTAACAGTTCTTTGTGCCTGGGCAAAAGAAATAAAACCCAAACACCACGCAAGAATCAATAGTAGTTTTTTCATGATCGTAGTTTTTGTCCGGTTAAAAAGACAATTTTTAACAGAATAGTGATACATAGACTTCGGCCTTAAAAACCGAACAATGAAACAAAACCACTCAAGCATGAATTATAAGAACTGAATTAAAAAGCCTGGGAGCAGCGTAATTATTTTTAACGCTATACTCACCTTTTTTCATTAGATTTTTCTTTCTGTACCGGGCATGGGAATAGGAATATGGCTTTTGTTGCGTCGCACTCTTCTGCGTCATCAACCTTATTCAGCTTATACTTAAAATCAATTAGCAAAATTTTCATCAACAAACCTATTTGTTTTCCAATGCTGCAAATAGTTATTCATTGTGCGCTTTGCAAAAAAGATAGCCAAGCCCGTTGAAGCATTGAAACCATTACTGTCATTGAATTATAACGGGAGAACATAAAATTTACGTGCATGTATTCAACCGGCTAAAAAAATCTTATTCTGTTGCAATGCCGGTTGAATTGTAGCACTTAATGCAGTATAAAAATTGGAGAGGCAAAAAAATAATTTTAAAAAATCTTCACAAAAATTTGGATGCTATCAAAAAATAATTACAATTTTGTGACGCAAAAAATAACATAAACTTTTAAATCATGCTCATGCAATCATATCTCAAAAACGATAACAGATGGTTTAGCCCTTCACAGGGTTATGGCATTGCCGGGGCATGTAAAGATGTAAGTTAAAGCCGAGACTCAAACTAACTGACAATACAAGATGCCCCGCAAAAAGCGGGGTTTTTTGTTTGCCGGCATTGGCAACATAAATTCCGGGAATGAAAAAGAATCTTTCAATAAACGCATTCAAATTTAACGGCACTATTGCACAGAGTTGCGATGGAGTAACAGCTGTGCCGGGCTTTTATTATAGCAATTCAGTACCGGACATATTCAAACATACACGACCGTGGTTATGACAGGTTGGCTGCCGCAAGCAGCAATCGCATCATAAGCCCGGTCAACACAAGACTGGGTTTTTTATTTGTAAAATAAACGAAGTCGAAGGATGGAAAGGAAATCGCAGTCTTTGAGAATTGATTGTGTTCCACTGTTTCAGGCTGCAACTCCTTGGACGGGGATTTTTGAAAATATAATTTTTATTACGATGAACAATTCATACATAGGAAAGTATTCTGCGGCAGAAAGCCTGTATGATAGTTACTTTCTTTCAATCAGAATGATGTACCTGTGCCTCTTTAATACAGCGCCCGACAAGCTAAATATCTGCGATGTGGACGGTGAAAAGGCACACCTGGCTTTCAGAGAGAAATACAGTAACCTGGTTACCGATACCAAGACTTACAACTGGTACGACCGGCATAAGAAAACTGTTCAGTTTGTCAGGGTTATTTATGTTTTGAACACAAGATCTATTGTCGAATTTGGGCCAGGATATTGTGAACTTTTGCACGACGGCAAACAAAAAGACTTTGTTGATGAACTGTTGGCATTTACCGGTAGCTACAAAGAAAAAGCACGCAGGCGCCCGCTCGAAATTAACCTCATCGTTAAAGGTAATGACGGGCTGGAGTTACGCAGGATGGAAGTAAAACGCAACAAACTAGATCTTGATCTTTTTTATGAGAATGAGTTTAAGCACGTGGATTCAGTGATAATATCGAGATTGAAAAAAGAAAAAGACAAGGGAATTGTATTGCTGCATGGTTTGCCGGGAACTGGTAAAACAACTTATCTGCGCTATCTGATAGGAAAGATCAAAAAGAAAGTATTGTTTCTTTCTCCCGATGTTGCCGGCAACCTGATGGATCCTGATTTTATACAGTTGCTGATCAACAATCCGAATTCTGTGCTGATCATTGAAGATGCGGAGAACATCATTATGGATCGCAAAATGAATAACAGCTCTTCGGTGAGTAACCTGCTTAACATTTCGGACGGTTTGCTCGCGGATTTTTTGAATGTTCAGTTGGTGTGCACATTCAACAGTGCGCTCACATTAATCGACTCCGCGCTAATGCGAAAAGGCAGGTTGATTGCTAAATATGAATTCGGCAAGCTGGGCATTGACAAGGCACAGCGTTTAAGCAATCACCTTGGATTTAATACCATTGTGAATGCACCAATGACTGTTGCAGAAATTGCCAACCAACACGAACAGCCTTTTGAAACAAGGCAGGCAAATGTAATAGGTTTCAGGCAGGCAGCAGTTTTGCAGAACTAAAGGTTTCAACCCTGTACCAGTAAATTGATGGGCTGCCACGAAGCGCAGCTCATCATCTTCAAAAAAGATGCACGGAGAACAGGAAGTACAAGAGTGCGACGCAACAAAGTTTAATTCTTGTTGTGCAGCTAGGAAAAAATAACCGACAAAGCACGTTAGGTGCAAAAACAAAAGGGAGGACTTATGAAGACCATTGTAGGTATAGGAAATAACGGGAAAGTGGAATTATTGGTTTATAACATTTTAATTTTAGAATTATGACTGAACAAACATATTCAATAGGCAATATTTTTTCTTTTTTCAAACGGGCACTCCGCGGAGATCAGATGGATTATACAAGCGGCAGCATTCGCACTGCGGTGTTCATGCTGGCCATACCAATGATACTTGAAATGAGCATGGAGAGCGTGTTTGCGCTGGTAGATCTTTTTTTTGTGGGGCATTTGGAAAACAGCCAGCATACGCTGCAGACAGTTAGTTTAACTGAAAGTGTACTATCGATCGTGTATGCGTTGGCAATTGGGATAAGCATGGCTGCGACAGCAGTTGTTGCGAGGCGCATAGGGGAAAAAAATCCGGATGCCGCGGCAACTGCGGGTGTACAAGCGATATGGTTATCGCTCGGTATAACAGCATTAGTCAGCATCACTGGTTTTGTATTTGCGCCTGATATTTTACGTGCGATGGGCGCGGAAGAAAATACAGTTGCGGTAGGAACATCCTACACACGTATTATGATGGGTGGAAGCATGGTAATCATGCTGTTGTTTCTGATCAACGGAATTTTCCGTGGTGCGGGTGACGCGTCAATGGCAATGAAAAGTTTGTGGCTGGCCAATGTTTGCAACATCGTTTTATGTCCGGTGCTAATTAATGGGTTGGGTCCAATACCCGCATTCGGGCTAAACGGCGCGGCAATGGCAACAACAATCGGTCGTGGCGTAGGTGTGGTGTATCAATTGTATCACCTGTTCAAAGCACAAGGCGTGGTTAAAATTCATAAGAATAATGTGAAGTTTGATTTACCAATTATTAAATCGATGATCAGCATTGCATCGCCTGCAACGTTCCAGTTCATCATTGGCTCATGCAGTTGGATCGTACTGGCAAGATTGGTTGCTGAAACAGGCCATAGCACTGCATCTGCAGGCTACCAGACCGCCATACGGGTGGTGATATTCTTTATACTTCCTGCATGGGGCATGAGTAATGCGGCTGCAACGTTGGTTGGTCAAAACCTTGGTGCATTGCAACCTGAACGTGCGGCTGAAAGTGTGATGAAGACGGCAAAATACAATGCGGTGTTCATGGGTTTGGTATCGCTTATATTTCTTTTTGGGGCATACCCTGTTATTAGCATATTCACCAATGATGAAGCAGTGAAAGATATTGCGGTACAGGCGCTGCGCATTATTGCAGCGGGTTATATTTTCTATGGCGTGGGTATGGTAATGGCGAATGCATTCAATGGTGCAGGCGATACTTGGACGCCAACATGGATCAATCTCGTATGCTTTTGGTTTTTTCAAATTCCGTTGGCATATGCACTCGCAGAGTATTTTAAAATGGGTCCTACCGGTGTGTTCATTGCAATACCTGTAGCAGAGGTAGCGATTACCATTACGGCATTCATTCTCTTTAAAAAAGGGAAATGGAAAACGGTGAAGGTGTAAACGGGGTGAAACAATGAATTAGATGTTGTCGCTCAGCTTTTTGAATACAGAGAACTTTATGCGGCCAATACTGTTATCAGGATAAAATTTAGCATTGAAGGTTTCATTGATATTCCCGCATCAGCTATTCAAAGAGCACCCTTTATTGGAAAAAGAGCAACAGTTGTACCTGGTAGAAGAGTGGTTGTACTTCAAGCAGTACAGGTTTCATAAACAGAAGATCATTCTGCACCGTGCGAGCATGCAATTTTACAAAGAATGGTTACAAAAGTTAGGGCATGCGGTTAACTATATAGAAAGCGCTTCGCCTTATAGTGATATCAGAAAACTGGTACCATATTTAAAGAGGCAAAAAGTATCGCAGATAAATTATGTTGATGTACATGATGATTGGCTAAAGAGAAGATTGCAAGGTGCCTGCAAAAAGCATGGAATAAAGGCTAGTGAATTTGCGACAGTACAATTTCTGAATACACTGCCGGGTGTGGCGAAGTTTTTTGATGACAAGGAAAAATATTTTCAAAAAGATTTTTATATCTACCAGCGCAAGCTGAGAAGTATTTTGGTAGATGAAAACGGGCAACCGGTGGGCGGCAAATGGAGCTTTGATGCGGAAAACCGGCTAAAATTTCCAGAGCATCAGAAACTGCCTCTTTACAGTTTTCCAAAGGAGAATAAGTATGTGAAAGAGGCCAGGGCTTACGTTTCAAAGTATTTCAATCATCATTATGGTTCTGACGAACCACCCTTCGACACCGTGAACAGTTTTTACCCGGTCACTTTCGAAGAGGCGGAAACATGGTTGAAAGATTTTTTACAGCAACGCCTTGCAAATTTTGGAAAGTATGAAGATGCAATGCTACAAAATCAAAGCATTTTATATCACGGCGTGCTTTCGCCAATGCTCAATATTGGATTGCTTACGCCTCAACAGGTAGTCGATGAAACGCTGCAGGTGCATGATAAGTTGAAAATTCCTGTCAGTTCCGTGGAAGGTTTTATAAGGCAGGTAATAGGTTGGCGGGAATTTATTCGAATTGTTTACGAACGTGAGGGTAGAAAGCAACGCACGGGTAATTACTGGAATTTTAAAAGAGAAATTCCGGCTGCGTTTTGGAAGGGCGAAACAGGAATTGAGCCGGTAGACAGTGTTGTCAGGCGTGTGTTGCAGAACGCATACGCTCATCATATTGAAAGGCTGATGGTATTGGGCAATTTTATGTTGCTATGCGAATTCGATCCCAATGAAGTGTACAAGTGGTTCATGGAAATGTTTATCGATGCATACGACTGGGTAATGGTGCCAAACACTTATGGAATGACGCAGTTTGCAGACGGCGGCCTAATGATGACAAAGCCTTATATCAGCGGCAGCAATTACATTCTTAAGATGAGTGATTACAAAAGTGGTAAGGCTACTTCAGATACCAATACGTGGCAGCAGATATGGGATGGATTGTTCTGGCGCTTTATGCATGTGCATAGGAATTATTTTAAAGGAAACCCGCGCATAGGTATGCTGGTAAATACCTTCGATAAAATGCCGGCCGAAAAAACGTCGCAACACCTGCGGGCAGCGGAAGACTTTTTGCAGTTGCTTGACCAATGGAATAAATAGTTTTTTGTGCCAGGCTTTTGTATCGCTAGTAAACATCGTTGCGTCGCACACTTGTACGGCTGATGCAATGCCGAGCAATAAAAAAGAAAATAAATTTCAAACACCTTGTGCAATCGAATACTAATTGCATCTGGTAACAAACAAAATGTAGTAAATGAAAAAGGTAGCATCATATCAAAACAAGGGAACAGTTCAACTTCTTCAGCGACCCATTAATGGTGGTTATGCAAGCTTTGAATACGACTTTGGTTTTAGTTCGTCAGTACTGTATTCATATACAAACAAGCGACCGTGGTTCTATAAAGATCTTTGCTGAAATATCAGCGGAGGAGGTATAGCCCGGTCATAAAAATGGCCGGGCTTTTTTGTTTTTCAAATAGCAGCATTCCAATGGTTGGATACTTCGCCTGGAACGAAGAGGCTGCAGGTTCGAGTCCTGCCTGCTATACAAGATGGGCTGTCATGTTCCAAGGCTGGCGAAGAACATTTGCAGTGTTATTGGAAGGGTTCGATTCCATTACGGTCCACAAAATTGTTGAGTGGTGCAATGGTGAGCACATCAGTCTTTGACACTGATGATATTGGTTCGAGTCCAGTCTCAACAACAAATGCCGGAAGTAGCTTATTGGCAAAGCGTCTGTTTATGCGATGGAAGAAAGAGTGTACTACAAAGCTGCGTCACGGGAGTCATTCAATAGAAGTGATGCTGCTTCCACAAATAGGTGAGTGCGACGAAGCGGGAGAGTCGTAACGGTCTGTAAAACCGCTGTTCAAAAAACTGAGGTGGTTCGAATCCATCCACTCACACAAAAGGAGAGAGACCGGCTTGGCCGAGGGAGCTGTCTCGAAAACAGTTGACTGTAAAAGGTTCGGGGGTTCGAGTCCCCCTCTCTCCGCAATTTGTTTAAAATGTTATAGTTCGTCACTGAAAATAAGATATCGGGCAACGTTGTTCAAAGACAAAAACGGGCGAATAGCTCAATGGTAGAGCAACCGTTTTAAGCATCGTGTGTATAAGTTCGACTCTTGTTTCGTCCGCAAAGAGCAGTAGAGAAAAGGGAAGCGGAAGTGTGCGACGCAACAGGCGATCCCACGAAGTGCAAATGTTGGTAACCAAAAAATCCTTTGAGGGAATTGGGGGCTCAAGAAAATGAAACAACAATGGAGACGGCTAGATGGGAGAACTATTAAAGGTCCCATTCATGAAGAAGTAAGACATGTACTGATGAAAGAGAAAACAGAAGGCCATCAATTGAAAGTGTGCATTGGCACAGATAGCCAGCGAAAAGGTGGAGAAATTGAGTTTGCTAGGGCGATCGTTTTCATCCGAAAAGGCAAGGGCGGTTTTATGTACATAAATAACGAGATTATAAAAAGGAAGATGAGTATTAGGCAGCGAATGCTGGAGGAAGTAGCACGAAGTATTGATATCGCTTTTGCATTGTGTGATCTTCTAATTGCGTTTAACGTGCACATGGAAGTGCATGCAGATATTAATAGTGATCCAAAATTCAAAAGCCATGATGCATTGAAAGAAGCGATGGGTTGCATTATGGGGATGGGCTTTGTATTTAAAGCGAAGCCACATGCTTTTGCGAGTAGCAGTTGTGCGAATAAAGTGGTGCAGTAGAAATCGGTCATAAAAATGAAACGTCAATCATTTGACCACCCACGCAATGATGAGTTGGCATCACAGTTAATGGTCGTTGAAAATATTGTCTCTAATCCTTTAAAGGTCAGAGATAAAAGGCTTGCTTAACGGCAAGATGGGCATAGGCCGGTTGTGATCAAACCAGGCTCGTGTATTAAAAGCACGGCAGTGCAGTCGCGGTAGCTATCTGTATGCTGTTGGTGCAATGGGTTATGTCCACCAATCCGCTGTGTCGGAGGTTCGAATCCTTCTCCCGGTTGTATCGGGATAGCTCAATGGTAGAGCAACAGCTTCGCAAGCGCAGGTTCGAATCCTGCTCCAGGCTTAAAATCTGGATAGCTCAAGCGGTTAGAGCGCTACGATCGGGACGTAGTCTAAAAGAAGTACAGCGCTTCTCAAATGCTGAAGACGAGGCAAATGTTATCATCCTGCTTACAGAACGCTGCGGGTTTCAAAAACCGCGGGTTTTAAAAAGCAGCCTTATGCCCACTTTGCAGAGGAAGATATACACCATAGTCTTTGTAATAATTGCTTAAGGCAATACTTTGTACGATGCATAAACAGTAGCGCGTTTATTAATTGTTGCAAAAAGAGTGGTTAAACTTTTTCTCCGTGTGCACAAGGTGGATGATAACAGGGGCTTTTGCAAACTAATTGTTTTACTAAATAAAAGTTCTTCTTAACAGAAGAAGGGGGTACTATGAAACGTATACAAATAAACCCATACCAAACTGGGTTGTTGTTTAAAAATGGAGCATACAGGCGTATGTTAAAGGAAGGTGTACATTGGTTGTGGAGTGGCGATGTGACGATCTATGACATGACCAAACAATTTATTCCGCCTATTGAGCTGAATATTCTTTTGCAGGATGAGGCCCTGGCTAATACATTGCATGTTGTTGAAGTAAGGGACAGGGATATAGTGCTGGTCTACGAGAACAGGTTGTTGAAACAGGTATTAACCAGCGGCCGCTATGCTTTCTGGAAAGGCATTGTGGAATACAAATTTGTCTTTGCCGACGTTGGCGGTATCGCTATCCCCGATGAAATTGAACGCACTGTTTTGCAGCACAAATTGCTAGCGCCTTATGTACGTACCGCAACTGTTGAAAGTTATGAAAAGGCAGTGATGCTTGTGGATGGAAAATTTGAAACTGTTTTGAATAGCGGTATCTGGTTCTGGTGGAAGAACAGCATCGTCATCAATATTCATAAAGCAGATATGCGTTTGCAGCAAGTAGAGATCAATGGCCAGGAGATCCTTACCAAAGACAAAGCCGCATTGCGCATTAACGGCCAGGCACAATACAAAGTAGTCGACATTGAAAAAGCTGTGCTGCAGAATAAGGAATATGAAAAGCAACTCTACGTTACATTTCAGTTGGCGCTGAGAGAATACATTGGTGGCTTTAGCTTCGATGAACTATTGGAAAAGAAGGACAACATCGCTCCTTATATTCTTAAGGCTGTGAGCGAAAAAGCAGTGGCGCTTGGTATTGAAGTAACCGGTTTTGGTATCCGCGATATCATCTTGCCGGGCGATGTGAAAGAGATCGTGAACCAGGTGTTGATCGCTGAGAAAAGAGCACAGGCCAACATCATCATGCGTCGGGAAGAAACCGCGAATACCCGTAGTTTGCTGAACACTGCAAAGCTGATGGAAGATAATGCGATGTTGTGGAAGCTGAAAGAAATGGAGTATGTGGAAAAGATAGCAGAAAAGATCAGCAACATTAGCGTTAACAGCAATGGCGATTTGATCGGGCAGTTGAAGCAGATCTTCGCGCCGCAGAAATAACCTGGACAAGGCCTGGAATAATTGCGAAGCATTGATAGGAAATAAAAACAATGCCATTCAACTTCAAAATAATTCCGGGCAGCGTTCAGATGATTTATGCACTTAGCTTTAGTGAGGTTATTGGGCTTTGGTTGCGTCGCACTCTTGTGCAGTTGTAACAAACGCCGGCAAGGGCTAGCATAAAACAATTGTTTGTCGTGGCCACCTTTTACGATGGATGTTTCCTGGGGAAGAGTCACCAATCGTTGCCGCTTACAGTTGCGAACGTACAAGTGAGTGATACCGGATAAGCCGAGACTAACGCATAACAGGCGATGCCATGAAATACATCAGTTGGCATAACTTAAAAAAACAAACAACATGGGAAAGTTAAAAATATCAGCCAAAGAATTACGGACTATCGGTTATCCTGAGAGCCCGGTGATTCCAGTGGCGATGAATGTGATGGAAAAAAATTATAAACATCACACAAAGGAGGAAGCAATGGAAATTTTAAAAGCAGTGCTCGCCGCACCCGTTGAATACTACAACGATGCTGTACTTGCGCTGATCGCTGAGAAGTTATTGCCAAAAGAAAAAGTTGAAGGAGCGGAGATTTCACTAAACAATCAAGGTGTACACTTCAACATTTTTGGCCGTGATGAAATTGAAGAAGGTGCCATGCAGCAAATGTATGCCGCATCAAAATTGCCGGTGGCAGTTGCCGGTGCGTTAATGCCCGATGCGCATCATGGTTATGGTTTGCCTATTGGTGGTGTGCTGGCAACAGAGAATGCGGTGATACCTTATGGCGTTGGTGTCGACATTGGTTGTCGTATGTGTTTAAGCATTTTTGATATTGATGTAAAAGATTTGACGCAACGTGAAGCATTCTTTACACGCGAACTTGGCGAAGCAACTTTGTTTGGCAGCGGCGCACAGTTTCAACATGCAGAAGACCATGAAGTGATGGACAATAAATTGTTCTTCGAATTGCCTTTGTTAAAAGGCTTGCATACACGTGCATGGAAACAGTTGGGTTCATCTGGAAGTGGCAATCACTTTGCAGAGTTTGGCATTATTGAAATTGATGAAACAGATGCAACGTTGAATATTCCCGCAGGCACGTATGTTGGTTTCTTAACGCATAGCGGTTCACGTGCATTGGGCGCTAATATCGCTAATCATTATACAAAGCTTGCGATAAGCAAACGTCGTTTACCGCAGGAAGCAAAACATCTTGCCTGGTTAACATTGGATGAGGCGGAAGGCATTGAATATTGGAACGCCATGAATCTTGCAGGTGATTATGCAAGTGCTTGTCACCACGTGATACATGCAAAGATTGCAAAGCAGTTAGGTCGCAAGCCCATGAAGATGGTGGAGAATCATCACAACTTTGCATGGAAAGAAATGTACAATAACAAAGAAGTGATTGTGCATCGGAAAGGTGCAACGCCTGCCGGTAAAAATGTGTTGGGTATTATTCCCGGCAGTATGACGGCGTCTGGTTTTATTGTAAAAGGCAGGGGCGAAGAAGCCAGTATCAACTCCGCATCGCATGGCGCCGGCAGAAAAATGAGCCGTACACAAGCCATGGCAAACATTACGCGCAATGCCCTCAAAGAAGAACTCGCCAAACACAATGTAAGATTGCTCGGCGGTGGTTTAGATGAAGCGCCATTTGCATACAAGAATATTGAAGTGGTAATGCAACATCAGAAAGCATTGGTTGATGTAGTAGGCAAGTTCACGCCAAAGATTGTAAAGATGTGCGGTGCCGAAACCAATAGAATAAGAAAGAATAATAAAAGAGATGTGGTGGAAGAGGAATGATAAAAGCTCCTATTGTAGAAATAACAATAGGAGTTTTTTGCGAATACTAAATTATATTTAGTGCATTAATCTTTTACACAACGAACAGAATAGCCATAAGTCTTGTCGGTGAGACCTCTGCCCAAAACCACGTCACTGCCAAAAATAAATCTGCCCCAGATCATATTATTATCGCCTGGCGTGGAACTCCACCACGAACCCCATGATCCCAAAATGTAAAAGCCCCCACCTTGGCGAAGTCCGCCAGGTAAAGCTGTGAAGCCGCTACTATTGGTTGCACCGGTATTAGGGTCAAGCCAATGTGCCGTTCCGGCTTCTTTCATTTTGCCTCCTGCTACCGCGTCGCCACCTAAAAAAGTAGATAGGGTTGTCCATTCTGAGTCAGAAGGGATATGCCAGCCAGTTGGGGCCAACCCTCTTGAATCGGCTACTGCATAATAGTTGTACAATCTGCCATAACTAGAATCATTAGCCGGATCGTTATTATACCAGCACCACGCGCCGGTTGTAAGCCCAGCCCAAGCTGCAGGGTTTTTTACTTGTGGTATTTTATCTCCGTTACGGTAGCGGGCAACGCTTAAATTTTTAGCCATCCATCGTTGCTTACCGATTTTTATTACGGTAACGGCTTGCGCATTAGTTTCCGCATCGGCAGATAGAGCTGCAGACGAAAGCGTCGTGCTTGACGAAGATTGTAAATTGCTGTTTTCTTTTTTGCAAGACATCGCGAAGAGCAACGCCAATAAGGCAAAGAAGGTTTTTAATGTTGGTTTCATTTTGCAAACAGGTTTAATCTTGAAAAGATGGTAATGTAACACTAGTTATATATTTTTCCTTATAAGACGAAATTTATTTAAAACCTGGAGGTGGTAGCGCCCACTAGCACATTGTTATACTCTTAATACCCGGGATTTTGAACACTATTAAGCATCGTTGCATCGCACACTGCGGCGGGTGAATCTGTGCCGTGCAAATGTGACAATATAACTCTTCGCTTTTGTCGGCCTTTTTTCACGATATCAATAAAGCTGTTCATTAAATGCCAAAAACGGTATAATTTAAACCTTCAAACAAAAAATTAAAATGAGTACGCTTAAAAATCTGTTGGAAAATGTATCTGCTGCTAGGAAACAATATCTTGACCAAGTAAAAGACTACGATGATGCGCAAGGGCAATGGAAGCCGTCACCGCTTGTATGGAGCATAAGTGAAAACACTGAACATCTTTTTTGGGCAGAGCAAGGCGGCATTCTTGGTATGTGGAAAACCATTCATGCCATTCGGGAAGGCAAAATGCCACGCAGCTTTGAGTCAATTCATCGCGATATGCCGGTTGAGGAAATTGTCCGGCTTACTTGGAAGGACAAAGAAGAGGTGCCCGCAGTTGCCGCGCCGCGTTTAGGTGGACCGCTTTCTTTCTGGTCTCATTCGTTAAATAGCCTGCAGACAGTGCTTAATGCTTTTGGCGAAGACTTGAAAGAAGAAGAACTCAAGCTGCAGGCCCATCCACATCCAATTTCCGGCGCAATGGACTTTCATCAAAGACTGGAATTTTTGGTCTTTCATCTTAATCGACACGAAAAGCAGGTTGCGCAACTTATCGCTGAAATGAAATGATCTAAAGGGAATAAATTATATCTAATCTTTATAGGGTTATTCGGCGAAGGCAAAAAAATTTGGGCTGTCAACTGCAGAACATTTATAATCGGCTGTTCCGGCTATTCGCTGCAAGTCTTTGCTGTCGCTGCAGGCTTTCCGCTACTATCCGGCAACCCATAAGCCACACCAAAACATCGGAACCGTTTAATAAAACACCTGCGGTGCACATGGAAACTCGTGTTGCATCGTGCGGCAAATAAATTCACATCCAAATAAGCTAAATTCACATTATATAAATTACGGGTGCGTTTATCCAGTGAGATTCGTGCAAAATAAAAATTATGAAAAATTTTTTTCTGGTAATGCTGCTTTTGTTTGCAATACAGCATTGTTTTGCGCAAATCAAATGGAGCGAAGATTCTGTTTCTTCGGGTAATCTGCAATGGGATAATTATTCCACTTCCTATCTCGGAGACATTGATGACAGATTTCCATTTCTTGTAACGGCAATTCCTTACAACGGCATGTATTCAAACTTCGATGAAATTAATACACCGCTTGATCTTTCATTTAAAGGGTCGCTATATAGATTCAGGTCAGACCTTTCAGATTATTATTCCCGGAAACTTTACACATACGATTCTTCGGAAGTATATTTTCTTGCGGTGAATATTTGTGAAAGCAACGCAAAAGATTATGAGTATCGTGTTGTTTTAAATGCAACAACAGTTATTAAGCCCTGGAGCAATGTAACACAGTTCTCAGATTTCAGATTGAATAGATTTAAAGAAGGTTGTGGCTTTTTAGGAGGCTATAAAGCTGCATGGGGCAATTACTTGGTTATCGAATTAAAAAAGAAAAATTCAGATATCATTTTTTCTTCGGCTATTGTTTACTGGAAAGAAATAAAACCCGTTGTAAATGCAGTGTACACCTCAAAAAATTTGAATGATTTTTTCAATATTTTAAGGCACAATGCTGATCAGCCAAAGAAAACGTCTGATCTTTCAAAGCTTACTTTTCCCTCAACCGAGAATACGATCATTTATTATTTAAGTGCGGATATTTTTAAGAAAGAAGCAATTGAATATACGTTGGAAAAAGATGGTCAAATTTTTCGTGAATGGAAAGCCAATGAGTACGATAATAATTTTATCTGGTTTAAAGATCTTCAGCCTGGAAAATACAAACTGCGACTGCGTTACAGGGCACAACGGCATAATGTGTCAACGTATGAATTTGAGATATCGCCTCAATGGCAACAGACAACCGCTTTTAAATTTATTGCAGGCAGCTTGATAGCTGCCTTTATTGGTTTTATATTCTTGCTATTCAGGTCGCAAGCACAAAGGCAAAAATTGAATGAAGCAAGGCTTAATAAAGAAAAGCTGGAAGTAAGTTTGCAATCAATACGCTCGCAGCTAAATCCGCATTTTATCTTTAATGCGTTGAATTCAATACAGGCTTTAATAAACAAGAACGATACAGATGTTGCAAACAAATATCTTTCAGATTTTAGCAGCTTGCTTCGTGAATCGTTGCAGTATAACGATAGAGTGTATATACCACTTGACATTGAGAAACAAATGCTCGATACTTACCTGCGCCTGGAGCAGTTACGGTTTCAATTTGCATATAGCATTAGCTGTTCAAATGAAAACCTGGCCAACACGGAAATTCCCTCATTGCTGATACAGCCACTGGTCGAAAACGCTGTAAAGCATGGTATAAGCGGGTTACACGAGAAGGGGAAAATCGAGATTGTTTTTTGTGTTGATGGTAAAGACTTTTTGATTTCAATTAAAGACAATGGAAATGGGTTTAATGTCGCGGCAGCGTCGAAAGGGTATGGACTAAAATTAACAACCGAAAGGATCGCACTTTTGAACAAGGCGCTTACGGGCCAAAAAATTCTTTTGACGAAAGAAAGCACGAAAGAATATGGAACGCAAATATTACTGACTTTTAAAGATTGGATATAGCCAACTTACATCTAATTGTGCTATACCATTAGAAAAAGAATTCGAAAAATGATAAATGCGATTATAATAGATGACGAGCAAAATAACATCGATAACCTTGCATTTTTGCTTCGTAAAAAGTGTGGTAACGTACATATTGTGGCAACAGCTTTGGATGTGGTCAACGGGCAAAAGTTAATAGAGCAATTTAGGCCCAATCTTGTTTTTCTTGACATACAAATGCCTGGCGGCACCGGTTTTGATATGTTGAAATCATTGCCTCTTCGGGCCTTCGAAGTAATTTTTGTAACAGCATATGACCAGTACGCGATACAGGCCATTAAAGTTTCCGCGGTGGATTATCTGTTAAAACCGATTAATAGCGAAGATCTGAAACAGGCGGTCAAAAAAGCCACAGAAAAAATCAATGGTAGAAAGCAAAATCATCCACTTGAAAACTTGGTAAATTTTTTACAAAACCAACATAATAAAGAAGAACATCGCATTGCCTTACCAACCCTCAAAGAAACGAGGTTTGTTGTTATAAGAAATATCCTACGCTGCGAATCAAACAATAACTACACTACTTTTTTCCTTGCTGACCATGAAAAAATCCTGGTGGCAAAGCCGATCTATGAGTACGAGGAAACATTAAACGGTTATGGCTTTGTTCGCTGTCATCAATCGCATTTAGTTAATGTAAGATTTGTCCGAAGCTGGGTGAAAACAGATGGCGGCTATCTGCTGTTGGAGGGCGGCTCGCAAATTCCTGTTTCAAAAAATAAAAAAGAAGATGTAAAGGCCGCGCTTGAATCATAACTATTCAGTTTTTGTGCAGCAGCAACATTTTGCAAAAGCAGTGAATAAACCCGCTATAGCAGGCTTTAGCAGAAGTGTGCGATGCAACAAAAGCTCAACAGGTAATCTCAAGGTGGGCAACAAATAAAGTAATCGCGGTTACAAATATCTTGTCAGTTTATACAGATAAGTAGCTGTGGCGGACACCCGCAGTTTTATTTTATTCCTTCACTTCTAATATTTTATTGCAATGAAAACAATTACCCGGCCCGTAGCAGGAGTGTTGCTGCTGTTCGCCGCTTCCTGTACTAAAAGCCCGTTGGCTACGCCTCAACCGGCTGCAGAATCTGCCGACAATTCAGCATTGGCCGTTACTCACTTTGTTGGCGAACACTTTGGCGGCGGTATCGTTTTTTATGTTAACAGTGCCGGAACGCATGGTCTTATTGCGGACACCGTTGACCTTGTTCCGGCAACATGGTATAACGGTACTTATACAATAACGGGCGTAACAGATGTAGCGCTTGGAACCGGTAAGCCAAATACCCGGGCCGTAATACAATCGCAGGGTACAGCCGGTAGCTACGCTGCGATCGAATGTGCAAAATCGAGGCACAGTGGTTTTAAAGACTGGTTTCTGCCATCGCTCGATGAGTTGCATGAGCTCTACCTTAAGCAAAATATCTTTGGCAATTTTGTTCAGAACTATTACTGGTGTTCGAGCGAGATTCACGATAGCAGTGTATTCTCCTGGGGTATATATTTCTACAGTGGCGTAGAATATGCAAACCCAAAAAATATTGTGGGGAATGTGCGCGCTGTAAGACAGTTTTAGGTCAAACGCCAACCGGTGCAGCACCGACAATTAAAAGGTTAACAGTTTATGCTGTTGGCCTTTTAGCTTTTGGTTTGGTACCGGAATTGCGGGCGCTAGGTATATTAAATGGAAGCTGATCCTATATTTTTTAATCCAACTATCCGCCTTCTGGCACGATAATTTACACTCTGTCGAAAAGCTAATAATTATGAAAACATCAAAAGAAATTGCAGACGTGCTTAATGACCTTATTGAGATTCACAACGACAGGATCGCCGGCTACGAAAAGGCAATCAGGGAGTTGAAAGGAGAAGATGATGATTTGAAAATACTATTCGCGAGCCTTATTTCTCAAAGCCATAAGGCTAAGGGTGAACTCGGCACCGAAGTGCAGGTACTGGGTGAAACCATGGAAACAGGCACCACAAACCGTGGAAAAATTTACCGGGCGTGGATGGACGTGAAAGCTGCCTTTACAAGCAGCAGCGCGCATGCCGTGCTCGATAATTGTGAGTATGGAGAAGATGCAGCATTAAAAGCATATGACGACGCTTTAGGCGAGGAAGACATTCCCGCTTATTTAAGAGAATTATTATTGAGTCAGCAGAGCGTTTTGCTTGAAGCACACGACGAAATAAAATCTCTGCGCGATCAATATGCATAACCGGCATTTTGGGGTTTAAAAAGCGGGCAATGATTTATTTCATAGCCCGCTTTTTTTATGCGAGCTCAGTGGTGAGCTTTTTTTTGCCAACTGTGGTGCTGTTCCAGGCATCGTTGTGTCACTCACTTGTACTGTTACCTGGAAATTCGACAAAGGTGCTGGTGATATAGTGCGTACTGCACAGGCATTGCCGATTTGCGTTCAAGAGTACAAGAGTGCGACGCAACAGGCGGTGCCACGTTATTTAGAGCTGGGCTCAACATCGCAATTTAACTCTCCGCAACAGGCGTTTTCGAATTTGAATGCTTTGTTAGCAAGTGTTTACTTTTTGTCGCGGTATCTGCTAATGTTTTGTCGTTATTTCCTCTACCTATGATCGGCTTTTCAACTACGCTGAAACCCCTACTCACTCTATTTTCTATGAGCTTCCGCCGTCGTTACTTTACCGCCAATCCAAACTATTCCTAAAACTTAAAAAACAAAGACTTATGTACAAAAAAATTGCCTCTTTAGTTGCTATTAGCTCGCTGTTTTTTGCTTGCCAGAAAAGCGCACAGGAAACACCGGTAACATCAACTGAAAGCAGCCAGTCGCAGATCGGTTACCTGTACCCGAGAAACCCTGCGACCGATTCATTTTATGAAAGCGTGCAGGGACAAACGCCGATCGACATCCGGTTTGGCAAAGTGGTTCCCTACCGCGGTTCAGACCCTGTTTTTCACTATGTTTCTTTTAACGGTAATGTTACTTACAACCAAACACACTACGTGGCCGACCCGCTTAATGAATCTGATCCCGAAGCCCATGATGAGTATAATTTGAAAGTGAGCGTGCCAGCAGGGAATAAGGACAACTATATTACTATCAACAACACGAACTATTACCTCAGTCAATTCCATTTTCATTGGAGAAGCGAACACAAGATAAATGGCCAGGACGGCGCTATGGAAGTGCATCTTGTACATGCGTCAGATTCAGGGAAAATGGCGGTTATTGGTGTCTTGATTCAACTTGGTAAGGCGAACGAGGTTTTGCAACAAGTGTTTGATGCCTGTCCGCCAACAACCGGCATAACCAATGTGCTTAACAATGTTAATCCTGCATTGCTTTTGCCAACCGATACTTACCATTATTTCACCTACAGCGGTTCATTAACAACACCAGGTGGTGGTCTGTTGGTTCTGCCTTATCTGCAAGGCCTCAAATGGTTTGTTTATGCAGACCCGATAAAGCTAAGCAACAAGCAGTACACAGAATATGAGGATATGTTCCCCGAGCCGAACGCAAGACCGGTTCAACCATTGGGCGACAGGATAATTTATGGGCATCTTAAAACGAATCATTAAAAAAGCTGGTGATTAGAAATACAAAGGCTCTCTACGGAGAGTCTTTTTTTTTAAGTATCGTCATTTGTCCAGAAATTCTTTTACGAGTTCAACGGTTATTGCCGGTTGTTTGCTGCCCGGTAAAGTCGTACAAACTTCTCCAATGCAAGCGCCATGAACGCCCGGTAAAACGATCAATGCTGCATTGGGAATTAACTTCGAAAGCTTTAACGCGTGTTCAGTTAAAATAACATCGTTATCTCCATTGATGATTAGCGAAGGCAATTTAATAGACTGTATGTCGGCATCATCCCAATCTTTGAATGTACGCATTCTGTCTGCATCCTTATCATGCATATTTTTCAATGCACCCCTGTCGGGATTTATTTTCAAGAAGGCGTCTTGTATTGGCAATGGCATGTTGTCGAGGCTTGCGATTTCCATAAAATCAAAGAACCCGGGAATAAGGCCTTCCCGCTGGTAAACACCGGCGATAACTACAATCTTCTCTGCCAGCTCAGGATGGCGAATGGCAAACTGCATGGTTGTGCTTGCGCCGTTACTAAAACCAAGAATATAGGCTTTGGAAATGTCCAGGTATTTCAACAAGCCGGCCACATCATCGGCGTCCTGCTGAAAACTTACAGGAGAATCGCGGTCACTCGTATGACCGTGCGCCTGCAGTTCCACAGCGATCACCTGATAATACTTTGCGAATAATGGCAACACTGCAGACCAGTTTGATTCAATAGTGGACCCACCACCATGTATCAGGACCAATGGCTTGCCTTCACCATGTATTTCATAATACATTTTAATGCCATTAATGCTGGCGTAATTTCCGTTTGACATCCTTTTGCTGTTTATACAATTTCGTCCAGGAAAGATGCGGCTCTTTTTCGTATTACTTCAATATTGTCGCCGACATTTATTGTGCCATACCCTTTGTATAAAAGATTCTGTCCAAAATAAATATTGTTGTTGTTTTTTCTGTAGGTAGCCAACGTTGCCAAAGGCTCTTTGCTTCTTTCTGAAGTTTGCTGGTTGGTGGTGGTAATAGTACATCTTGCACAAGGCTTTACAGCGAAGCAGTCAATGCCATTGATTACAAAATGTTCGAGCTGGTCCTCTTCAAAAGGTTCGCCGCCTGTGAACATTATATTTGGCCTGAAACGGTTTACAGGCAAGCTTTCCGTAAGACGCTTGTTAAGGTCGTCCAACGACGATTGTCCAAGCATCAACAGTGGAAAGCCATCGGAAAATGATGTTGTCTCGCTGTTAAATGCATAGTGTGGATCGACTTTTCTTTTTGTAGTTTCCGGCATATAAACAAGCCTGCATCGCATGTCTAATATTTCGCTGAACCATGCATTGGCTTTATCACTTACCAATTGCGCCGGGCATACATCATCCCAAATTGCGACTTCGATCTGCTGCTGCTTTAATTCATTAAATACAACTGTAAATGATGCTGCACTGTGTTTATGTTTCACTTCAATGCCGTGGTTGGTAACACCGGCTTCCAGCAGTGCAAGCCATGGGTTTTCGCGCTGCGAAATGAAGCGATTGTTATCATCGATCAGCATCCAGCGGCGATCATGTTCAAAGCCAGTGGCTGTTAGCCTTGCCGAATCAACAGCTTTGCCTCCTGCTGATTTTATCGGGTAAATAAAAAGTTCACTTACTGTAAGCATGTGTCGAAGTTATTAATAGAAACAACGTGATATAGGTTCAATTGATAAAAGGTTACGTTGTTAATTTATTTTGCTGGAAACAATGTGTGAACCCGGCTGTAGTACAGGCATTATACTTTTGTTGCGTCGCACACTTGTACTGCAGAATATAGGTTGGCAAGACCGCAATCTGAAAGTCGGTAAGCATTGTATAAAAAAATCACTTTCGGTCTTTCATCTTTGCTGACTTCCGGACTAACTGTACAAGTGAGTGACACAACAGGCGATGATCAGGGAGCTGGTGCTGGCTCCAAGTTATTTACATATTAAAGCTCAGCTGCATAATAAGTGAGGCAGGTAATTCGGGTAGCTTACTACGTTCAATAAGAAAGCTGGTTAATTCTGCAAACTCTTTAAAAATATAATGTTGGTCAAGGGCAGCCTTAAGGTATTCTTTTCCGGTGCTTCCACCCGTGCCAATGCGTGTTCCGATTGTTCGTTGAACCATGTTCATATGACGATAGCGCCAGGTGCTTAGCTGTTCGTCGATTTCCAACAAACTGTTTAGTAACTGAAAAGGTAAATGAAATAAAGGATAGCCGCGATATAACATAATAAACAGCGCGGCCCTTCTCGCCGTGGCAGATAACTGCCCATGTTCTTTGCCTTCAATAAAAAGCGCATCAAACTCTTTCAGATTTTTACGTTCGGCTTCTGCAAGGCTATTGCTGTAGCAGTTGCTGTAAGTACTCCAGAAAGGATGAACGTTTTCCTGGGTATGTGTGGGTTTAAAATCTGCCCACTGGCTGTAATTGTTAAAGTAGGGCATACGTTCAAGCCACTTATTCACCACGTGTAAAAGGGAACGTTCTTGTTCGGCTTTCTTAATGATGTCGATCTCGGGTTGATGAAGTTGCGAAATATAATATTCTTTGCCAAACCTGTCTCTAAACTGCAGGCCTAGCCTTGCTTCCAACGTTTTAAATTGCCAGCTTTGGAAACCCGATGCGGGCCTTAGCAGGTCGCGGAATTCGAGAAAATCCATCGGTGTCATCGTTTCCATAATATCGATCTGGTGAACGAGTAGCTTCAATATCGTTATCACGCGGTTGAGGCGGTGAACAACGGTTTGCAACTCGGGCGTATTATCATTGATCGATGGCTGATCCATAATGCGGATAGCAGAATCGGCTTCAAACAGCAGTTGCTTAAACCAGAGTTCGTATGATTGGTGAATGACGATGAAAAGCATTTCATCGTGTGCCGGCGTACGGCCTTCTTTAAAGCTCTCAGGATGCTGACTGTTTAAAATGTTTTGCAGTTGCAGGTAATCGTTATAGTACACGGCATTTTCTTTCATATGGCAATCATTATAAAGCAAAGAAACAGTTTGTTTAAGTATAAACACTACACTAACCTTAATTTTGCTTTATGAGAAAAACCTTTGTTGCACTGTTGTTTTTATGCTCTATAAACGGATTTTCACAAAATCGCATTAATGACCACAACACGATCGGCTGGTATGCATTTTTTTTAACGGCAAAAATTTCCGGCAAGGTTAGTGCCCACGTGGAATACCAGTGGCGCAGAACAAACTTCGTCGAGGGCTGGCAACAGTCACTGCCCCGCATTGGGCTCAATTATAAGATAAATGCTAACGTTACTACACAGGCCGGTTACGCGTGGATATTTACTTACCCGTATGGAGAACATACTATCGCCTCGGTTGCCAAAACGTTTCCCGAACATAGAGCCTATGAACAGGTAACCATAACTGCACCCGTAGGCAAAACGTCACTGAGCAACCGTCTGCGCCTGGAGCAACGCTGGATAGGCCGATTTAATTCAATAGAAAGTGAAAAGCCCGATAAATATGTTTATGTAAACAGGGTAAGGTATATGCCGAGACTGGATATACCATTGCAAAAAGATAAAAAGCTTTACTTTGCTGCCTTCGACGAAATTTTAATTGGCTTTGGAAAAAATGTCGGAGAAAATGTTTTTGATCAAAACAGGATAGCGCTGTTGCTGGGCTATAGGTTTAACCCTTCGCTACGCATCGAAGGTGGTTACATTAACCAGGTTGTTCAGCTTGGCAGAGAGATCGATAATAAAAGTGTTTTTCAACATAACAACGGAATTGTGATCAACACTTATTTTAATATCAATTAGACTTGCCCGTTGAAAGAAATTTGAGGTTATTTGCATTCACAATCAAAAACACACCAGAATAATCATGCTTCCAAAGTACAAACGCATTTTGCTGAAATTGTCGGGCGAAAGCCTTAGTTCAGAGAGGGCTGAACCGTTCGATCCGCAGATAATAGAACAATACGCAAGAGACATTAAGGCCATTACGGAACTCGGCGTGCAGGTTGCACTGGTAATTGGTGGCGGCAATATTTACCGTGGCCTCAACGAAAATGAGACCGGTATTGAACGCGCCCATGGCGACTATATGGGCATGCTTGCCACCATGATCAATGGAATGGCGTTACAGGCAATGCTTGAAAAGATCGGCGTGAACACAAGATTGCAGAGTGCGATAAAAATGGAACAGGTAGCAGAGCCGTATATCCGTCGCCGCGCCATGCGGCACCTGGAGAAAGGTCGCGTAGTTATTTTCGGTGCCGGCACAGGCAACCCATATTTCACAACAGATACAGCAGGCTCCCTACGTGCAGTAGAAATTGGCGCCGACGTTATTTTAAAAGGTACACGTGTCGATGGCATTTACACTGCCGATCCGGAAAAAGATCCCACAGCTGTAAAGTACCAGACCATCACTTTTCAGGAATGTATTACAAAAGGGTTGAAGGTAATGGACATGACGGCTTTTACGCTTTGTATGGAAAATAAACTTCCTATCATTGTTTTCGATATGAACAAAACCGGTAACCTCATGAGCGTGGTTACGGGAAATAAAGTGGGTACATTGGTGAGTTAATATGGGCCGGGCTGCGGGGCATTTGGTCAGCACCTGTTGCGTCGCACTCTTGTGCAGTAATATCGCTGCTCTGCAATAAAAATCATTGAACGTTCAACAAATGGCTGCCACAAAGTGCAGCCATTTTACTTTTCTGATGTTTATCATTTTCCGGTATCGCGGTGGTCGCTACATTTGTTTTCCAAAGTTGGCGGCAAGGTATTTTGTCTATTGCCCAATTGCCATTCGCAAGTTGAAGTGTGCGACGCAAGTAAAGCTTAATAGTATTGCAGGAGCCGGCTACATAAAATTTACTGTATGAACAAAAGTATTGCCGATATAAGAAAAGACTACATGCTGCATTCTTTAAGTGAGCAGGATGTTGCTACAGATGCAACAGACCAGTTTACAAAATGGTGGCACGATGCTTTGAACAGTGAAATCAGCGAAGTAAACGCCATGACGTTGGCTACGGCATCGGCAAAAGGTATTCCATCGGCACGCATTGTGTTACTGAAAGGCTACGACGATAAAGGGTTTGTCTTTTTTACCAATTACAATAGCGATAAAGGAAGTGATCTTAATGAAAACCCTAATGCTGCCCTGGTATTCTTCTGGAAGGAGTTGGAACGACAGGTGCGCATAAGCGGAAGAGTCGAAAGAGTAAGCCCGTCGGAAAGTGATACCTATTTTTATTCGAGGCCTCTGCAAAGCCGTGTTGGGGCGTGGGCATCGAACCAGAGCAGTGTTATCCCCGGCAGAGAAATACTGGACGAAAACGTAAAAAAAATAGTAACGCAATTTGGCCCGGATGTACCAAGGCCGCCACACTGGGGTGGCTACAGGCTGGAGCCATCTGTAATGGAATTCTGGCAAGGAAGAAGCAGCCGGTTACACGACAGGATACTTTATACAAAAACTGCGGATGGTAGTTGGAAGATTGACAGGCTTTCTCCCTAAAAAAACACGTTTAACAGGCTATGTTAAACGTGCTTATCCAAAACTGAGTGTTAAGCTTCTTTTTTAGCAGCAGCTTTTTTTGCTCTTGCAGGTTTTGCAGGGCGACTCTTTCCAAACGAGCCTTTTGAAATTTTACCCCTTTTTGTTTTTTTATCTCCTCTGCCCATATTTTGTTTTTTAATAATGATAGAATGCTGCAAAAATGCACTAATCTGTTTACATGAACATAAAAAAAGCAGAAGTCATGTTATCTTCTGCTTTTTTGTGGCAAGCGAGCTAATTACAATTTTGCGCTTAATTCTTTACCAGCTTTGAAGCGTGCAACTTTTTTAGCTTTGATTTTGATAGCAGCGCCAGTCTGAGGGTTACGTCCTGTACGGGCAGCACGTTTAGAAACAGAGAAAGTGCCGAAGCCAACCAAAGTAACTTTACCGCCGCCTTTTAATGTTTTGGTAACAGCTTCAACTAAAGAATCGAGGGCAGCGTTTGCCTGTGTCTTTGTTATGCCAGCATCATCTGCGAGTTTGGCAACCAATTCAGCTTTGTTCATGATGTGTTTTTTTAGTTTAATTTTTAACTGAGACAAATTTATTCGCTTTTTGATACCGGCAAAATATTTTTTGATGTCAGGTTTAATTTTATGATCGCGTTAAATCCGCTATGGTAAAGGGTTACAGCAAAAAAGGGCAAAACTATTATAGAATTGTTGCAAGGCTTAAACGGCTGAAACCCTTTACAGCAAAGGGTTTCAATATTCATCTGCTGAAATGCAGTGCCAATAAGGGTTTTAAAGGAATATAGATTTCTTTTTCGAATAATAATGAGCTGTAATAAAACTTTCCACATTCAATGCACAATCTGCATGAGGCTTCTGAATGCGATAAATTTATCGCTCCACCTGGCTATACTCTCTTGCCTTAATATTTCTGAGAAATGTGCTATATATCTTTCGTACGCTTCCATATTTTCCGCGTAGTATTGAATGGCATAAGTTGCACCTTCCTCCTCATCTGTTTCAAGCAATTTTACCATTTGGTAACGGGTAAAGCACCCTGTTTCCATTATTTCCTTTATATGCGTCTGTTGCATCCATCGCAGCCATTCATCATGAATGCTCCAATGCACTTTTGTGGTAATGTTATAAATGATCATTTGTTTTTTATCAACCGTTTAATTCAATAAAAACAGGACAGTGATCGCTGTGCTTCACATTTGGGTAAATCTCTGCGCTAACGATCGCGTCAGCCAGGCTTTGTGTAACGCAAATGTAATCGATACGCCAGCCTTTATTCTGGAGTCGTACTGTTGGGAATCGCTGGCTCCACCACGAATAACGCGCCGGTGAATTAGGATGCAGGTGCCGGAAACTGTCGATATAGCCAAGTGAAAGAAATTTATCCATCCAGGCTCTTTCCTCGGGTAAAAACCCTGAAGATTTTTTATTCCCTACAGGATCGTGTATGTCAATTTCCCTGTGCGCAATATTGTAGTCGCCGGTAATAACCAGGTTGGGTCTTTCCTTTCTTAGGGTTTCAAGATATTCCATGAATTCATTCAACCACTGGTATTTGTAGGTTTGTCTCAGTTCTCCGCTGGTTCCTGACGGAAAATACGCGTTCACCAGTGTAATATTGCCGAAGTCAAGACGTAGCACCCTCCCCTCGGCGTCGCTTTGCATAATACCATTTCCAAAAAAGACTTTGTCAGGTTTTATTTTAGTAAGTACTGCTACGCCGCTATAGCCTTTTTTGTCGGCTGAAAACCAATAGGAATCAAAACCGGCTTGCTCCAGTATTGTTATATCTACGTTTTCTTTCATTGCTTTTGTTTCCTGTATGCAAATGATATCAGCCGGGTCTGAGTTCAGCCAATCAATAAAACCTTTATTGATTGCTGCACGAATTCCATTCAGGTTATATGAGATGATGCGCATGAAAAATCTTGTTTGCTTGTGAAAATAGTCGGCAACAAATTAGTGCAAACTTTTGATTTAAAGTGCATAAGCGCTATGAGTGAGGCCGCCTGAATTTTTTATACTGCTTTAGCGGTAAAATGTTTGCACAAAATGCCGGAACTCACAAGCAAACCTGATTTTTTGATATAATTTTCGGGCATGGCAAAATCGCAAAGAATTATCCCAGCCCGTGAACAGGTTTATCTCGAAGGCCCCAAAAGCCGAAGTTATGAGTTGAAGTTTGCATTAAGGGTTTTCACCCAATTTATACATGGGTTTCGCGCCCTTCATTTTGTTGGACCTTGTGTAACTGTTTTTGGCTCGGCAAGGTTTAAAGAAGATCATCCTTTTTATGTTGCTGCCAGGGAATTTGGTAAACGGATTGCTGGCCTTGGGTTAAGCACTATTACGGGTGGCGGCCCCGGTATTATGGAAGCGGCTAACCGCGGAGCGTTCGAAAGTGGCGGTACTTCTATTGGCTGCAATATTGTGTTGCCTCATGAGCAAAAAGAAAATCCTTATCTCACGAAATCAGTGACATTCGATCATTTTTTCGTTCGAAAAGTAATGTTGGCAAAATATTCTTATGCATTCATAATAATGCCGGGAGGCTTTGGCACGATGGATGAGTTTTTCGAGATACTCACGTTGGTGCAAACGAAATCCATCACGCAGTTTCCAGTAGTGCTCTACGGCACCGAATTTTATAAGCCGCTAATGCAAAGTATAAAGCATATGGCAGTGTACCAAACCATTTCGCCTGAAGACATGAATCTCGTGCTCGTAACAGACGATATTGATGAAGCCATACAGCACATCAGTAAATACATCAAACAGAATTATAAAATAAAGCCCCGCAAAAAGCTTTGGTGGCTTTTTGAAAGAACTTAGTTGTGTAAAGTGCTTAATGTAATTGATCAACACAAACTCCATCAATGGGCTAATGTTTTCTTGAAGGTGTGCATCAGCAGTTCAGAACTCTTGCGGTACACATACATGTAAGGTTTAAAAAGTGTGCCCAACAAACTCTTATCTGTGTCGGCATTAGCATCGAAATACTCTACCTGCTTTATAGCGAAGGTTACCAATCCAAATTGAGTGCTGTCGATAATCGCAACACCTTCTGCCTTCAGGCTGTAAGGAATTCCTTTTTTGTAAAAATGCAATTCAGCGGCAAAATTGTTCCATGTTTGACCGATCACCGGGAAGAAATTCGTTTTGAACTGAAGCGTGTTTTCATCGCAAAAAATAAAACCTTTAATAGCGTTTACCGGGAATCTTTCCCCCGCTTCATTGTAACAATAAAAGATGGCCTGGTTAATGTTCAGCACCTTCTCCAGGTATACAGAAGGCTCAGGATGGTGTTCCATAATTTTCCGGTTAAAGTTGATTAGACAACCTGGTCAGCTTTCGTGCTGCCTGTTGTTCAAACTATTTGTAATTTATCAAAAAAAAATTCACACTACCAGTAAATTTTATACACATTATTTTGTCAAAGACAAAACTTAAAACAAAAGGTTTATTCAGCAACTCGAAAAGATTTAAATAAAAATTTTGAATTATAAAATTCATAAACCTTATGTCGAATCATAGACGTAATTCCCTCAAACCACTTATTTTCGTTTGTCAATTCTTTTCAATGATCTAACTAACGGTAAATGGTTGCAGCACTGGCAAAAGGGCTTGCTTTAGGGCTTATATTAAGCATATCCGTTGGTCCGGTAATTTTTTCTATCATTAAGCATAGCCTTAATAACGGCCATAAGGGAGGCTTCGCTTTTATTGCGGGTGTGTCTTCGAGCGATATAACCATCGTACTTGCCTGCAACCTGTTCTCCAGTTTATTTGAATCAGCCATAACGCACGAAGTAATTATTGGAATCTCAGGCAGCGCATTTCTCATTATAATGGGTATTTACACCATATTTTTTAAGAAAGTTACCATTGCAGATAAAGAAGCGTTGAAACTAAAAACCATGCGGAGGCGCGAAATACTTGGTGTTTACCTGTCGGGGTATTTTATGAACCTGCTAAATCCCGGTGTAATGATCTTCTGGATCGCAGCATCAGCCACCATACTTGCCGATTCGAAGCAACAACCCGATCCCGCAGGCTATAGGGTTATAGTGTTTGCCATTTGTTTGCTGGTTGTTTTGCTGGCCGATGCTGCCAAAGTAATGCTCGCAGGCAACATTCGCGAAAAATTAAACCCACACAATATTCATATCATCAACCGAATTGCCGGCATCATTTATATCGGTTTCGGAGTCGCCATTATTTACGGCATTCTTACAAATAAAATAACACAATAGTTTTTGGGCCCGGCAATAATTGCAACTGGCATCGCCTGTTGCGTCGCACTCTTTTGCTGTAACAATAATGCATCATTTTTTTACTGCCCTTACGGAATACATCATCGGTATTTTATGCTCAATCCCTTTAATACGCCAATAGCCATCATCACCCTGGATCATATTGTTAAAGCAATTGTAGCAACTAAAGTTAAACTCGTTAAAATGTTCGATCGTAAGCCCGTTCGATATAAGTGCGTTAAGCACTTCACTCAGACTGTGATTCCAGGAATATTCTTTGTATTTTATTGGCGCGTTGCGGTCGGTATATGTGCCGCTTTGTTCGTCAATAATCACTTCTTCGTTGTGGTAATGGTATTTAATGTGTTGAAAATTTTCGTCCATCATCCACACCACGGGATGAAACTCGATCATATAAAATACCGCTCCAGGCTTCAAAGATTGCGCAATAATCCTTGCCCACCCACTGAGGTCGGGCAGCCAGCCTATAACACCATAAGAAGTAAAAACAATATCGAAAGTTTGGGTTATATGTTGAGGTACATCATAAACGTTGCAACAAATAAACTCAGCCGGAATATTTGCCTCTTTTGAAAGTTGTTGTGCTGTTTTTATTGCTTCGTCAGAGAGGTCGATGCCTGTAACAATTGCTCCTGCCCTTGCCCAGCTTAGCGTGTCCAGGCCAAAGTGGCATTGCAGGTGCAGCAGGCTCTTGCCGTTAACATTTCCCAACTCATCGAGTTCTAGTTTGTTGAGAGATGTTTTGCCATTCTTAAAACCCTCCACGTCATAAAAAGCAGAATCTTTATGCACGAGGGTGCGTTTGTTCCAACCTTCCCTATTGGCTTCGAAATATTGTTCGTTCATTCGATAAAGAAAAGAAGAATTTATGAAACGACAGTTGCCGCAGCAGATTGCTGCTATGGATGATTTCAGTACAAGTGTGCGACGCAACGATGCTGCCACTTGTTTTACCGTCGGGCTCCAAAAAGAAAATTTCAGGAAATCAGGCCTGCCACAGCGGTTTAAAATCCTGTTCCATATAAGGCTCGGGGAAGGCGTAGTTCAATACAACATGCGCAGATAATTTGCCAACCGCATCGGAGCACATCGCCGAATAGCCGTTGCCGCCGGTAGCGATATAGACGTTCTCTTCTACAGGCCCAATATATTGGTGCTTGTGCCCGGTGTACGTGATAATACAACGTTTGGCAATATAATCCTGTACCTGTAAGCCCGGCAGCACACTATGCAACGCGGCTTTTAGGACCGGTAAATTAGCATCGCTGTTGCCGTGCCTGAACCATTGTTGAACGGGCGCCAGCGAATCGAAGAAGATATCGGTGCTAAGATTGCACCCCATTTTTAAATACCAGTTTCCATCGGGATATTGAATGGGCCTGATGAGGTAAATTTCCTCGAAGTCTTTTGTTTCAATCTCGTAAAGCAAAGAGGGTAACGAAGACAAACGCTGAGCTTCCTGTTCGCTCACCTTGGCCAGGACGATGGTTTCGCTTTTTAACCGAATGGCGAGTTTGCGCTGTAAAAGATCAAGACTGTTGGCAAATGCGCCAGGAGCAAGCAATACTTTTTTTGCGCGGTACATACTACCGTTTTCTGTATGCGCAATGATGCAGCCATTTTGTTCCTGCACTTTTAAAACCGTGTCGGCGATTACCTTTGCACCGCGCTGCCGGCAAAGGGCCAGCTGCGCTTTTATGAGTTGTCTTGGGTTTATATGCCCGGATGGTGCTGCTTCAAAGTTTGCTTTTACTTCGTTTGGAAAGATAAATTCGGGAAAATCATTTTTCAACACATCGAAGCCATCATACAGCCGGAATGGAAAACCAAATTTTTTTGCGTGAATAGGCAGGCGTTGCAGGTAATCGTCATTTTTATACACCGAGGCATATAAGCAACCAACTGCATAATGAAACTGAATGCCCGTTTGGCTTTCCAAAAAAGGGTATGCCTGCGTTGATTCGATGTTCAATCTTGTCCATACTTCGTTGCGGCCAACAATTCTTTGCAGACGGCCTTGGTCGTAGTGGCTTGAGAAAACGGTTGCCTTGTTTAGATCTGTTGGTTCATCGGGCCCGATCACCACAATATTTGCACCTTGGGTTGCGAGGTGCCTGGCGGCAGCGGCGCCCATCAAACCTTTGCCGACAATAATAACATCGAAAGTTTTCATGCGGACATTTTATATTTTACCCGTAAAAACTATTGCAATATAACGCCGAAGCGGTTAAGAAGACATCGTTCTTAATAATTGAGACTGATTATCTTTATGCCTCTCTAAAATTACAAACAAGCATGAATGAAGTTTTTCTTTTTAATCAAACCATGCGTTGGTTTGGCCCGAACGATCCGGTGAGTTTGTGGGATATAAGGCAGGCCGGATGTAGTGGTGTGGTTACTGCATTGCACCATATTCGTAATGGGGAGACGTGGCCCGTGGAGGAAATACTTAAACATAAGCAAGCAATTGAAGCGGCCGGGCTAGAATGGAAAGTAGTGGAGAGCGTTCCCGTTCACGACGACATTAAGACAAGGGCGGGCGATCATAGAAGATTTATAGAGAATTATAAACTTTCGTTGGTAAATCTTGCTGCCTGCGGCATTGAAGTGGTGACTTACAATTTTATGCCAGTGCTTGATTGGACACGAACTGATCTTGCCTATGAATTAGAGGATGGAAGCAAGGCACTGGGTTTTGAACGGGCTGCTTTTGTCGCTTTTGATATGTATATGCTGCAAAGAGAAAACGCAGAACATGATTATACGTGGGAAGAACTGAACCGGGGAAAAACGAGATATGCGGGCATGCGTGCAGAGGAAAGAATTCAATTACAGAATAATATTATAGCTGGCCTGCCGGGTAGCGAAGAAAGCTATTCGCTGGATGATCTGCGAACTGCAATTGACAAATACAAAAATATCGATACGAAAATTTTGCAGCAGCATTTGATCGATTTCTTAAAAGAGGTTATTCCTGTGGCAGAAGAAGCAGGCATAAAGATGGCGATTCACCCGGACGATCCTCCATATAGTTTGCTTGGGTTGCCAAAAGTTACCTGCAATGCAAGGCAATTGGAGCAGTTATTTGAGGAAGTTCCATCACTTAATAATGGCCTTTGTTTTTGTACAGGCTCTTTTGGAGTTAGGCCTGATAATAACCTGCCGAAAATGGTGGAGCAATTCAGCGATCGCATACACTTTGTGCACCTGCGAAGTACAAGGCGAAATCTGTGGGGTGACTTTTATGAAGATAACCACCTTGAGGGAGATGTTGACATGTACAATGTGGTAAAGAATTTGTTAAGAGTTATGCAGCAAAGAAGAGTTTCTTTACCGATGCGCCCGGATCATGGCCACCAAATGCTGGATGACCTGCACAAAAAAACAAATCCTGGTTATTCTGCGATTGGAAGATTACGTGGGCTTGCTGAACTGAGAGGATTGGAAATGGGTATTTATAAATCGGGCCTGTAAGCCGAGTAAATAACGTGTAGTTGAAGTGTGCGACGCAACAAATGCTTAATGTTTATTCCAAAGCCGGGTAAATAAATGAGAAAATTCCTAGACGAAAATTTTTTACTGCAAACAAAGACTGCTCAGCAGTTGTACCATGATTTTGCAAAACAGATGCCGGTGATAGATTATCATAATCATTTGCCGCCGCAGCAAATTGCTGACGATATTTGTTTTGAAAATATTACGCAGGCCTGGTTGTATGGCGACCACTACAAATGGCGAGCGATGCGCACCAACGGCATTGATGAAAGCTATTGCACAGGGGGCCGTAACGATTATGAAAAGTTTGAAGCGTGGGCTTCGACGGTGCCGTATACATTGCGCAATCCATTATATCACTGGACGCATCTTGAGTTGCAGCGTTATTTTAATGTGCACGATATTCTTTCGCCTGCCACTGCGAAAAGTATTTACGAGGATTGCTCGACAAAACTGCGAACACGGGATTTTTCCGTACACAACCTGCTTAAGAAAATGAAAGTGGATTTTTTGTGTACCACCGATGATCCTACCGACACGCTGTTGCATCACAAGAAAATTGCTGGCAATGGTTTTGAGATAAAAGTGCTGCCCACATTTCGCCCAGATAAAGCGACGCAAGTAAATAATCCAGACGTATTTAACGAATGGGTGAATAAGTTACAGGAGGCATGCAATATTTCAATTTCCACTTTTGATCACTATTTCGAGGCGTTGCAGAATCGTCATGATTATTTCGCGGAGATGGGCTGCCTGGTTGCTGATCATGGGCTGGAAAATATGATAGCAGAAGAATGCACTTATAAGGAATTGCAATTGATTTTTTCTAAGATAAGAGCAGGTAAAGAACTTAATAACGGAGAGCAATTAATGTTTGCTTCTGGTATGCTACGGGAATTTGCAAAAATGAATGATGCCAAAGGCTGGGTGCAACAATTTCATATTGGTGCGATCCGCAACAATAACAAAAGAAAGCTCCTGGAACTGGGCGCAGATACAGGTTGGGATTCTATTGGCAACAGCGTCGATGCAAAGGCCCTGGCAAAGTTTCTTGGAAGTCTTGATGCGGAAAATAAGCTTGCAAAAACGATCCTTTATAACCTTAACCCTGCAGACAATGCAATGATGGCAACGATGGCGGGCAACTTTAATGATGGCTCTTACCCTGGTAGAATACAATGGGGGAGTGCCTGGTGGTTTCTCGATCAAAAATATGGCATGGAGCAACAACTGCAAACGTTATCAAATATGGGTTTGTTAGGCAGATTTGTGGGTATGTTAACCGATTCGAGAAGTTTTCTTTCTTATCCGAGGCATGAGTATTTCAGGCGAATATTGTGTAATCTTTTTGGCAGTGACATCGAAGACGGAATGTTGCCGCATGATATTGAATGGACGGGTAAGCTGATACAGGATATTTGCTATAATAACGCGAAGCAATATTTTGCTAAGTCGCTTTAAGTGCCGAAACGCACAAGTGTGCGACGCAACAGGCGATGCCATATTAACCAAAGCCGGGCACAAAAACAGAAAACCAACAAACTATTGCATGTCAAAACCTACAACCGCAAATTACCGTTACACTGTTGTAGCATTACTGTTCTTTGCCACAACCATTAATTACCTCGACCGACAGGTTATTGGCTATCTTAAACCAGTGCTTGAAAAAGAGTTCAACTGGAGCGAGACTGATTACGGTCATATCGTAATGGCTTTTTCAACTGCTTATGCATTGGGCCTGCTGCTGTTCGGAAGAGTGATTGATGCCATCGGGACAAAATTGGGTTACACAATTTCCATCATTATCTGGAGCATTGCTGCGCTGTTGCACGCAATTGTAAGAACTACTTTCGGTTTTGGTGTTGTGCGGGCTTTGCTTGGAGCAGGCGAGTCAGGCAATTTTCCCGCAGCCATAAAAACTGTTACCGAATGGTTTCCCAAAAATGAGCGCGCTGTTGCAACAGGCATATTTAACGCAGGTGCAAATATTGGCCCGGTAGTTCTACCTTTTCTTGTTCCGTTTTTATTGAATACTTATGGCTGGCAATCTGCCTTTATCGTTACAGGCGCATTGGGGTTTATTTGGCTGGTCTGCTGGATTACCATGTATGAGATACCTGCAAAGCATAAGCGCATTGCCAAAGAAGAGTTGCTTTATATTAACAGCGATGCAGAACCTGTTGCCCAGGTTGAAAAAGTTTCGTGGGCAAAACTATTTGCCATAAAACAAACATGGGCATTCATATTTGGCAAGTTACTAACCGACCCCATATGGTGGTTCTTTCTTTTCTGGCTGCCCTCTTACTTCTCCAGCACGTTTAAGCTCGACCTTACAAAACCCGGCTGGCCTCTGGCGGTTATTTATTCGGCTACCACTATTGGTAGCATTGGTGGCGGCTACCTCTCATCTTGGTTTATCAAACGCGGTTACACACCGTACAAGGCAAGAAAAACTGCCATGCTCATTTTTGCTTTTTGCGTTATCCCGGTTGTGATGGCGCAGTTCACAACCAATATGTGGGTAGCGGTTGCACTCATAAGCCTTGCGGCAGCATCGCACCAGGCATGGAGCGCCAATATTTATACAACAGCTTCCGATTTTTTCCCAAAACAGGCGGTGAGTTCTGTTATAGGTATTGGTGGAATGGCAGGTGCTACAGGCGGCATTTTATTTCCGCTTATTGTAGGTGTTTTGCTCGACCATTACAAAGCACTTGGTAACATTACTGCCGGTTACAACATTTTATTTGTAATCAGCGGCTGCGCCTATCTTGTTGCGTGGCTGGCAATGCATTTCCTTACAAGAAATAACGCCCGATAATTTTTTCGGCACCACGCTGTATATCGTTTGTTAAGCAGCCGTTGCGTCGCACTCTTGTGGGTTCAGTAAAAATGGCGGCAGTTTTTTGTGTACAGTTCGCAGATCATATTTAGTTTTGCCGGTGCAATTATTCACCATTGCGCAATCACATGACATGGGTAAATTTTTTGAACACATAACCGAACAGCATGCTGCATTCATAGAAAAGCAGCACATCTTTTTTGTAAGCACAGCCCCCTTAACTCCCGATGGGCACATTAATCTTTCCCCGAAAGGGCTCGATTGTTTTAAAGTGCTTTCTTCAAACAGGGTTGCCTATATGGATCTCATCAGCAGTGGCAACGAAACATCTGCACACACGCTTGAAAATGGGAGAATCACTTTTATGTTCTGTTCGTTTGATGAAAAACCGATGATACTACGCCTTTATGGAAAAGGACATACAGTTCTTAGTAGTGATAAAGAGTGGAGCGAACTTGCACGGCATTTTAAAATATACCCAAGCACTAGGCAGATTATCGTGGCAGATATTAGCAAAGTGCAGTCATCATGTGGGTTTGGCGTTCCGAAATATGAATTTTCCGGCGATCGCGATATTCATTTCGAATGGGCCGAAAGTAAAGGAGCGGAAGGGTTGGAACAATATGTTGAAGTGAATAATTTATACAGTATTGATGGTTTGCCATCTAAAATTGCTTCGGTGCGTTAGCAGACAAAAATACTGGTGTATAAGTGTGCGACGCAACGAAGATGATAAATGGTTTTAAGCCCGGTAAAAAATTTCTGCAGTAATTGGTTCCACGAAAATGGAACAGTAAAAATACATTAGTGCTTATATACTTTTCCTTCTTTCATAACAAAGACCACTTTTTCCAAATTACCAATATCTTGTAGTGGGTCTCCGTCCACGGCAATAATATCTGCAAAAGCACCTTTACTCAGTTCTCCAATTTGCCCTTTTTTGCCGAGTAATTCTGCTGCCACTGTTGTAGCAGATTTTATGGCCTGCATAGGAGTCATTCCCCATTTAACATAAAACGAAAATTCTCTACCCTGTGGAATCTTTTGCCAGTCAAAGCCACCGGCATCAGTGCCAAAGGCGATTTTTACGCCCTTTTGCAAAGCCTTTTTGAATGTTTGCGGAAGCTTTGCGTACATCTGCTTATACGAAGGCACACCGATCGCTGCGCGGCCATCAGCAACTGCATCTATAGTGGTAGCTGTTGGGCACCAATATGCGTTTTTCTTAACCAGCAAGTCAAGACATTCATCGTTCATGCCCGGGCCGTGTTCGATACTTCGTGCGCCTGCATTCAAGGAATAAAGAACGCCATCGGGCGTCATGGCATGGGCAGCAAAAAATTTCCCCGATACTGCTGTTTCATTGGCTACGGCATCAACTTCTTCTTTACTGAAATTAGGGAGGCTTTTAAAGCTGCTGTCAGATAACATGTAATAACCGCGGTCGGCATATATTTTTATCCAGTCGGCACCATAGCTGATTTGTTCCCGTACTGCTTTTCTTGCTTCATCGCCCCCTGTTATTTCCTGCAACCCTTTCGGCATATGCAGTTCCCAGCTATAGTCTTTATTGCTTACAGGATAGTGCCCGGTTGTGTTGATAGCAAGGGTTGCCACAAACATTCTTGGCCCTGGAATAACACCATTACTGATAGCATTTTTTAAATCCACATCGGCATACATAGCACCTTCTGTTCCAAGATCGCGTATGCTGGTAAAGCCATTCATTAAAGCAATACGGCAGGCAACACTTCCAAGTAGTGTGCGGTAAGCTATACTTTCTTTTAAGATCTGTGCGTCATAGTCTTCAGAAGTTACATCGCCTTGCAACAACACATGCGTGTGACAGTCTATAAGCCCGGGCAAAACTGTTTTATCACTAAGATCTATGATAGCTGTACCCGCAGGAATATTTTCCTGCTCAACTATGCCGCTGATTTTCCTATTGTCAATAATAATAGCTTTATTAAGCAGCGGTTTATCGCTGTTGCCATCGATCAGTTTGCCGCATTTAATGGCAACTGTTTGTGCAAAAAGAAAATGACCGGAAAGAAAAAAAGCGAGCAAAACAGAATATTTCATGCGAGGAGTTTGTGCCGAAAAAGATACGATTAATTTTTATCCATGTGGAATATGCACCGGCTTATAAGGTACGAAATAATCTGGGGCAGCACCCTAAGGGCAATCATAATAATTACCCTTTTACCGGACTACATTTACCGCCTGTTAAAACCCTTGCCGGAAAAAATTTTGGATGCTTAGTTTTAGTCCTACCCGTAAAAGAGAGCCATTGATGGTTCTCTTTTTTTGTGCGGCTTTGGAAATTCTGCTGGGCTTTACTTGCGTCGCACCCGTCAACAGTTATAACTATAAATGAACATATAGGTGTTATAATCCGCGGTGTGGTGTTTTCTTGCCAAGCCTCTTACTGACCCATATTGATTGGTTCAAGTGAAATGATCTATTCTGTAATAATTCATCTTAATGTTTATTCGTTCTGTTTAAACATATTATTCAGAATTTTATTCTATAAAATAATTATATTTACGGTAAATATTCATAATGGAAACTACGCTTGACCCGGTTGATCTGCGCATTTTGAAATTACTGCAGGCCAATGCACGCATTTCCAATGCCGATATTGCGCGTGAGGTTAACATGGCGCCGTCAGCTGTACTGGAAAGGGTGAAAAAACTGGAACAGAAAAAAGTTATTAAACAGTACAATACGGCAATAGATTCTTCATCGGTGGGTCAAAGACTGCTGGCATTCATCTTTATCAAATCAAAAGAGGGATTTACCTGCAGCAGCGAGACTGCAGCATCGCTGGCTGCTATTCCGGAAGTACAGGAAGTGCACCATATAGCCGGTGAAGACTGTTTTTTAGTGAAGGTAAGAACTGCGGATTCTGCCTCTTTAATGTCATTAATGCGAAACTCGCTGCAAAAAATACCCAATATCTTATCTACAAAAACCACTATCGTTTTGGAAACGGTAAAGGAAGATCAGCAACTCGTAATTCCAGGAAAGTAAAAAGGCTGGCGCAAAATTATCAAAGAAGCTAACCTGAAAATAAATTGCTATGAACACAACCAACAAAAAGGAAGCATCGGTACTACTTGTTGTTGTTGCATTTGCAACCGTTTACCTTGTATGGGGCTCTACTTACTTTTTTATACAAAAAGCGGTGCAGCATATACCACCATTTATACTTGGTGCTTTACGTTTTTTTGCGGCCGGTATTCTGCTGCTTGCTTGGTGCCTTTTTAAGAAAGAGAAATTATGGAATCCTGCGCAGATAAAAACCGCGGTAATAACCGGAGTGTTGCTGCTGTTTGTAGGAAATGGTGCGGTTATATGGGCGGAAGAAAAATTACCCAGTTCCCTTGTAGCAGTATTGGTATCTGCCGCGCCTATTTGGTTTGTTTTACTTGATCAACCGAGATGGAAAGAAAACTTTCGCAGCCGCCCAACAATAATTGGTCTGGCGGTGGGATTTGTCGGGGTAATACTTTTGTTCAGCGAAAAAGTTCAGGATGCATTCACCGCCGGCGGAAATGCGTCCCAAGTATTCGGATTGTTGGTATTAATGATAGGTTCTGCAAGCTGGGCTGGTGGTTCATTGTATTCCAAATACAAGTCGACCGGCAGTGCCATTGTAAATACTACGTGGCAAATGCTAGCAGCGAGTTTAACTTTCGCCGTGGTAAGTTTTACAAGTAACGAGTGGGGGTATTTTGAATGGAGTAATGTTACCGCAACATCGTGGTGGTCGGTTGTTTACCTTGTTACTATGGGTTCGCTCGCAGGTTATAGTGCCTACGTTTGGCTGTTGCAGGTGCGGCCGGCAACACAAGTGAGTACTTATGGATACGTGAACCCGGTGGTAGCAGTTTTGCTGGGTGTATTTTTTGCCGGCGAACACATGACCTTGCTGCAACTTTCAGGTCTGTTAACGATACTTACAAGCGTACTGCTTATTAACCTTGCAAAATACAGGCGTGAAAAGAAAGAAATTGAATCGAAAAAAAGGATGCAGGCTGAAGCAGCCTGATTTTAAAATATTTTTTGTTTGTGAGTGATAGCGTAAGGGACCGGTTTGCCGGTCTCTTTTTTATTGCCAACTTTCATTTTTGCCGAGTAAATGGCTAAACGCATAAGAGTGCGACGCAACCGGTGATGCCAGCAGTTATGCAGACCGGTTTATAAAGATACATTTCAGAAGAATTGACAGGCTATCATTTCTTTTGCAGGATATGCTTCATTAATTCTATTGCCTCTTTGGACGTTTCGATTCCATGTGCGGTGTTTTTTAAAACGTGAGCTTCCTTTAATGCGGGCATATTTTTTTTGGCGGCATCTATTGATTTTTTAAATGGAAATAGAATGTCTTTATCGCCAAGCAGCAGGTACACATCGTTTTTTATCTTGCCAAGTTCATCTTCACGCATCGGGTAAGGCTTTTCGGCTTTGTCTTTAAATTCTTTGATTACGTGCAGTTCATAGTCAACGAGCAATTGTTCCGCCTTTTCACTAATCATATGATGCGGCTTATAAAATATCGCTTTGTCGAGAAATGCTCTTACATTTTTTTCTGTCGGGGAGAATATTGGCAGCAGGTTATGCCAAAGGTTGGTGAACGATAGAGAGAATAACTGCAGGTTACCGGGATTAAGCATGATCACTTTGTCAACCATTTCAGGGGCGACAATGGCCAGCTTTGCGCAAACGGTTGATCCAAATGAGCATCCTGCAACGGATGCCTTTTGAATACCAAGTCCTTTCAATACTTCAGCGGCCCAATGGCCATATCCTTCGGATCTTATATGCGGTGTGTGGCCATCGCTGAGGCAAGGCTGACCATTGGTTTCAACAAGAAAAATGCGATAATCGTGTCGCAGCGCATCGAGCGCACGGTCAAACTCCCAAAATAGAACAGAAGTGCGGAAGCCGGGAAAGATCACGAGCGCCTCTGCGTGGCTGTTGTGAGTATTTATCCCCCAAATCACTGTATTACCCAATTTTGTGGCAACATCGAAACGATGGTATCTTAACCGGTTCAATTTTTCCAGTTGATTTACCCAGTTGAGATACCACGCGGCATCTTTTGCAGGATTCTTAAATACAGACAGGCTCTTAATTTTCATGACCGGTACAAAGAAAGAGATAAATTCTGTTACACAAGCGTTAAGCGTTTTTTTGGAGAGGCTTTAGTCCGGGTGCGTACCTTGCTGCTGAGGAGTAAAAGACGCGGCGCGGCCGGCCGGCGAAAAGACTTAAAACACGCTGATAAATCCAATGTGAATTTTTGACTGCCGTAGATCAAAGCTTTGATCGTTTCGCTTTCCCACAGCATACGCAATATTAAATACGCCTGTTTTGGTTTCGAAAGCGAGCCCCGTGCCCAGGCCAAGATAGGTGTGATCGAATGATGCGCTGTTGCTTTTGTAGGCCGCGTACCCATAATCGGTGAATACATAAAACCACGAATTTTTATCGATCAGGTATCGATATTCGGCCGTGCCTACGGCATAGCGGTGTGTATAAATACTTTCTTCATCAAACCCGCGTAGTAATTTAAATCCCCCGATTTGAAAGAGTTCGTTGTTATAATAATTCGGCGACTGGAGCCATCCGGCATGAAACGCTCCTTTAATAGTTGCTTGTTTACCTATAGGAAAAAATCGTGCTCCTGAGAATGTGAACCGAAAAA
This sequence comes from Chitinophagaceae bacterium UBA7600, assembly GCA_002478885.1. Lineage (GTDB taxonomy): Bacteria > Bacteroidota > Bacteroidia > Chitinophagales > Chitinophagaceae > DLKC01. The sequence continues at coordinate 94,359 of DLKC01000027.1, forward strand.
AATAACTGCTGAGTTTAACCGTATCGTAAAGACTTGCATAATTGAATGACGGATCTTTGATTTGAACTATGGTGGTGTTCTCTTTTAATTTTTTTGTACCAAATCCCATTATGAACTGCAGCTCGTTACCTCTCTTAGGGTTAAAGCGGTAGTTGGTTGTGTTGAGATCATATTGGAATGTGAGCCCCAAGGTTGACATATCACTTACATCAGGTAGACGTTTTGTGATCTTTACAATATTGGTATCGATGGATAAAATGTTAGTTTGATTGTACTGCACAAATACCGTGAACAATTGCTTTGCCGAAATATTGTATTGCAGGCCAGCTTGGGAGCGTATGTTTAAAAAGAAAGAATCACGTTTGTATAGCTCGAAATTCACATTTAACCCAAGCGCAGAATTAAACATATATGGCCTTTGAAAAACAAGATTCAGGCGTGGCGACTTTGCCTGTAACTGTTGCCAGTTAATGCTGAGCGTTTCGCCATTGCCAAATGGATTTCGAAGATTAAGGTTTGCTTCGCCAGTTACCAATAGTTTTCCACCTTTCTGCGGGTTGGCCGGAAGAAATCCTACCAATAAATTCACCTGGCTGCTTTTGCGGTTTTGCAGGTAGAGATTTAATTCGGCACCTGTATTGAGCATGGTAATGCTAAATGGCTGATACTGATTTAAAAAGGGTAATTCGGCAAGCCGCTGATCAATACGATCTAGTTTACTTTGCTCATATATTTCATGCTCTTTTATCTCGAGGTAGTGTGTAATGAAATTCTTTGATAGTTTTATGTCCCCCACAATCTTTATTGTGTCTACATAGTATGTAAGCCCCTTATCTATGGAAAGACTGGCGTTTATAGCATTGCCATTGATACTTATATTTTCCAAGGCCAGTTTTGCAAAAGGATAACCAGAAGAAGCGTAGTATTCCAGCAACGACTTATATACCTCAGTGACTTTTTGCTGGTCGAAAGGTTTTGTATTAAAGCTGGTTTTATAAAATCCCAGTTGGTTTAAAACAGGCCAGTCGTTTTCCTGCACGTGGAGCGAATCCCAAACATACTTTTTGCCGCTGAATAGTTTAATGTTAACTGAAGACGAATCTTCCCAAACTGAATCGATGGATGCACTAATAAAACCTTTGGTTAATAAAGCGGATGGCAATTGCTGTACATATGCGAGACACTTACTCTTCGATGCAAATGTTGCTGGAATTTTTAATTCGCTTATTACTTCTATATTCTCATTTGGCGGTTGAATGTTTAGCTGGCAACGTTGCTGGGCAAAACTAAAACTGCTGATCCATAAAAAGCAAACCAGTACAACACTCAATCGCCTGTATACAGTTACTTTTGCCATATTACCAATCAGCAATTTTACAAACTTAGCAGTTATATGGCAGGTATTTATATTCATATTCCTTTTTGCCGGAAGGCCTGCCATTACTGTAATTTTCATTTTTCCACAACGCTGAAAAATAAGAATGAGGTTATCGAAGCGATTACCCATGAAATAACATTGCAGCGAAATTATTTAAATGAGCCAGTGGATACTATTTACTTTGGCGGCGGCACACCATCCTTATTAAACGTTGTTGAAATACAAAAATTATTGCATGCGATAAAAGAACATTTCCAGGTATCTTCTTCAGCAGAGATAACGCTCGAATCAAATCCTGACGATATAGTAAAGGGTAAACTCAATGAATGGAAAAATGCAGGAATTAACCGACTTAGTATTGGCGTACAGTCTTTTTTTGAAAAAGATCTGCAATGGATGAACCGCGCACACAATGCGACCCAGGCGAAGCAAAGCATTCTGCTTGCAAAAGCGGAGGGGTTTGAAAACATAACGATCGATCTTATTTACGGTATACCTATTTTATCAGATGAGGAATGGATTCAGAATATTGAAACCGCTATAGATCTGCATGTGCCGCATCTCTCCTGTTATGCATTGACGGTAGAGCAGGGAACCGCATTGTCAAAAATGATCGGGCAAAAGAAAAAGGAAAGCACAGATGATGAAAAGCAGCAACGGCATTTTACTATATTATTGAACCGAACCGCTACAGCAGGGTTTGAGCATTATGAAATTTCAAATTTTGCCAAACCGGATTTTCGAAGCCGGCATAACAGCAGCTACTGGAATGGTAAAAGTTATCTCGGCGTGGGTCCTTCGGCTCATTCTTTCAAAGGCAATACCAGGCAGTGGAATATTTCTAACAATGCGCTGTATGTAAAAAGTATCCGGCAGAATATAGTGCCTTTTGAAATAGAGACACTTACACCTGTTCAACAGGCGAATGAATACATTATGACCAGCATAAGAACGATGGAAGGTGTTTCTTTTGGTGCTATTAAACATAGATGGGGTGCGGGTTACGAAAAGCAAATTTTAAATACCGCAACAAAATATATCAACCATGGATTAGCAGAGATAAAGGATGATCATCTCGTTCTAACCGAAAATGGAAAATTTTATGCAGATGGAATTGCTGCAGAACTTTTCTTCACCTAATCAAAAAAGCGTTGATATGATTTCTGTAAGTTGAAGGGAGTGACACAACAGGAACCGATAAAAGGCTCAGTTGCTTGCTACAAAAAAATTATACTTCAACCACTGCGCTGTCATATACTTTGCCGCGTTCTGTTTTTAGCATGCGCGATGGGTTTTTGCTGATTACCATAAAATCGTGGGTGGCCATAATAATGGCGGTGCCGTAATCTTTGCAAATACGTATAAGCAGTTGCATAATTTCGTCGCTGGTTTCGGGATCGAGGTTGCCCGTCGGCTCATCTGCAAGAATCAATTTGGGCGAATTAAGTAAGGCACGCGCAATATCTACACGCTGCTGCTCGCCACCGCTCATTTCAAAAGGCATTTTAAAACCTTTGCTTTTTAAACCAACTTTATCAAGCACGTCGTTGATTTTTTCCTCTATCAGTTTTTCATCTTTCCACCCGGTGGCCTTTAAAACAAAGCGAAGGTTTTCGTGTACGTTCCGGTCAGTGAGCAGTTGAAAATCCTGGAACACTACACCCAGGTTTCTGCGCAAGAACGGCACTTTTTTCCAGGTCATTTCTTTCAGGTTGTATCCAGCAACTTCCGCATCGCCTTCTTTAAGCTGAAGTTCGCCATATAAAGTCTTTAGCAAACTGCTTTTGCCGGTTCCTGTTTTGCCCACGAGAAAAACGAATTCGCCGCGGCTGACGGTAAAATTCACATCCTGCAAGATGAGGCTGCTGCCCTGGTAAATATTCGCATTCCTGACTGATACTACGATCTCGCTCATGATAAAAAAATGTTTGCAAATATAAAGTTACTCGATACAATTTTTTTGAACGATTATTTTGTGCACGTCCTGTAAATGTCTTGGTTGTAGCCGAGCTTTCAAATATGCATTGGGCTTTCGTTGCGCCGCACCCTTGTGCGTTCAGTTCATTTCTCATCAGGGCAAAAATTATAGGTGTTATTTTCGGATTTATGACCTGGTGTACAAGTGTGCGACGCAAGTAAAGATGCCACAGCGATCTTAAGCCGGCCCCATATTATTTTTTAAAGTTATTGCTTACAATAAGCTCTTTGTCTGGCGCAGCATAGTTATAAAAACCTTCACCGCTTTTAACACCAAATTTGCCGGCACTGACCATATTAGCCAGTAAAGGGCAAGGGGCGTATTTTGGATTGCCAAAGCCATTATGCAGTACCTGCAAAATGCTTAGGCAAACATCGAGACCGATAAAATCAGCAAGTTGTAAGGGGCCCATTGGATGCGCCGTTCCAAGCTTCATGATCGTGTCTATTTCTTCCACCCCCGCAATACCTTCGTACAAACTGCAGATCGCTTCATTGATCATCGGCATTAATATGCGGTTGGCGATAAAGCCCGGATAATCGTTCACCACACATGGCACTTTATTTAATGCGAGGCATAAACTTTTAATGCTGTCTGTAACTTGATTTTTTGTCGCATAACCATTGATGATCTCCACCAGTTTCATTACCGGAACGGGATTCATAAAGTGCATCCCTATCACAGACTGCGGGCGTTTTGTTGCAGCCGCAATTTTAGTAATAGAAATAGAAGAAGTGTTGGTAGCCAGAATTGCGTCTGTGGGCGCTGCTTCATCGAGTTGTTTAAAAATTTTCAATTTCAATTCGATGTTCTCTGTTGCTGCTTCTATAACAAGCCCGGCATTTTTTACGCCATCGGCAATATTAGTATTGGTGAAAATATTGGCAAGTGCATTTAGCTTTTGTTCTTCGGTAACTGTTCCTTTGGCAACCTGTCTGTCAAAATTTTTACCGATTGTCGCAAGAGCCTTTTCAAGTTGTGTGGCATTTATATCGCAGAGCGTTACATTGAAACCAGCCTGGGCAAAAACATGTGCTATACCGTTGCCCATTGTGCCTGCACCTATTACCGAAATATTTTTCATAAATGGGCTTCCTTAACCTGTTCGGTTTTCTTTTAATCGTTATAGAATGTGGGCTACAAATTTAGGGACTTCGGCTGCACAGAAGGAACAGCAATTAAGTGGCAGCCCACCTAATTCTTTTTCTTAAAATCGCCACGTTTCCAGGCCTCGATAAAATCGGCCCACGCAAACGGGTTAAAGAGGTTAATAGGTTGTTGCTGACCCTGGTAATAATATTTTTGTGTCTGCTGGCGAATATTTGCATTTACAGCCTCACGACCATCTGCCGGTAATGAAGCGATCAATGCCCTGCGTTTGGCTTCATCATTGTTCTGCCGGGCGATTTCAATTTCATCGGCGGGAATATCTGCATTCACAAAATCCCTTTCAAACTGCGATCGGGTGGGCCGGGGCTTCAATATAGTTGCAGGCAGATAGGCGGTGTCATTAACCATTAGCTGTATCACACTGTATTGATTGCCTTCCAGTTTATCAGGAATTACTATTAGCTTATCCTTAAATCCCACACAGGAAAACCGCACCCTGTCGCCTTTTAAAACTGCAATGGAAAATACTCCTTCGTTGTTGGTTACGGTACCCCTGCCTTTATCTTCAATAATTATGCTGGCAGCATCGATACCGCGTAAGCTGTCGGCTGTCATCACCACCCCGTAAAGCTGTATAACGGAATCCTGGTTACCACGCTGGTTTTGCGCTTTTGCTGAAATGGAAAATGCAATAACAACAAAAAAAATGAAGTATGATAAAAATCGGCGCATCAGGAATTAAGGTATAAAATGAATCGGTTAAATGATTTTTTATTTAAAACAAAATAAACCCTTTGAAGACTAATTTTGCTGCAAATTATTTCCTTTTAACAAAATTATGTGCGATGACTGAAAATGATATAATCAAGGCATTATCGAATGTACAAGAACCCGACCTGGGTAAAGATATCGTAACCCTTAATATGGTTAAAGATATAAAAATTGATGGGTATGAAGTGTCGTTTACCGTAGTATTGACCACGCCTGCCTGCCCTATGAAAGACATGATCAGAACAGCCTGTATCAATGCGGTTAAACTACTTGTAAACAAACAGGCGCTTATAACTGTAAATTTCACTTCCAATACAAGTACTAACCGTAAAGACGCGAAGCAATTGTTACCCGGAGTTAAAAATATTATCGCGGTTGTGAGCGGAAAAGGTGGTGTGGGCAAAAGCACTGTGGCAGCTAATCTTGCGCTTGCCTTTGCCGCGGGCGGCGCAAAAGTTGGATTGATGGACGCCGATATCTATGGTCCAAGTGTGCCTATTATGTTTGGCGTTCGCGGCGAACGGCCAATGATGAAAGATGTAAATGGTAAGGGCATGATCCTGCCGCTTGAACAATATGGCATTAAACTCATGAGCATCGGTTTACTTGTCGATGAGAAGAATGCGGTGGTTTGGCGTGGCCCCATGGCAAGCAGCGCCATCAAACAGTTTATTACCGATGTGGACTGGGGAGAACTCGATTACCTGGTAATTGATATGCCTCCCGGCACCGGCGATATTCATCTTACTTTATTGCAGACTGTGCCGGTAACAGGCGTGGTTATCGTAACTACTCCACAGAACGTAGCACTGGCAGATGCCAAAAAAGGCATCGCAATGTTCGGGCAGGCGCAGATTAATGTGCCCATTGTTGGCATTGTCGAGAATATGGCTTATTTCACACCTGCAGAACTGCCCGAGAACAAATATTACATCTTCGGGAAAGATGGGGGCAAGCGACTTGCTGACGAGTATGACCTGCCGTTTCTCGGCCAAATTCCGTTAGTGCAGAGCATACGCGAAGGCGGAGACCTGGGTAAACCTGCTATGGTGGGCGATGATGTGTTATCTAAAAATTCGTTTGAAAATTTCGCAGGTCTTGCGGCAAGAAATATTGCCATTCGCAATGCTGCCACGCCCTCAACAAAACCCGTGGAAATTGTAGAATAAATTTTAAGGGCCTGCCTCATGCCATTTAGCAACTTTCTTTGCGACGCTCCGTTCAACGGTCGATTTTCATGGCAGCAGGTATGCAATGGCATAAAAGCACCGCGAAACCAAACTTTCCCGGTGCTTTCTTATAAGTCTGGTTTAATGGACGAACCTGTAACCCCTGAGAAAATCTTGGATTAACATTCTTTTTTTACCCTCAAGCTGTATATCCAAGACCCAGATAAATCCGTCTGCACAGGCAAATTTTAAAAAGCTTTTGCCATCAGTTTTATAAGACTCAGGAACTTCGTTATGTGCAACAACCTCTTTTTTTGCGCGGTAAATTTTTAGCATTCTGCCCTCAAGAAATGTAAAAGCAGCGGGATGAGGGCTCAGCCCCCTTATTAAATTAAAGACGGTGCTCGTAGATTTACTCCAGTCAATCTTGCATGTTTCAGTAAATATTTTGGGGGCATGTTTTAGATCTTTATAACCGACAATGCTTTGTTGAGATTGTTCAGTTAATGTACCAGCGGCAAGTTGTTGAAGTGTTTTTACAATAAGCCAAGCGCCCTTTTCCATCAATTTGTCATGCAGTTCACCTGCATTTTCCTCGTCGGCGATAACAATTTTTTCCTGCAAAAGAATATTTCCCGTGTCAATCTCATGCTGTAATTTGAAAGTGGTAACGCCAGATTCATGATCGCCGTTAATAATTGCGTGGTTAATTGGTGCGGCACCTCTATACTGTGGCAACAGCGACGCATGCACATTAATCGTTCCCATTGGGGGCATGTTCCAGACTATCTCGGGAAGCATGCGAAAAGCTACCACAACTTGCACGTCTGCACGTAAGGATTGAAGTTCCTCAATAAACGCGGGGTTCTTCAGTTTTTCTGGCTGAAGGATTTTAAGGCCTTTGTCCATCGCAAATTTTTTCACCGCACTTTCATTGAGCTTCATGCCACGACCGGCCGGTTTATCCGGCGCTGTTACCACACCAACAATATTACAGCCCGCCTTCAGTAAAGCATCCAACGATGCTACTGCAAAACCCGGCGTACCCATAAAAATAACACGAAGTTTTTGCAAAGAAGTTGAGGTATCAATATTCACGTTCATGCGGCAAATGTACTACCTGCGTTGTGTACCAAGTAAAAAATCGACAGTATTCAATTTCGAGTAAATCTCCTGTAGCTTACCCGTGAGGGATGCCAGCCTGTAGTAACGATGTATCATAGCAGCTATGCCGAGCGGTAACAACACAAGCCATAACCATAGGGGAAGATTAAGCACATATAGTTCAAAGTCCTTTTCGATTATCATTGTCATGGAGTCCATTTGCTCATTCAGCATTGACGCTTCGGGAAATGAAGGAAGATTTCTGCTGTATTCCTTTATGGAATTAACCAGGCGGCAATATTCCGCCGGATCGGCGGGGAGATCAGTTGCGTTGGGATTGAAAATTACTATCACCGTATTGTTATCGTAATATTCAATAAGCTGGCTGGTTGTATTTACTGCATTTTTAATACTTACTGAAAGGCTATTGATCGAACTTTCCATGCTTTTGGTTAATTAAAAATCAGTATACAGAAGATATTTCTTTCTTACGAGTTTAAAGGAGTCCAGCGCTGGTTGCCAGCTTTTTCTTATTGCTTCTTCGGTTACGCCCTGTTGTATTTGCTGCATAAGCATGCCGTTGCCTGCGAGCTTATTGAAATAATAATCTGTTGCACCTCCATTAAATTTTTTTGGTTTTATAAAAAAGTCATCTTTATCAGCAAATAGCTGGTAAGCCCTGAGCAACCATTTTAATTCAATTCGTGATGGGTGCGGCTGTTTCTGCGTAGAAAGGTCCCAGCCATAGCAGCGTTGATCTTTTAACTTAGGTTCTGATGCGCCGGGCCGGCTTATTGGTGTAAAGGCTGTTAACGTGTCAGGAAGTTTGGGGTGGCCAAAAATTTCAAACGGATGTTCTGTTCCCCGCCCTTCACTCAACACTGTTCCTTCAAAAAAACAGGTGGACGGGTACCAGTAAACGGCACCCATATCGGGAAGGTTTGGAGATGGTTTTACCGGCAAAACATATTTGCTCATATGGGTATAATTCTTGCATTTGATCACCATTAACTTGAAATTGCTTTTTTCTTCCTCAAAGCCAAGGAGTTCGCCCATTGAAATTTTACCATCCTGTTTTCTTTCAATCGTCCATGGAAGCCACCCCTCGCCAATAAGCATTTTCGCGTATTCACCAATCGTCATTCCATAAACAACGGGTACCGGCTGCATACCCACAAAACTGGCATATGCGGTATCGAGCACCGGCCCATCAACATAAAACCCGTTAGGATTTGGCCTGTCAAGAATAATAAGCGGCAGGTTGTTTTGTATGGCTGATTCAATAAAGTATTGAAGAGATGAAATATAGGTATAGAACCTGGTGCCCACGTCCTGTATATCAAATACCAGTACATCAACGTCCGCAAGGTCGGCACCCGAAGGTTTCATTTTCGCACCATAAAGAGAAACTACAGGAACCCCGGTTTGTTTATCCGTATAGGTCCTGATGTCTTCACCCGCATCGGCTGTGCCACGGAATCCATGTTCAGGAGCGAAAATTTTGGTAATACTAACGCCTAGCTTTTTGAGTGAATCAACCAAATGTGTATTGCCTATTACCGTTGTTTGATTAGCAAAAATGGCTACACGTTTACCTTTAAGCAATGGTAAATATTCTTCAACCTGATAAGCGCCCGGAAGAATTGCCTGCTGCAAAGAGGTGGGCTTTTTTGCAGTTTGCGCAAGTAAATTTGCCCCGAATAATAACAGCCATATTATAGAAAAAAATTTTCTCATTTCTCATGTAAAAGGCGGGAAAGTTAACTAAAATAAATTTTGTGAGAATATTTATCGTCTTACCTTTCGCTCCTTACGGAACCGGCCTTTTCTATTAAAAATTTCGTGTTTAGTATACTGCTAAATTGCTGCATTTATTTGATAAAGTACAAGAGTGCGACGCAAGAAATGTTGAAAAGGGTTAAGAACGCCGGGTTCCAAAAATCAAAAAAAAATTGATATGCGACAAGTAAAATCTGGTGACACTATTAAGGTACACTACCATGGCAAGCTAACCGATGGAACTACATTCGATTCTTCTGCAGGGCGCGAACCACTTGAATTTGAAGTGGGTGCGGGTATGATGATACCCGGGTTCGACAGTGGTGTATTGGGAATGGAAGTTGGTGAAAAGAAAACTATCAACATTCCCGCTGTCGAAGCTTACGGCGATGTGCAGGACGATCTTTTTATGGAATTTCCAGTAGATCGTTTTCCGCCCGATATGAAACCCGAAGTTGGCATGGCACTGAACATGAGCAACGGCCAAGGACAACAGTTCCCGGTGGTAATCGCCGAAGTAAAAGAAGAAGTGGTTATACTTGATGGCAACCACCCGCTCGCCGGCCAGGATCTTATTTTTGATATTGAATTGATGGATATTGCCGGCGGCAGCCCGCTGATAATAATGCCTTAATATATTGGGTTCTTTGTACAATTCCTGTTAGCCCGGCAAATGAACAATTTGCCGGGCTATTTTTTTTACTGCGGCCAAACCGCCGCTTTTTAAATCGCAATTCCTTTAAATTGCTGATCGAAAATATTAGAAATAATGACCACCGGATATTCTTATACCGCCGCCGAAAGATTAATGCGCTATGTGCAGGTAGATACACAAAGCGACCCGAAAAGTAACACGCATCCAACAACGGCGAAACAAAAGGACCTGAGCAAGATGCTAAGTGAAGAACTGGTGGTTATGAGTTTAGCGGATGTCCATGCGGATGAATTTGGGTATGTGTATGCGACGATTCCATCAAACTCCAGTAAACAAGTTCCGGTGGTATGCTTTTGCAGCCATGTTGACACAGCGCCCGATTGCAGCGGTACGAACGTTAAGCCTCTGTTACACAAAAATTATGATGGCAGTGATATTGTTCTACCCGACGATAAAACACAGGTCATTAGCCCAAGCGTTTACCCTTACTTGAATGAGCATGTCGGTAACGATATTATCACTGCGAGTGGGTTAACGTTATTGGGTGCTGATGATAAAGCAGGCGTTGCTATTATCATGGACTTTGCCAATTACCTAGTATCGCATCCCGAAATAAAACACGGAACTATAAAAATATTATTTACGCCGGATGAGGAAGTTGGCCAAGGCACTGCAAAGGTTAATCTTGCCAAACTCGGCGCCGACTATGCCTATACGCTCGATGGTGGCGAACGCGGCACTTTTGAAGATGAAACATTCAGCGCCGATGGTGTCAAAATAACGGTGCATGGCGTTATCGCCCATCCCGGGTACGCGAAAGATAAGCTCGTAAACGCGTTAAAGATCGTCGGCGAAATACTCGCGGCATTACCAAAAGCTGAGTGGAGCCCCGAAACAACTGAAAAGCGCCAAGGTTTTGTGCACCCGGTTGCAGTCAGCGGTATCGCCGAAAAAGCAAGTATCGATTTTATTATCCGCGATTTTATTACAGGCAACCTGGAAAAGCATGAGGCCAGGTTGAAAAATATTGTGGAAGAAGTTCTGGCAAACCACCCAAAAGCAAAAATGGATTTCGAGGTGCATGAGCAGTACCGTAATATGAAAGAAGTGCTCGATAAAAATCCACAAGTAGTTGCAAATGCAGTGCTGGCTTATGAAAGAGCCGGTCTTGAAGTACGCAACGAACCCATTAGAGGTGGCACCGATGGAAGTCGCCTAAGCTTTATGGGCCTTCCTTGTCCCAATATTTTTACTGGCATGCAGGCCATTCACAGCAGGCACGAATGGGTTGCCGTAAACGATATGGTTAAGGCGGTTGATGTGCTCGTTGAACTGGCAAAGGTGTGGGAAGAAAAGAGTTGATATTCTTTTGGGCCAGGCGATATAACAGTGTTTAAGCTGTTGTTGCGTCGCACTCTTCAGCGCTCAGAAAAATAATCGGCAGGGCGGTAATATTTTCCTTCGGTTGCTCTACTAATATGCTGCTATATTGATTTCTTTATTACTTATCTTTCCAACAACAAAAAACTTATTACTATGGATTTCATTTTCTCTTTCTGGTGGCTGCTGCTTATTGTCTTTATTATTTTCAGCGGACTTGTAACAGTTAACCAGGGAACAATCGCCGTTATCACCTTATTTGGAAAATACCAGCGCATACTTACACCCGGGCTACGGTTTAAGATTCCCGTATTTGAACAGATCTACAGGCGTATCAGCATTCAAAACCGTTCGGTTGAGCTCGAGTTCCAGGCGGTAACAGCCGATCAGGCCAATGTTTATTTTAAAAGCATGTTACTCTATTCGGTGATGAACGCGGATGAGGAAACGATAAAAAAAGTTGCATTTAAATTTATCGCTGATAAAGATCTTATGCAGGCTATGGTTAGAACGATAGAAGGTAATATCCGGTCATTCGTTGCAACAAAAAGACAAGCCGAAATACTGGGCCTGCGAAGAGAAATAATCGACGCAGTTAAATCAGAGGTTGACCATGTGCTGGAAGAGTGGGGCTATCATTTGCTCGATCTGCAGATAAACGACATCACTTTCGACCAGGCTATCATGGATAGCATGAGCAAAGTAGTAGCGAGTAACAACCTCAAAGCCGCAGCAGAGAATGAAGGCCAGGCTTTATTGATTACAAAAACAAAAGCTGCCGAAGCAGAAGGTAACGCAATAAAAATAGCTGCAGAAGCGGAAAGGGAAGCGGCAAGATTGCGTGGGCAAGGCGTTGCTTTGTTCCGCGAAGAAGTGGCCCGTGGTATGAGCCAGGCTGCCGAACAAATGAAACAGGCTAACCTTGATACAAACGTTATTCTTTTCAGCATGTGGACAGAAGCCGTGAAAAACTTCGCGGAGTTTGGGAAAGGCAATATCATTTTTCTCGACGGCAGCCCGGATGGCATGGAAAAAACCATGAAACAAATCCTGGCGATGGTAAAGCTGGAAAAAGAAACAAAAAATTGATGCTTTCTTAAAAGATCATTGCATCATTAACTTTTTTAATTCATCCCACTTGCGGCGGGAAACTTCTACTTCAGTCCCGTCGGTTAGCAGAATATTATGATCACTTGTAATGGACCGGATATATTTCCGGTTCACCAGGTGAGCTCTGTGAATACGTTGAAAACCTTGTTCTGACAGCAAGTCGTCATAATCTTTCAGGGTGCGTGAAGTGAGAATGGTTTTCTTGCCGTTTAGAAATATGCGGGTATAATTTCCTGTTGCCTCGCAGCGTATGATTTCACTAGGACGGAAAAAGTACGTTCCCTCCGTGGTTGAAACAGCCAGCTTGTATTCTTTTTCCTCAGCTTTAAGGTTGTACATGAAGTTATCGTACATCGCCTTTTTTTCATGCTTGGTCTTTCTCTTTTCCAGGAAACGCTTCACCGCATTCTCTAATTCTGTTACATCTACGGGTTTTAGCAGGTAGTCTATAGCACTGAAACGTATGGCTTTAATGGCGTAGTGGTCGTATGCAGTGGTAAAAATAACATCGAATGTATTGGATGGGAATTTTGCGAGCAAGTCAAAGCCGCTCATTATAGGCATTTCAATATCAAGAAAAATAAGATCGGGGTTGTAGGACCTAATATTAGCTTCCCCCTCCTCGGCGCCTACTGCAATCTTCAGTTCTGTAAGTGCAGGGCAATATTTTTTAAGGAGCATGCAGGTTACATTCGCCGCACTTGCTTCGTCGTCTATGATAAGTGCTTTTATCATGCGATAAAAATAAATAAAAAACCTGCTGCTTTTTTAAAATCTGTTTTGTTTATCCAAACGGGCCAGCCATGAATGGCTGGCGATTAGGTTGGCGGGCTTGAAAAGTGCTGACATTGGCAATGCAGTACAAGTGAGTGACACAACGAAGATGCCATGAAAAACAAAAGCAGGCTGCCAAAGCAAAAAAACTTAACCGGCCAGCGGAAGTGTTATGCAAACCCTTGTGCCGCTAGCTTCATTTGCATCGTCGAAAAGGTCGATTATTTTAAAGCCTGTTTCTTCTACAGATGACCTGTTTTGCAAGATCTGCAACCTGCTTCCCACAATCTTGAGGCCTTTGCTTTCGTGATGTGTTTTCATTTGCATGAGCTGGGCGGCTTTGAGCCTGCCGATGCCGTTGTCTTCTATAACACAATACAAAAAGTTTTTTTCGCAGGTTATTTTTATAAGTAGTTTACGGTTGTTTTCTTTGAACTGCAGGCCGTGCCATATTGCATTTTCAACAAACGGCTGTAAGATGAGCGTGGGTATATTGATCTCATCGGGGAACAGATTGTCGTCGACTTCGATTTTGTATTCGAAATTTTTTTTCAACCTTACAGATTCAAGTTGCAGGTAAAGTTCGAGCATTTGCAATTCTTTATCGAGTGTTATGCTTTCTTCTTCGGCATAAAGCAAAACCATTCTCAAAAGTTTTGAAAGTTTTGCGAGGTATCTGTTGGCATTATCTACTTCGCCAAGTAATATGCATTCCTGTATTGAGCTCATGCAATTGAAAATAAAATGCGGGTTCATTTGAGCCCTTAAATTTTTCAATTGTAAAATGGTGTTCATTCTACCGATTTCATCTGCCTGCTCCTGCAACCTTGTATTAAAGTCTTCAAGTGTTTTAATATGCCGCTCTTTTCCCTGCTTGTTTTGATAGATCATGTAAAGAAATGCGCCGAGCAGCATGATACAGATGATTGCAGCAATGAGAAACACCTGGTTACGCTGCAAATTTGCGTTGGCCGTTTCGTTTTGAGCTTTCAACAGCAGGTTCTCTTTTTCTTTCTTTTCGGTTTCAAACTTTGTTTGTAGTTCGGCCAGTTTATCATTTTCTTCCCTGTTAAGCAATGTATCTTTAAGGTCGGAGGCTTTGTAGAGAAAGTCGTAGGCCGCTTTGTAGTCGTGCATACCGGCCGAAGCCTGGGCCATGGTGCTGTAAACATAAAAGATCTGCTTCATAGCGCCGATAGCCTTGGCGGCCTGTTCACCAAGCCGGGCATATTTCATGGCATTCTGGTAATCTTTTCTTTTTACGTATATCTGCGCAATATTGTCGCATAGACCGGCGTATTCATTTTTTGCGCCGAGTGTATCCATGAGGTTCATTGCCTTAAAATAATTCTGCAGCCCTTTTTCGTTTTCATTTAATTTGATGTTCAGGTCTGCCATATAACTATAGGCCGTGGCCACCCTTAGCTTATCGTTGATCTCCTTAAAAATTACGAGACCTTTATTGAGATAATCCTTCGCTAACTCTGGCTGGTTAAGTTCAGAATAACATATACCAAGGTATTGGTAATCACTCGCGATATTTGCCTTATCGTTGATTCGTTTATCAATTTCGAGCGATTGGTTAAGATAAGTAACGGCGGTTTTATACTGCTCCCGTTGTATGTAATAATCGCTAACGGAATACAGGGCGTCAGAAATCCTGTCGGCACTCTTGCTTGCTTCCGCAAGTTTTAAGGAAAGTAAAAATTCGTTCAACATATCGGCATCCCGGTTAAGCCTCGAATAATAGTAGCCGAGTTGCATATGAACGGTGGACATGTTGGCCGTGTCTTTCAGGTTTTCGTAGAGCATAAGGCACTCATCAAAAAATGCACGGGATATACTGTCGTTCCCCTTTGTGTAATAAAAGCGGCCAAGCTGGTATTTTGCTTTGGCGATTTTTGCGTCGTTGCCAATTTTCTGTGCAATGCTGAGGCCGATGCTATCGTAGTAAATAGCAGAATCGAGGTTTGCGTTTCTGAATTCCCAGGCAAGCTTGATTAGCGATTCAGCCTTACCCGAATCCTTTGTTGCAGTCATTACCTCGTAATGTAACGATTGAATTTTTCCCGTATCCTGTGCTGTCGATTTTAGCGACAACAAAACCAGTAATGTAAGCAATCGTAAGCGGGGCTTCATATCCGGAGATTTTATACCGTCGATAAAAATAAAACTATTCCGGCAGCATCATAAGCCTTTTGCTCATCATACACTGCCATTCACTCATTACCATAACAATGCATATCAAAAAAACGTGGAAAGCATTGTCGGAAATTGGTTGCCAATAAAGGCCATAACAAGATCGCGATAATTTTATTTCTGCAAAATCTTTCTTAAAACTGGCGACACTCAATAATTTATGCACACCATGTCCGTTGTTTTGTGTTAAGCTATATTTTAGCTGAATTATAAAAATTTAAGCATGGGATTGTTATTACAGATTGCAGATACAACAGCCAACACGGCCAATATGGCCCAGAAAGCAGCAGAGAGTTTCAACCTGTTCGACCTGCTTCAGAAAGGAGGTTTACTTATGTATCCCTTGTATATTCTTTTTATAGCCACGATTTTTGTTTTTTTTGAACGCCTTATCGCAATAAGAAAGGCCTCGAGAATCGAGGCCAACTTCATGAGCATCATTCGCGATAACATTGTTACGGGAAATCTTGTGGGCGCAAAAAACCTGGCCAGGAACACCGACAATCCTGTTGCCCGCATAATAGACAAGGGCCTTCAGCGCATAGGAAAACCTATCGATGCCATCGAAAAAAGTATGGAAAATGTAGGCAATCTCGAAATATATAAAATGGAGCGCAATCTCTCTGTGTTATCACTGGTGTACGGTATTGCGCCTATGATTGGTTTTCTCGGAACCATCTTTGGTATGCTGCAACTATTTTCACAGATCAGCTCAACCGGTGAGTTTACACCCGCGTCGATTGCCGGTGGTATTTATACAAAAATGGTAACATCTGCAAGCGGACTTATCATCGGTTTGCTTGCCTATCTGGCTTACAATTTTCTAAATACACAAATTGCAAAAACGATTAATAAAATGGAAGCTGCCAGTGCAGAATTTGTCGATGTGCTGCAGGAGCCCACCAGGTAGGTATTATTTTTTTCGCCCGGCGCCAGAACAGCTATTAAACATTCGTTGCGTCGCACACTTGTACTGCAACAAGCAACGGAGCAGAAAGCAGCGGTAAATCGAACACAATGAAATTAAAAAGAAGATTCAACGCACATAACGAACTACATGCAAATTCGCTGAACGATATCCTGTTCATACTGCTTTTCTTTTTTCTTATCGTGGCAACGCTAGGCAACCCGAATATTGTAAAAGTTAACAACCCTGCCGGTAAAAAAGATACAAAGGCAAAACAAAACATCGTTATCTCTATCGATAAGAATCAAAAACTATTTCTTGGGCAAAAACAAATAGACATAAACCTCATCGATACCATTCTTCGCGCAGAGGTATTAAGGCAGCGGGCTTTTATTGACACGCCTTCTGTTGTGGTAAATGCAGACACGTCTGCCTACTATGGCGAAGTGTTCAAGGTAATGCAGAGCGCTAAAAGAGCTGGCGCGAAAGTGGTGGCAATTGTAAAATAATTTTTACAGCTTCGCTTTGATCATTCTTTCTTTTCCTTGTAAGTCTACCCTGGTTTCAATTTCTTTATAACCATTTGCACTAAGCATTTGAGCAACTTCTTTCGCATGAACTTCATTGATTTCGAAAAACAAAAGTCCGTTTGTGGTTAAATGGTTCAGTCCAAACACAGCAATGGCTTTGTAGAACATCAGGGCGTCGTCGTCAGGAACGAATAAAGCTAGATGTGGCTCGTAGAGCAACACATTTTGCCGCATGCCAACATTTTCGCTTTGTTTTATGTAAGGCGGGTTGCTCACTATAATATCAAAAGATGAAAATTGCCTCAATGATGGTTCGTTTAAAATATCGGCCTGATAAAATTTTACCGATGCCTGTAGTTTCGCAGCATTGATTTTTGCGACATCCAGTGCTGCTCCTGAAACGTCCAGTCCATGAATATCTGCACCGGTGAGCTTGCTCTTTAAGGCTATAGGAATGCAACCGCTACCGGTACCTATATCTAATATACTTGCGGTTTGCAGGTTACAGGCGATGGTTTCTTTTACAACCCAGTTCACTAATTCCTCAGTCTCGGGTCTTGGTATTAGTACGTTTTCATTTACGTAAAACTTCATTGCTGCGAACCATGCTTCGTTTAAGACATATTGCACCGGTTTGTGCAACAATAAAGCATCGCTGAATGCTGCGAATTGCTGCATTTGACCAGGATTCAATAACATTTTTTTATTAAGAATGCGATCTATTTTTTGCAGATCGGTAATATTTTCAATAACCATGTTTGCAATGTTTGCCGACTCCCTGTCATCATACAGATCAAATAACCTGTACATAAGTGTTGTATATGCTTCCTGAACGGTCATACTGCAATGATAAGGATGAATTCTGTTAGATTTGCTGCTTCGGCTGGCGCGTAAAGAACAGGAAGCGCAAGTGTGCGACGCAACGATGTACAATGCATAAGCTTTAGCCGGGCCAATAAAAACTCCGTTCATGAGTGAAGATGAAAGATACATGTCGCGGTGCATTGAGCTTGCAAGACTTGGTGCAGTAAATGTAGCGCCCAATCCACTTGTAGGTGCGGTGCTTGTTTATGAAGGCAGCATTATTGCCGAAGGTTACCACGAACAATACGGTAAAGCACACGCGGAAGTGAATTGTATTAATACCGTTGCCGGAGAGCATAAACCGTTGATTTCTCAATCGACTATGTATGTTTCGCTTGAACCCTGTGCGCACCATGGGAAAACCCCACCTTGCGCAGACCTTATTATCGCAAATAAGATAAAACGTGTGGTGATCGGTTGCCGCGACCCTTTTGACGAAGTAAATGGGAAAGGAATTGAAAAGTTGCTGGCAGCCGGAATTGATGTGCATGTGGGCATTCTTGAAAAGGAATGTCTTGAAATTAATAAAAGATTTTTCACCTTTCATACTAAGCGCCGGCCATACGTTATTTTAAAATGGGCACAAACAGCCAACAAAAAAATTGCGTTGGTTTCGGACAACAGGCTTTTTATCAGCAATGCATACAGCAACCGTTTGGTGCATAAATGGCGTAGCGAGGAAATGGGGATATTGGTCGGCACCAACACAGCTCTGCTCGACGATCCATCGTTGACGAACCGCCTGTGGGCAGGCCGAAATCCCACACGGCTTGTTGTTGATATGGACCTGAGCCTGCCCAAGCACCTTAAGATATTTAACAGCGATGCGCCAACCATTGTTTTTAACGCCCTTGAACATACTGTCGATAATGCGAATGGCCAGCTTTCTTGTTACAAGATTAAAAACGATGTGAGTTTGGTGCAACATGTTTTGCAGGCGTGCTACCAACAAAAAATTCAAAGTGTTATTGTGGAGGGTGGGGCAAGACTTCTGCAATCATTTATCGATGAAGGCATCTGGGATGAAGCAAGAGTGATTACGAACCAATCACTGGTTATTGATGAAGGCTTGCCTGCCCCTGAATTTGATTCGTTTAAACTGATGTCATCTGAGAAAATAGTAGATGACCAAATCGATTATTACAAACAATTTTGCTGACAATAGATATCCGGCCATCTTCTCTGGCATCAATTCTTTATTTTAGCAGCAATGGACGAACAGGATTTTTTTTATACGATTGATGCCAGTGTGATGGCTGAGTTTAAAGATCGTGGCAGCAGGTTTCTCGCTTATGCTTACCCAGTACAATCAGCCGATGAGTTTAAGATACTGCTTCAGCAGCTGAAAAAGGATCATCCCAAAGCCGTACATCACTGTTTTGCTTACCGCCTCGGCCTCGATGGCAATATTTTTCGGGCGAGCGACGATGGTGAGCCTTCGGGTACAGCAGGCAAACCCATTCTTGGCCAAATCGACAGTAAGGGACTCATTAACACGGTTGTTATTGTGGTAAGGTATTTTGGTGGAACGTTGCTGGGCGTTCCGGGTCTTATCAATGCTTATAAATCTGCTGCTTCCATGGCGTTGCAGCTTACGCCCATTATTCAAAAGCCGGTAACGGAAAGGTGGCAACTGAGTTTCGACTACACCAGGATGAACGATGTTATGCGGTGGCTGAAAGCATTTAACTGCACAGTGGTGGAACAGGAAATGCAATTGTTCTGCAAACTTGTGACTGATATTCCTAAAAACCGCACAAAAGAGATTCGCAGCATTTTTGAAGACATGCCCGGCCTTGAATTTAACCGGATATGATTGCACTTTCTGGTTTGGTATTTGCTAATTGTGCCCGGCAAAACATTCATCTTTGGAATAGTTTGGCGTTACCGTTTAATTTATCTTTACCAACTTTTCCTACAACGTATAATTTCGGGATGCACAATGACTCAAAAACGTATCGCAATATTTGGCTCAACCGGTTCCATCGGTAAGCAGGCTTTGGAAGTAATTGATGCCAACAGAGATAAATTTTCTGTTGAAGTACTCACAGCTCACACCAATGATGAACTGCTGGTACAGCAGGCATTGAAATTTAATCCCAATATTGTCGTTATAGGCGATGATAAAAAATACAGCAAGGTTAAAGAAGCGCTTTCTAAAACCGATATAAAAGTTTTCGCCGGGGAAGATTCGCTCGATGATGTGGCGGCCATGGATTGTTATGATGTGATGATAGCCGCAATTGTTGGTTTTGCCGGTTTAAAGCCTACCCTTAACGCACTTGAAAACGGCAAAACCGTTGCGCTGGCCAATAAAGAAACACTGGTTGTTGCCGGCGATATCGTGATGAAGAAATCTGCTGAAAACCGTGCGCCGATCATTCCGGTCGACAGCGAGCATTCCGCTATTTTTCAATGCCTTGTTGGTGAAAGCCGCAATCCGATTGAAAAGATTATCCTCACGGCCAGCGGCGGCCCTTTTCTTGGCAAAAAGCCAAATTTTTTGGTGAATGTAAAACGCGATCATGCGCTACAGCACCCTAACTGGGCAATGGGAGCTAAGATAACTATCGACTCTGCAACACTTATGAATAAAGGGTTAGAAATGATTGAAGCCAAATGGCTCTTTAATCTTAAACCCGAGCAGATCCAGGTAATAGTGCACCCGCAGAGCATTATCCACAGCATGGTTCAATTTGAGGATGGCAGCATTAAAGCGCAAATGGGTCTGCCCGATATGAAATTGCCTATTCAATACGCGCTTGCATTTCCAAACAGAATTGCTGCCAAATTTCCGCGTTACGACTTTAAAAAGCCCAACACGCTTACGTTTGAGCCGCCCGATGTTAAAACTTTCCGCAATCTTACGCTGGCAACCGATGCCCTCAATAAAGGCGGAAATATGCCCTGCATTTTAAACGCGGCCAATGAGATCGCGGTTTTTGCTTTCCTACGCAACCGCATCGGTTTTCTTGATATTACTGAAATGGTTGAACGCACGATGAGCAAGATCAAATTCATTGAAAAGCCGACGCTCGACGAGTATTTCGAAAGCGATGGCGAAGCCCGTCAGTTTGCCGCTTCTCTTATTCAGCTTTAATACCACGGCTTGTTAAAATAAGCCTACCGCTGCAGTTTTTATAAACTTCTGTTAACGCTGAAAGTATTATTATTGCACCCGCTTTAGTATTGCTATTTAGCTTCGTTGTGTCACTCACTTGTGCGTTCTGTTCTTCGGTCATCAAAGAAAAATCGTGGATTTGGGACAAATGAAATATGCACGGTCGATGATGTAGTTTCAGGTGTTGAAGTGTGCGACGCAAGTAAAGCTTAATTGAAAAACAAAAGCCCGGCACATAAATATCTCACATAAAAAATCCCTTTAAGGGCATATGACTTTATTATCAATCGACTGGGGCAGCATAGGCATAAAAACATTGCAATTTATACTGTCATTTTCCATTCTTGTTACCTTACACGAACTCGGCCATTTTGTTACCGCACGCTGGTTTAAGTGCCGGGTAGAAAAATTTTACCTATTCTTCAACCCGTGGTTTAGCCTTTGGAAGAAAAAGGTTGACGAAACGGAATATGGTCTTGGCTGGGTTCCGTTCGGCGGCTATGTAAAAATATCAGGTATGGTCGATGAAAGCATGGATAAAGAACAATTGAAATTGCCGCCACAGCCTTACGAGTTCCGCGCCAAGCCGGCATGGCAAAGGCTGATTATTATGATCGGCGGGGTTGTAGTAAACGTGTTGCTGGCCATAGTAATTTTTATTGGAATTGCCTGGGCCTGGGGCGACGAATATGTTCCCGTTCAGAATATGAAGTATGGTTTATATTCCGATAGTCTTGGCAGGAAAATAGGCGTTCAGGATGGCGACAGGATAATTGCCGTGGCCGGCAAGCCAATAGAAAGAGTAGGTACCGTTGGTTCTGAAATAATTATGAGCGAGGCGAAAGAAATTACTGTTGACCGCAGCGGGCAAAAAGTAAATATTCCGCTACCCGCCGGGTTTATAAGTCAGTTAAATAAGAACCATCTTGGTGGCTTTACTTATGTACGTTACCCGATGGTGGTAGACTCGGTTTTAAAAGAGGCGAAGATTAGCAAAAGCAGCGTACAGAAAGGAGATACTTTAATAAGCATCAATGATAAGGATGTTAGGTACAGCACCGACCTTATTAATTTTGATGGTCCGAAAGGCAAAACCGCTACCCTTAAATATAAACGTGGCAACGATACACTAACCGCCGATGTGATGTACGACGGCAAGGGCATGAACAATATTAGTTACCAATCGATGGGAAGTGTGCTCGGCACGATCAAGATCAATTATTCCTTTTTCGAAGCCATACCCGCAGGTTTTAATAAATGTTGGGAAACACTCGGCAGGTATATTCAAAACCTCAAATTATTATTTACTTCGAGTGAGGTAAAAGTGAATGATTCTCTTGGAAGTATTTTAAGTATTGGCAATACTTTCCCGGGCGTATGGGACTGGCAGAGTTTCTGGTCACTTACAGGCATATTCTCAATCATTCTTGCCTTTATGAATATTTTACCGATTCCGGCTTTGGATGGCGGGCATGCCTTGTTCACCATTGTTGAAATGATCAGTGGCAGAAAGCCCAGCGATAAGTTTATGGAGTATGCTCAAATGGCTGGCATGATATTATTACTTGGCCTGATGGCCTATGCGTTAGGGCTTGATTTTCTGAGGATATTTAAATAGAACTTTATAGTACGATCGAAGGCGCGACCTATCGGGTCGCGCCTTCGATTTATAAATCAATGCCGATCTTCTTCATCAATAAAGACGCATTCAAACTACTACAAATCCCTTGCTTTAACTTGTAGTCGAAATAAAGCTCTTCCCCGGAAACCTGAACATCGAAATGATAGTTGTTGATATTGCCTGGAAAATCTTTTTCCAGTTTGGCAAGTTCAACATCATGTGTTGCAATAAGGGCCACCGCATTTTGCCTGATCAGCTGCCTGATTAATGCCGCCGAACCTGTATGGCGGTCGAGTGAGTTGGTTCCGCGTAATATTTCGTCGAGTAGTATCAAAACTTTTTCGTGGTTGTTCACTGTTTCGATTATTGTTTTCAATTTTTTCAGTTCTGCGTAAAAAGTTGAAGTGTTTTCTGCAAGATTATCTGTTATGCGCATACTGCTGATCAAGTACACCGGAGACACGTTAAATGCTTTTGCACAAACGGACGAGCCTGCAAAGGCGAGAATAATGTTAATGCCAATGCTTCTCAGGAAAGTACTTTTGCCTGCCATGTTCGAGCCAGTAATCAAACCGATTTTGGCGACGCCGGCAATATTGAAACTATTATTTACACGATTGTTCTCTGCAATCAACGGATGGCCTGCAGCTTCCGCAGTTAAAGTAAAATGTTCATCTACAATAGTGGGGAAACACCAGCCAGGGTGATTAAAAGCCAATGTTGCCAGGCTATTGGTTGTTTCTATTTGCGCGATACAATCAAACCAACGAGGAACAATTGGCTTGTTGTGTTGCTTCCATTTTTCGAGTGCTTTTATTTGCCAGAGATCCCAAAGCAAAAATGTATTAAGCAAAACAAACGCAAATACGTTTAATCTTACATCGAATCGGTTAAGTATATTTTTGAGTTCAAGTATTTCCTCTGATGCACCCTTACTTCCACCATGTTTGTTTTGCTTTTGTAAGTCAACCAGTGTTTTACTTTGAAAGCTTTCTTTTTCAAACCAGTTTAACTCGCCATATAGGACATTTATTTCCGGAACTATACCTGAAAGAAGACGGTAGGTTGGCGTGATCTTTTTACTTATTGAAAGTGAAATCAAATAAAATACAATCAGGAGTCCTGAAAATATCCCTGAATTGATCTTATCGGTGAGATATAGTAAAAGAGCACTTAGTGTTATCGCCGGGTAGACAAACAATAGTGATCGATAAAAAACCGCATCAAAATGTTTTTCAGCATTGTCAAGCCATTTTATTACCTTTTGCTCAGTGGATACACTAATTTGTTCTTTAATTCCAATGGCTTGCAATTGCTGCCGCCATAAAGATTTTGACGAAAGTTCTCTAACAGCATCCTGCTGATGTGTAATCACAGATTTGTCAAGAGGAGTCAATAGTCTTTCCGCCAGCATTTTTCTGGCTTTTTCTGCATTGCACCGGTTTATGTACTGGTATAAAGAGGCTTTACCGAAAATATCCAGGTCAACAGCATAAGCATGATTTTCCGGCTCTTCCTTTTTGCCATCATAAGCTCCATGATAATTTCCCGCAGCAAATTCCAATTCGCTTTTATTTACCGAAACAAGCGTTTCAAAATTTTCAATAGTCTCTTTGTTGTCGATGTCTTTTGAAACGATAAAAAGAAAAAGACTAACACCTGCTGCAGCAATTGATATTGTTAGAATAGTGCTTGCTTCCCAACTATTGTAAACAATAACAGCTGTAAGCAAGATAGTTGTGAAACGTGCCCAGCCAAATACTATTCGTTTACGGTTCAAGAGTTTTAATGTGTGTTCCAGTTCCTTAATGCGGGATTGATAAAATAATTCCGGTCTCTCGTATTGATTCATAGGAATGAAGCTACGCAAAGTAGCGTCTTATTCAACAATTGGCCGCACAGCATTAACAAGAAGCATTTGTATCGGCATGCTATGTTTTGTAAATTTGCGGTTCTCTTATAAGGTTCTTTGAACAAAACTTGGGGCTGTATTGGTTTTGACAGCGCAGGTTACGGTAGGTATAAGCATGCAGTGCGTTGGATAATTAGCACTTTAATCTGAATATTCAAACTATAAATGGCAACACTCAGTTAGCCATGGCTGCCTAATCAGTGATTAGATAGTCATTTGGGCCGCGTTGAGCCGGTTTTTCTGTTACCAAGCTCCGCCGCCGACTCAAAATTAAACACAGAATGCTGGTGTGTAAGGCTGTGAATGCACCAAAAGATCATCCAGCTAAGCATATGATCGGTTTGTTCTTTTCCTGTTGTATGCCGACAAGCAATAAAGAAATAAGCATGTAGAAAACTTATGGCAACGGTGTTTGGACGCGGGTTCGAGTCCCGCCAGCTCCACAAAAAAGGCCAGTTGATTTCAACTGGCCTTTTTCTTTATGCGATATTCCTGATGTTTCAATACCTCAATATCCCTTCCATCCACTCAACTCATCATCAGGAATTTCTTCCGTTCGCTCAGGCCCGTCGTATGGCGCATTTTTAATTACGTTGTAGACCAGCCACACAACCACGAACGGAGAAACAATGAACATGGTACTGAGTAATCTTAAATCGCCCTGCAGGTAAATCAATACGGTGTAAACAACAAGAAAAGTTGTTACAAGTGCGGTGGCAAATTGATAGCTTTTCATATGTAGCATTTATTCTTATTACAACCTTTCGCCGCCATTGGTTCAGAAAACTGCTACGAAGAATTGTAAAGTTTATAGGCCTGGCTTTAGTAGTGCTATGCAGCCTTTCTTGCGTCGCACTCTTGTACAGTAAGTCTGTAAGTCAACAAAGAAAAAAGACCCAAAGCCACTGCTGAAACGATAAATTGCTTTCGGACCAAGATTCTTCCGATTTGTATTCGTCAGTACAAGAGTGCGACGCAACAGCAGTTGAAAAAAGTGCTGATGCCTGGCTCCCAAAAATCATCAAATTATTTACGAAAGATATTTGCCCACGATAGGCACCCTTCTTCCCACGCCAAAGGCTTTAGGGCTTACACGAATGATCGGGCAAAACTGGTTGCGTTTGTATTCGTTGGTATTAACCAGCCGCAGCGTTCTGTCGACCAGTGCTGCATCAAAACCCTGCGCTTTTATTTCGGCTGGGCCCATGCGGCGTTCGATATACTGGTAAAGAATTTTGTCGAGTATGGAATAGTCGGGCAGGCTGTCGCTGTCTTTTTGATTCGGCCTCAATTCGGCACTTGGAACCTTATCGATAATGTTTTGCGGAATTGTTTCGCCGTTACGGTTAATATAATTAGCCAGCGCGTATACTTGTAATTTGTAGCAATCGCCCAACACGCCGAGCCCGCCGGCCATATCACCGTAAAGCGTACCATAACCGGTCGACAATTCACTTTTGTTGGAAGTATTCAGTAAAATATACCCGAATTTATTGGCAATCGCCATTAAAAGGTTTCCTCTTGTTCGGCTTTGCATATTTTCTTCAGCAAGTGAAAAAGGAAGATTATTAAACACTGGCTTGAGTGTTTCGAGAAACGATTGGTAAATGCCATCGATTCGGATGATGTCGTAAGGGTTGTCGAGATTTTTGCTCAGCTGAACAGCGTCGTCCACCGAATGTTCTGTTGAATACGGCGAAGGCATTAGAACTGCCCTTACATTTTCTTTGCCAAGCGCATCGCAGGCAAGGGCAAGGGTAACAGCACTGTCTATACCTCCGGAAGAACCAAGTATGGCTTTTTTAAAACCCATTTTTGAAAAATAATCACGAATTCCAAGCACCAGAGCGCTATAAACCTGGCCAATGTTGAGGTGTTCTTCTAAACTGGTGGGTGTTCTGTCGCTGTCGGGAACAGGGCTGGCCGGTTCAACTATGGCTACGCCAATAGAGCCGTCGTTGTTAAGAGTTACCGTTACCGATGCCTCTTCAAACATCGGAAGCGACTTGCAGAGATTGCCGTCTTTATCAAAAACCAGTGAAGCGCCATCAAACACGATCTCTGTCTGGCTTCCAACTGCATTACAATAAAACATAGGTAATTTATATTTGAGCACATTGCTCTTCACAACCGCTTTGCGACCTTCATCGTGCGTATAGTCAAACGGCGATGCGCTGAGGTTGATCATCAGGTCTGGATTTTGATCGATCAAAGCATCCATTGGGCAAATGCGGTACAACGGGTTATCGCCAAGATTCCAGATATCCTCGCAAATGGTTACAGCCAGTTTTTTGTTTTTGAACTCGATTACTTTCCATTCATAGGCCGGCTCAAAATAGCGGTATTCGTCAAACACGTCGTAGGTTGGCAAAAGAGTCTTGTGCACTTCGGCTTTTATTTGCTTTTCGTACAAGAAGAAGGCAGCATTAAAAAGATCTTTACCGTGCTTTATGCTGTTTCGTGCGGGTGAGCCCACCAAAACCCCGATCGTATCTGCATGTTCTTTTATGATGTCGATGCAACAATAACATTTATCAATAAAGTCATTAAACTCAACAAAATCGCGGGCTGGGTAACCGCAGATACTCATTTCACTAAAGACTATAAGGTCCGATCCCTCCACTTTTGCTGCTTCAATGGCAGCTATAATTTTTGAGGTGTTACTTTCAAAGTTGCCTATATGGTAATTCTGCTGCGCCAGTGTTATTTTCATGCTGCAAAGTTCATAAATAATCGTCAATCGCTGCCGCCATAAATTGCAAGGCTTAACGAAATCTTTCAATCCTTTGCACTTATTTCGCAGCATGAACAAACTTGCAGCGTTACTTTTTATCGCGTGTTTTATTTATTCCTGCGGAGAGAAAAAAAATATTCCAGATGTGTCGGGTATTCAAGTGCAGGTTGATATTAAGCGTTTTGATGAGGATTTTTTTGCTGCTGATACGGCTAAAATGGAAGAACATTTAAATGCACTTCAAAAAAAGTATCCTTCGTTTCTTACGGATTATCTCTATAATATCCTTGCTGTACCGCCGCAGCCAGACAGCGTCGTTGCCAAAGTAAAAATGTTTCTCCGCGACTACCGGGTGATCTATGATTCTGCTCAACGCAGTTTTGCTTCCATTGATGAAATAAGCAAACAGATAGACCGCAGTTTCCAGTTTGTAAAATATTATTTCCCCGAGTATAAACTGCCTCATCATGTCATCATGTTCATCGGTCCCGTTGAAGGTTATGCGAATGTGCTCACTACTGAAGGCCTTGCCGTTGGCCTGCAATTATACCTGGGAAAAGATTTTCCTATTTACCACACCGATTATATTAATGCTGTTTATCCTGAGTACCAGTCGAGGCGCTTCGATCCGCAGTACATTCCCGTCAACTGCATCAAAAATATTATTGACGACATTTATCCCGATTCAAAACCCGATATGCCCCTGGCATACCAGATGGTGGAAGCCGGAAAAAAGCTCTATGTGCTCGATCAACTGTTACCGGAAACCGCCGATAGTTTAAAAACCGGCTATACCCAAAAGCAGCTCGATGGCTGTTTTGAAAATGAAGGTTTGATCTGGAACTACTTTCTCCAGAATAACCTGCTTTACGAAACCGACCCCTCACTTACCAGAGAATATATGAACGATGGCCCGAAAACCGAATTGCTTGGCGATGCCTCACCAGGCTTCATCGGCCAGTTCGTCGGTTGGCAGATTGTAAAAAAATGGATGGAGATAAACAAACAGAAATCTCTCCCGGAGCTTTTGCATACACCGGCAAAGCAGATTTTTGAAGAAGCGAAATACAAACCGAGGTAGAAATTGCTGAGTATGGCATTTAGTGCTTTGCGATTGCATAATCGCACAGCGTATTACTTAAATCAGAAATCACAAAATCTCTAAATTAAAAACTGCTAGTTGTTTTTAAAAGGCGCTATCATCTCAAAGGCAGGAATTTTTACTTTGAAGTTGCTTTTGGTGTTTTGGTTTTCCATTATATAGTGTCCATACATACGGCCCATTTCGGTCTTAAGGTTGCAACCGCTCACATATTGAAACTGCTGGCCGGGTATCAAAACCGGCTGCACACCCACAACACCTTCCCCGTCCACTTCGCGTTGCTGGCCATTGCTGTCGAAAATATACCATTGTCGTTGCAACAGTTTCACGGTAAACTTATTGTGATTTTCAATTGTTATGCGGTAGGCAAACATAAACTCCCCGTTTACAGGATTGCTGTAATCGGGCTGATAAAACGTTTCCACCGACACCTCCACGCCTTCGGAAATTTTAGAAATCATACTGTTTTGCTTTTGCCCTTTGTAAAGGTAATAATTCAAAAATTACACCTGCGATATTATCCCGGGCCTGTTGTTGGTTATTTACGAAATTTTTTTGGGCCCGGCTTCAGCGCTTTTGGCATCGTCTGTTGCGTCGCACACTTGTACTGTAGAAGCGAAGTCGGCAGAACCGGATGTAAAAGTTTGAAAGCAATTATGGTTGAGGAACAGTCTTTTGGTCTTTTTCCGTCTTTGCTGACTTGCAGACGTACTGTACAAGAGTGCGACGCAAGTAAAGCCCAAACAACGTTGCGGAAGCCGGGTTCATCATTAAAAATCATTTTACGGCCTGCACTCAAAGGCACTTAAAAGCTTTGCCGAATAAGGATTTAACAAGGTTTAAAGTTGCCAGGCCTTGGCGGTTTAACTTGGATATTTATTACCTTCGCAGCCTTTAAAATTCAGGAACTATAAGGGTTTACAGATTATGAGCGTAAAATACAGGGAATTCCAGGGGCTTAACCTCCCGGCAATAGAGAAGGAAATACTGCAAAAATGGTCAGAAACCCAGGCATTTGAAAAGAGTGTCGGGCTTAGAGAAGGTGCCACACCCTTCGTTTTTTACGAGGGACCGCCCAGCGCGAATGGCATGCCTGGTATTCACCACGTAATTTCCCGCACATTAAAGGATCTTGTTTGCCGCTATAAAACCATGAAAGGTTTTGAGGTGAAGCGAAAAGGTGGATGGGATACGCACGGGCTGCCTGTTGAATTGGGCGTTGAAAAGGAGTTGAGTATTACCAAAGAAGATATTGGCAAGAAAATAACCATTGAAGAGTACAACCGCAAATGCCGCGAGGCGGTATTGCGGTATAAAGACAAGTGGGATGACCTAACTACGAAAATGGGTTACTGGGTCGATCTGGATAATCCTTATGTGACTTTTGAGAATAATTATATTGAATCGCTTTGGTGGCTGTTAAGTGAGTTGTATAAGCGCGGACTGCTTTATGAAAGCATTAGCATTCAGCCATATTCCCCGGCGGCAGGTACTGGTTTAAGCTCGCATGAATTAAATCAGCCGGGCACTTATAAAGATGTAAAAGATACAAGCTGCGTGGCCATGTTCAAGGCTTTGAAAAGCGATAAAAGCCAATTCCTTTTTGATGCTGCGGGAAATGACGAAGTATATTTTTTAGCATGGACGACCACACCGTGGACTTTGCCCTCGAACCTTGGTTTGACAGTTGGCGGAAATATCGATTATGTGCTGGTGAAAACTTTTAACCCGTACACACATTTACCGGTTAATCTTGTATTAGCGAAAGCTTTGCTGGGCAAATACTTTAAGCCTGAAGCAGAAAATGGTGGTTTCGAAAGTTACACCGAAGTTTCAAAAATTTTGCCTTGGGCAATTTTGGCTGAATTCAAGGGTGCAAGCATTGAAGAGTGTCGCTATGAGCAGTTGTTGCCTTACGAGGCCAATGCTCCTGAAAAAGCGGGTGGCGACCCTTTCCGTGTTTTGCTGGGTGATTTTGTGACTACTGAAGACGGTACCGGTATCGTGCATACGGCGCCGGCATTTGGCGCCGATGATTTTAGAGTGGGCAAAAAATATGATATCGGAATTTTAATAATGGTTGACAGGCAGGGCAAATTTGTAGAAGGCCTTGGTGAATTCAGCAACCGCTATGTAAAGAACTATAAAGACGAAAAAGACTACGCCGATGTAAACGTAGACATCTGCGTAAAACTAAAAAAGGAAAACCGTGCATTTAAAGTGGAGAAATATGAGCACAGTTATCCTCACTGCTGGAGAACAGACAAGCCGGTTTTATATTATCCACTCGATGCATGGTTTATAAGAACAACAGCCCTAAAGGATCGGATGGTTGAATTAAATAAAACAGTTAACTGGAAACCAAAATCGACCGGAGAAGGGCGTTTCGGCAACTGGCTTGAAAATATGGTTGATTGGAATTTAAGCCGCAGCCGTTATTGGGGTACTCCTTTACCTCTTTGGAGAACAGAAGATGGAAACGAAGAGGTGTGCATCGGTTCTATAAAGGAATTGAATGATGGAATAAGAAAAGCCAACGAAGTATTGGGTGGTGAGGTTAACAAACATTATCTACATGAAGGTATCCTCGACCTGCATAAACCCTACGTTGATGAAATAGTGCTTGTAAGTGATTCAGGTAAACCCATGAAAAGAGTTCGGGACCTGATCGATGTTTGGTTTGATAGTGGCGCCATGCCTTACGCGCAATGGCATTTCCCTTTTGAAAACACGGAAACTTTTGCCAGCAATTACCCGGCTGATTTTATTTGCGAAGGGGTTGACCAAACGAGAGGTTGGTTCTATACGCTGCATGCACTAGGTTCTTTAATGAAAGAGTCTATTCATGAAAAGCTGATTCAATACGGCATAAAGCCGGAAGACCTGGAGAAAAGGTATCCTGGCCTGGCATTCAAAACGGTTGTTTCCAATGGACTTGTGCTTGATAAGAATGGCAACAAAATGAGTAAGCGTCTTGGCAACGTTGTGGATCCGTTTAAAACAATCGGAGACTTTGGTGCGGATGCAACACGCTGGTATCTTATCACCAACGCTTCTCCCTGGGACAACCTAAAATTCGATATAGATGGAATTAAGGAAGTGCAGCGGAAATTTTTTGGCACCCTTTACAATACTTACCAGTTCTTTTGCCTTTATGCAAATGTTGATGGCTTCGATTTTAAAGAGAAATCGATTCCGATAGAACAGAGACCGGAAATCGACCGCTGGATTTTATCAAGCCTTAACACGCTTATAAAAAGGGTAACTGCGGCAATGGACGACTACGAACCCACCATAGCAGGCAGGCTGATCGAAGAATTTACAGATGCGCATCTTAGCAACTGGTATGTAAGGCTGAGCCGCCGCCGGTTCTGGAAGGGTGAATATGAATCGGATAAAATAAGTGCTTACCAGACTTTGTACGAATGCCTTGAAGCACTATGTAGGCTTATTGCCCCAATTTCACCATTCTTTTCCGATGCTTTATTCAGTAATCTTAATGCAGTTACTGGCAGGCATAAAATTGCGTCTGTGCATCACGTAGATTTTCCGCTAGCCGATGAAGGTGCTATTGACCGTTCCCTTGAAGAAAGAATGCAACTCGCGCAGGATACATCGTCGCTAATACTCTCGCTTAGGAAGAAGCTTAACATAAAAGTGCGGCAACCCTTACAGAGAGTTTTGATACCGGTTCAGCAACCTGAACTGGAACAGCAATTCAAAAAAGTAGAGGATCTTGTTAAGGCAGAGGTGAATGTGAAGTCGATTGAATACATCGCCGACACGGAAGGCTTTATAAAGAAGAAAATTAAAGCGAATTTTAAGGCATTAGGCAGCAAACTTGGCCCGAAAATGAAAGCAATGAGCAATGCAATCGCTAATTTCGGGCAGCAGGATATCAGCAGAATTGAAAGTAAAGGGCAAGTAGCTGTTACCCTTGATGAAGAAAAATATGTCCTCCTGTTAAGTGAAGTTGAAATTACTGCCGAAGATATACCTGGATGGAGTGTGGCTTCAAAAGGCAGCCTTACTGTGGCTTTGGATATTACCCTTTCCGAAGAACTCAGGCAGGAAGGCGATGCAAGAGAGCTGATCAACAGGATACAAAATATTAGAAAAGAATATGGTTTTGAATTAACAGACCGTATATTCGTGCAGTTGCGCGATAACGATTTGCTAAGGACTTCCATTAATAACTATAAAAACTATATTTGCGCGGAAATACTGGCAGAAGACCTGTTTTGGGTGCCGGAGATGCTGGATGGTACTGAAATTGAGGTTAACGACATTCCGCTAAAAGTGCTTGTAACAAAAAAAGGGTAATTGTATGGCCACAAAAAAAACAGTAAAAAAAGCGGCTCCTGCAAAAAAAGCAACCAGTCCGGCCAAAAAGCCAGCAAAGCCTGTAGCAAAAGCTGCGGCAAAAAAGGCAGTTAAACCAGCAGCTAAACCGGCAAAACCTGCTGCCAAGCCTGCTGCAAAACCACAAAATAAAAAAGCTGTTGCAAAACCGGTAGCCAAGAAAGTTGAACCGGTTAAAAAATCGAAAGCAGCGCCGGCTAAACCGGTAAAAAAAGAAGTAGAGAAAAGAATAGTTCCTGCACCAAAGGTCAAGGGCAAAGAAGAAAAAAAAGTGGTTGCTAAGCCTGCTGTTCCGGCACCTGCCCCAATTCCTCAAAAACCTGCAAAACTTACAAAGCCGGAACCGCTGGCAGAGGTAAAGATTCCCAAGACGACAGTGAAAACGAGTGTACCTTATCAGCCGGGTTATACTCCGTTAGAAAAAAGAGCTGAATCACCAAAAAATAATGATCCATTGATAAGATATAGTGACTCGGACCTAAATGAGTTTAAAGAACTCATTGGGAAGAAATTGGAAGCTGCCAAAAAGGAACTCGCATACCTTCAGGGCCTCATTACGCGTAAAGATGATATGGGCGGCGATGAAAGCGACAACCGTTATATGACCATGGAAGACGGCAGCATGAGTATGGAACGTGAGCAATTAAGTCAAATGGCCAGCAGGCAGATTACTTATATCGATCACCTGGAAAAAGCACTCATAAGAATTGAAAACAAGACTTATGGAATTTGCAGGGTAACCGGTAAACTTATAGACAAAGCCCGCCTTCGTGCAGTACCACATGCTACACTTAGTCTTGAAGCTAAAATGGGTTACGTAAAGCCCAGCGAGCAGTAAAGTAGTTCATCTCTTAAATAATTGAGAGGCTGTGTTTACACGGCCTCTCTTTATTTTTAGTACTGTAACATATTTTTTACTGACGCGTTATATAACCCATAGAAAACAAACGCATGAAAAAAATACTACTATCTGCACTGCTTTTTATAAGTGCAGGCGCAATGGCTATGGGCACAGTAAAAGGTAATGGAAACCTTAAAAAGGAATCCAGAGATATTTCAGCATTTACGGCCCTCTCCTCCGCCGGTCAATTCAGTGTTGAAATAGGTTACGGCAGTGGCGACCAACTGCAGATAGAGGGCGACGAAAATATTTTGCCCTATATCGAAACTTATGTGA
Source organism: Chitinophagaceae bacterium UBA7600 (assembly GCA_002478885.1). Lineage (GTDB taxonomy): Bacteria > Bacteroidota > Bacteroidia > Chitinophagales > Chitinophagaceae > DLKC01. The sequence goes on from DLKC01000027.1 coordinate 128,096, forward strand.
AGGATGGAACACTTAAATTAAAGGTGAAAGATCTCACCATTATTAAACCACAATTACAGATACGAATAAAGATCAGTATGGCAACCATAACCGGTATTTCGGTAAGCGGAAGTGGCGAAATAGATGGTCATGGCGATTTCTTCAACGATGGAAATACTTCCTTTTCCATGTCTGGATCGGGTAAGCTGAAGCTCGGCTTTAATCATTTTAGCAATGTAAATATTTCCATGAGTGGCAGCGGAACGATCGAATTGAAAGGTGCTGTAAGTAAAGACCTCGACATTCATCAAAGCGGAAGCGGAAGAATAGACTGCGAAGGAATGCCGTGCGAAAATGCAACCGTGAAAATAAGCGGCAGCGGCAATGTGCGGGTAAATGCCAATCAATACATTAGTGCACATATCAGCGGCAGCGGTGAAATTCTTTATGCAGGCTCGGCGGGCCGGCTCGACAGCCACATCTCAGGCAGCGGGAAAATCAGGAAGATTTAATAGCATCACCAAATCTTGGTGGCCTTAAGGCTACGAAGCATATTAGTTGTGTCCCGGCTTCGCAACTTTTTTGTCATCGCCTGTTGCGTCGCACTTGTGTAATTAGTTCGTAAATAAGCAAACACATAAGGGCTTAGAGCAATTTTAATGATGATAACGAGCCGGCATGCGCCGATCTTTTCCAGAGTTGATTCTACAGTACAAGTGAGTGACACAACAGGCGATGCCATGAAAAACCGGCAGCCTGCAACAAAAACTCAGGTTCGTATCTTATGGCCTTTTAAGGCGTAAAATAATACCATGAAATATGTGGGTAAAACGATGACGTAAGCGAAATGGGTATCGTATATTTCTGCGAGGTGGCCATACACTAAAGGCAGCACCGCGCCGCCGCCAATTGCCATAATGAGCAGAGAGGAGCCAACTTTTGTAAACCTGCCCAGTCCATCAATCGCCAGTGGCCAGATGGACGGCCACATAAGCGAATTGGCCAGTCCAAGCAAACCAATAAAACTTATGGATGTATAGCCTTGTGTGAAAAGAGCTGCGATGGCAAACACAATCCCTGCAATTGCCGAAACTTTTAACGCGTTTTGCTGACTTATGTATTTAGGGATGCAAATAATGCCAATAATATATCCCACAAGCATATTAACAATGGTAAAGCTTGCAAAAAATTTGGCGGTCGAAAGCGGCACTTTCATCGACGCAGCATAACCTGCGATGGTATCAACAGCGATGACTTCCACTCCAACATAAAGAAAAATCGTAACCATGCCGAGCAACAAATGGGGAAAATGAAAAATACTTGTCTTTCGGTGTTGAGACTCACCAGTAGCTTGCTCTTCGGCATCGACCTCCGGCAAAGATGAGAAATGAATAAGCAATGCCAGTATTACCAGTGTAAGAAACATAACGGCGTAGGGTAATATTACTCTGTCGGCGAGGTGGGCAAGTGATTCATTTTGCTGTGCTGCATTGAACCCGGCCAGTTTTTTGTCGAAGCCATCTGCGTCCTGCAGAATTACTGCACCAAGTATAATTGGCGCTATCGCACCGGCGATGCCATTGCAAATGCCCATAACGCTGATGCGCCTTGCTGCGCTCTCCTGTGGCCCGAGGATGGTTATGTATGGATTGGATGCCGTTTGTAAAATTGTAAGCCCCGCCCCTTGAATAAACAAGCCGAGCAAGAATAAAGGGTACATTCTGGTTAGTGCAGCGGGAATAAAGAACAAAGCCCCAAGCGCCATCATCAAAAGCCCGGCACTCATACCCTTTTTAAATCCTGTTTTCTTAAGCACCCAAGAAGATGGAATAGCCATCACTGTATAAGAAATGTAAAATGAAAAGGCCACAAAGTAAGATTGAAAAGCACTTAGCTGGCAAGCGATACGCAGGTAAGGAATAAGTACCGATCCAAGCCAGGTAACAAAACCAAACACAAAAAATAATAACCCGATTATGAGGATGTTCCTGTTATTGTTTTTTACAGCAGTTGCTTGCATTCGATTGTGTTGGCTGAATTATTTTTGTGCAGATAAATGATCCATTGCAGCTTTTACGCTTCCCTGCCCCAGTAAAATTTTCTTTGCTTCCTCATAGTCGGCAATCGAGGCTTTTTCCATCAGCATTTTTACAGCGCGGTCGGTTATTTTGTTATTGATGAGCATTACATTCACCATCCTGTTGTCTTCAACACGCCCCAATTGAATCATTGTTGTTGTGCTGATGATATCAAAGATCATTTTTTGCGCAGTGCCTGATTTCATCCTGGTACTGCCGGTAATAAACTCGGGGCCGGTAATAACTTCAACCGGGTAATCGGCGAGCGCTGCAACCGGCGAAGCCGGGTTACTTACAATACAGCCTGTACTAATATTCTGTTTGCGGCATTCTGTTAAAGCTCCAACCACAAAGGGTGTGGTGCCACTGGCAGTAATGCCGATAACAATATCGTTGGCTGAAATAGCTGCCTTTTCTAACTCAAGCCAGCCGGCACTTTCATCATCTTCCATTTGTTCCAGCGCATCTGCCAACCGATCGATGCCGCCGGAGAGAATTACATTAATGATGCCTTTAGGTATACCATAAGTTGTAGGAAGTTCTATTGCATCAAGCACAGACAAACGCCCGCCACTGCCTGCGCCAAGATAAAACATGCGGCCGCCAGTTTTAAGCTTTTCAACTACGGCAGTAATTAGCTTGTTTAGTTGTGGCAAAGCTTTTTCGATCGCGGGTGCAACCAGTTTGTCTTCACCGTTAATAGCGGCAGTAATTTCTTCTATAGATTTTGTTTCAAGATGCCTGTGGCTGGAAGGTTGTTCGGTAATTCTCGTCATGCGTGTTAATGTTAATCAGGTTTGAAAGATAAGCAATAACTGTGTTCACAAACGGCTGAAAACATTTTTGTAACCAGCTTTCAGTTAATATGGCATCGCCTGTTGTGTCACTCACTTGTGCTGCAGCAACTACTGCAGCTGAAGCGTGCGACGCAACGAAAGATGCTATGAAATACGATCGCCGGGAACAAAAAATTAACTGCCTTAAAAGGAAATTAGCGGTTACCACACCCACCACGGAGCATGGCTCATTTCTGCATAAACAATTGTATCAAAAACAATATGCGCTATTATCGCGGGAACAATGCTTTTTGATGCCTGCTTTAGCAAGCCCACAATTATGGAAGCAATAAGAGTCCAAAGGAAGAAGTGAAGAATGTCCTGCCGCGGCAATGCAGCAGGAGACAAGAAAAGAGAGATCTTGTATAACGAATGTGCAAGTGCCGCAAAGAAAACTGCCATTGGGTGATTGATGACGGCAAGCCGTGATTGCATATAACCACGGAACACAAGTTCTTCCGTTAGCCCAACGAGGGCGCCAATAAAAATAAAGCTGGTCACTGCTGTTGGTAACAACGGCATATGAAAACTACCTCGGTAAGCCAAACCGCCAATGATGCCGATTTGCGTTGCAACTATATAATGTATAAGAAGTTCGCGCCTGAAAATATTCCTGGGTATTTGTTGTAATGCTTCAGTATTGATGTTTATCCGGTTACCTATTACCGCGGCGACAAATATTAAGGGAATAAAAGCAGCATACTTTACAGGGAATGAATATTCAACGAGATAAGCAAATAGAACAAGACTTGTACCGCATAATAATACTTCTTTAATAACATTTCTTTTTTTGGGAATGCAAGCACGGGCATTTCTGAATGGAATATTGAGTATGCTAGCTTTCATAGAATTTTCTCTTTGCTGTAAATGACAGAATAATTGCAAACAGCAAAGCAAGTGGCAGAACCAACATCAACCATCCTGAACCAAGACAGGCTCCTGAGTTTGGTACAACAACACATCCCGGCAATGCTTTTGAAAGCGTTGTTATTATGTTGGAATCACGTGGTCTTTTTTCAACTGATAAATAACGAAGCTGTTTAAGGTTTATTAGCGTTTCCAGGTCAGTTAAAGAATCGATTATTACAAGCCCCCGCAGGTTAGAAAGCGGGAGTAGTGACTTATAATCGGTAACCAGATCGCTTCCTGCCATCTCGAGTATTTCTACACCGGGTAGCGTATGTACAATATTGCTGAACTGATATTGACTCGTGTTTTCAGGAAGGCCCAGCCATCTTAATTTTTTAAAATTGGTTAATAAATCTACATTCCTCCATGTTCCCATGAGCACCAATGAACTCAGGTGACCGCTAAATGCTAACAGGTTCAAAATATCTAATGAATCATCGCCCATTACCGATAACTCTTCCAGTTTATAAAGCGGTTTTAAAATTGAGAGGTTACCATGGTCACCAATTAATGTCACCCTTGTTATTTGCTTATTATTTTCCAGGAAGGAAGGCGCGATCATCGTTTTTTTATTTTCAACAAGTATCAATTGACTTAGGGCAGGCATCGCTGGCAATTGATTGGCAACTAGCGAGTCGTCAAGTGAAAGGTACAAGCACTCAGTTTTTCCCCATTTAGAAAGCAATGGAAACTGACTTTCGGTAAGTGAAATTGTTACTTGGCGTGGTGAAAAGAAGTCTGCCTTTCCAAGATAAGACGTTATGGCGCTTACAGAGTCGTCGGTATTAAACAATAAGTTGATCTGCGGGTTAACTGACGCTATCATTTTAAGATAGGGAAGATAATTGTCCGGAATATCATTGGTAAAAACTAATGCCTCGAGGCCTGAGTAATTTTCAGCTTTCGCTTTTTTCAAAATCGGAAGCTGGTTATATTCTGATGATACTACAATCGTGTTAATTTGCCGGTCGACGTATAATACACTGTCTTTTCCGTCAAAAAAATTGATAGAATCTTTTTCCGGATTATTGTAAAATTTTATGAAGGAATTGAAAAAAAGAAGATCGCCTTTTTCTGCGAGTACCGCACCAGCACTTTTGCCATTATTTTCCGAGTAGGCTGTGTAATAGAATTTGGATACGTTCATCACATCGCCATCCCCGCTAAACTTTACTACATGATATTGATCCTGCTCTTTGTAAATATTGAAGATTGCATAAATAATTAAAGAGAGAATTAATACCAATCCTAAGCTAAACCAAAAGAGATATTTATTCTGGCTATGGGTAATTGATCTATTCGTTTTCATAACCCGGAACTTTAGAATGAACACTCAGGTAAAGTAGTTATACATAAAGGAAGATGATCAACAAATACCTCAGTGCTTATATAACTCGCTGTTATAAAGTTAGGCGAGCCACGACAGATTTATTATGAGAGAAGTCAGGTTATATAAGAGCGCACCCATTTTACATCAATTGTAATCTGTAGGTCGAAAAATGCTTTTCTCAAGGTGTATCCTTTGCATGTGGTGTAATGTAGCTACCAAGTTGTTTTGGCTTTAAAAGCGGCTAAGGCTTGGACTGTGATCAAATTTGAATTGCCTTGATTCCCGTACCAATTTAATAAATGAAATTTATTTCGTTTCCATACGATGTCACTCTTTGCCTGCTTATTTTTGCCACTCATTGTATATTTACAAAAACCTCTCTTATGACCAAAATAGCAGTAGCAAAAGGCGATGGCATAGGCCCGGAAATTATGGATGCTGTATTAAATATTTTTAGAGCAGCAGAAGTTCCCCTTGAATATGAATTTGTGGATATGGGCAAATGGGTCTTTGACAAGGGCTACAGCAATGGCATGACTCCCGAAGCGCAGCGCAGTATAGAAACACTAGGTATCTTGTTTAAAGGCCCAATGGAGACCCCTAAGGGTAAAGGAGTAAAAAGCGTAAACGTAACAGCCCGCAAAACCTGGAACACTTATGCCAACAAAAGAGTGTTCCAAACCCTGCATGGTGTAGATACTGTCTTTAGCAAAGCTGGTATACCAGTCGACATAACCGTTGTACGGGAAAATATCGAAGATACTTATGGCGGTATTGAGCATATGCTTACGCATGATGTTGCATTAAGCCGTCGTTTTATTACACGGCCTGGCAGTTTGCAGGTAATCAAGTATGCTTTCGAAATGGCGAAGAAAAAAGGGGCACGGCGGATCACCTGCGGTCATAAAGCCAATATTATGAAGATAACCGACGGACTTTTTCTTGATGTTTTCAACGAGGTGGCCAAAGAATATCCTGAATTGAAAGCTGATGATGTGATCGTAGATGACCTTTGTATGAAACTTGTAACCCGGCCAGACCTCTTTGATGTGGTAGTGCTTACCAATCTTCAGGGCGACATCGTTTCGGATCTTTGCGCCGGGCTTGTTGGCGGTTTAGGGTTTGCACCAAGTGCAAATATCGGCGATCATATTTGCATATTCGAAGCAGTACACGGAACCGCACCCGATATCGCCGGTAAAAATGTGGCTAACCCAACCGCGTTGCTCTTAAGCGGTATTGGCATGTTGCGACATCTCGGCTTAATGAAAGGAGCAGCACTTATTGAGAATGCATTGTTGTATACATTGGAGCAAGGTGTTCATACAGGCGACTTTGGCGACAAAACAAAAGCGTCTGTAAACACTACTGCTTTTGCCGAAGCCGTTATCGGCAACTTTGGCAAAACGCCTGGGTTGGGTGCAAAACCAATGCTACCCGATATGCCTACTACGCAAACGCATTTTAAACTTGAAAAAAACCCCATGCTCGAATCTGTGGAAATGGAAAACGAAAAAATTGTGGGTGTGGATTTCTTTATCGAAAGCAATGAACAGCCCATCACCATCGCCAATAAATGCATGCGTCATGCAGGTGTAAAGTTTAAACTCGTTAATATAAGTAATAGAGGTACGCAGGTATGGCCTACCGGTTCTGTTTACACCAATCTCGTAAACCAGTATAATGTTCGCTTCGAAAGCATCGATGATTTTCCGCTTAATCAGCAGGATGTGCTTGGGCTTTATGTGAGTATGAGCGGCAACTTTAAAATTTGCTCATCAGAATTGTTATTAATGTGGGGAGATAAAAAAGCGTACAGTCTCGCACAGGGCCAGTAGTTAAAAAAATGTGCCGCATATAAAATCATTTTTTCAGGCTGTAAGCGGTCTGCCGAAGTGATTTTTTTTGTTGCCTTCTTTTGTATCAATATCATCGTTCCTTGCGTCGCACTCTTGTACAGCATAACCTCATTCAGCAACCAAACAGGTTAAATGTAATGGCGTTTATCAGAATATTTTGTCACCGGCAAACCAAAGCAAGGCAAGCCATATAAGCCCTTTGACCAGGAAGAAAAAAAATCCTGCCCAGCCTATTCGCCTAAGCCATACTTTAAATTTTTGTTTACTGGTCATGATCTGTTGCAGCGAAATGAACGGCGATAAAACTAAAAAGAAAATAGCCGCAAACCCTCAGCAGTAAATGAATTTTTTTAATTGGTAACACGGTGCCAGGAAAAACGGTAGCTGTAATCATTTCAGTTGTACAAAAATATGCCGCACGATGCTACTGAAGCTGAAGAGTGCGACGCAACCAAAGCTGATTTGCAAACAAATGCCGGGAATAAAAAAGTTCTGTGCAATAAAAAACCTCGGATTATTTCGTTCTGCAACCAGAAAAATAAGTGCAGATTTTGCACTGATCGGTGCGGGTAAAAACCTAAATGTTACTTTCGTGATGTTAAAACAATTTTTATGTACAGTACTATTTTAACGGAATTGGATAATGGCATATTCAGCATTATCATTAACCGGCCTGATAAGTTGAACGCGCTTAATAAAACCGTGATGGAAGAGTTGAGCCTGGCGATCGATGAAATATATAATAATGATGAAATTAAGTCGGCCCTAGTTACCGGGGCAGGAGCGAAGTCTTTTGTCGCTGGTGCAGATATTAACGAGTTTATCGCGCTTGATGCAGGCGCAGGCGCCGCATTTGCGCAAATGGGCCAGGATAGAGTTTTTACAAGAATCGAGCATTCGCCAAAACCTATTATTGCGGCGGTAAACGGGTTTGCTTTGGGTGGTGGATGCGAACTTGCAATCGCCTGTCATTTTAGAATTGGCAGTACTGCTGCAAAGTTTGGGCAGCCTGAAGTAAATCTTGGATTGATACCAGGTTATGGCGGCACACAGCGGCTAACTCAATTGATCGGTAAAGGACGTGCGCTTGAAATGATGATGAGCGGAATAATGATCGATGCAGCTACAGCTCTGAGTTATGGGCTCGTGAATTATGTGGTTGCGCCGGAAGAATTAATAGCAAAAGCAAAAGTAGTTTTGGCGCTTATTAATTCGAAAGCGCCGCTGGCAGTTGCAAAATGTATTACATGCGCCAATGCAGTTTTCGATGAAAAGGCAGACGGATTTGCTGTAGAAATTGAAGCATTTGGAAGCTGTTTTGCAACAGATGATAAAGTGGAAGGAACCACTGCATTTATTGAAAAAAGAAAGCCTGTATTTACAGGAAAATAAGTTTAGGTATTAAAGCAAAGAGCGGCGCACTGCGCCGCTCTTTGCTTTAATAGGAAGGTCGTTTAAATTATTGGTTTTTTGATTTTGTGGTAATTTCAATAACACCGCTCTTTCCTTTTTCTCCATACTTGTCGGTAGCTAACTTATCTTTTAAAACATTTGCACTCAGAATTGTATTTGGGTCAAGTTTATCTGCTACTTCCTTAGTAACAATTTTCCCGTTGATAACATAGAGGGCAATATTGACGTTGGAAGCAACCTTTGTTTCTGTACTTACATTGTCATTTACATCAACCTGCGTGTTGACGTTGACATTTACCTTATACAACGGCCCATTCTTTGTATCAATTTCGATTACTCCATTTTTGCCTTTAGCTCCATATTTATCGGTTGCCATTTTGTCTTTTAAAACGTTGACACTTTTGATGCAGGTATTGTCTAAAGCTTTTGCTTTCGAAGTTTCTATAATTTTCCCATCGATCACATAAAGAGGGCTGGGGTTGGGCGCTGCTGTGTCGACAGACTCATTCATTGCAGTTAATTTTGTTTCGTATGGTCTAATGTCCTTCTGGTTTGCATATCCAGCTACTGCTTTTAATATATTTCTCGCTAGCGATTCGATTCTTGCGGATTGCGTAAGGTAGGCTACATCATTTTTATTGTCGATATAACCACTTTCAATTAAGATTGAGGGAACTGAATTGGCTTGCAATATCCATATACCAACTTGCTTTTGCAGCAAGGCCGGTGTAACCTGAAAGTCATCTGAAAGTTCACCAATCACAGCAGATCCAAGCAATTTGCTTTTATCGAGCAGGCCATTATCGTTATTCTTTGAGATAACTACTTCCATACCGGAAACTTCATTCTGCTTATCGGGCGCCTGGACATTTGCATGAATAGAAATACATGCATCTGCTTTTTGAGTTTTAATCCAGTCCACCCGTTCAGGAGGTGTAAGAGATTCATCAGTATTGCGGGTTAATACCACATCAACAGCGTATTCAGCAGAAAGGTCTTTGATCTTTTTTGCAATGCTAAGATTGATGTCTTTTTCCTTTATTCCATTGATGCCAAGCGCACCATTATCCTTTCCACCATGGCCAGCATCAACAACCAATTTAAAAGGAACTGAAACTTTTGTAACTACAGTAGTGTTTGCATCATCAGCTTTTTGAATGCGGAAAGCAAATAATAGCGTAACGAGAGCAAGTAATGGTAATGCCATCATGCGGCGGAAATAGTTGAATTTTGGATCTTTCGAAGTTGTAAGCATAACTAAGCGTCTTTTGATAGGGGAATAAAAAAATGATTGAGCGGGCGCGAAAATTGACTTGCCATATTGTGCCTGCAAAAGCATAGCAGCAAAAGCAGAGGCATCTTTATTACCGACAGCTTTTTCGTCTGCAATAAATTCGTGAATAAGATAAAGTTCCTTTTGTATAAGCCAGAAGACCGGGTTCATCCAAAACAATGCGTTTAATGTTTGCATAAATAATTTGTCCCAGGTATGTTTTTGTTGAATATGCGTTATTTCATGCTGCAGGATTTGTTTACCAGTTGTTTCTTCCAGAGAAATATCGTTGCGCCAGAAAACATTTCTTAGAAAAGAGAAAGGTGCGTGTTCGAGGTCTGTGGCAATAAAATCGAATTCGGTTGTTGAATTTACAGGGTAGCTTCGTTTGATTTTATAAATGTGAGCTATCCTTAACGTGAGTCCCAGCAGCATAGCAAATGATATTGTCAGGGTTATGATAACGAAGAGTTGTTGCCAATCTAGTATAAAACTTCCCGTTGATAAAGCTTCCTGCTCGCCGCCAGTTGAATAGATTACATTGAGCAATTTAATAGTCTTATCGTTACCGCTTTCAAAAGTGAACCATTGCAGGTTAAGAAGGGGTACAGTAATGCTGAAAAGTAGTGTTAGCAAAAGGTAAAAGCGATTGTAATAATGAAACCGTTTGTTTCGTAATACAAGCCCGTAGTAAGTCATTAACAACGCGGCACAAATAAACACTTTGAGCTGGTAGATGAAAAATGTTTGCAGCATATTATTTATTTTTTAGCTGTTGTAATAATAATTCGAGCTCCTCAACGCTGAGTTTATTTTCTTCTACCAGAAACGAAACTGCTTTACTAAATGAACCACCGAAATAACCTTTCACCACAGAGCTCAATGTGTTTTTTGAATACGCCTCTCGGCTAATCATTGGTTCGTACTGATGCATTCTGCCAAAGGTTTCTGTAGTTACAAAATCCTTGTCAATTAAAATTTTGAGTAATGTAGCAACTGTGTTGGAGTGTGGCTTTGGATCGGGCATGGCCTCCAGAATATCCTTTAAAAAGCCTTTTTTGATCTTCCACAGCGATTGCATTATTTGCTCCTCTGCTTTTGTTAATGTTTTCATGTATAACTAAAACTTTAGTCAAACATAAAACTAATTATTTAGTTGTACAACTATTTTTTTAGTTAAACATTTGTGAAGAGCTTTTAAGGGAATATGGAATATTCAAATTTCTGCACGGAATTGTTGAATAGCGATTTGCTGTACAAGTGGGTGACACAACGAAAGCTGAGCAGCGCTACTTGGCTGGAGCCAAAAAGAAGTTTGCTGTTAGTTGCATTCAGTAATTTTTTTCTGAAGCAGTGATTGCTCAATTCTGGAACCGGTAAGGGCTTTGGCCCTAGTGAAATATTTTTTTGCCTCTTCTTTTTTATTGAGCTCCAAATACATTTCACCCAAAGAAGCATAATAGAGATAATGATTTTCGAGGCCCTGTATTTGTGTAAGAGAATCAAGTGCGGCTTGCCTGCTTACCGCATAAGCAGATGCAATGGCCTTGTTGAGGGCAACGACGGGGCCAGGTTTTAGTGTATATAGAATATCGTAAAGATGATAAACGGTTTTCCAGTCGGTTTGGTCGAAGGATGGTGCGGCAGCATGCAGCGATGCGATTGCCGCTTCGAGATGATAAGCCGAAAAGTGGTTGCCTTCAGCTGCGGCATTGAGGTAATCGAAACCGCGTTGAATGAATGCCCGGTTCCACAGGCTACGGTCCTGGTATTTGAGAATAACAATATTTCCTTTGTCATCAACCCTGGATTGGAAACGGGAAAATTGGAAACACATCAATGAAAGAAAGGCTCGTGTTTCAGGAATATTTGTGAATGTTTGTTCGCTAAGTATCTGGCACAATCGCATAGCTGCTTCGCAGAGATCTTCCCGAATAAGCTGTTCAGGGTGAGAAGAGTTGTAGCCCTCGTTAAACAAAAGATATAGTGATTGTAACACTGTTTGAAGTCGCGAGTTGAGCAAATTGGCGGGCGGTACTTCAAGTTGAATTTTCTGCTGTATTATTTTTTCTTTGGCGCGGTAAATTCTTTTGGTGACAGCATCGTGTGTTGTGAGAAATGCGTTGGCAATCTCATGCACACTAAGGCCGCACAAGGTTTTTAAGACCAGTGCAATTTGAGATTCAACCGGGATAAAAGGATGGCAGCAGGCAAACATCATTCTGAGCTGGCTATCCTGAATCTCATTGTCGAGAAACATGTCGTTTATGGCAGGATCAACTTTTAGATCCTGTTGTAGTTGCTGGCTGTATGCGGAACCTATTTTCTGGAAATTTCTTTCTCTTCTCAGGTGATCGATCGCCCGGTTTTTAGCCACACGGTAAAGCCACGCTGAAGGATTATCTGGCAGTCTGCCGTAGCTCCATGTTACCATTGCCTTTAACAGAGTGTCTTGGACAATGTCCTGGGCAACTTCGAAACTGTCAAAACCTAGCAATCTTGTAAGTACAGCAATCATTTTACCCGACTCTCTTCTGAAGAGATGTTCAATCAAATGATTTACCTGCGATGAAGAAGGTGGCTGCATTAGCTTGTAGGTAAAGAAAAAGCAAACCAGTTTATGGTTTGCTTTTTTGGCTGTTACATTTTCATTATTTGTCTTATCTGAACTTTGCCGTCCAGATCAAAATCAGGGTAGTCTTGGGCAAGCGCCAATGCTTCATCATAATTTTCTGCATTAACAATAAAGAAGCCACCAACTACCTCTTTTCCTTCGGCGAAAGGGCCGTCGGTAATCACGCGTTCTTTGCCTTCTATACATTTTCCGCCAAGCATTAATGGTTCGCCGGCGACATATTTTCCGGCTTTCCTCAGTTGCTCGATCCAGGCCATCCACTTATTCATACTCTGCTGCATAGTTTCCGGAGACAGTTCTTCAGATGAAGACATTCCACCCTGAAAGATGAACATAAATTTTTCCATAATGAATGTTTTTGTGTTTTGAATTGTTTTATAGATGACGAGCAGTACGGCTCAAAATGGACATATTATTAAAAAATAATTCCAGCATCAAATGGACAGAAAAGTTATGCAATAAATGTGTTTTAATAAAACCTTCGGTAAAAGGCAATTTGAGCATTTTTAGATATTTACGTCCGTGTGTTGATAAAATGTAAAGACTGCGAGCCGCACGCCCACAATTATTTTATCTTCACCCTATGAAAACTATAGGACTTATCGGCGGGCTAAGCTGGCTATCGACTCTTGATTATTACCGGCAGCTTAATGAAATGGTCCAGAACAAAACTAATGGCGCTGCAACTGCAAGACTGGTGATGTATTCGGTTGAATTTGGTGAAATAAAGCGACTAACGCAGGACGGTGACTGGGACACCATTACAGGCATAGTAACCAATGCTGCAAAAAAAATTAAAGCAGCAGGCGCCGATTGCTTACTTATTGGCGCAAATACCATGCACAAAATAGCAGACGAAATACAAGCTTCGGTCAACATTCCGCTTATTCACATCGCGGAAGAAACAGCCAAGGTGGTGAGCACTACAGGGGTAAAAAAAGTTGCCTTGCTTGGCACAAAGTATACGATGCAGCTTGATTTTTATGCCAATAAACTGCTGGACCGGGAAATAGAAATAATTATTCCCCCGAAAGAAGACATCGAATACATTAATGACACTATTTATAATGAAATGAGTAAAAATATTTTTCTGCCGGAGCGAAAATCGAGTTTCCTGCGAATAATTAATGAGTTGATTGAACGGGGTGCGGAAGGGGTTATTCTTGGCTGTACTGAAATTCCTATTCTTGTTAAGCAGAATGATGTTTCAGTTGCAGTGTTTGATACAACGCAAATTCATACTTCGGCAGCGGTTGAATTTGTGTTGAAATAAAAAAGGCAAATATTGTTATTTTTCCCTCCCGGAATTATTTTATTTCTTCAAAATCTATATACTCGCTGTCTGTTGTAGTAGTAGTTGGCCCTGATTGTTTGGGCGGAGAAGAGGGTTTTTTAGGAGCCGCATTTGGGTTTTGCTGCTGCTGTTGCCTTCTTAACATTTCTTCCCGCATGCCGTTCAGGTTGTTAAACTGCTGTTTTACCTGGGAGGTGGTTTTTGCCACAGGCACAATAAAATCAAAAATGAGTTTATATAATAGGTAAAGAATAAGTATTGTTACGATTACGTCTAACATGGCTTAATGGTTATACTGACATCATTTCTTTTTCTTTCGCGGCGAGATGTTTATCGACCAATACGATGTATTTGTCAGTCATCTGCTGAATATCTTTTTCGGCATCCTTGGCTGCGTCTTCACTAAGTCCGTTCTTTTGTAATTTCTTCACGTGCTCCAGAGAATCCCTGCGTATATTTCTTACGGCAACCTTACAATGTTCACCCTCGGCACTTGCTTTTTTGAACAATTCTTTTCTTCTTTCTTCAGTGAGCGGGGGCATAAATAGTCTTATTTGCACGCCATCATTCTGCGGGGTAATACCAATATTTGCCTGCAGGATTGATTTTTCTATCGGAGCGACCATGTTTTTTTCCCAAGGCTGTATGCTGATTGTTCTTGCATCAAGTACGCTAATATTGGCAACCTGGCTTATAGGGACAGGAGAGCCATAATACTCGACCTGGATGCCATCAAGCATGCCCGGACTGGCTTTGCCGGCTCTTATGCGCGTCAATTCAAGCTCGAGGTGAGCAATGGCCTTTTGCATGGAAGTTTCAGAATCGTCAATTATTAACTCCAGTTCTTCAGTTGTCATATCTGATTAAGTTTGTGAAAACGCAAAGCTAATGAATACAAAATGCCCCGCAAAACAGCGCATTCTTTTTAATAAACAATTGGATTTTGTTTAAAATCTATGGCCGTAGAAAATATTTGTCCAGTTGATTTCGTAATGACTGGTGTAATTGTGAAAGCACAAGAGTGCGACGCAACTGATGTTGCATATAGATCAGGTGCTTGTGACAAAAGAAAAGAGTATTATTCTTCTTTTAATGCAGCTTTGTCTTTATTATGAAAAAGGGTAAGCACTTTAGTATTTTGAAGACTGGCAGGCTCCAGTTCCTCTGCATCAACCACATGCAGGTGTTTTTTCGGTTGGGCGAAATACTTTACTACAAAAACACCACTGAAAAAGACCATTATTAAAATAAGTGCTGTAAGGTTTATATTAAGGTATTGAATAAAAAAGCCGAATACAGCAAAACATACAGCCGACACAGACAGCAAAATAGTTACCGAAGTATGACTCAGCCCCCTGTTCAACAGCAGGTGGTGCAGGTGATTCCGATCGGGTGCGAATGGGGAAACACCTTTGGTAAGTCTTATAATAAAGACTCTTAATACATCTAACAGCGGAATAATGATAAAGCAGAAACCTATGCCAATAGAGGATGATACGGGGTAGGCAGTAGCAGAGCCGGCTGTTTGAACAAACTTGATGAACAGTATCGCGTTCACAAGACCTATCATCATAGAGCCTGAATCGCCCATAAAGATCTTGGCTGGCGGAAAATTATAACAGAGAAAAGCCAGAAGCGAACCGCTCATGGTAAAGCCTAGAACAGCGAATGGTATATTATTGTTGATGTAAAAAAATAGTCCAAATGACAGCGAAGAAATAAGTCCGAGCGAGCCCGCAAGGCCGTCCACGCCATCAATAAGATTGAAAGAATTGATCACAAGTATAATGGTAAAGAAACTAACAATATAGCTAAACGTGCCGTTCATCTCCAACACGCCTGCAAGGCCTTCGAGATTGGAGATCAGGAGATGCGTTTTGGCCGTAAGAATGGAGGCCACAACCAATTGGCCGAAAACCTTTTTGAGTGGGTGCAGCACGAAAATATCGTCAATAACGCCTAATATAAAAATGATGAAAAAGCAAGCCAGGTAGTACTGAAATTCAGAGTTCCCGAGGGTGAAGTCTGAAACGAGTAACAGACTTATAGCTAACCCTGTAATAATGCCCACGCCGCCAAGTGAAGAAATTGGATAAGTATGTGTTTTTCTTTCGTCTGGTATGTCAAACAATTTATTGATCTTGGCAATCCTTATAATAAATGGCATTATAAAGAAGGTTATGACAAAAGCAATAAATGTTCCGGTTGCAACTAAAATCATGCTGATTATATTTTGGAAAATGCCCCTTGCGACAAGCAGCAGAAATCAAGCCAAAGCGAATGTAGGGCATAAATTCGTATCACAATCAATTTTATATGTTTAATTTTTTTGACTATTAATGGGTAAGGAACAATTAGTTTAAACCCTTAGCTTTGCCGCTTTTAAATATCTAACTGATGGAATCTGTAACTAAGCTAAAAGATATTGCAACGCAGGTGAGAAGGGATATTGTACGAATGGTTCATGCTGTTCAAAGTGGCCACCCGGGCGGTTCTTTAGGCTGTGCTGATTTTTTAACAGCACTCTATTTCAATACAATGGAACATAATCCCTCCTTCAATATGGATGCGGTTAACGAAGACGTATTTTTCCTGTCTAACGGCCATATATCACCGGTGTTTTATTCAGTGCTTGCACGTTCAGGTTATTTTGATGTAAAAGAACTGGCCACATTTCGTAAGCTAAATACCCGTTTGCAGGGTCACCCGGCTACTCATGAGCATTTGCCCGGTGTAAGAATCGCAAGCGGTTCCCTCGGGCAGGGAATGAGCGTTGCCATAGGTGCTGCACTGTCTAAAAAACTTAATGGCGACAACCACCTCGTTTTCTCTCTTCATGGCGACGGTGAATTAGACGAAGGCCAGGTTTGGGAGGCTATCATGAGCGCCACACACCTTAAAGTCGACAACCTGATTTCCACTATAGACTGGAACGGACAACAAATTGACGGCCCTACCAGTAAGGTAATGAACCTGGGCGATCTGCATATAAAGTTCGCAGCGTTCGGTTGGGTTGTTATCGAAATGAATGGAAATGATATGGACGATGTAGTGGCAACCCTCGATAAAGCAAAATCGCTTACCGGCAATGGCCAGCCCGTTTGCATTCTTATGAAAACAGAAATGGGCAAAGGCGTAGATTTTATGGAAGGCAGCCACGAATGGCATGGCATTGCTCCCAACAACGATCAACTGGCCAAGGCCCTTGCGCAGTTGCCTGAAACCCTTGGTGATTATTAAAAAGACTAAACTTTCTAAAAAAACACAAGCAGCCCCGAAGGCTGCTTTTTTGTTTTTTTTTTGAACTCGGCAACGGAATGTATTTCGGCTTCCGTTGCGTCGCACACTTATACGGTTGAGCTAAAAGCAACTAACCCGTTGCAAACGGGAAGCCTTATATCAAAAACTCACAGCCCGCGGTTGATAGCGCATGGTTGTTCATGGATACAAGTGTGCGACGCAACAGCAGCTCAATTGAAAAACATTAGCCAGGCCAATAATAATTGTCTTTCGCGGCAATTTTTTTTAGCTGATCAACTCACCTATTTTTGTCGCAATCAAAACGGTTGAAATGAAAAATACGCCCTTCACGGAAAAACACATTGCACTAGGTGCAAAAATGGCCGAATTCGCAGGTTATAATATGCCTATCAGCTATGCGGGCATTAATGCAGAGCACGCCGCGGTTCGTAACAACGCCGGTGTTTTCGACGTGAGCCACATGGGTGAGTTTATTTTAAAAGGTGAAAATGCACTCGACCTTATTCAACGCGTTACCACCAACGACGCTTCAAAGATCAGCAACGGTAAAGCCCAATACAGTTGTCTTACCAATAACGAAGGCGGCATTGTTGACGATCTTATCGTTTATTGCATCGAGGAAAATAAAGTGTACATGCTGGTGGTAAATGCCTCAAACATTGAAAAAGACTGGAACTGGATTGTTGCGCATAACACTAACAATGTAGAAATGCACAACATTAGCGACAAAACCTGTTTACTGGCGATACAAGGCCCCAATGCTTGCAAGATTCTTCAGCCACTTACCGATATAGACATCCTCAACCTTAAATATTACACTTTTGTAAAAGGGCGTTTTGCAGGGGTTGACAATGTGCTTATCAGCGCAACAGGTTACACCGGTTCAGGTGGTGTTGAAATTTATTTTGAAGACAAAGACAATGCGGGAAATACTATCTGGGACGCCATTTTTAATGCAGGCGCTGCACAAAGCATTCAGCCGATTGGCCTCGGTGCAAGAGACACGCTTCGTCTCGAAATGGGCTACTGTTTATATGGCAACGATATCGATGATACGACTACACCTCTTGAAGGCGGTCTTGGCTGGATCACCAAACTAAATAAAGCAACAGCATTCACTGCGCAACCCATTATCGCGCGGCAAAAAGCTGAAGGCATCAAACGTAAACTCGTTGGCTTTGAAATGATCGAACGTGGCATTCCGCGGCACGATTACCCCATTGTTGATGCGGCGGGTAATAATATCGGCAAAGTAACCAGCGGCACACAGGCTCCGTCGCTTGGCAAAGCTATCGGCCTTGGTTATGTTAACGTGGAGCATGCTTCATTAGACAGCGAGATTTTTATTTCCATTCGCAACAATCCCGTAAAAGCAAAAGTGGTAAAGGCACCGTTTGCATAATTATTTGGTAACCGCCTGTACTGCTGCTATCAGCTTCGTTGTGTCACTCACTTGTGCGTTCTGAACTTTCCTCAGCAGATCAATACAGCCTAATGCCGCAGATTAAACTCACTACTTCCATTGCTGCACCTCTCGAGGTTGTCTTCGACCTTAGCCGAAGTATTGACGTACACCAGATAAGTATGCAGCAGTCCGACGAAAGGGCAATCGGTGGCATAACAAGCGGCCTTATTCAAAAAGACGAAACAGTAACCTGGCAGGCAAGGCATCTTTTGCGAAAAAGGCAACTAGCGGTTAAAATCACCCGGATGGAACCCTATAATTTTTTTGAAGATGAGATGCTGAAGGGCGATTTTAAATTAATGTGGCATCGGCATTATTTCAGTTTTGAAAACGGTATAACAACAATGCGGGACGTTTTTTTCTTCGAAGCTCCGTTTGGTTTTGCGGGCAAAATTTTTTGTTATTTATTTCTCACAGGTTATATGCGCAGGTTACTCTCACGAAGAAATTTCGTAATAAAAGATTATGCCGAATCGGGCAGGTGGACATCTATCTTAAGCTGATGCCCGCAATTTGCTTATTTTGCCCCTGTTTTGAAAAAAATCATTTGCACGGTTACCAATGATCTTACTTACGACCAGCGTATGCAACGCATTTGCGGCACACTGGCCGATAACGGTTTCGAGGTCATACTTACTGGCAGAAAATTAAAAGATTCAAAAGAACTTTCTTCACAGCCGTTTCAGCAAAAAAGAATACAGTGTGCTTTTAACAGCGGATTCGTATTTTATGCCGAATATAACCTGCGTCTTTTTCTTTGGCTGCTATTTCAGAAGGCCGATGCTATTTGCGCCATCGATCTCGACACGATCATTCCATGTTTGCTGGCATCGTATCTTAAGGGTTGCAAAAGAATTTATGATGCCCATGAACTATTCACCGAACAAAAAGAAATTGTTACCAGGCCTTCCGTACACAAATTCTGGCTCTCGGTAGAAAAGTTTGCGGTGCCAAAATACCGGCTCGGCTACACGGTAAATAATTTTATCGTGGAAGAATTAAACCGGCGTTATGGAGTAAATTATGCCATAGTAAGGAACTTGCCCGTGCTTATTACCTTAGCGCCAGCAGGCAGGAAACAAGAACAGCCTTTCATCATTTACCAGGGAGCAGTTAATGAAGGCCGCAGTTTTGAAACATTGATACCGGCCATGAAAATGGTAAATGCGAAACTAATTATTTTTGGCAAAGGAAATTTTTTCGAACAAACAAAGCAACTCATAAAAGAAAATAACCTACACGATAAAGTAGAATTGAAGGGGTACGTTGAACCTGCTGCACTAAGGCAGTTAACCCCCGCAGCGCACATTGCAATCACTATTTTTGAACAAACCGGGCTTAACCAGTTCTATTCATTGTCAAACAGGTTTTTTGATTATATAATGGCCGGTGTGCCGCAGGTTTGCGTTAATTACCCCGAGTATAAGCTTATTAATGATCAGTATAACGTTGCATTAATGATCGGCGATACAATGTCCGAAACAATCGCTTTTGCAATAAATAAGTTACTTGATGATGCCGCTTTGCATGAACAATTGCGCAATAACTGTGTTAAAGCAAGAGAACAATTGAACTGGGGCAGCGAGGAAAAAAGGCTGCTCGCTTTTTACCAGGATAACTTGTAGTCTGCAAATATTAAATTGGATAAGCACTTACATATAATCAGTCTTGATGTACCATATCCTGCCAACTACGGCGGGGTTTATGACCTTTTTTATAAGCTTCCCGCATTACAGTCACAAGGTGTAAAAATTATCCTCCATTGTTTTGATAACGGCCGCGGCCAACAACCCGAACTGAATAAATATTGCGAAAGGGTTTACTACTATCCACGTAATACTGGCCATAAAGGTTTTACTTTTTCTTTGCCTTACATTGTTTCCAGCAGGAACGACGAAACGCTTTTACAAAATTTGCTTAAAGACGAGTACCCGATTTTTATGGAGGGTATACATTGCACTTACCCTGCAAT
This sequence comes from Chitinophagaceae bacterium UBA7600, assembly GCA_002478885.1. Taxonomy (GTDB): domain Bacteria; phylum Bacteroidota; class Bacteroidia; order Chitinophagales; family Chitinophagaceae; genus DLKC01. Next base: position 148,400 of record DLKC01000027.1, read on the forward strand.
CGATCATCGTTTTAATGGCAGGAAAAAATTTGTTCGTATTCATAATGTAGAACACAGCTATTATCAAAGGCTTTATTCCTGCTCTCACAATCTTTTTAATAAAGCGTACTATCGCTGGGAGAGTAATCGTTTGTTTCAATACGAAAGAGCGCTTGTAAATAAAGCAACCGCATTTTGGGCCGTTACCGAAAAAGATACTCAATATTTCCGCGATCATTTTGATTGTAAAACCATCGACTACCTGCCCCTGTTTATACCGCCGTGGGAGGTTCGGTGCCAGGCAGGCATGGGTACTTATTGTTTGTACCATGGCGACCTGAGCGTTGCTTCAAACGACGAGGCTGCAAAATGGTTATTGCAACATGTTTTTGGTAAGTTGCAAATACCGTTTGTTGTGGCCGGCAAAAATCCTTCAGCTGCGCTTGAAAAAATCGCACATCAAAACATGCACACCTGCCTTGTTGCGAACCCTTCTGAAATGGAAATGCAGGACATGATAGCGAAAGCCCAGATCAATATACTTCCATCATTCAACAATACCGGTATACAGATCAAACTGCTGAATGCATTGTTCAATGGCCGTCATTGCCTTGTAAATAAAAACATGGTAGCCGGAACGGGCCTCGAAGAACTTTGTGTTGTAGCCGAAACTGCCGAATCGTTCAGTAATATTGTTGCGCAAATGTTTCATCAGAAAATCACCGACGACGAAATCGAAGCGAGAAAAAGTATACTTGAATTTCATTTCAACAACGAAAAGGGTGCAAAGCAAATGCTTCACTGGATTTGGGAACAGTACAAATAAACCGCAGTAAGGAAGCCATATATTAGCCAGGCTTTTGTTCCCTGGTCGGGCTTCGGTTGCGTCGCACTCTTGTACTTTATAGCAGCAATGTGCGATCAGCAACGGTCGCGAGCTATTTTGCCAAGCCGGTTTTCGTTTCTGTTGCCCGGTGATTCCGTGGTACAAGAGTGCGACGCAAGAGCCGATGCCCAAAGTGCTGAACGCCGGGATCATTATTACAGCAAATTATTTTATGGGGAACATGAGGAAGATGTATATGCCGTTTTTGTCTTGTTGCAAATCGAGTTCTGCGCTCATGGCTTCCGCATGTTTTTTCATTTCTTCCGCAACGCGGTAATTGTTGATGTCTGAAATATACTGCGCTGTATTGTCCTGCATTTTTAGCAACACTTTGTTTTTGTACAGATCAATATTTATCAATGTTTGCTTACCGTCAGACAACTGTATAATACTTTTGAGTCCCTCTTTAAAAATACTGAAAAGGCCATAACGAAACTTCATATTAAGATCAACAGTGTTCAATCTTTCTTCTGCCTGCAACGTAATTTCGCAATCGAAGTTTTTCTTCATTGCGTCGGCATATTCTGACATGCGCTGCAACATTTTTTCCATTTTATCATTGGAGGGATCAATGCTCCACAGCATATCGTCGAGTGCGGTGATCATATTGTTGCTTTTCTCGCTGATCTGTTCAATAAGTTCCTTGGATCGTTCTATATCGTTGTCGGCCTTTCTTTTCGCCATTTCGCTCATCAGGTTAATATTGCTTAGCGTTGTAGTCACATCGGTCGCAAGGTTAAAACCTATTTCTGATCGTATTTGTTGAGTACTGCGGATGCGCTTCATGCGCTCCCTGTCAATAAGATAAAGAATGCCTATAATTATAAGAATAAGCAGGCCGTAAAAGCCCCATGAGCTCCAGAAAGGCGGGTTAATTTCGATTACAATATCGCGCTCGGCCGATTCAATTCCGCCAGCACTGAGCGAGATAATCTTTAGGGTGTACATGCCGGGGGCGAGATAACTGTATTGCGCCACATTTTCTGAAGCAATTTTCCAGTTTTTGTCGAGCCCTTCCAGTTTATACTTTACCAGGAATTCGTGGTTGTAGTTGAACGTGGTGAAATAAAATGATAGTGAGTTGGAGGAATAAGGCAAGGAAATTTTACTGAGTTTAAGCAATGAATCGGCGTTAAGGTCTTTATCAAAAACCCTGAATTCTGAAACTGTTGCCGTTGGTGCGAATGCAGGTATCTTTAGCTTGTGCGGGTCAATCATAAGCAGACCTGTTGTTGTTCCGAATATTAATTTGCCATCTCTTAATAGTTCAGTTGCGTTAGGCTGAAATCTTGTGTCGGTAATACCATCTTCACCGTCGTAATAGGTCATGTATCTTTTACCCGGGATATAACGATATAAACCGTCAAACGTTCCTACCCACACAGCACCTGTTTTATCCTTAACAAAACTTACCGCATAGCCGATAACATCCTCTCTTTTAAAATTGCCGTAACTGATTTTACCTGTATTGAGATTAATTTCATTGACCGTACCAGAGGCAAGCAGCATAATGCTGTCGTTGTACTGCATAATATCCGATGCGCCTGCAACATTTATGCGCCTGTCTTCAGGCGAGTGATCGCTATAATGATCAACAATTTTGCCGTAATGCGGGTCAAGTTTAAAAGCACCAAAGCGATCGGTGCACGCCCACACGTAACCGTGAGAGTCAACGGCAAGTTTAACGATGTGACCTTTTAACCGCTGCACAAGACTGAAAGCGTGCAAAGTATCGCGCCAGTTCGCGTTGGCGCATTTAATAACTAACCCGCTTTGTGTTCCCATCCATATGTTGCCAAGGCTGTCTTCAGCAAGTTGCCTGACGGTATGTTGCTCAAAAACCGCAAGTCGTTCTTCAACCATTGTTTTTGTTTGTTGGCTAAACACGCGTATTCGCCCTTCCTGCATGGCCATCCACAAATCGCCATTTTTTCTTTCGAGCATATCCCAGACCGATATGCCCAGGTTACGTTCGGGTTCAGGGATAATGGTATTGGGTATAACATTAAAATTGCTATCATAAGTAAATATTCCGGCACCCCAAGCCGTTGTTAAGATATTGCCATTGCTTAGTTGAAGAATTGCGTCTGACGAATTGCTGTATTTTCTTTTGTCATTTCTTTCATTAATGAGGTTCACAAAAAATTGTTTGCCCGGGTTGAAGTAATACAAACCACTGGTGGTGCATATCCATATGTTGCCGTCTTTATCTTCGAACAACGTGTTAATGATCTCGATCATGGTGCCATGATTAAGCAGCGATTCGTTTCTTACGTCTTCAAATTTGTTGGTTTGGCTGTTCAGCCTTGCGAAAATATTGCCACCATAAGCCCAAACGGTACCGTCGCTTTGAATGAGCACATTGGCAATATCAAAATACCCTCCTGTTGACGTTAGCAGGCTTGAAGAATAAGTGTCCCAGGCTTTTGACCTGGTATTATAATGCACGATATCAGGTATACCCCTTGTTCCCGACCACATAAGCGTCCAGAAGTTTCCCAGGGTATCGTAATGCGTACCCGAGGGCCCCATTGCCTTTTCATCTTTTAAAAACTTATTGAACTTTTGTAAAAATGGAGTAAAATCCCCGCCTACACTTTTTTGAGATGCGTTATTGTAAAGATCAAAACCTTTCTCGGAAGAAACCCAATAATTACCCGGCTGCCCTGCATAACAAAGATCGAAAACAGCTTTGCCTTCTTCAAATTGCACAGCGTTATAAGCTGCAGCGAAAGCGTTCGCCTTTTCGTTGTAGGTAATGATTCCGTAATTGCCGACGAGCATGGTAAGCTTGCCATCTTTTTCTTCTCTTAACCTGTATATATTATTATTCCTTACATCGGGAGGTAATATGATCTTTGCTTGTCTGAAAGTGAATTTATGATAATCTAAAATACCTATCCGGTTGCCCGAATACAATACCCAGAGCCTTTGTTTCGAATCAAACAAGATGCCTGCAGGCATAGCTTCAGGGACGGAGGTGCTGTCGCCCGGAATGTATTTAATAGTTATAAAGCGAGTGCCGTCGAAGCGTTGCAAGCCATTAGCTGTCGCAAACCATAAGTAACCATCGGCATCTTGTGCTGCACCATTCACTACATCTGATGCCAAACCCGTTCCCTTGGTAATGCGGGAAAAAACGTAGCTACTTTTCCATTGCGCAAAGGAATTTATGCCGGCGAAAAGTATGAGTATTAGCGTATATATTCTCAAAGCATAAGCATTTTTCGTTTGCAGTATTTTGAGCATTTTCACGTAAAGGCTTATTTGTTTCAAAAACGTTTTCAATGCAGTCAGGGTTTATCTGTTTACATGCAGCTATAGTAAATATCCTTAAACCGTGGCATGAAATGAAAGATTGGGGTATGAATTGTATAAAATCCGCCATGAGCTGTGGTTTTAATACAACGGCCTGGCCTTTTTCTGCAGCTGCTACAGTTGTTGCCGTACACGCTGTGCGACGCAACTGTTGATGCACATAGATGTGATGCAGAGATGATAAAATTCCCGCTCCCATAAGACCAATTTTACCAGGGCTGCTAAACACGGCAACTTATAGTCTGCATCGCAGCAGCGCTACCTCAAAAGATCATAAATAAGGCTTTCTGAACAAATTGTGTTTATATGTTTTTGAACCGTGCTTTTGTATTTCATAGCATCGGCCGTTGCGTCGCACAGCTTGTACAACATTGCCGGTGGCAACAATCCTTGAGCACCAAACGCATAAAAAAAGCCCGGCTTTTTAAGCTGAGCTTTTTTGCGATAAAGCGGAGACTGAGGGATTCGAACCCTCGATACCCTTTAGAGGTATACACACTTTCCAGGCGTGCTCCTTCAACCACTCGGACAAGTCTCCATAAAATCAAGGGTTGCAAAAATAGCAGTTCATTGATCAGCATCCGAAAATTTTTTCTGCATTGGCTGTTGTTATTTCAGCAATACGTTCTGCAGGTATATTTTTAATGGCCGCAAGTTTTTCCAAAACAATGGCGAGATAACTACTCTCATTTCTCTTGCCCCGGTGTGGTACGGGCGACAAATACGGCGCATCGGTTTCCAGCACGATATGGCTTAGGTCGGTCTGCCCCAGCACTTCGCGAAGCCCGGAATTTTTATAGGTGAGCACACCGCCTATTCCAAGTTTAAAATCAAGATCAATAATGTTATTTGCTTGTTCAATGGTTCCGCCAAAACAATGAAAGATGCCTTTTAAACCTTTTATGGCAAAAGGTTTTACCGTGTTGATCGCTTCGTCAATCGCATTGCGGGTATGAATAACGACCGGCAGGTTGTAATCAAGCGCCAGTTGCATCTGAAATTCAAAGGCTGCGTATTGTTGCCTGGTAAAACTTGTGTCCCAGTAAAAATCAAGGCCGATTTCGCCTAAAGCTGCAAACTTTCTTTGCTTAAGCCAGCTTTCAACAACGGCAAGTTCGTGGTCAACATTCTCTTTCACTGAGCAAGGGTGCAAACCAATCATGGCGAAGCATACGCCGCGAAACTGGTCTTCCAATCGAAGCATATCTTCAATTACTTTGCTATCGATCGCTGGCAAATAAAATTTTGAAACACCAGCCTTTTCGGCTTTTGCAATAACATCGACAATGTCATCTTTAAATTCCTGCAGGTATAAATGGCAATGCGTATCAATAATGTTCATCGTGGCTTGGTGGCTTAAACTGCAAATTTGTGCACAGTCCTTTACAATCCAAAATTTAATCAGGCATGTCGGCCTGGGTAGAAGTGCTTTTGAGTGGTAAAAGCAGCTCGCCTTAAAAAGTCAGTTAGGGTTAAATTTCAATGAAATATTTATATAAGGGTGAATTTTACACTTTTTAAAACGACGTTTCGAAATTGTTATTTATAATTGAAAATCAATGTGTAATAAAAATTAAGTGTTTGAAGAATTACAAAAAGGCTTAGCAGGTTCCTGATTTTTTTTTAATTACCCTGAAATTTAATGAAATCAGATTTGGCAATTAAACTTAAAGGCCTATTTTTGTCCAGTTTTCATAGGGTACGGATTAAAAACGGGCTGAGGTGTCTACCTTAGCTCTCTTTTTTTATAGTCGCCTCTTTCTTCGCGCCAGCTATTAGCAGATAGTTTATTATAAAAATAAAATCAAACTATTGATTCAAACCGGTAACCAAGTTTACTAAAGTGTTCGAGCATTTTTGGTAATGCATAGTTCATACGGTCCCAAGCTTTGGTGCTGTCGTGGAAGACAACAATGCTGCCCGCTTTTGTATTCAGCAATACATTTTGGAAACATTTTTCGGGCGATAGTTTTATATCGAAATCACCACTTAACACTGACCACATAATAAGTTTAAAGTGTTTTTGCCCCGTTTTTTTTAAGGAGCCTTGCTGTAACAAATTTGACTGGAATTTTGTAATTCGCCCATAGGGTGGACGAAAGAGGTTGCTGTCAATATATTTTGCAGCTTCAAAGATGTTGTCAAAATATTTTTCATCGGGGGTCTTCCATCCATCGAGATGGTTTTGGGTATGATTACCAACAGCGTGCCCTTCGTTGAGAATACGCTTGTAAATTTCCGGATACTCTATTACATTCTTGCCGATGCAAAAGAAGGTAGCTTTCGCTTTGTAGGCCTTGAGCTTATCTAAAATAAATGGAGTGGCTGCCGGATGAGGTCCATCGTCGAATGTGAGATAAATCGTTTTTTCATTACCCGGGTTTTGCCAAAGGAGATTTGGATATATTTTCTTTAAGATCCAAGGTGGTTTTATGGTATAGAACATGGCCCAAAAATAGTAAAACCTGCCTTGTATTAAATCACCGGCAGGTTTTATATTGTGACTGGCTTTTGCTTGTTGTTGCCTGAAAGGCTGCAGTACAAGCGTGCGACGCAACGAAGCTGCGAAATGACCCTTGCGCCGAGCAAATAAAATTATTTTACTTCCAGCACTATCACCTGGTCGGGTTCGGCTTCATCCCAATTCGCCGGAGTTATTGTTGCAGTGCCATTTTTTAAATCTGTTTTCACATCAGTTTTGTTTTTTAACAGGTAGGCCTTATCGATTTTTTTAAAAGGGAAATCGCCGAGATTAATGCTGCTTATATTTTTGCTGAACAGGTGTATATATATTTTGCCTTCCCGTTGGGTGAGGCAACCCCAGCTTTGTGGTTTTTGGTAACCCGCCGTGGTTTTGTAAATACTCTCGCCATAAACATGCAGCCAATTGCCGATCCATTGAAGGCGTTCTATGAACTCGACCTGAATTTTTCCATTGGGCATAGGCCCGATATTTAACAAGAAGTTTGCGCCAAGCGCAGATGCTTTTACAAGGTATTGCAGCAACTGTTCATGTGTTTTATAAGTAGTATCTGTAATATTAAAGCCCCAGGAATTATTAATAGTTTCACATGTTTCGACCGGTAATTTGTCGGATGCCTGCTGATAGCTGAGGCCTGATTTATTTTCTCCCGGAAGATCTTTTTCAAACATTTGAAAGTCTTCGCCTGGAAAGGGGGATAAGTGGTGGTTATTGCCGATTAAACATTGGGGTTGCAGTTTGTGAATGAGCCCGTAGATTTCACTGTAATGCCAATCGATTCTTGCGCTGCGGTCGGCGGCACCTTCCGGAGCGGTTTGATCCCAATGACCGTCGAACCAAATACCAGCAATCTCGCCGTAATTACTGAGTAATTCCGTTAACTGGTTTTTCATAAATTGTATATAGTCATCCCATTTGCCCTGCACTGTTCTGCCCGTTCCCTGCCCGGTACGGCCGGTGGTCCATGAATAATCGTCGCGTCGCCAATCAAGCAGCGAATAATATAGAAAGAGTTTTATGCCTTGTTTATGGCATTCATCCGCTATTTGTTTTACGATGTCCTTTTTATAGGGTGTATTCATAATATTGAAATCGGAATATTTTGTATCCCACATGCTAAATCCATCGTGGTGGCGGGTAATGAGCGTAATGTAATTCATGCCTGCATCTTTGGCCATTTTTACCCAGTCGTGTGCATTGAAACCGATCGGGTTAAAGAAGTCCATCAGGCGCGTATAATTTTTGACGGTAATGTTGCGTTCGTTCATTACCCATTCGCCTGAGCCCGGAATACTGAATGGCCCCCAATGAATAAACAAACCAAATTTTGCATCGGCAAACTCCTGCCTTGCTTTTAGATTTTCTGCTGCCGGAACATATGTTTGTTGTGCAAGCGCTGAACAGGCGATTGCAAAAAAAGCCAACACGAAGATTTTTTTCATATGCGTTTGTATTGAACTAAAGATATTGATAACCTACTTAAAAGATGAACGAAAACGGTTGCGCTTCAAAATATTTGCTCAACCACTGTATTGCAGTTGAAAAGTGCGACGCAACTATGCTTAATTGAAAGAGTGGAAGCCGGGCTCAAAAAAATCAATCATCGTAGGCCACTAGATGAATAACATGATTTTGGATTGAATAAAGACGGCCATGATCTTTAAGGTATTGCTGCTGTTTTTCTTCTGTTTCCATAAACTTATCCATAAAAATTTTTACAGTTGCATCGGGTAGTTCAGCGTAGCCATCATTCGCGGTTACACTGCGCTGGTAACTTTTTACAAGCGAGTTGAATGATGCAACAAAAAGGTCGGCACTGCTAAACAATTCGCAGTTAATGATGCGCTTACCCGTTATGGCAATAAAGCCTGAATACATACTGTCGCTTTCGGCCAGTTTCCGAGTGAATAGGTGAAAACAGGTTGAATCAATTTCCTCCTCACCTGCAAAGCGATTCATATATGCCGAGCTTGGATTTTTTTTATCTGTTTCTGCAAGCTGCCGGTCAATTTCTTTCCATACTTTATTTTGTTTGCGCACTATATCTATCTGTCGCTTTAAAGAGGCGTCGGCTTGTCCGCCATAGCGAAAAGAGTGTGGCTTTTTTGTCCATCGCCCTTTCTCAATGCAAAACACCGGCACATATTGCTCTTCATCGGCACCGAGAATAGTGGTGCCGGCAAAAGCCCTGTCTTGCTTGCCTCCTGCCACAATATCGCCACTGTGAACGAGTACATTTTCCTTTGAGTGATTCTTCACGGTAATAAGGCCAACATCGGCGCCGCCGCCGCCAAGGTCCGATTCTTTCACTGTTATCTTTCCCCTTCTGAAAGCCTCTTCAAAACTAATAATGCCGCCCTTCATCAACTGATTGGTGTCGCCGCCATTTCCTTTAAAACGTACCGGTATTAATTTCAGGTTTTTACAGACCCAGGGCGAATCGTACTGAACAGAAACATTGAAATAAGTGATTTGAGCATCGACCAACTGCTGCAATAAAACAGCGGTAAAAACAATAAGAAATATTTTTTTTAAAACACCCATTTTATTCGATCAGCATTAAGCTGAATTTTTTTTGAACCGTGCATTGCAGCCCTGCAGCATCGCCTGTTGCGTCGCACTTTTGTGCTGTATAAAAAGTGGCAGCAGGGTTATGCAAATAATTTCCTGAGTGTTCGTCGAAAGGTTTAGTATGCTGCAAAGCTTTATTTAGGACAGCCAACATTCAATTAGATACCTTTAAATATCCGGGCAAACCCTGCAGTTCAACAATTATCTTTGCAGCCCGTATAAACAATAGCAAATAACAATACAATATTACCGGAATATGGTTAATGAAAATAAAAAAGTAAGGGTGCGTTTCGCTCCATCGCCAACAGGAGGTTTGCATTTGGGTGGCGTAAGAACGGTATTATTCAATTATCTTTTTGCCAAACACCATGGCGGCGAATTTGTGTTGCGCATAGAAGATACTGACCAGTCAAGATTTGTGGCCGGCGCTGAGGAATATATTTTTGACTGTCTTAATTGGTGCGGACTTACCCCCGACGAAAGCCCTGTGCATGGCGGTGCATATGGCCCGTACCGCCAAAGTGAACGAAAAGAAAGCTATAGAAAATATGCAGAGCAACTTGTTGCAGATGGCTCCGCATACTATGCTTTTGATACCCCCGCAGAACTTGAGGAAATGCGCAACCGGTTTAAAACTGCAGAAAGCCCTTCGCCACAATATAATTACATACTTCGTGAGCAAATGCGTAATTCACTTACCCTTGGTGAAGAAGAGGTGGCAAGGTTATTAAGCGAAGACGCGGCACATGTGATACGCATAAAAATGCCGACTGATGAAACAATCGTATTCACGGATATGATTCGCGGGGAAGTTGCGTTTCATTCTTCACAAACGGATGATAAAGTTTTGCTGAAAGCCGATGGAATGCCAACTTATCATCTTGCAGTTGTGGTTGACGATTATCTGATGAAGATCACACATGCTTTTCGTGGCGAAGAATGGCTGCCAAGTGCACCCGTGCATATCCTGCTCTGGAAATATTTGTTTGGCCTTGACCAGATGCCGCAATGGGCGCACCTTCCTTTGATCTTGAAGCCAGACGGTAATGGGAAGCTCAGTAAACGAGATGGAGATCGCATGGGTTTCCCTGTATTTGCTATGAATTGGACAGATCCGAAAACAACTGAAACTACTCAAGGCTTTAGAGAAAGAGGATTTTTACCTGAAGCATTTATAAATATGCTGGTTATGCTTGGCTGGAACGATGGAACCGAAAACGAAATTTTCACGCTGCAAAAATTGGTGGACAAATTTACCATGGAACGCGTTCATAAGGGCGGCGCAAGATTCGATTATGAGAAAGCAAAATGGTTCAACCACGAATGGATAAAGCACCTACCGGCTTCGCATTACCAGCCCCGGGTTAGGCAATTACTCGAAGCAGAAGGTATTTCTGTACCGGACGACGGCCAATTGCAAAAAGTGTTAGAGCTGGTGAAAGACCGTTGCACGCTTTTACCTGATTTTGTGCAGCAGGCCGGATTCTTCTTTAAAACCCCGACAAACATTGATACCGCTGCCATAAAGCCAAAATGGGACGAAAAGAAAAACCTGTTTTTTGGAGAAATGATGCTTGCTTTCGACCTAGCTCCTTCATGGCAACATGAAGAATTAGAAAGAACTTTTAAAGAGCTCACCGCCGTACATGAAATAAAGCCGGGTGAACTGATGCTTCCTCTGCGCATCATGCTAGTGGGTGGCAAATTCGGCCCGGGTGTGTTCCATGTTGCCGAAGTATTAGGCAAAGAGGAAACCATTAAGCGGATAAAATTTACGCTGCAATTAGTCCAGGGTTAATATATTTTTTAAAAGCAGGTGTAGTGGCCAAACTTTTGCCAGCTTTTTTTTATCTGTTTAAAACAAAAGCCTGCTGGTTATATAAATACCGCCCCTGCTTGGCTTTCGTGTTGTAACTTTCTAAAAAAAGATGTCGAAAACCACCCGGCTTATTCTGCTGTTTGCTATCGTAAAACTGCTAATCCCATACCTGTTCATTCATCCGATGTATGAACTGCACCGCGATGAATACCTTTACCTTTCCGAATCTGATCATCTTGCATGGGGATATATTGAGGCACCGCCATTGCTTTCTCTGCTGGGTTACATTAGTAGTCTTTTAGGTAAATCCATTGCGGTAGTGCGTTTCTGGTCGGCCTTTTTTGGCGCTCTAAACATCTATCTTATAGGCAGGCTTGTTCAAAAACTTGGTGGCGGCATGTATGCCTGCCTGCTTACCTGTCTTGGCTTTTTGCTTTCTGGGTATCTTCGGATGAATATTCTTTTTCAACCCAATTTCCTTGAGCTGTTTTTTTGGACACTCAATTCTTACCTGGTCGTGAGATTAATACAAACTGACTGCAAAAAATATCTTTACCTGCTTGGAATTTCTTTTGCTTTCAGCATTCTTTCAAAATATTCAGCAGCCTTTTATATTCTTTCGTCAATCGTCGCTTTCCTGCTAACGCCTTTACGAAAATGGTTTGCAAGCAAACAGCTTTACTATGCGTTACTCATTTGCTCATTAATTATCGCACCCAATATTATTTGGCAGATCAACCATAATTTTCCTGTAGCCACCCACATGAAATTGCTTACCGAACAGCAATTGAGTTATTTGAGCAGGTCGCAATTTTTTGCCGATCAATTGATCATGACACTACCGTCTTTCTTTATTTGGGTGGCAGGGTTTATTTGCCTGGTTGCAACCAAAGCTGGACGAAAATATTTCGCGCTCATTATCATATACACAGGCATATTCACTTTCCTGGTTGTGTTCAAAGGCAAGAGTTACTACACAATGGGCATTTATCCTCCATTGTATGCCTTTGGGGGCTACTATCTCGAAAAACTGACAAAACGCGTTACCCTTAGCAATAAAATCAAACGCCTTGTAATGCCTTCAATCGTTGTACTGCTTGCCATACCAATGATACCAGTTGCATTGCCTTTCAACACCCCTGAAAAAATGGCCCCGGTTTACAAAGCACTTCAGCTTGATCATACTGGCTTACTCAATTGGGAAGACACCGTTGTTCATCCCATACCACAGGACTTTGCTGACATGCTCGGCTGGCGGCAATTAACGCAAAAAGTAACAAATGTGTATACAAGGCTGCCCGACAGCGTAAAATCATCCACCATCATTTTCACCGATAATTATGGGGAGGCTTCTGCCGTTAATTTCTTCCGGGATAAAAAGGTTTTGCCCGAAGCTTTTTCTGATGATGCAACTTTTTTATTCTGGTTGCCAGAATCGATCTTCAGCAAACATGTATTGCTTGTAAATTTTAAGCCGCGGCCTACCGATGACTGGGTATTTGGTCATTTCAAATCCGTACAGTTAATGGATTCCATGACGCAGCCTTATGCAAGAGAAGAAGGCGTGAAAATATATTATTATTCCAATGCTGACGACTCGCTGAAATATGCAGCGGAAAATGCAATCAGGCAGGAGAAAGCTTCCTTTAACATTCGCTGATTTTAAGGTAAATTTGTACTTATCAAAAACGTTTGCATGAACACAACATTGCAAAGACCCATTAGAGTTTTAGTGGCCAAAGTTGGTCTCGATGGGCACGACCGGGGTGCAAAGGTTATCGCATCGGCATTAAGAGACGCAGGTATGGAAGTAATTTATACAGGTCTTCGTCAAACGCCGGAAATGGTAGTAAACGCCGCCTTGCAGGAAGACGTAGATGCTATCGGTGTAAGCATTCTCAGCGGCGCACACATGACTGTTTTTCCAAAACTCCTTCATATGATGAAAGAAAAAAATATGGACGATGTTTTGTTAACAGGTGGTGGTATTATTCCAAACGATGATATGAAATCGTTGAACGAAATAGGTGTAGGTAAACTTTTTGCTCCAGGCACAGCTACGCACGAAATCGCTGAATATATTGCCGGCTGGGTTAAGGAAAACAGGAGCTTTTAGTTCGTCGTCAAAACAGCATTTCTTTTTTTGTTAAACAACTGCCCATCCTTTTCACAGTTGAATGAGGAGTGATTTTTATTTATTTACCCAGCGCGACACCGCTGCTCAGCTTTGCTTGCGTCGCACACTTGTACTGCATATTACAAATCGGAAACACCCAGGCCAGAAGCAATAATTGCGGGGATAGCTTTTGGTCTTTTACGTTTTTGTTGAATTACGGACTAATTGTTCAATAGTGCGACGCAAGAGACGATGCCACGAAGTGAAGGAGCCGGCGAACAAAATATTATAACAATGGTTATACAATTATTGCTTCAATTTTTTTGAATCCTTCGCCGGCGGGAAGCTGCTGCCACAGAATTTCGTAAATCGCATCCGCTATGGGAAGTTGTGCCTGCAAATGCTGGTTGGTGTGATGAATGCTACGGCTTGCATTGTAACCTTCGGCAACCATGCTAAGTTCGAGTTGTGCGGCTTTTACGGAATAACCTTTTCCGATCATGTTTCCAAAAGTGCGATTACGGCTATACAATGAGTAGCAAGTAACCAACAGGTCGCCAAGATAGGCAGAAGCCGCATAATTAAGCCCTGTATGATCTTCATCAAGATGGGCCTTGCGGAGAAAGCGCACCATTTCATTTGCGCTGTTCGAGATATACACGCTTAAGAAATTGTCTCCGTATTCCAACCCGTGAGCAATTCCGGCGCCGAGCGCATAAATATTTTTCATTACCGCCGCGAACTGTACACCCATGATATCATGGTTTACGACAGTGTTCAGGTATTCATTTTTAAAACAGTAAGCGATTTCAGCAGCAGTTTGTTCATCGACGCCTGAAAAAGTGAGATATGATAATTTTTCAGCAGCAACCTCTTCTGCATGACACGGGCCTGTTACTGCAAAATAATCTTTCAACGCTACGTTAAAGTTTTTGTTGAGATAGTGATTCAACAACTCGTTGCTGCCGGGCAGCAAACCTTTGATCGCCGAAATAATTTTTTTGTTGGCAAATGAATCGCTGTTGAGTGTCGTCAACACATCGTGAATGTACGCACTGGGCACTGCGATAATGAGTATTTCAGAATCTCCCACAACATAAGCGAGTGAAGAACTAACCTGCAAAAGATTCAGGTCGAAATGTGCATTGGTAAGATAGTGCGGGTTATGCCTGCGTTTTTGAATATAGCTGATACTTTCTTCACTGCGCATCCACCAGTTGATGTGATGATTGTTGTCTGTTAATATTTTGGCAAGTGCTGTCGCCCAGCTTCCGCTACCGATAATACCAAACTTCATAGCAACAATTTTGTGAGGCAACAAACATACGAAATAGCCTTTTAATCGGGAAACGTCAACGGAGGGGGAACGCATTTCGCTTATTCAAAAGCCAACAAGTGTGGCAGCAAGTAGCGGATCATTATAAAATAAACAACGACAAGATATAAATAACAAAAAGAGAAACCAGTGCCATAATAACCATAGCAGTAGTATACACCTTTAGCATGGCATTCATTGGTATGCCCGAAAATTTACTGATTACCCAAAAAAATGCATCATTGGCATGCGAAATCATCATAGAACCGGCACCCATAGACAATACACAAATTATTTTTCCTGTTTCAGATTCGAGCCCAAGTGGTGAGAGAAATGGTTGCACAATAGACGCAGCAGTGATAATGGCAACAGTAGAAGAACCTTGTGCTGTTTTTAAAATACTGGTTATAAGGAACGGAAATAGAATGCCCATGCTTTGCAGCGCAGTGATGCCTGATAAATGATCACCCAATTTTGCGGCAGTCAATATAGCTCCAAATGCGCCGCCGGCAGCTATTATCACTAAAATACTTCCAGCCTTTTCCACTGACTCACTTGACAGTAATCCCAGTACAGGCATTTTCCATCCTCTTTTACAATTTAGAGCAAGTAATATTCCAACGGACAACGCAATAACGGGTTCTCCGCTGGTGGTGATAATTTGAGTTATAAAATTTACGTTAGTACCCCCGATTAAAAATGATCGTGATGCTATAAGAATAACGGGTAAAATAACGGGTAAAAACGCCTGAAACGGGGATGGATGCGCTGTCGCATCTTCTTCAATTATTAGTTCTTCATCCGATAAATAGGTAAATTCCTTTCCTTTGGTTGCTGCCCACCAATGTGCGGCAAGCATTGCGGGGATTGCGACAATAATTCCATAAAGAATGAGCGCTCCGATGTCGGCGCCAATTGTGCTGGCTGCAGCAGCAGCACCGGGATGCGGCGGTATTAAGCAATGAACCGATGCCAAGCCTGTTGCAAGAGAAACGCTCATCACCACCGTTGGTATCCTGGTTTTCCTGATCAAAGATTTATTCAGCCCATTCAAAACAATATAACCTGAATCGCAAAACACGGGCAGGCCTACAATAAACCCTGTAAGGCTCATGGCAAGTGCTGCTTTTTTTTCCCCCACTTTTTTTAAAATAAATCCTGCCATCGCTTTTGTGCTGCCTGTATGTTCGAGCAAAACACCCAGCGTAGTTCCAAGCACAATAATAAAACCAAGAGATTTCATGATATTACCAAACCCGTCTTTCATTGTGCTAATGATACTATCAACAGGCATTTGTAGTATAAGTCCGGTAACAAAGCAGGCGAACATCAGCGCGAAAAATGCATGAACCTTAAATTTCGTGGTAAGAAGAATGATGATAACAATACCAGCAAGTAAGCCAATCATTGTCTGCGTAAAAGAAGCGATCATGCAAACAAGATAGTAAAATAAATAATGCAGGCTCAAATGCCTGCATTAACAGTTGAATTTAAATGATGCGACTATTTACGCACTTGCCCATTGCCCGTGATAACCCATTTTTCGGTAACAAGTTTTTCCAGCGCAAATGGTCCCCGCGCATGCAGTTTTTGCGTGGATATGCCAATTTCTGCCCCAAGGCCGAACTCTTCACCGTCGGTGAATCTTGTGGAGGCGTTTGCATAAACTGTTGCCGCGTCAACTTCTTTTAAAAAGCGTTTGCAATTGGCTTTGTTTTCCGATATTATCGCTTCCGAATGTTTGGTCGAGTACTTGCTTATGTGCAATAGGGCTTCATCAATATGCTTTACAATTTTTACGGCGCATTTCAGGCTTAAAAATTCGCGGCCAAAATCTTCAGGTTTTGCTTTTTGCAGGTGCGGGTAGTTCTTTAATAGCCTGTACGATTTACTATCAGCGAAAATCTCCACGCCATATTTTTCAAACTCGGGCTGAAGTTTACTTAGGAACGTCGGTGCAATATCTTCCTGCAAAAGAATTGTATCAATCGCGTTGCATACAGAAGGTCTTTGAACCTTTGCATTGACAGTAATGTTCACTGCATTTTGCACTTTTGCAGTCTTATCAACAAAAATATGGCAAACCCCGGCGCCAGTTTCTATTACAGGAACAAGACTGTTTTTGCGCACGTATTCGATGAGGCCTGCAGAACCGCGGGGAATGATTACATCAACATATTTTGTGGCCGAGAAAAGGTCGGCAACACTTTCCCTTTCAGAAGGCAACAACGTTATACAGTCGGGGTGAATATTATTTGCTTTCAGCACTTTTTTAATTAATGCAACCGAAGCAATATTGGTGTGTTCAGCCTCCTTGCTTCCTTTTAGCACCGCAGCGTTCATACTCCGCAAACACAACGCTGCAATATCAAAAGTTACATTTGGCCTTGATTCATACACGGCGCCAACAACACCCAGCGGCACGCTGATTTTTTCGAGTAGCAATCCATTGTGCAATGTTTTCTTTTCCAGGATTTGTCCTGACGGGTTCGGAAGTTTTGCCACTTTCCTTACGCTTGCTGCAATGCTTCTAATACGTTGGCTATTCAGCAGCAAGCGGTCTGTGCGCGGATCATCCGCGTCTTGTTTTGCTACATCTTTTTTGTTGGCCGCAATAATTTTTGAGGTATGTTTTTCCATCTCAGCTGCCAGCATCATGAGTGTTTTTTTCAGCTGGGCATCTGTTGCGTTGCGCAACGATACGGCAGCTTTATATGCTTTAGTAATTAATGCTTCTGTTGGTTTCATGTTTTACTTTTTAGTTGCCGGCTTGTGATCTTTGTAGCATCGTCTCTTGCGTCGCACCCTTGTGCAATTGGTCCGGAAATCAACAAAGGCAGACAGTTATTTCACAACGATAAATTGCTTTCGCGCTCCGGTCTCCCCGACCTGTATTCAGGAGTACAAGGGTGCGACGCAACGAATGCTTAATGTATGCACAAAAGCCTGGCTAAAAATTTTTCTATTAAAATATCACGATATCATCCGCATGGGCTGCAAGCACATTTTTGTGCGCAATTTCCTGATGCATGTTTACCGCGTTAAGTCTCACTTTGGCAACGCCAATGATATGCTCGTCTTCGTTAATCAGCTGAACAACCTCACCTTCTGAAAAATTTCCTGTTATGTGTTTTACACCAACGGTCAATAAACTTTTGCGGTTGTTCAAGGCGCGCTCTGCGCCTTTATCGACCTGTATACTACCAATGGTAATGGAGCCACTTGCCAGCCATTTTTGCCGCGCTTTAAAATTTGCTTGTTTTGGAATGAAAGTAGTACCAGCGTTTCCATTCAACGCATCGTGAAATGGTTCAGCACCTTTTAATCCGGTAATAATCACTTTAATACCAAGTGATGTAGCGAGGTTGCTGAACGTGAGTTTTGATAGCATACCACCGAGGCCAAGGCTGCTTTTTTCTGTGGATACAAAACTGCGAATGCGGCTGTCTATTTTTTGAACAAGCGGAATGATCTTTTTCTCTGCATCCATAAAACCGCCCGCAGACGTGCAAATGAGAAGTGTTTCCGCATCGAAGCCGATTGCGATGAGTGTGGCGAGTTCGTCATTATCAGAAAATTTTAATTCCACGTTGCTCACGAGATCATTTTCGTTTACAACAGGGAGAATGTCATTTTCCCAGAACGTTGTGAATGTTTCTTTAAGCTGCAGAAATTGTGTACGGTTTGAAAAATGATGACGTTCGCACAATGCCTGCGCAACTTTTATATTGTACGCTGAGAAATATTTGTGATAAAGCTGTATGAGTATCGGGTTGCCAACGGCAGCTGCGGCCTTTCTTTCTATGATGCTGCCTTTGTAATCTTTTAAGGCAGATTTTCCGCTGCCAACGGCACCACTGGAGACAAGCACCACACGCCTTTCTTTGCTAAGCGCAGCGATCTCGGAAGAGATTTTTTTAATAACGATTTTATCAACCGTTCCACCAGGTTTGGTGATAACGGCTGAACCGAGTTTTATTACAAGCACAGGCTTTTGCATATTTCTTATTCTATTGGGCTGGTTATTTGCAGCGGCGATTGACTTTATAAAAGTGCTTCGTATAAAATTTCCACAGGGTGTTTAGCCTTTTTGCCCGTCCCGTCTTTTACCTGGTGGCGGCAACTCGTTCCCGGTGCAGCGATAATGCCATCTTCTGTATGATTGCGAACGGCAGGGAATAAAACCAATTCGCCAATCTTCATCGATAATTCGTAGTGTTCTTTTTCGTAGCCGAATGATCCCGCCATGCCACAACATCCTGAAGGAATCGTTTCTACTTTATAGTTCTCGGGCAATGATAATATTTTTACTGTTGGCGCAATGGATGATAATGCTTTCTGCTGGCAATGCCCGTGTAGTTTTATTTGTTTCTTTTCTTTACTAAAAAGCTCTTTGGTTATATTTCCGGCATCGGTCTCCTTCGCAATAAACTCATCGATTGTGAACACATTTTTTGAAAGTGCTTTAGCGGCTTCATATTTATCATCTTCTGCAAGGTCGATATATTCGTCGCGAAAGGTGAGTATTGCTGAAGGTTCAATACCGATTAATGGTGTTTGTGCTGTAACAAGCGGTGCAAGCAGCGCAATGTTTTTGTTGATGATCTTTTTTGCATCGCGGATAAGGCCTTTGGATAACCAGGCCCTTGCACTTTCCTCATGTTTTGGTATCTCCACTTCAAAGCCCAGTTTTTCCAATAATAAAATGGCTTTTATGCCGATCTCCGTATCGTTGTAATTGGTAAACTCATCGCAGAATAAATATACTTTGCGCTTTGCAATTTGCTTTTGCTGGTTGTTTGTTTCTGCTTTTCTGGTTTTATGTTTTTTATACCATGAATTTAAAGTCGTTTTGTACATGGTGGGCATGGTACGATCAACTGCAAAGCCGGATATTTTTTTGATTACTTTACTGATCGGCTTATTGGTCATGGCAAAGTTGTATAAGCCGGGCACTATTGCGCCAAGCCTTGCCGATTTATTAAAACCTGCGATCAGCTTACTTCTGAATGGAACGCCATTTGCATCATAATAGTGCTGCATAAATTCCGCCTTCATTTTGGCCACGTCAACATTACTTGGGCATTCTGATTTGCAACCTTTACAACTCAGGCAGAGATCCATTACATCATAAATTTCTTTGTGATCGTACCGGTTTAGTTTATCAGAGTTGGTTAGGAATTCACGCAAAATGTTCGCCCTTGCCCTTGTAGTGTCTTTTTCATTCCTGGTAGCCATAAATGACGGGCACATGGTTCCACCACTTAAATGCGTTTTGCGGCAGTCGCCACTGCCGTTGCATTGTTCGGCGTGCTGTAAAATATCCTGGTTATAAAACCGGAAGATGCTGTCGAATTTTGGTGTTTGCTGGCCGGGAATATAGCGCAGCATGGTATCCATTGCAGGCGTATCAACTATTTTATATGGGTTAAGAATATTCTCAGGATCCCAAGTATATTTTATGTCCCGAAGCAGCTGGTAATTTTTTTCACCTACCATTTGTTTAATAAACTCTCCACGCAGGCGACCATCACCATGTTCACCACTTAGGGAGCCATGGTATTTTTTTACCAAAGTGGCTATTTCTTCGGCGATAATGCGGAAAAGCTGATTTCCTTCCTTTGTTTTTAAGTTAATGATCGGGCGAAGATGTATTTCCCCGCTCCCTGCATGGGCATAGTGAACTGAGTATAAATTGTGTTTCTTTAATATTTCGTTGAACTCGGCAATAAAATCCGGGAGGTCGTTAACATCAACAGCAGTGTCTTCAATAACCGGCACCGCTTTTTCGTCCCCGGGAAGATTGCTTAACAAACCAAGGCCCGCCTTGCGCAGTGTCCATATTTTTTTTGTGTCGTCGCCAAACAACAAAGGAAAGTGGTAACCCAGCCCTGCAGCCCGCATTTCTGCTTCTACTTTCTCGGCAATAGCTATTATCTCTTCCTTTGTTTCCCTGCTAAACTCAATTACCAGGATGGCGCCGGGATCACCTTGTACAAAAAAACGGTTTTTACGTTGTTCAATATTGTCTTTTGTACACTCGAGAATATAATGGTCAATCAATTCACTCGCCGAAGGATGATATTTTAACCCTATAAGGTTGGCACGTAACGATTCATCTATGGTATTGAAATGGACACAAAGAAGCCCCGATTCTTTAGGTGGGAGCGGAACAACATTCAGTTTTATTTCTGTGAGAAAGGCCAGCGTGCCTTCAGAGCCGGCTATTAGTTTACAGAAATTAAAATCAGGTCCACCGGCGTTAAATGGTGCCGTATCGACCAAAAGGTCAACTGCGTAACCCGTATTTCTGCGCTCAATGCTTTTTTTGGGGAACTCTTTTTTTATCTCAATCTGATTATCGTAGTTGCTCAACAAGCTTCGTATTTTCCGGTAAATGCTGGCCTCGAGGGTTTCTCCGTCACATTTTTTATGAAAAGCTTCCAGGTCGAGCGCTTTAAATTCGGCATCGCTTCCGTCACTCAATATTGCTTTTACCTCAAGCAGGTGTTCCCGGGTGCTTCGGTAAACAACTGAGTTACTACCGCAGGAATTGTTGCCAACCATGCCTCCGATCATTGCCCTGTTGGCAGTGGAAGTTTCAGGCCCAAAAAACAAACCATGCGGTTTCAAAAACATATTCAGTTCATCCCGTATTACTCCGGGTTGCACCCGTACCCATTGCTCCTCATTGTTGAGTTCGATAATGCTGGTAAAAGTTTTTGATACGTCAACAATAATTCCCTTGCCTACAACTTGCCCTGCCAGCGAAGTTCCGGCAGTACGGGGAATAAGTGAAGTTTTCTCAGCGTGGGCAAAAGCGATGAGCTTTTTTATGTCGCCAACAGATTTTGGCAAAGCAACAGCCAACGGCATTTCGCGATATGCTGATGCGTCCGTCGCATAAAGTGTTCTTATTGTTTGGTCGAAATAAAACTCACCTTCTAACGATGCGCCTAATTGCTGCAGTTTTTCGTTCATTGTTGCTCACTTTACAAATTGGCAGGCGTGCAAATTTAAGTCCTTGAAAGCTTGAAATGACTAATATATTTTGCTAATGGCCGTCAGTTTTCCTGAAGGATTGCGGTGATAGTGTTTCTGGTTTTGGGGCACGGCTTTAGCAACACTGTTCGTCACCTGTTGCGTCGCACTCTTTTGCTGTAGTGCTTTTGGCGGCGGACCCCGAGCTTCGGACGGCAAATCAAAAACCGGGTTTGGCACGTAAGGCGAATGAAATTACTATGTCACGTCTATTGTCCAAATCAGGTTTTGTAGAATCGGGTGGCATTTTGCTCTGCTCGATAAAGACCCTAAAGTACAAGAGTGCGACGCAAGAGACGGTGCTACGGAGTGCGAAAGCCGATGAAAAAAAGTATTTATTCGCTTGTTCGCCTGGCTGTTTAAAAAGGAAAATGAAAATCGCGAATAGCAATGTATTTTATTAATTTTGCCATCCTTAACAAGCAACAATGCAGGATTTGCTGGATAAAATTGATAAATCACGTATGCCGAGGCACGTTGCCATAATCATGGATGGCAATGGCCGTTGGGCAAAAGAAAAGGGCCAGGACCGTTTGTACGGCCATTTTCATGGCGTGGAAAGTGTTCGGGATATTGTGGAGGGGGCCGGTGAGTTGGGCATCGAATATCTTACACTTTATGCCTTTAGCACCGAAAATTGGGACAGGCCTGTGTATGAAGTAACCGGTTTAATGGAATTGCTTGTTGATACCATAAAAAAAGAAGCGCCTGACCTGAAGAAGAACAATATCAGGCTTCACGTGATCGGCGACATAAAGATGCTCCCGGAACATGCGAGAAATGAGTTGGTTGAAGTGATGGAAGACATGAAAAATAATACTGGCATGAGCCTGATTATGGCACTGAGCTACAGCAGCAGGTGGGAATTGGTTAATGCGGTTAAGAATATCGCGATCGACGTAAAAGCTGGTAAAATTGATCCTGCTTCAATTACCCAGGATACGTTGCAGGCTTATCTTACCACAAGCGCATTCCCCGACCCCGAACTGATGATAAGAACAAGCGGCGAATACCGCATAAGCAATTTTTTACTTTACCAGCTTGCGTATGCTGAACTGTATTTTACCAACGTTAGATGGCCGGACTTTAGAAAAGAGAATCTTTACGAGGCAATACTTGATTATCAATCGAGAGAGAGACGCTTCGGTAAGATCAGCGAGCAGGTGAAAGCGGAAGAACTTGCCCATTAATATTCAATAACAACGGTTTGTTTTAACAAACAGTTTTGACACTATTCTGATTAATCCCGTTAATTTGCCCAACTTAAAATTAAAGCAACTGTAGCAGGGCGGATAAACAATCCTGCAGGTGCCCTCAAATATGAACCGGATGCAACGATTCAACCGACTTTTTATACTGTGTTTCTTTCTAGGTTTCATGAGCTTTGTTGCAAAAGCCCAGGTACCCCTTGCTAACAATACAGATACAACCGTAGAACCTGTTACCTCACTTGATGCTGATCTGCTAAATATTTTTAACCAGAAAATTCCCCAGAAATATAAGATTGCCAGTATAAAAGTAGCGGGCAATAAATATTTTGATGAGGCATTGCTGCTCTCTGTTGCCGGCCTGAATGTTGGAGATGAAATAACTATTCCCGGGGGTGATAATTTTTCGAAAGCCATTAACAAATTGTGGGCTCAAAACTATTTTAGTGATGTGGCCATTTACATAGTTAAACTGGACGGCAATAATATTAACCTGGAGATAAATGTGCAGGAAAGACCACGGTTGTCGAAATATTTTTTTAAGAACATTACTAAGAGTGAATCTGAAGATCTTGGACCAAAAACCGGGCTAGTTGTAGGAAGGGTGGTGACGGAAAACATGAAGATTAACGCGATGGACGCCATTAGTAAATTTTATTTTGAAAAAGGTTTTAGAAATGTAAAAACAACAATCGATCTCAAAAAGGACACTGCTTTTGATAATTCAGTTACACTTACCTTCTACGTCAATAAGGGAACCAAGGTTAAAATAAACCAGATTAATTTTGTCGATAACACCGTGAACGAGCAGAAACTGAAAAAGCAGTTGAAAGGCACAAAAGAAATGACCAGGCTAACACTTCACCCCACTGCCGATACGGGCGGGTTCGCGAATCCTACTCATTATACTTTTGGCGACTATCTTTCTGACAAAGGATATTTAACATTTAGCAAGACAAAGCGCGTTCTCGACCCATATATACGTATGAACCTTTTCTCATCGGCCAAATTCAGTGAGAAAAAATATGAAGAGGATAAAGAAAAACTACTTGGATATTACAATTCATTAGGGTTTCGGGATGCTAATATTGTGAAAGACACGCAGTATTACAATTCCAAAGGGAACATGAACATAGATATAAAAGTGGATGAAGGGCATAAATATTATTTTGGCAATATAACCTGGAGAGGCAATACAAAGTATCCCGATTCACTATTAACTGTTATTCTCGCCATTAAAAGAGGCGACACTTATAATCTCGATTTGCTTAACAAAAAACTGGGCAAATCTATTTCTCCGGAAGGCGGTGACATAAGCGGGTTGTACATGGATGACGGTTATTTGTTTTTCCGAGTTGACCCGGTTGAGACTGCTGTTTATAATGATACAATCGATTTCGAAATTCGGATTACCGAAGGTCCGCAGGCAACTTTTAAAAATATTCGTATTACCGGTAACGATAGAACGAAAGACTACGTAATCAGACGAGAATTGCGAACCTTGCCCGGCGAAAAATTCAGTAGAACTGATGTGATCAGATCACAAAGGGAAATCGCTAACCTGGGATATTTTGACCAGGAAAAAATAAATCCAAACATTGTCCCTAACCCTGACGATGGAACTGTTGATGTAACCTGGCAAGTAGCAGAAAAATCCAGTGACCAGCTGGAACTGAGTGCTGGTTTCGGGGGAGGTATAGGGCTTACGGGAACGGTGGGCGTTTCATTCAATAATTTTTCTGTAAAGAATATCTTCCACAAAGAAGCTTGGGACCCGTTACCTGTCGGCGACGGGCAGAAATTAAGTCTTCGTATTCAGAGTAACGGACGTGCTTATCGTTCTTATAATGTTTCTTTTACTGAACCTTGGTTAGGAGGTAAGAAGCGCAATGCTTTTACAGTAAGTTTATATAGTACAAAATTTGCAAACGCATATAATCCTTACACGGGCCAATATGAGAAACTTGCAGCCGATACTTCCAACTTTAGGACGGTTGGTTTTTCCATCGGATTACAAAAGCAGTTAAAATGGCCCGACGATTATTTTTCATTTGGAGTATCACTTAACCTTGCCCAGTACAGACTTACCAATTACTATATAAGCCCTACAAGTTTACCAGGTTACAATAATGGGTACTCAAACAATCTGAATGTACGTTTTACCTTGGCCCGATATTCTTTAGATCAACAGATATTTCCGAGGTCGGGGTCTAATTTCTCCCTCTCTTTGGCAATTACCCCGCCATATTCATTGATTGATCCCAACATCATCTATAACGAGAATCCTTGGAAGTGGGTGGAATATCATAAATGGCGTTTTACAGGTGAATGGTATGTGCCAATCGGCAAACCGGCTGGTGCAGACAGAAATCGCCAATTTGTAATGAAGCTTGCAGCCAAATTTGGATACCTAGGCAAATTCAGAAATTCTCTTGATGTTTCTCCATTCGAACGATTCCAGGTTGGCGATGCTGGCATAAGTAATAGCTATGCATTGTTGGGATATGACATCGTCGCACATCGCGGATACCCGGTATATCAAACTTCTGATCCGCGAGTCAATCCTGATCAGCAAGGCGCTTCCGAATATTTCACCATATTCAATAAATATACTCTTGAAATGCGTTATCCTTTTAGCACGGCTTCAAGCAGTACTATATATGGGCTAACTTTCTTTGAGGCAGCAAATGGCTGGTATTCATTTAAAGATTACAATCCATTCCAACTACGCAGATCGGTTGGTGTAGGTGTTAGATTCTTTTTGCCGATGTTCGGATTGCTTGGATTTGATTATGGTATAGGACTAGACAGGTACACGCAAGGTAGTTCGCTTAAAAATGCAGCAAGGTTTACATTTATGTTGGGTTTTGAACCTGATTGATGATGATAACGTTCTAAACATTACTATTTCATTATTAAATTGCCGGTATGAAAAAAGTCTTTGTATTATCACTTTCAATGATGCTTTTGGCGTTTACATCAATTGCACAACGATATGCAATCATCGACACTAAATACATTCTTGGGAAAATACCCGAATATGTCGATGCCGATAAAAAGCTACAGGCTGTAAGCGAGCAATGGCAGAAGGAAATTGATGATAGGCAGGCAGCGTTAGATAAAATGTATAAAGACTACGATGCTGAACAGTTTATGCTTAGTGACGAATTAAAGAAGAAAAGAGAAGACGAACTCTTTAATAAAGAGAAGGAGTTACGCGATCTGCAAAAAAAGCGTTTTGGCTATCAGGGTGACCTTTTTAAAGAAAGGGAGAAACTCGTAAAGCCTATACAGGATAAACTTTATAATGCTGTTCAAAAAATTGCCGTAGCCCGTGGGTACGATTTTGTGCTTGATAAAAGTGAAGGAATTACTGTTATATTTGCCGACCCCAAATTGGACAAGAGCGACGATGTATTAAGAGAGTTGGGGATTAAATAAAAGCGTTACAAAATCACAATCAATAAATCAATTAAACAAAAAATGAAAAAAGTTTTCTTCTCTGTACTTGCAATCATCGCTTTACTCTGTAGCAATGAGGCTTCACAGGCGCAGCAGTTTAAGGTGGCAGTTTTCGATCTGGATGTTATGGTACAGGCAATGCCAGGTTACAGAAGTGTTGACAGCATGCTTCAGATTTATGAAAAAGACTCTTTGGGTGCCGAATACGAAGTTTATCAAACTGAATATCAACGCCTCGATAGTACCTACAAAGCTGACTCTGCTTTGGTCGCACAAGGAAAAAAATCAAAGGCATTACTCGATTATACAGCGGGCGAACGCCAAAAAATGGGAATGAATCTCGTTTACTGGCAGCAAATTGCACAGCAGAAATCTGAAAATAAAAGAGGGCAACTCGCGCAGCCGCTATATGAGCAGGTTGCTAATGCGTATAAAAAAGTACTCGATGCCAGAAAATATTCATTAATTCTTAAGCCACAGACTTATGAACTCGGATTCCCAATCGATAATCTGTTCATTTCTGTCGCAAAGGAATTAAAACTCACAGAATTGCCGCAGCAGTTATTATATCTTGGCGATGACCCTGATGCCGCTAAAACTGCTCCCCCTGCCGGTACAAAACCACCTGCAGGTGGTGCAAAAAAGCCCAATTAAACAAGTTGTTTAGATAGACAAAAGCCGCAATAGTTTTATTGCGGCTTTTTTTTTTTCTGCGGCAATACTTTTGGCATCGCTTGTTGCCACGCTCGGTTCATGGTTCCATTTTTATAGCGCCTGGGGGAACAGCCGATTCCACCGACACCAAATAGCTATCAAAAATGTCAACGATAGCTATGTACTAACTCAAACACTTAAATATTTTTTCGTAAAATGTATCCGGGTGAAAAGGCTTTGGAATACTATCTGTAAACCCATTGTCCAATAATATTGTCTGCATTTCTTTGTCAAGAAAATAAGCTGTAAATGCAATTACAGGAAGTTTCAAATGTTGCTCTCTTATTTTTTTAAGTGTACGGTAACCATCCATTTCAGGCATTTCGAGGTCCATCAGGACAAGGTCCGTATTCTTATTTGAGGCAAGTTTTTTTAAAGCATCCAATCCGTTAAAAGCTTTTACAATACGGGCTTTTTTTTGTTCCAGGATTTTAACAGCGATAATCATATTAATGGGATCATCCTCAGCAACGAGAATGGTTTTCTCAGAAAGGTCTGTCATCTTAAGGGATATTGGTTTAGGTAAATTGATTTGGTAAAATAACTACAGTTTAATTAAATTATCAATCATTTGCGGGTTAATTTATAGCCCAAAGCAACATCAATTTCAATCTGTTTCCTCGATATGTGGAAGCTAGTAACAGCTTTGGCAACCACACACATGCCCTTGCCTATTATGTGGTAACCTTAAGCAACCTATAAAAATAAAAAGCCATTGCTAAAAGCAATGACTTTACTTACTAACCCCCCTCACCAATATTTTACTCTTCGGTCACTACAGCGCCGTCATTTCTAACTTCAATCAGCTTAGTTCTTATTTTAGTTTCTATTTCTGTAGCCAATTCAGGATTATCATGTAATAATAATTTAACCGCATCCCTGCCTTGGCCAAGTTTACTGCTATTATAACTAAACCAGCTTCCGCTTTTTTGAACAACCCCCAACTCAACACCCATGTCTAATATTTCACCGATTTTACTCACGCCTTCACCAAAAATGATATCAAACTCGGCACTGCGGAAAGGAGGCGCGACCTTGTTCTTTACTACTTTAACTTTTACACGGTTGCCAACAGCCTCATCACCATCTTTGATTTGCGCCATACGCCTGATATCTAAACGAACAGAAGCATAAAATTTCAAAGCATTGCCGCCTGTTGTGGTTTCCGGATTGCCAAACATAACACCGATTTTTTCCCTCAGTTGGTTTATGAAAATGCAAATTGTATTTGTCTTACTGATGGTTGCTGTAAGCTTACGCAATGCCTGGCTCATCAACCTTGCCTGCAAGCCCATTTTACTATCACCCATTTCACCTTCTAACTCCCCTTTGGGAACCAAGGCTGCGACCGAATCAATTACTACAACATCTAATGCGCCTGATAATATTAAACGATCTGCAATTTCGAGGGCCTGTTCGCCATAGTCTGGTTGCGAGATCAAAAGATTATCTACATCAACCCCTAATTTTTGGGCATAAGCACTATCAAAAGCATGCTCAGCATCAATGAATGCACAAATGCCACCTTTTTTCTGCGCCTCTGCAACCACGTGCGTTGCAATTGTTGTTTTACCAGACGATTCCGGTCCATAAATCTCTACAATTCTTCCTTTTGGCAGCCCACCCACTCCTAATGCCGCATCAAGACCTATCGACCCTGTGGATACTATCTCCATAATTTTATCTGGCTTATCACCCATCATCATTACGCTACCCTTGCCAAAGTCTTTATCAATCTTGTCTATCGTTAACTTAAGCGCTTTTAATTTTTCAGCGTTACTCATAAAATTTCTTTTAGAATTTCAAATTTAATCCAGGCAGTAAATGTAGGGTAAAAAAATTATAAACACTAATATATTTAGTATTTATTTGATAAATATTTTGGTTTTCTCTTTTTCGCCATATTTGAATAGGCTGCATCCCGCATTTATTGCGGTTGGTACAGCAACTGCCTTTTTAGTTTTAAGCTAAAACCAAAATGCTGAATCGACAAAAAGGCTTACAAGTGAGTGACACAAAGAAAGATTCACGTGGCGGCGCAGCCCGCAGGAAAATAATTTTCTGAGCATCAACTTTTAGATATTTCAATATTCGCTAACTTTTGTCGCTTTATTTCAGTTACATTTTCACCTGACAAACAAATTGTTTATGCCACAGAAAAAAATTTTTTTGAACGAATCTGATATGCCACAACACTGGTACAATATTGTGGCTGATATGCCAAACAAGCCTTTGCCTCCATTGCATCCTGCTACAAAGCAACCCGTTGGCCCCGATGATCTTTTGCCAATTTTTCCGCTCGACCTTATTATGCAGGAGGTAAGCAGCGAGCGCTTTATTGAAATACCCGACCAGGTGCAGGATATTTATAAAATCTGGAGACCCACACCCATGATGCGTGCGTATGGCTTGGAGAGAGTGCTAGATACACCGGCAAAAATCTATTATAAATACGAAGGTGTAAGCCCTAGTGGATCCCATAAACCAAATACTGCCGTGCCCCAAGCCTATTATAATAAAAAAGCAGGCGTAAAAAGGTTGACCACCGAAACCGGCGCCGGCCAGTGGGGAACAGCATTAAGCTTTGCCTGCGCACAATTTGGATTGGGCTGTGAAGTCTATATGGTTCGCATAAGTTACGACCAGAAGCCATACCGTAAATTCATGATGAACACTTTTGGTGCAGAAGTTTATGCATCGCCAAGTAACAGAACGCAAGCCGGACGAAATATTTTAGAGAAAGATCCCAATTCTACAGGGAGCCTCGGCATCGCCATTTCAGAGGCTATTGAAAGGGCTGTGGGAGATGAACATACCAAATATTCCCTTGGATCAGTTCTGAATCACGTGCTGATGCACCAAACCATCATTGGCCAGGAGGCGTTGAAGCAGCTCGAATATGCAGGCGATTTTCCCGATATTGTGATCGCTCCCCTTGGTGGGGGCTCAAACTTTGCAGGCATATCTTTTCCATTTCTCCAGCACAATTTATTGCATGGCAAAAATGTGCGATGCATCGCGGTTGAACCTGCATCTTGCCCTAAACTTACAAAAGGTGTTTTCAAATACGATTTTGGTGATACAGCGGGTTACACGCCACTTCTGCCGATGTATACGCTTGGTCACAATTTTAAACCTGCGTCTATTCATGCCGGCGGATTGCGTTATCACGGGGCAAGTGTTATCTGTAGCCAGCTACTTAAAGATGGTCTAGTTGAAGCACAGGCCTTGCAGCAACTCGAATGTTTTGATGCCGGAATAAAGTTTGCAAAAGCAGAAGGGATTATTCCCGCACCAGAGGCAACACATGCAATTGCGCAGGTAATTCGTGAAGCGGAGCTGGCAAAAAAAGAAGGAAGCGCAAAAACTATCCTGTTTAATCTTTGCGGTCATGGTTTTGTAGACATGCAGGCTTATGCCGATTATTTCGAAGGAAAACTTAGCGATCATTTTTTTACGGATGATGAACTTTCTGCCAACCTCGCAGAAATTGAAGCGCTGCAGCCAGCTCAATAATTTGTCATTAGAAAAGGGCGCAACCAAAACGGTTGTGCCTTTTTCTAATGCACCGGGCTTAAGACTAATAATTAAGCTGCTTTTGCGTCGCGCACTTGTACAGCAACAAACAAAGCAGCAAAAGCACGGTTGCACATTATGTTATCCGTAAGAACCGGATGTTTTTATGTCGATGTTTATTCTGCCGCACAAGAGTGCGACGCAAGCAAAGTATAATTGAAATACTGGTGCCTGGCACCTAAACAATCAACAAAAAAAGCGAGGTTAAGCAATACAGCTAAAAGTAAAACCGGTGTTATTAATGCAGGTTGAGTGTTTCAGAAAAAATCGGGTAGCAACGGCCAAAAAACCGGAACGGATTATTGACTTAACTTTATCGCCGAAGTTTAATGCTCGGATTATTATTAAGGCACATTTGATAAACGGGGATGACGCTGCCTTATTGAGTTGCACCGATATTAAATTGTTTTGCCCTGGCAGGCCAACATTTTGCACTATTCTATTTTCTTCGTTTTGAGAACAAAATTGTTATTAAATGCAACAAGCAATAGCAGTACAACCAGTTAATACGAGTGCAGATAATTTACTGCCAAAGCTGAATGCATTGCGCAGCTTCTATAACTCCATGGCGACGCGTTCTTATGCATTTCGCAAAAAGCAACTCTTAAACCTTCGCGATGCGGTTTTGCAACACGAGCAGGAACTCTACGATGCGCTTTATGCCGATCTAAAGAAAAGTCCGGAAGAAACATGGGTTACCGAAACCGGGTTTTTTTTAGCTGAAATTAACGCAACGATCAAAAGCCTTAAGGGGTGGATGCGGCCCGAAAGTGTTGGCACTAACCTGCTGAACCTGCCTTCTTCTAGCTTTATTATAAGCGAGCCTTTGGGTGTTGTACTCATTATCGCTCCTTGGAATTATCCGATGCAGTTATTATTCACACCGCTTATCGGTGCAATCGCTTCAGGCAATTGTGTAGTTATGAAACCGAGCGAATTCGCGCCGGCTACCTCTGCTATCATGCACAAGATTATTCGGCAGGTTTTTCCTGAGGAGTATATTTTGTATGTAGAAGGAGATGGGGCAGATGTAATTCCCGCCATGATGAACAATTTTATTTTCGACCATATCTTCTATACCGGCAGCACCGCTGTGGGCAAAATCATTTACCAGGCAGCATCAAAAAATCTTGTTCCCGTAACACTTGAACTCGGCGGCAAAAGTCCATGCGTAGTAGAAAGCGATGCCGATATTAAAATTGCGGCAAGAAGAATTGCACTCACAAAATTTTCCAATGCAGGGCAAATGTGCGTGGCGCCCGACTATGTGCTGGTGCATGCTTCGGTGAAAGATAAATTGGTAGCCGAACTAAAAACATGGATCGAAAAATTTTATTCGTCCGATCCTTCCACTTCGTATAATTATGGAAAGATCATCAACAAAAGGCAGTTTGATCGACTCGTGAAATATCTGGAGCAGGGAAATATTCTTTATGGCGGCCAGTTCAATGCTTCACAGCTTTATATCGCGCCTACGCTCATGGGTGATATTGCAAGCGACGCGCCAGTAATGAGCGACGAAATTTTTGGACCCATACTACCCATCATTTCATTCGATAACAAAGACCAGGCTTTATACACAATTGCGGCAAACAAAAACCCGTTGGCGTTTTATATTTTCACGCGGAGTAGCGGCAACGAAGAGTTCTGGCTAAACAATGTATCGTTTGGCGGCGGTTGCGTGAACAACGCGAGCTGGCATCTCACCAATCATCATTTGCCTTTCGGTGGCAGAGGTTTCAGCGGAACAGGTAATTATCATGGAAGGTTTTCCTTCAACACCTTCAGTCATAAAAAAGCGGTGATGAAAACGCCAACCTGGTTTGATCCTGATGTAAAATATCCG
This sequence comes from Chitinophagaceae bacterium UBA7600, assembly GCA_002478885.1. Taxonomy (GTDB): domain Bacteria; phylum Bacteroidota; class Bacteroidia; order Chitinophagales; family Chitinophagaceae; genus DLKC01. Next base: position 180,733 of record DLKC01000027.1, read on the forward strand.
CCATTCAAGGGTAAATTGAAATTGTTTAAATGGGTAATCAGGTAAGTAATTTTTTGAACCCGGCTCCAGTTCATTAATGAGTCTTTGCTTGCGTCGCACTCTTGTACTGTTTCGCCCTGGTCGGCATATGTTTTGAGCAAAACCAACAGTATAAACGTAATCATTGGAAAAGTTTTTGAAATATCTCGCCGTGTTTTTGGCCATCATATTTATTATGGTGCTGGCGGTAAAACAAAATAACATGACGATAAGGCAATCGGTGTTAAAAGCAATTTATCCGGCACTAATGTCGGTGGGAAAGTTTTTTGGAACGAACGATAGGATCAAGACAAATACGAACAATATTAAGCCGCCGGGTTCCTTTTATGGTTTGTCAGCTATTGCCAACAATGGCGAAATATTCAGCTTCGATTCCCTCGAAGGAAAAAAAGTGATGTTGGTAAATACGGCCAGTGATTGTGGTTACACCGGCCAATACGATGAACTGGAAAAATTATACCAGCAATACAAAGGCAAACTCGTTATAATTGCTTTTCCCGCAAATGATTTTAAAGACCAGGAGGCAGCTAGTGATGATGCAATTGCAACCTTCTGCAAACTCAATTATGGTATTACTTTTCCGTTAATGAAAAAATCAGTGGTAATAAAAAGATTTGATCAAAATAGCGTGTTTCAATGGTTGAGCGATAAGAGTAAAAATGGGTGGAACGATAAAGAGCCAACCTGGAATTTTTCCAAATATCTTGTGGACGGGCATGGCAAATTGGTCAGTTATTTTGATCCGTCTATTTCTCCACTAAGCAAAGACGTAATCGACGCTATAAACAGGTAATGAAAGCACGCCCTACACATAATCCAGAACTGGCCTTTATAAAAGAAAACTGGCCTGGTAACCCGCTTAATGAGCTTGGTCAATACGTTAATTTGGATGGACCTTCAGAGAAAGGCCTTGGTGACCTTTTAAAATGGCAATTTGGCCCAAAGCCAATGAAGCAGTTAAAAAAAAACCAGCAAACAAACGTGGCTGTCGAAACAAACAGTAATTTATTGCGCGATAGAAACGATGGCATTACCTGGTTTGGTCACACGACCTTTTTGTTTACCATGGCTGGTAAGCACTTGATTACGGATCCTGTTTTTTACAATGTAAGCCTGCTCAAGCGCTACACAGACCTGCCACTTGCCGTAAAAGAACTTAACAGCATCGATTATATTTTGCTTTCGCATAATCATCGTGACCATTGCGATGAAAGAAGCTTGAAAGAATTATGCGCTTACAATCCTGATGCAGTTATTCTTACAGGTTTAGGATTGAGTGCAATACTCAGAAAGTGGAGAATCGAAAACCCGGTTATTGAAGCAGGCTGGTACCAGGCATACCACGAAATGGGAGATATTGCTATCACTTATTTACCCGCCAAACACTGGAACAGGCGCGGGTTCACCGACCTTAACGAAATGCTCTGGGGCAGTTTCATGATTGAATACAACCATAAGAAAATCTATTTCGGTGCTGATAGCGGCTTAGGCTGCCATTTTGAAGAAATAGGTTTGCTTTACCCTGGTATTGACTATGCGTTCATCGGAATCGGCGCCTATGAGCCAAATTGGTTCATGCGCACCAGTCATACCGGCCCAGCAGATGCGCTGGAAGCTGTCAGTATGCTGAAGGCAAAGCATTTTATTCCGATGCACTATGGTACATTTGATCTGAGTGATGAGCCAATATTCTATCCTCTAAGTGAATTGCAGCAACTAGTGACTACACGACAAGTAGACGGAGTAAGGCCAATGAGTATCGGAGATAAGTTGTTACTTTAAAAAGAAAACAGCAGCCGTTAACATAAAAATTTATGACAACAATTTTAAACGCGACTGACCGCGAAGCCACATTGAAACGTTTTGAAACATTGCAGTCTTCAACCCAACGTTTGTGGGGAACTATGTCTGCCGAGGAAATGTTGTGGCACCTCCGTAGTCAGCTTGAATTGGCGTTGGGTATTACAAGGCAAACGACTTTTGTAAAATCGACTCTTGCTTTTCCACCAGTGCGTTGGCTTCTGTTGTACATAATACCCTGGCCAAAAGGCTCAAGAACTGCCCCGGAAATGAATGTAAAAAAACTGCATCCCGGTGTGAAGGATGTGCTAACAGAAAAACAGTTGTTGTTTGCGCGGTTAAATGAAACACTAGCTGCGAACGAATTAAATGCACACCCGCTGTTCGGCAAAATGAATATGACCTTGTGGGGCAGGCTTATCTGGAAACATTTTGATCATCATCTGCGACAATTCGGATTATGATTCGGGTAATGCTGCAGAAATAACCATCATCAAAAAAACTCGGCTATGTTTACAAAAACAGACATTGAAAAATATTTCGTTGCTGAAAAACTGGAGAGCCTGGTTTTTATTTTCATCGGTGTTGCTGCTATTATAATTGCATTGGTTGGGCTACTGATTTGGAAAACGCAATACTGGAAAGGCGCCGCCATTCCTTTGATTGCTATTGCGCTTATACAGGTAGTAGTCGGTTATACTGTTTATGCAAGAAGCGATAGGCAAAGAACCGATATAGTTTATGCATTTGATATGAACCCGGATAAATTAGAAAACGAAGAACTTCCACGCATGCACGCGGTAAACAGAAACTTTGTTATTTATCGCTGGGTAGAAATACTGTTGTTTGTTGCGGGCCTCGTACTAGTGTTTACCTGTAAAAATGATGCTGGTAAACAGTTTTGGCTGGGCCTTGGTTTGGCATTGGCATTGCAGGCAGCTGTTATGCTTATTGCAGATTTTTTTGCTGAACAAAGAGCCTTGAATTACACCGGAGGTTTGCAGGCGTTTTTGAAAAAATAGCCAGAGCGGGAGCGTGGCTTAGACCTGCACTTTCAATAATCATCATTCCGGAATGTGATTTGCTTTATATTTACATTCCGTGATTGCCTGCCGGACAAAAAATTTATCAAATTGAGAACTGTTATTACCGGTACCGGATGTTACATCCCATCAGAAGTTAAGACCAATACAGAATTCACGATTCACCACTTTTATGGTGAAGACCATGAACCTATCCCTACCCCGCAACATGAGGTGGTGGAAAAATTTAAACAGATCACCGGAATTATAGAAAGACGTTATGCAAGTGAAGATCTGAACGCTTCCGACATCGGCGCGATTGCCGCGGCCAAAGCAATTGAAAATGCAGGCATCGATCCCGAAACAATCGATCAGGTAATTGTCGCGCAAAACTTCGGAAACGTTATTAAGCATACGATCCAGACCGACGCTGTGCCTTCTATCGCTTCACGGATCAAGCATACCCTTGGTATAAAAAATCCTTCCTGTGTTTGCTACGACATTTTGTTTGGCTGCCCTGGCTGGCTGCAGGGCGTTATACAGGCTGATGCTTTTTTTAAAGCGGGTATCGCAAGGAAAATTCTTGTAATAGGCACCGAAACACTTAGCCGGGTAATTGATAAATATGATCGCGACAGTATGATCTTTAGCGATGGCGCAGGCGCAACCGTGTTGGAATCTAAAGAGGGCAATGGCAATAGCGGCATACTAAGCACAGCAGTACAATCGCATTGCGTTGAAGAAGTGAACTATATTAATATGGGTAAGTCTTATTTTCCCGGCGCCGATCCTTCTATCCGCTACATAAAAATGAAGGGCCGTAAAGTATATGAATATGCATTAGTACACGTGCCAGGGGCTATGAAAGATTGTTTCGATAAAACCGGCTTGCCCATTACGTCGCTCAAAAAGATTTTTATTCACCAGGCCAACGAAAAAATGGACGAAGCCATCGTAAAGGCTTTTTATAAATTATATAGTATCCCAAAAGCACCCGAATATATTATGCCTATGAATATTCAAAAAATGGGCAACAGTTCGGTGGCAACTATTCCCACGCTCTTAGATATGGTTTACAAAGGCATGATTCCAGATCACGATCTCCACAAAGACGATATCGTGCTGTTTGCATCAGTTGGCGCAGGCATGAACATCAACGCCATTACCTATAGAATTTAACAAGGATAATTTTTGTGGTCCCGGCTTATATACAGGTGGCAACTGCTGTTGCGTCGCACTCTTGTGCGCCATACCATTACTCAGCAACAAGATAATTCATGTCTATTTGCCTTGATAATACAAAAACAGCAGCGGACATAAGCAATATAGTCAAACTGATTTCCGCAAGTCAAGCTGATTGCCTGCTACTTGTCGATTTTTTTTCCAATAGTACAAGCGTGCGACGCAACAGACGACGACACTAAGACAAACAGCTGGTTCCAAAATCTTACTCACTCAGCAACGGAAGCCCGGCAGATTTTAGTTGCTTATTCAGCTTAGGCAATGTTGCTGTTTTAAATTCAATCCAGCTTTGCTTTGTCGATTCATAAGAGGCCTGCGCAGCTTTAAAGGCTTGTACAGTTTGCGTTGTAGGCGTCATATCTGCTTCCTGCAAAATGCCGAATACGGAGGCGAACGCATTGGAAAGCTTATCGAAACCAGGTTGGCTGGCATTAGATGCATCAAGCATTCTTTGGAGTTGATCTGAAAATGTTCTTAGGCCGGAAGCACTTTTTCCTTTCGCCTTTGCAGCTAGGGCATTTACACTGTTAATCCATTGATTTACTTCATTGCTGATCGCTGCAATTTCTTTTTGGTTCTGGTAACATTGCAAAGAAATATCGTGCTGCATTTGCAAATCGTTGATACTGGTTTTCACCCTGGGATCCATTGCCACGTTAAATGTTTGTGTGAAGATTGCTCCATCGACAGTCAGTTTTGCAACGTACCTGCCCGGCATAACCCATGGCGAAGAAGGAGTAGGCACGGTGTTTTTATATATCGCTGAAATAGGATATTCAGGGGCTGTATTCAAGGGAGCATAATGCATGTCCCATAAAAAACGATGCGAGCCTTTTGTAGCAGATAAAATTTGCTGTGGCCGTATCCAGTATAAAGGAATATTTACGTCAGGAATTATGTACAGCGTGTCTTTGTTGGTATACCTTCTTATGAGATTGCCTTTTTCATTGCTGATCTCCAAGACGGCATCTTTTGCATCGCTCTGTAAATAATAATCGATGATAGCGCCATCGGGTGGGTTTTCACCTGCTGGCTCTTCCTGTGGTAATGGTGTATCGGGATACATACTCCACCTTACCCTTATAGCTGTTTGCGGCTGAAACAAAAATGCTTTTGCGTTAACATTTTTAGCACTGAGTTGTCGCAACGGCGTAATATCGTCAAGTATCCAGAAGCCTCTTCCATGCGTGCCGATGACAAGATCATCGTCTTTTATTACAAGGTCGCGAACGGATGTCGCTGGCATATCAAGTTTAAGACTTTGCCAATGCTCACCATCATCAAAAGAAACAAACACTGCTTTCTCGCTCCCGGCGAAGAGCATGCCTTTTCGTTGTGTATCTTCTTTTACAGAGTTGATTGGGTCGGTTGCTAAACCGTTTACAATTTCTTTCCATGTTTTACCCGCATCGGTGGTTTTATAAATGTGCGGATGCATGTCATCACACCTGATCCTGTTTACAGCGGCATAAGCTTCATTTACGTTAGTATGGCTTGCTTCGAGCATTGATACTTTGCTCCACGATGTTACTTCCGGGGGCGTTACATTGTTCCATGTTTTGCCGCCATCTTTGGTGATATGAATAAGCCCGTCGTCGCTGCCGCACCAAATCGTATTGATGTCAACCGGTGATGGCGCAACGGTATAAATTACCCCACGCCTTGGCATTTTCTTTAACTCATCTGATGTATAGATGCCCACGCTGGCTGGAATATCCCAACTTTCTCTTGTAAGATCAGGGCTCATTTCCTGCCAGCTTTTGCCGCCATCATTTGTTTTAAACAATACGTTGCCAGCGAAGTATAAAGTCGTAGGATCGATAGGGGAGAACAATACCGGCGCCGTTCTTAAAAAGCGGTATTTTCCGCTACGCACTGCTTCTGGTGCAATGTTCTGTACCTGGCCTGTGCGCTTATCATACTTTGTTATCTTACCACCATAGATAATATTTGGATCAAGGGGATCGGCTGCGATATAGCCATATTCTTCCACTCCGACCGGGTGCCATTCACGAATTGTAATTTGTCCATCGTTGCCTCTTGAAGCAATGCCAGCAGAACCACTTTCCTGCTGGCCACTGTAAACATTATATGGAAAAGCATTGTCTGTGCTTACGTGGTAGAATTGTGCCGTTGGCTGGTTATACCATGAAGAAAAAGTCTCACCTCCATTTACTGTAATAATCGCGCCCTGGTCGCAGGCGATTAAAATAATCTTGTTATTTGTTGGGTTAATCCATATGCGGTGATAATCGTCGCCGCCTGGTGCCCCACGAAAGCCACTCCATGTTTTGCCACCATCAACAGATTTCCAAACCACCACGTTGGCCGAGTAAACAATATCTGCATTATTTGGATCGATTTTTACTTCTGCAAAATCGCTGCCCCTGCCCCAAAGCCTTCCGTCAGATTGTATCCTGCTCCATGTTTCACCTGCATCATCACTTCTATAAATGCCACCTTTCTCGCCTGCATCAACCGTTGCATATAAACGATTAGGATCAGAGGGTGCAATGCCAAAACCTATTCTGCCCAAACCCTCAGCCGTAGTGGGCAAACCATTGGTTAATTTTTTCCATGTGTCGCCACCATCGATTGATTTAAACAAACCACTTTCTTTTCCATTCCATTGTCCATTCTCCCAGGGACCCTGCCTGCCTGCCCACATATCCGCGTATATAACATTCGGGTTTTTGGGGTCAATGCCAACCTGTATAGCACCTGTATTCTCATCAATATATAAAACCTGCTTCCATGTTTTGCCGCCGTCGAGTGTTCTGTAAACACCACGTTCTTTATTAGGGCCGTAAGGGTGCCCCAGTGCTGCAACAAAGACCCGGTTCTCATCCTTTGGATCTATATCAATTCCGCCGATCTGCTGTGCATCGTGCAGGCCCATGTTTGTCCACGTTTTTCCTGCGTCAGTCGATTTGTAAACACCGTCGCCCACCGAAAGATCGGGGCGTTGAATGCCTTCTCCACTGCCTACATAAACTACATCCGGGTTTGATGCGGCTACTTCAACATCGCCGACAGAGCCGGTTTCATTTGCATCAAAAACAGGTTTCCATGTTCTGCCAAAATCATCCGTTTTCCATACGCCTCCATTGTTAACGCCCATGTAAAAAACATTCGGCTGTTGAATAACGCCGCATGCACCAACAGTTCTGCCGCCGCGAAATGGTCCGATCATACGCCAATGTAAACTATTGAAGAGAGCCGGATCGTAAGTCTGCGCACCGGATTGAATGCCGGCAAAGCATAGCAATACAACAAGGAAAACGCTAATAGATCTCATATGCAGAAAAAATATTGATAAGCATGAAAGTTAAAACAAATAGGCTTACGTTTTTATGCGGAATGATAAACAGTCATTTTATTGGCCCGGTATTGTTAACCTAAATGATGCTGTTGTTGCGTCGCACACTTCGGCTTTCTGTTCATCAGCCGGCAGTGGTGAATTTTGATTACACGTAAATTGTAACCTTGCCCATTCGTCATTCAACAGTACAAGTGTGCGACGCAACAGGTGCCGATGAGCATTGTTGCAGATCGGTCCATAAAAAAATACTCAAACGTTTGCATCACCTGCTTTTTTTCAACTTTATGTTCTACTTTCATAGCCCTGAATTAACCAATAAAATATACTTGCCAATGGGTAATCTTCAGATTAAAAAATCTGCTAAAAAATATGATGCAGTGATCGTAGGCAGCGGCGCAGGTGGTGGCATGGCCGCGTATGTGCTTGCGAATGCAGGACTAAAAGTTTGTGTGCTGGAAGCGGGCCCTATGTTTGATCCGGCCAAAGACAGCAACCAGTTGCGGCCACCCTGGGAGTCTCCGCGAAGAGGCGCCAGCACTAAGTTTCGTCCCTTCGGCGATTTTGACGGCTGCTACTGGGGATGGGATATCGACGGTGAGCCGTATACCCATGTGGGCGATACCAAATGGGAATGGTGGCGCGCAAGAATGCTGGGCGGCAGAACCAATCACTGGGGAAGAATTTCGCTTCGCTTTGGCCCCAAAGATTTTAAACGCAAAAGCATTGATGGACTTGGTGATGACTGGCCAATCGGCTATGAAGACATAAAACCTTACTACGACAAGATCGACAAAATGCTTGGTGTGTTTGGTACGAACGAAGGTTTGGAAAATGATCCTGATGGATTTTTTCTCCCCCCGCCAAAACCTCGGCTGCATGAACTGTTTATAAAAAAAGCAGCTACCGGCATTGGCATTCCTGTTATTCCATCGAGGCTTTCTATTCTTACCAAGAAGATCAATGAAGAGCGCGGCGCATGTTTCTTCTGTGCCCAGTGCGGCCGCAGTTGTAAAGTATATGGCGATTTCTCTGCCTCCTCCTGTTTGGTTATACCTGCGATGAAGTCTGGAAACATTGACCTCGTCACAAACGCTATGGCGCGTGAAGTGCTTACCAACAAAGAAGGTGTTGCAACAGGCGTAAGTTATGTAAACAAAGACGACCTGCAGGAATACCAGGTCGAAGGCCGCGTGGTTATTCTTGCCGCGAGTGCATGTGAAAGTGCTAGGTTATTGCTCAACTCAAAATCGCCACGCTTTCCAAACGGGCTTGCAAATAACAACGGCGTGGTTGGTAAATACCTGCACGATTCAACCGGCGCAGACATGGGTGGTATTATTCCTGAACTCTTCGACCGTAAACGCTATAACGAAGATGGAGTCGGGGGGATGCACGTTTATACACCATGGTGGCTCGATAATAAAAAACTCGATTTCCCCCGTGGTTACCACATTGAATATGGTGGCGGCTTTGGTCAGCCGGTATATGGTTTTCAGTGGGGCATTGAAAACCTAAACGGTACTTATAAAGTAAAAGGCAAACAAAAAGAAGCCGGCGGTTACGGTGCTTCGTTGAAAGAAGATTATCGTTATTTCTTTGGTTCGCATGTGGGCATGGCCGGCCGTGGCGAAGCCATCGCATTTGAAAGCAATTATTGCGAGATCGATCCCAATGTCGTTGACAAATATGGCATACCTGTTTTGCGCTTTAATGTAAAGCCGTCTGAATATGAAATCAAGCAGGCGAAACACATGAAAGAAACTTTTGCAGAAATATTGCATGCAATGGGTGCGGTAATTACATGGGGTGGCGATGATGGCCCTGAAAATAATTACGGCTTGCATGCACCCGGTAATATCATTCACGAAGCAGGTTCTGTGCGTATGGGTAGCGATCCAAAACGTTCTGTACTCAATTCATGGAACCAGGCGCATGATGTTAAGAACGTGTTCTGCGTGGATGGTGGCGCATTCACCAGCCAGGCCGATAAAAATATTACATGGACCATTCTTGCTTTGTCGATGCGTGCCAGTGAGCATATCGTTGATGAACTGAAGAAAAACAATTTATAGGAGCCCGGCTCTTGTAAATCGATTAAGCTTTCGTTGCGTCGCACACTTGTACATCAGCAAACAAAGCAGCAAAAAAAATCAGTTAACGTACATAAAATCGAGATTTTATGGATAGAAGAAAATCATTAAAAGTCTTAGGTATCGGCGCTGTAACAACTGGCGTATTGATTGATGCCTGCAAAACAGATACAAAGCCGGCACCCGTGGCTCCGGCAGCCGCTGCCGACGGCATTAACCGTATGCCCGAAGAAAAAGAACATGAAGAAGAGCTGAAAAACATGAAGGCTTTTTTCACCGCAGATGAAATGGCTACCATTACTATTCTTGCCGACATCATTATTCCGAAAGATGACGTGAGCGGTAGTGCATCTGATGCCAAAGTGCCGGAATTCATCGGGCAGATCGTAAAAGAAATGACCGAACACCAAACGCCACTTCGCGGTGGCCTGCGTTGGCTTGACATGCAGTGCCTTAACCGCTACGAAAAGGCGTTTAAAGATTGCACGCAACAACAACAGATCGAAATGGTTGACATGATTGCTTATCCCAAAAAAGCAAAACCCGAAATGGCGCAGGGTGTTGCGTTTTTTAACCTGATGCGTGATCTTACCGCAACAGGTTTTTATTCCACAGAAATAGGTTGGAAAGATGTAGATTACCAGGGCAATACACCTAATCAATGGAATGGTGTTCCCGACGACGTGCTTAAACAATATGGGTATGCTTATACAGAAAAGGAGCTGAAAGAATGTGTGAGTTTTGATAAGGCATAAGAAATTGTAACGGCCAATGGCTTTTGAATTTTTGAAGGGACCTGCCCGGCTTTGAAACCAGGCAGGTCTTCATATTTAGTAAAGTTGATTGTATCTGCCTAACTTTATCCTTGGTCATTTTACAAAAAGCAATACCATGCCAATCATCAAAATGCCCGCTGCAATTATTAGTGCACTATGTAGCCTTTGCGCCTGCAATAACAACGACAATACTTTAAAGCTTCAATATAAAACAGACAGCCTGCAGTCAGTAATTGATCATGCATACAAACCTGGGCTTGGTGAGTTTATGAGCAGCATACAAACACACCACGCCAAACTTTGGTTCGCGGGCATGAATGCGAACTGGAGGCTGGCAGATTTTGAGATTCATGAAATAATGGAATCGGTGGACGATATAAAAATCTATGCAGCTGAGAGGCCCGAATCAAAAGAAGTTGGTATGCTAGCCCCCGCGCTTGATACCGTGAACAACGCCATCGTAAAAAAAGACTCGGCCTTATTCCGTCAAAGTTTTATCGCTCTCACAAATACCTGCAACAATTGCCATCGCTCAGTTGACTATGGGTTTAATATCGTTACCATACCATCCGCTTTGCCAGTTGCAAACCAACAATTCAAGTTGCCGGAAAATCTCAAATAGAGTTTTGGTCTGCCAATAGAAGTTCTGAACTATGAAGTGAGTGACACAACAGGCGATGCCATTTAATCAACTGCACACCCCATAAAAAATCTTCTTGATAAAATCGCCGCCAAAACAATTCGGTTTAAAGCAATCCTGTATCTTTAAAAGCACCATTAAACTATCGAACATGTTTGCAGTAGAAAGTTATGTAACCGCTGTTATATTTTGCGTTATCACCATGCTTTGCTGGGGCTCCTGGGCCAATACACAAAAGCTTGCCGCTGCTAGCTGGCGTTTTGAACTATTTTACTGGGATTACACGATCGGTATTTTGCTTGCTGCAGTTTTATTTGCTTTTACACTTGGGAGCAGCGGCAATGCGGGAAGAAGCTTTATAGCCGATCTTCAACAAGCCGACTCATCAAATCTGTTATCTGCATTTACTGGCGGCATTGTATTCAATATTGCCAATATCTTGTTGGTAGCAGCGATTGCGATTGCAGGAATGGCGGTCGCGTTCCCGGTGGGCATAGGCATTGCGCTCGTGCTCGGTGTTGTATTGAATTATATCGCGCAGCCCGAAGGCAATGTGCTGTTATTGTTTGCCGGCGTAGCTTTAATTGCGGCGGCAATTATTATTAATGCGGTCGCATATAAAAAAGCATCAGCGAACAATCAGTCAACATCTACAAAAGGGCTTGCTATTTCTGTTGTGAGCGGCTTGCTAATGGGCCTGTTTTACAGGTTTGTTGCAAGTGCTATGTTCAGTGATTTCAATAGGCCTGAAGTTGGTAAGGTAAGTCCATACTCAGCAATGGTATTTTTTGCAGCAGGTATTTTTGTAAGCAATTTTATTTTCAATACGTACCTCATGCGCAGACCCTTTGCAGGCGAGCCGGTGAGCGCATCGCAATATTTCAAAGGTGGTTCCCGCAATCATCTCATGGGCATTCTTGGTGGCCTGATCTGGTGCGTTGGTATGAGCTTTAATATTATTGCGACAGGTAAAACAAGTCCGGCCATTGCTTATGGCCTCGGGCAGGGTGCAACAGTTGTTGCGGCATTATGGGGCATTTTTATCTGGAAGGAATTCAAAGGTGCATCACGTTCTACACAAACATTACTTAACATTATGCTGGTGCTTTATATTGTTGGCCTTGCATGCATCATCTTAACCAAACTCTGACAAAAATACTATGAGCAAAATTCTTATCACGGGTAGTATAAATACCGATATGGTTGTGCGCACACAACATATTCCGAAGCCTGGTGAGACCATACTTGGCAATTACTTTTTTATTACAGGAGGTGGCAAGGGCGCCAACCAGGCTGTCGCTGCAGCAAGACTCGGCGGAACGGTGCAAATGATCGCTAAAGTAGGCAGCGATGTTTTTGGCGGACAAGCATTGGAAAACCTGGCAAAAGAAGGCATAGATATTTCGCATGTGACAAAAGATGCGCAACTGCCTTCAGGTGTTGCGCTAATTGCAGTTGCAGATAGTGGCGAGAACAGTATTATTGTTGCACCGGGTGCAAATAGTGGGTTACAAAATGCGGAAATAGACAAAGCAGAACTTATTATTGCCAATTGCGACTACGTTTTACTGCAACTGGAAATTCCGTTGAACGTTGTTGAGCATACAGTTGAACTCGCGAGGAAGCATCAAAAGAACGTGATATTAAACCCTGCGCCTGCATCATTCCTCAATGATGACATGCTTTGCAATGTTGATATTATTATTCCTAACCAGACAGAAACCGAGTTTTTCACCGGCATTGAAGTAAAAAGTGCTGATGATGCAGCATGGGCGGTAACATGGTTTCACGAAAAGGGTATTCCTACGGTAATTATAACGATGGCCGACAAAGGTTGTTTTATATCTGACCACACTTTCAAAGGTATGGTCGCTGCGCATTATGTGGAGACAATTGTTGACACCGTTGCGGCTGGCGATACCTTCTGTGGTGCATTAACTGTTGCCCTGTCTGAAGGCATGCCTATTGATGCAGCGGCCAGGTTTGCGAATATAGCCGCAGCGCTCGCTGTTACAAAACATGGTGCACAGGCTTCCATACCAATGCGAAGAGAAGTGGATGAGATTTTTAAAGTTTAAATGAATTAATAATGACCAGGATAGTATTACTGTTGTTTCTTGCGACCCTGTTTGCACCTTCTGTGGGTGCACAAAAAAAGGCAAAGCCGGCTGGGGTGATTTTTGATACAGATATCGGGCCTGACTATGATGATGTTGGTGCTATTACCATGCTGCATGCTTTTGCGGATAGCGACTATATTTCCATTCTCGCCACTATGGCAAGTAATAAATATGAAGGCATTGCGGCAGTGCTTAATGTATTCAACACTTATTTCGGCAGGCCAGGAATTCCAATAGGCGTGCCGAAAGGAAACGCCGTTGATGTACGCGACTTTCAACACTGGACTGATACGGTGATCGCGAATTATACGCACAAAATAAAAAGTAATGCAGAAGCAGCTGACGTGGTAACGCTTTACAGAAAGATATTGTCAAAACAACCCGACCATTCTGTTACGATTATTACAGTTGGCTTTCTTACAAATGTTTCTAACCTGCTGCTGTCAAACCCTGATGAATATTCCGATATGGATGGCAGCACTTTAGTCGCTAAGAAGGTAAAACAACTGGTAAGCATGGCAGGAAAATTCCCAGGCAATGATGGTTTTACAGAGTTCAATCTTATGAAAGATATACCTGCCTCTAAAAATGTTTTTGAAAATTGGCCAACCGAAATTATTTACAGCGGATTTGAAATAGGTGCTAAAATAAAAACCGGCTTGCCATTGGTTCAGAACAATAAAATAAATAATAGCCCTGTGAAAGATGTGTTCCGTATTTGTTTGCCCATGGCAAAGGAAGACAACAACGGCCGCATGAGCTGGGATGAAACTGCTGTGCTTGTTGCAGTGAAAGGTGCTTTACCCTGGTTTAAATTGGTTGCCGGCAAGATTACCGTAAACGACAACGGTAGTGACAGCTGGAATTCAAATCAACAGGGACAGTATTACCTGGCAGAACAGCTTACTCCAAAGGCAACCGAAGATTATATTAATCATTTGATACAGCATCAGCCTGTAAAAAAATAAACACAATAACTGCTATATTTACCGCCACATAATTTTGGGATGAATAAAACGTGGTCTGTTATCGAAAAAGTTTTGGGCGTACTGATTGCCGTATGGGGCTGCTTTGTTTTGTACAGCATGGTGCACATGTTTGCAGAAATGTCAGGCAGTGGTTTTTTGGCAACCGGCAAAGTCACTTACTCCAGCATGATCAGGGGAAACCATTTGAGCACCATCGTTAGCCTTATTGCCGTGTTTGGCGGCACTATGCTTTTATTCAACGACAAAAACGGTTGGATGCTTTCTATCATTTCAACGGCAACGTTTGCGCTGTTACTTTTCATTTCATCAAGGGCAAATTCAACAAATGGCACGCTACCTTATGCGGCCAACTTTAAAGGTTACGGGCTGCTTTCCATCATATGTTTTATTATACTAGCCGCACTGATTTTAAAACCATTCAGAACAAAATACAAACCCACCGTAAAAAACTGGATGTGGATTACCGTGACCATCGCGGTAATGATGATCGATAAATTCTTTGTGTAGTGTAATTTTTTGTGGCCCGGCTTTCACAACTCCGGTTAAGCATCCGTTGCGTCGCACTCTTGTGCATCAACGCTACATGCAGCAAGACTCAAGCTTATTTATAGTCGTGGGCATAACAGCATTTATGAACTCTTGTGACAGCTGCTTATTGCTTCTACTGTACAAGTGAGTGACACAACGAAGATGCCATTCGCACAGCAGCCGGCTATCAAAATTTTATTGCAATAAAGCTTTTACTTTTTCAACAACAAGATTGAGGTTGCTTGCATCCTGTCCACCAGCGGTTGCTAGAGTTTTTTGTCCACCGCCGCCACCTTTGATAAGCGGTGCAATATGTTCTTTAATAATCTTCGGTGCTTCGAGCCCTTTTGAGTTCACGATGTTTTCATCTATCAGTACGGCAACATTTGCCTTGCCATCTATATTTGCAGCAAGTACTACAACATAATTGGTAAGTGCTGATTTAAAATCGAAACAGAGTTTCTTCAACGCCTCGGCGCTGGTTGCCTCTAAAACCGCACCGATAAAATTGAAACCATTTATTTCAACAACCTGCTGTAGCAGTTCTTTTTTTGTTTCGTTCAGTAAACGGTTCTCAAGACGCTCTACTTTTTTCTCGAGTGCATTTTTGTCGTCAACAATTTGTTTCAGGGCCTTAACAGGATCGCTCGTTTTCAATACGGCAGCAATCTCTTTAATGCTCCTGAGTTGTTCGTAAAAATAATTTTGAGCAGCAACGCCTGTGATCGCCTCAATTCTACGAACGCCCGCAGCAGTAGCGGCTTCCGAAAGAATTTTGAAATTGCCGATAGCACCCGTATAGAATACGTGTGTTCCACCACACAACTCAACAGAAAAATTCGGGTCAACCGTAACAACCCTTACTGTGTCACCATATTTCTCGCCAAACAAGGCCATGGCGCCATTGGCCATTGCTTCTTCTTTTGGCAGATATCTCACCTCTACTTTTATGTTTTCGCGAATCTTGTCGTTAACGATCAGCTCGACTTGACGTAGTTCGTCATCGCTCATTTTTGCAAAATGCGAAAAGTCGAAACGCAAATGTTCGGCGTTTACCAACGATCCTTTTTGTTGCACATGTTTACCCAATACTTTTCTTAATGCCGCATGCATCAGGTGTGTTGCAGTATGGTTGCCTGCAATATCTATTCTCTTAGCCGTATCTATCACTGCCTTTACAGGTATGTTTATTTCAGCAGGCAGCTTATTAGTAAAATGAATGATGAGTTCATTTTCTTTTTTGGTGTCTGTTACGTCGATTACTTCTTCACCAAAAAAGAGTTTACCTGTATCACCAACCTGCCCGCCGCTTTCGGCGTAGAATGGTGTGGTCTCCAACACCAGCTGGTATTGTTCCTTGCCTTTTGCTCTAATGCTCCGGTATTTTAAAACCTTTGTGGTTACATTAATGTCTTCGTAGCCTACAAACTTTACAGGCTTTTCGTCGAGCACAACCCAGTCTTCTGCGTCAATGGCTGTTGCTGCACGGCTACGGTTCTTTTGCTCGTTCATTTCAGCAGTAAAGCCTGCCTCATCGACAGAAAGATTTTGCTCTCCGGCAATCAACCGCGTAAGATCAATGGGGAAGCCATAGGTGTCAAATAATTCAAAGGCGGCTTTTCCATTGATAACTTTTGATGCGGTGGCTGCCTCAATAATGTCGTCAATTCTTTTCAGGCCTTTGTCTAGCGTTCTCAAAAATGCCTCTTCTTCTTCTTTTATCACTTTACTTACAAAATCGATTTGTTTTTCCAATTCAGGAAATACATTCTCGAACTGCTTGCCAATAACCGGCATCAATTGAAAAAGCAATGGTTGCTTGTAATCGAGGTAGGAATAATAATAGCGAACGGCTCTTCTCAAAATTCTCCTGATCACATAGCCGGCGCCTGTGTTCGAAGGCAGTTGTCCGTCTGCAATGGTAAAGCCGATCGCACGTATATGATCTGCTATTACACGAAATGAAATAGCTTCTTTACTGTCGCTGTAATCATATTTTTTGCCAGTGATATTTTCAGTGGCGGCAATGGTGCCGGCAAAAACATCGGTATCGTAGTTCGATGTTTTTTGCTGCAGCACGCGCACCAGCCTTTCGTAGCCCATGCCTGTGTCTACATGCTTTGCAGGCAATGGTTCAAGGCTACCATCTTTTAAACGATTGAACTGGATAAATACATTGTTCCATATCTCTATTACTTGCGGGTGATCGTTGTTTACCAGTGTTTTTCCATCAACGTTTTTTCTTTCTTCATCCGGTCTGCAGTCAAAATGTATTTCGGTACATGGGCCACAAGGACCGGTGTCGCCCATTTCCCAGAAATTATCTTTTTT